>JADZCN010000059.1 GCA_020851565.1 Acidobacteriota bacterium | reverse complement strand
GTCCGCTCCCGCGCGCTCCGGGCCGCACCCGCCCGCACCTGTCCGCACCCGCCCGCACCTGTCCGCACCCGCCCGCACCTGTCCGCACCCGCCCGAACCTGTCCGCACCCGCCCGCACCCGTTCGCACCCACCCGCACCCGCCCGCACCCACCCGCACCCGCCCGCACCCGTCAAGCCCTGCGCAGGCCCCGCGCGGTGGCCACGAGCAGCAGCGTCGCCACGAGCACCGGGCCGTACGGCTGGTCGAGAGCGATCGCGAGCGCGAAGGACACCAGGTAGGCACCGGCGCCCAGCCCGGCGGACCACGCGACCGTGCGGCGCCAGCCGCCCGCGAAGCGGAACGCGACCCACGGCGGCACGAACACGAGCGCGAACGCGCCAAACACCCCCACGACCGTTGCCGCAACCGCCAGCGTGACCGCCACCATGACGTCGAACGCCAACTCGTGCCGCGGGTTCGTCACTCCGTTGGCCAGGAAGTGCTCGGGGAAGAAGCGCCCCAGCAGCAGGCGCGGCGAGACCACGGGCAACACCACCGCCACGGCCGCTGCCACCGCCGCGATGCCGGCAAGGTGCGAGGACCCGGTGAAGTAGATCTGCCCCTGCAGGAGGGCGCGCGACAGATCCTCGCCATGCGCAGTGTTGGCGGCCAGCAACAGGGCGACGCTCCAGCCCGCGAGCAGCATCACGGCGTAGGTGTCGTCGCCGTCGTGGCGACCGAGCAGGGTCTTGGCCGGCGCCGCCAGCACCGCCACGAGCAGCGCCCCGACGGCGGCAGGCAGGCCGAGGAATGCCGCCAGCACGACGCCGGCAGCAGCCACCTGGCCGATGCCGAGCGAGGCGAGCCACTCGCCGCGCAGCCGCGCGTACGCGCCCACGGCCGGCAGGACGATGGCCAGGAGCAGGCCGTTGAGGAAGGGCAGCAGGAAGATCGGGTCGGCCGGGATCCAGGGCATCACCGGGCGACCTCGACCACGCGCGTGCACACCCTGTCGAGCAGCGCCGCCTCGTGGCTGATGACGAGCACCCCCTTGCCGCTGTCGCGCGATTCGGTCAGCAGCGCGCCGAGCCCGTCGATGGCCTGCGGGTCCATGTTGTTCGTGGGCTCGTCCAGCAACACGAGCGCGGAGGGCGAGCCGAGGCAGGCCCAGGCCTGGAGGAGCTGGAACTGCCCGCCGCTCAGACGATCCACGCGAAGGTCGAGGAGCGGTTGAAACACCGCGGGCACGCGCTCGGTGTGCGATCCGGTCACCGTCAGCATCTCGGCCACCGTGATGGGCATCTCCCTCAAGTGCACGGGGAACTGGCGCAGGACGGACACCCCCGCCGACCGATCACACGTGATGCTGCCGCCAAAGATGCGCGCGGTGCCGATGATGGCGGAGAGCACGGTGGTCTTGCCCGATCCGTTGGCGCCGGCCAGGCCGACGATCTCGCCGCGGCGCACCTCGAAGGACAACGGGCCGACCACCGGCTCGGTATAGCCGGCGACGAGAGCATCGACGACGAGGAGAGCTGCCGATGGCGGCGTCAGGGCATCGCCCCCGTGCACGCCTGCACCCACTGGTCGATGTGATCCAGGTAGGTCGAGCCGGTGGCCTCGAGCGGTACCTCGAGCTGCAGCTGACGGCTCTTCCACCCGAGTTGACGGCTGAGGAATGCGGGCCCCTCCGAAGGGTGGTAGGTATTGTAGAGGATGACGCCTTTCGTGCCGGAGAGCCGCGAGACGAGGTCGCGCAGGTGCGAAGCCGTCGGCGGAATGCCGGGGAGCGGCTCGATGTAGCCGAGCACGGGAATACCGAGGAACGACGCGAGGTAGTTGGCGTCCTTGTGATACAGGACGACACCGGGCGCACCAGTCGCCTGCTGCCGCCACCGGACCGCCCGCTCGTCCACGGCCTTCGTGAAGGCCGCGGCCCTCGCCGCGAACTCGTCCTTGCGCGACGGATCGAGCGCGCCCAGCCGCGCCGCGAGCGCGCGACCGACCGTGGCCATGCGCACCGGGTCCATGTAGTAGTGCGGATTGCCCATCGGGTGCACGTCGCCGCGTGAGCGATCGGCCACCTGCCCCGTCTCGATGAGCTCGATCTGCGTCGCGCCCTCGAAGTAGCCGGATTGCCCAGGCAGGATCTTCGGGTTCGAGGCCCCCTGGACGGCGGCCGGCAGCCAGCCCACCTCGAGCTCGGCGCCGACGGCCACGAGCAGGTCGGCTCTGCGAAGCGCCACCATCATGCTCGGCCGCGCGAGCAGGTAGTGCGGATCGCGGTCGGGCGGCGCCAGGGTCGTGATGCTCACGGCTGCCCCGCCGATCTCGCGCACGAGCATCGCCATGCTCGACGTCGTGGCCACGACCCGCACCTCCGCCGCGGCGGGCACCGCCGCAAGCAGCGCCGTGATCAAGAAGGCCCATCGCATCATCCGCCCCACCCCCGCCTCGCAGCCCGTGGTGAATGTGGCCGCGGCTGCTAGAACCGGTGCGCGCCGTGCACGCCCAGGCTCATCTGAAACTGCACGAACACCTGGTGGAACACGGCCCTTCCCTCGCGCTGGAATCGTCCGGCGTTGTACTGCACGCGCAGGCGAGAGAACTCCGTCGGGTTGAACGCGACCGCCGCCGAGTACCGGTGGGAGGCGCCGTACTCGCCCGCCACGTCCCCAACCTCGATCCGGTTCACGAGCCCTATCGCGTCGAACCGGCCGGCCAGCGTCCATCGCGGTGCGATGCCGTAGACGGCCTGCGCATACACCCCATCCTGCGCCGAGACGCGCGGCCCGCCAGCCTCCGGCGCGCCCGAGGTGACCGGCGACAGGTCCTTCTTCCGGTAGACGTATTCACCCTGCACCGTCAGATCGCCCTGCCCGAAGGGCCGTGCCGAATCGTACCGCCATACCCAGTCGGTCCCGATGAACCAGGCCGCGCCATCGAAGGCCTGAGGGCTGGGCCCCTGGCCATCGTCGATCAGTTCCTGGTGGCTCCGGCTCCGGCCGAACGACACGCCGCCCTGCAGCGCGTGCGAGTAGCCCACGTCCGGCGAGACCTTCATGAACCCCGTGAACAGGCGGGGGCCCGGCGTCTCCTCGAAGAGGCCGGGGTGTTCCTCGCCCGACTGGTGCGACAGCCGCTCGTTCTCCCCCTGGAGGGCCTCGAAGCCCAGCAGCGTGTAGACGGGCACGTTCGGCAGCCATGTCACCTGCACCCCGGCCTCGGCGAGCGTGCCGCCGAACAGGGCCTGGTGAGGAAGGGCCTGATCGACGAAGTCCCACTGGTGCGGGTGCTGCCGGTTGACGTGGCCCACGCCGCTGAAGAACCGGCCCACGCGCAGCTGCAGGCCCGGGACGAACTTTCGGGTCTGAACGTAGACCTCCTCGGCCTCGATGGAGTCCGGGCCGAGAGCCACGGTCGCCCACACGTCGAAGTACGGATCCACCGCCCCCGAGAACGCTAGCTCCATCTCCCGCAAGTTGAAGCCGCGGTCGAGCGTCCCGTGACCGTGCCCGCCGGACGGGCCTTCATGCTCGTGGCCGCCGCCAAGCCCGTCGGCCCCTTCCACGATCTCGAAGGCGCCGCCACCCACGTCGTCCGAATAGTAGACGACGTCCGGGATGACGGAGATGGAGGGATTGAAGGCCTGTCCCGAGCTCACCTGGCCAGACTGCCCGCCCAGATCGAGCGGGCTCAGTCCCTGTGGATCCGACGGCTGCAGCGGACCGGTGCTGGTGCGTGTCCTGAGGGCCGCGAGCTCCGCCTGCTCGGCCTGGAGGGCCTCGCGCTCGGCGGCCAGGGCTGCCCGCCGCGCTTCCAGCGCTCGTCGTTGTGCCTCGAGCGCGCCGGCCGCGGCGGCGTCGGCCCCTTCGAGCCGTGCCGGCAGCGACTGGAGGAGTGTCATGACGGCGGCCAACTCGTGCTCCACGAGCGCCAGCCGCTCGGAAACCTCTGCCCGCCTCGTCTCGATCTCTGCGGGCGTGCGTGGCCTGGCGGCCCCGGCCTCAACGGACACGACCCACGCAAGGACCACGAAGACGACCGCCAGGAGAGCGGTCGGCACAGCCGTGACGCGACTCAGTCGATGGCCTCCTGCTGCCACGCTACCTCATCGGGCAGGCGAGCGCCAGCAAGGGGGTCTTGAGGGCTTGAGGGCTTGAGGTCTTGAGGTCTTGAGGGCTTGAGGGCTTGAGGGCTTGAGGTCTTGAGGTCTTGAGGGCTTGAGGGCTTGGGGCTTGGGGCTTGGGGCTTGGGGAGTGGCGGTTCTGAGGTTCTCGGGTTCTCAGGTTACGGGACTCACGCCCCAAGGCCCACGCCCCAAGCCCCACGCCTCAAGAGCCGGGTCATCGCGGCGCCGCCGAGTGGACGATGCGGCCGGCCTTGATCACGTGGCGGATGAGCCGGGTGGCACGGATGTTCACTGTCGGATCCGCGCCCACCAACAGCAGGTCGGCCACCTTGCCCGGCGCGACCGTGCCGCGCTGGTCGTCCACGCCAAGCGCGTGGGCGGCGCCGCGCGTCGCGGCGGTGATGACTTGCAGCGGCGTGAGTCCGGCGCCGGCGACCATCACCTCGAGCTCCTTGTGAATCATCGGGAGCGGATCGCCGGGTGCGGTCAGGCTGTCCACGCCGGCCGCGAGCGTCACGCCCATCTCCTGGGCGCGTTTCGTGACGGCGAACATCCATGGCGTGCGCAGGCTGGCCAGGTCGTCCTTCCCCGGCCCCTCGGCAAAGATCCACAGCGTGGGGTTGAGGGCAACGTCGTTGTCCTTCATCGATTGCAGCAGCCGCGTCATCACGGGACCGTCGGCCGGCACGCCCGCAAAATCTCCCCGGGCCCGCCGCGGGAAGTCTGGCGTGGGCGGTGAGCCCTCCCAGGCGAGGTACGCCGCGTGGGCCAGGTACTTCACGCCGGCCGCCACCAGGTCGCTCGGCCTCGCCGGGAAGACCGTGGAATGCGCGATCAGCCGGACGTCCTGCCGCGTCGCCTCTTCGCCGATGCGCCGCACCGTGGCGGCGTCGAGCGCGGCGTACAGCTTGATCGACGTGGCGCCGGCGCCTCGCGCCTCCGCCACGGCACGGACCAGGTCGGTGCCGGGTGCGATCTCCCGATTCCATGGCGCGTCTCCCGGGCGGTATCCGCGGGAGGTCGCCACCACGCGCGGATCCGTGAAGAACGCCGGACCGGCGAAGAGCGCGGCGTAGAGGATGGTGGGCGATTCGATCTCGCCGACCAGGGCGGCGCGCGCCAAGTCGCTCGTGTTGCGCAGATCGCTCGCCACGTCGTAGACCATCGTGACGCCGCCCTGCAGCACGCGTTTCAGCTGCGCAGTTCGCTCGGTCCACGACATGCCCGAGAGATGCACGTGAGCGTCGGTGAGCCCTGGCAGCAGAAAGAGGCCCCGGCCGTCGAGCGTGAGTGCCGCCTCCTCGGTGGCCGCCGAGGTCACCGATGCCACGAGGCCCTCGCGCAGCAGGACGTTCACGCCCGAACGCGGCGTGCCGCCGTTGCCGTCCACCAAGGTCACGTTCCTGATGAGAAGGGACGGGACCGTGGGCGTCGGCGCCTGCGCGGAGACGAACGCCACGCCCAGCGCCCACAGGGTGGCGATCACGGCGGCGGTCGCGCCCGCTCGGAACGTGGAATCGAACATGGCAGCAGAGTCTGCCACAGGAGAAGTGAGAAGTGGGAAGTGAGAAGTGGGAAGTGAGAAGTGGGAGTGGGGAGTGGGAAGTGGGACGTGGGACGTGGGACGTGGGGCGTGGGACGTGGGAAGTGGGAAGTGGGAAATGCGCGTGCGAAGTGGGAAGTGCGATGTGTGACGCCGCGGGTCGGGTCAGCGCCGACCCGTCCGCCCGCCGGCCACCTGTCTTGCCGCGCCCGCGATGGCCAGCCAGATGACGCTGCGCAGCAGCATCGCCGCAAGGCTGTCCGTGGCCACGGCCTCACCCACCAGGCGCATGCCCACCAGCACGCCGAGAATCGAGGCATGCGCGCCGGCCAGGATCGCGGCCCCGGTCGCGCCCCAGCGCCGCCACAGCCAGATGCCGGCTCCCACCACCACGCCTGCCACGCCGGCCGCCACGTTGTAGGCCACCAGCCATGGCAGGACGACGTAGTCGGGCTGATCGACACCGGCGAGGACACGCGTGCCCGCGATGATGGACACAGCCCCGAAGGCCATCCCCACCACCGCCATCACGCGGACCAGCCGCCCGCCTTCCCCTCGTGGCACCTGTCGCACCTCGCACTCGCCTTCGCTCGCCCTCGCCCTCTATGCCCGAACCGACGCCGGGCTAGTCCGCCCGCACCCGTCGCACCTGCCCGCACCTGGCGCACCTGCCGCACCCGTTCGCACCTGCCGCACCTGCTCGCACCTGCCGCACCCGCCCGCACCCGTTCGCACCTGCCGCACCTGATCCTGCCTCTCCCGGTCGCCAGCACCATGACGCCCGTCATATGATGGCTGCCTCATGAGCGAGCCCGACAAGAAACCGTTCGAAGGCCGGGTGCGCCTGCGCCCGCTCACGATGGACGACTTCGACGCGCTGGTCGAGTTGCAGCTGAAGTGCTTTCCGGGCATGAAGCCCTGGGCACGGGAGCAAATCGCCAGCCAGCTGGCCATCTTCCCCGAGGGACAGGTCGTCATCGAGGTGGACGGCCGCATCGTCGGATCGTCCAGCAGCCTCATCGTGGACTCGTCCACGCACAGCGACTGGCACGACTGGAAGGCCAGCACCGACAACGGCTTCATCCGCAACCACGATCCCCAGGGCGACACGCTCTACGGGATGGAGATCATGGTGGACCCCGACTTCCGCGGCCTGAAGCTGTCGCGCCGCCTGTACAACGCGCGAAAGCAGATCGCGCGGGACCGCAACCTGCTGGGCATCATGATCGGCGGCCGCATCCCGGGCTACGGCGCGCATGCCGACGAGATGACGGCCAGTGAGTACGTGGAGCGGGTCATCAACAAGGTGCTGGTGGACCCCGTGCTCACGCCGCAGCTCTCCAACGGCTTCGTGCTGAAGGGGCTCATCCCCAACTACTTCCCCGCCGACGCCGAGTCGCGCGGCTACGCCACGTACCTCGAGTGGACCAACTACGAGCACGTGCCCGCCCACCGCCGCCAGCTGCTCCGGCCGTCGAGCCCGGTGCGCCTCTCCGCCGTGCAGTACCAGATGCGGCGCATCGGCGGCTTCGACGAGTTCGCCAAGCAGTGCGAGTTCTTCGTGGACGTCGCCTCGGACTACCGGGCCGACTTCCTGCTGTTCCCCGAGCTCTTCACCACGCAGCTGCTGTCGACGATCCGGGCCGATCGCCCGGGGCAGTCGGCCCGCAAGCTGGCGGAATTCACGCCGCAGTACCTGGAGCTCTTCAGCGGCCTCGCCATCAAGTACCACCTCAACATCGTCGGGGGCAGCCTCTTCGAGCTGGATGGCGAGACGCTCTACAACACCGCGTACTTCTTCGGAAGGGACGGCGCCGTGAACAAGCAGCGGAAGCTACACATCACGCCGCCCGAGCGCCGGTGGTGGGGGGTGCAGCCCGGGGAACGCCTCGGCACGATCGAAACCGACCGTGGGCGGATTGCCATCCTGGTGGGGCACGACGCGCAGTTCCCGGAGCTGGGCCGCATGGCGGTGGACCAGGGCGCCAAGATCCTCTTCGTGCCCATCAACACCGACGAGCGGCACGACTACCTGCGCGTCCGCTACTGCGCGCAGGCGCGATGCATCGAGAACCCCGTCTACCTGGTGCTCGCGGGCTGCATCGGCAACCTCCCCGAAGTGGAGCACGCGGACATCCACTACGCGCAGTCGGCCATCATGGCGCCGTCGGACTTCTACTTCAGCCGGGATGGCATCGCCGCGGAGTGCCAGCCCAACATCGAGACGGTAATCTTCGCCGAAGTCGACCTCGAGATGCTGCGGCGCCAGCGCCGCAAGGGGGCCGGGCTCACGTGGGAGGACCGCCGGCGGGACCTGTACCAGATTCACTACCAGGCCGGCGGGGAGGAGAGGACAACTTGAAGTGAGAAGTGAGAAGTCAAGACCCCGACTTCCACCGCCCGCTTCTCACTTCCGACTTCTAAGGTCTGCCTTCTGACTTCTCACGTCTTCTCAGAAGCCCCTCAGCAGCGAACCCAACCCCAGGGGCTCGGGCTTGACGTCCAGCTTGAAGAGCGCCGCGGCGTTCTCGTAGAAGAGCATGTTCTTGTCGCGCGCCGGGAGGCGCAGCTCGTCCATGAACTGCAGGTACGACTCCATCGTCGCCAGCGGCCAGTCGGTGCCGTACAGCACCTTGTTGGGGTTCACGCCCCACAGGATCATCTCCTTCAGCTGCTGCCGCATGTAGGCCTCGAAGCGGTCGGTGAACTCGCCCAGCGTCAGGCCGGAGATGTCGGTGTAGACGTTGTCGTTCTTGTAGACCACCTCCATGCAGTCGCGGAACCACGGGTTGCCGAGGTGGCAGATCAGGAACTTGACCTTCGGGAAGTCCACGGCCACCTCGTCCACGTGCAGGGGGTGGGCGTACTTGACCTTCCCCGTCGGCGCGTAGGTGTCGCCCGTGTGGATCATCACCGGGACGTCGAACTCCTCAGCGAGGTGGTACGCCGGCGCCAGCTTGGGGTCCGCCGGGTAGAACGGCTCGTACCCCGGGTAGAGCTTCAGTCCCTTGATGGCGCCCGCCTCGAGCAGCGAGCGCAGCTCGGCGACGTCCGCGTCGCAGAACGTGCTCCACGAGATGCCCGCCACGACGTGGATGTTGGGAAGGTGCCGGGTGGCCTCGACCACGGCCCTCGCGGAGGGCCGGCCCGGCACCACCTTGTACGAGGTGAGCACCAGGGCGACGTCCACCCGGTTGCGCCGCATGGTCGCCTGCAGCCGATCCAGGCATGAGGGCAAGGCCTCGACGGTCTCGTCCTCGTAGTTGTTCACGTGCGTGTGGCAGTCGATGATCACTCCGGGGCTACCTCCGTGTGTAGCGGGCGATGACCTGCGCCGCCCAGTCGCGGCCTCCCAGGCCGAAGGCGAGCGCGGCGGCCAGGCACACCGCGGCAAATGCGATCTGGAAGGCCGACACCAGGACCGCGGTCTGGATGGCCAGCTGCTCGGCCGCCATGAAAACGACGAAGACGAGCAGGGCCCAGCGCGCCAGGGCCCCGACCGGCTCGGCGACGCCGCTGCCGATGTTGGCCAGGTAACTGTAGACCAGACCGCCGACGACCCGCGCCAGCAGCGAGCCGAACACCAGCACCCCGACGGCCAGCACCAGGTTCGGCACGAACTGGGCCACGCGCTGGACCAGGATGCCCGCGGTGCGGACACCGAGCGCGTCGAGCAGGGCGACGAACACGCCGGCGAGGATCAGCCAGTAGATCGTGCCGGCAATCAGCGTGACGAGCGTGAAGGGCACGCCGCCCTGCACGAGGTAGTCGTCCACGCCGGATCGCTCGGCCAGTTCGTCCACGCGCGCCGCCCTCAGGGCACGTGCAACCATGCGCCTCACGAGCTTGGCGACGAGCCACCCGGCCACGAGCAGGAGCAGGGCCAGGGCCAGGTCGGGCAGCAGCGCAATGGCTGCGCTCCACGTCTCGCGGAGCGACCTGAGGAGCAGGCTGGACTCGAACATTGGCGAAGCCTCCGCCGGGCATCGTACCGTCCCCGGCTGCGAGGCGCAACGCCGGCCAGGCCGCGACGGTCCGCTCGCGGCGGGATGATGGGCGTCATATGGCCCGAACCGACTCCGGCGTAACATCGCGCCCGAGTCGCGCCATGCCCGGCGTCCTGCACAAAGACCGCATCGTCGCCGGCCCGGCGTTCAACCGCTGGTGGAACATCCCGGCGGCGCTGTGCATCAACCTGAGCATCGGCCAGGCCTACGCGTTCAGCGTCTTCAACCTGCCCCTCACGCGCGTACTCGGGGTGTCATCGCCAGCCTCCGACGACTGGAAGCTCACCACGCTCGGCTGGATCTTCACGCTGGCCTACATCTTCCTCGGCCTGTCGGCCGGCGTGGCGGGCCGATGGCAGGACCGCGTGGGCCCGCGCACGAGCGGCGTGGTCGCGGCGGTGTGCTTCGGCGGCGGCTTCTTCCTCTCGGCGCTGGGCGTGTGGCGGCACGAGATCTGGCTGCTCTACCTCGGGTATGGGGTCATCGGCGGCTGCGGGCTCGGCATCGGCTTCAACACGCCCATCCCGATCCTCCTGCGGTGGTTTCCCGACCGGCCGGGCCTGGCCACCGGATTCGCGGTCATGGGGTTCGGCGGCGGCGCCATCCTCGCGGCGCCGCTGTCGCAGGCGCTCATCGCCCACTTCGCGAGCGACACCTCGGTCGGCGTGGCCGAGTCGTTCGTCGTCCTCGGCTCGGTGTATCTCGTGCTGATGCTGATCGGCGCGTTCCTGTTCCGCCTGCCTGCGCCCGGATGGCGCCCGCCCGGCTGGGCCCACGCGCCAGGCACGCTGAAGGCGCCGGAGGCGACCGGCCTCACGGTGGAGGCGGCCATCCGCACGCGCGAGTTCTACCTGCTCTGGCTCGTCCTCCTGCTGAACGTCACCGCGGGGCTTGGTGTGCTGGGGCAGGCCGCCCCGATGATCCAGGAGGTGTTCAGCGACTTCAGCGGCTCGGCGGCCGCGGTGTTCGTGGCCATCCTCAGCTTCTTCAACATGTCGGGGCGGCTGCTCTGGGCCTGGCTCTCGGACAGCATCGGCCGGAGGCGGACCTTCGCGGTCTTCTTCGTGGCGGGCCCCATCCTGTACGCCGCGGTGCCCTTTGCCGGCGCGACGGGCAACCTCATGCTGTTCGTCGCCTGCTTCGCGGTGATCCTCTCGATGTACGGAGCCGGCTTCGCCCTGATGCCGCCGTACATCGCCGAGGTGTTCGGCCCGGCGCACGTGGGCGCCATCAACGGCCGCGTGCTGACAGCCCTGTCGCTGGCTGGCGTCTGCGGGCCGGTGGCGGTGAACTACCTGCGGCAGGCGCAGATCGCGCGTGGAGTCACCGCTGCGCAGGCCTACGACATCACCCTGTTCATCATGGCGGCGCTCCTGGTCATCGGGTTCTTCTGCAACCTGGCCATCAAGCCGGTGTTCAGGCCCACGCCGGTGGAGGCGAAGCCATGACGCCACCGGCCGTCCGCTCGCTTCGTCTCGATCGACGCGCGGCCCTGCTGGTCGCGACCGGCCTCGCGGTGATGTTCTCTTCAGGGCTGGCCGCGGGCTGGATGCTCGAGCGCTACGATGCGGGCGTCGGATTCTCGCGCGAGGCAGAACGCATCGCCGAGGTGTTGGAGCTCGCCCCGGGCAAGTCGGTCGGCGACATCCGCGCCGGCACGGGCCGCTGGACCGTGGACATGGCCCGCCGCGTCGGGCCCGACGGCCAGGCGTTCGCCACGGTGGGGCCGGATCCCGCGCACGTGCTGATGGCCACGGTGGCCGACTCGGGCCTCGACAACGTCACCGTGATCACGCGGACGCCGCCCGATCTGCCCCGGCTGCCGTTGGCGTGCTGTGATGCGGTCCTGCTGCGCCGCGTGTACAGCGACCTGCAGCGTGAACGTCCGGGCTTCCTGGAGAGCCTCCGACGGGTGACGAAACCGGGCGCGCTCGTCGCTGTCATCGAATTCCACCCCGATGCCCCGACCGGTCCGCCGCGCGACACGCTCCCCCGCCGGGACGTGATCGCCGAGTTCACCGCGGCCGGCTTCACCCTCGTCCAGGACCACGAGCGGTGGTTCGGGAACACCTACTGTGTTGTGGTCAGGCGTGGTGGAGACGAGGGGCCGACGGCAGCCCGCTAAGTCCGAAGGCAGAAGGCAAAAGGCAGAAGGCAGAAGCGACGTCGTGGTCGTGGCGCCCGGCGCGCGGCACGCCCTGACGACCGCCGACATGCTCTGGTCGTTGCATCCGCCGGGTCAGACGCTGTAAGTTCGGCCTCGCATTCTTGTTCGAGTGTTGCCAGCACACCCGAATGCGTAGCTACGTGTTTGATACAGGACCGCGGCCAGTGTTGAGAGGTGTCGCAGTGACTCGCAGGATTCTGCTGCTGGCGTTCATCTTTTCGGCACTCGGTGGATGCTCTGAGCATCGCTCGCCGACGCAGCCTGACCCCGCCTCTCCAGTCACTGCGCTGGTGGGACTCTGGACCGGGACGGATCAGGGCACGGCCACGTGGGATTTGTCGATCACAGTGTTCAGCGCCGGAGTGCCGGTCATGTTGTCTGGATCATGGCAATGGACTTCCCCCCGGGAAACGCGGCGGTCCGGACGGATCGTCGGAACCCGGTTTCCGGACGGGCAGATCGGACTGCAACTGGTTCCCGGGACTTCCGCCGGCTGCCCGTCGCCTCCGCCTTCCCTGGTGCCCGCCGGCGGCTTCTATGTTTCCGTCGAGCTCACTGAACCAGACCGGTTGTCCGGGACGGTGGACGCGTATGAATGCGACGGCGTCCTGCGCCGCCCGATCGAGCTCACGCGAACGAGGCCGCCTGGGTGAAACCAGGCCGGCTCGTCGGCTCAACGTGTCGCCTCGGGTGGTACAGGAGCAAGTCGGGGATCACCCCCCGCCGAAGTGGAACTCGAAGCGCGGCGCATAGCGCTCGACCGACTTGTACGGATCCGGCCACGGGAGCGCGTAGCCGAGCATGTAGGCGGCGTGGCGGGTCCAGTACGGATCGAACAGGTGCGCGCGCGCCAGCAGACAGAGGTCGGCCCGGCCCGCCGCGATGATCGTGTTCACGTCCATGTACGACGAGATGTTCCCGACGGCCATCGTGGCGATGTCCACCTCGTGGCGGATGCGATCCGCGAACGGCGTCTGGAACAGGCGCCCGTACACGGGCCGCTGATCCGGCACGGTCTGCCCCGCCGACACGTCCACGATGTCGCACCCGTGGGCCTTCAGCATCCGCGCCACCTCCACGGCGTCGTCCGGCTCCATGCCGCCCGGCATCCAGTCCACGGCGCTCACGCGGGCGCTCATCGGCCGCTCCGCCGGCCACGCGGCACGGCACGCGTCGAAGATCTCCAGGGGGAACCGCATGCGGTTCTCGAGCGACCCGCCGTACTCGTCGGCCCGCCGGTTCGTCAGCGGCGAGATGAACGAGGCCAGCAGGTAGCCGTGCGCCATGTGGATCTCGAGGAGGTCGAACCCCGCCTCGAGCGCCAGGCGCGTCGCGTTGACGTACTCGTCGCGCGCCTCGTCCATGTGCGCGCGCGTCATCTCGATGGGCGTCTGCGACCGGTCGGGGAAGTACGGCAGCGACGAGGCCGAGAGCACGGGCCACGCGCCTGACTCGAGCGGCTCGTTGTCGCCTTCCCACAGCTTCTTCGTGGCCGCCTTGCGCCCCGCATGGCCGAGCTGAATGCCGATGCGGGCAGGCGTCTCATGGTGCACGAAGTCCACGACCCGCTTCCAGGCCACCGCGTGCGCGGGACTGTAGAGCCCCGCGCAGCCCACCGAGATGCGAGCCTCGCGCGACACGTCCGTCATCTCGGCCATCACCAGCCCTGCCCCGCCGATGGCGCGGCTGCCCAGGTGGACCACGTGCCAATCTCCCACCAGGCCGTCGTCCGCCACGTACTGGCACATCGGCGATACGACCACCCGGTTGGGAATGACGAGATCCCTCAGGCGAAACGGCGTGAACATCGGCGGCGGCGACGGGCCGACGATCGCGGGCGCTCGCTCGCCGACCTGATCCCGCGCACGCTCCGCCACCCAGTCGTCCACGCGCGACAGGAACGCGGGATCGCGCTTCCGCAGGTCCTCGTGCGTGATGCGCAGCGACCGGGTGAGCAGCGAGAAGGCAAACGGGACGGGCGCCTCGCGCGCGTAGCGCTCGGTCGCCTCGAACCACTCGAGCGAGGCCTGGGCCGCGCGCTGGAGGCTCTCCACCTGCGTCCGGCGGCCGGCCTCGTAGGTCGCGAGCGCGCGCGTGAGCGCGGCCGGGATGTCGGGGTCCCCGGCGGTCGCGGCCACCACCGCGTCGCGAAGGGCCGCGGCGTCTTCCATGGCCAGGCGGGTGCCGGAGCCCACGGAGAAGTGCGCGGTGTGCGCGGCATCGCCGAGCAGGACGACATTGCCGCGCGACCACGGAGTGACCCGAACCGTCGGGAACTGCCGCCACATGCTGCGGTTGGTCACCAGCCGATGCCCGGCCAGCTCCTCCGCGAACAGCGCCTCCAGGAACCGCGCGCTCTCCTCCTCCGACGCCCGGTCCAGCCCGGCGGCGCGCCATGTCTCGTCACGGCATTCGACGATGAAGGTGGAGCGCTCAGGCGCGTACTGATAGGCGTGCACGCGCCAGAGGCCGTGCTCGTTCTCTCGGAAATAGAACGTGAAGGCCGGGAAGGGCTTCGTCGTGCCGAGCCAGACGAAGCGGTTGGGCCGCACGTCGATCTCGGTGCGCACGGCGTCGCCCAGGCGCGCGCGGACGCCGCTGTTGACGCCGTCGGCGCCGATGATCAGATCGGCGCCGGCCAGCTCCTCGGGATCGTGCACCTCGCACTCGAAGTCCACATGGACGCCGGCGTCACGGGCCAGGTCCTGGAGCACCCGCAGGAGCGTGTGGCGGCTCATGCCGGAGAAGCCGTGGCCGGTCGAGGTGATGACCTCGCTCGATCCGCCGGCCAGCGGGCAGTGGATTTCGATGTCGTCCCAGTGCACCAGGTGATCCGAGATCGCCTGGAACACCTCGGCGTCCGCCTCTGCCACACCAGCCATCGTCGCGTCGGAGAAGACGACGCCGAAGCCGAACGTGTCGTCCGGACGATTGCGCTCGAACAGCCGGATCTGGTGGCGCGGGTCCGCCCGCTTCATCAGCAGGGCGAAGTAGAGCCCGGCGGGCCCGCCTCCGATGCACGCAATACGCAGGGGCCGGCTCATGTCTGGGACGGGGACGGCGCCGGCGCGGGCGGCTCCGCCAGCAGGGCGGCGCCAATCACGAGGCGCTGCACGTCCGTGGCGCCTTCGTAGATGCGAAGCGCGCGGACGGCGCGATACAGGTACTCGACACGTGTCCCGACCAGCACGCCGAGCCCGCCGGTGATTTGCACGGCGGCATCCACGATGCGCTGGGCCGCCTCGGTGGCGAAGCTCTTGGCCATCGCGGCCGGCACCGTGATGCGGTCGGCGCCACGATCCTTCTCCCAGGCCGCCCGGTACACGAGCAGGCGCGCCGCGTCCAGGTCCGTGGCCATCTCGCCGATCCGGGCACGTACCAGCTGCAACTCGCCGAGCGCCTGCCCGAACTGCCGGCGCGTCCGCGCGTGCGACAGGGCGTCGGCAAGCGCCGTCGCGGCCATGCCACAGGCCGCGGCGCCCACGCTCGGCCGGATGCGATCCAGCGTCATCATGCCCAGCTTGAAGCCTCCGTCCACGTCACCGAGCACGGCATCGGCCGGCAGGCGGCAGCCGTTCAGCACGATGCGGCCCAGGGGATGCGGCGCGGCCATCACCTGGGGGGCGTCGAAGTTCAGGCCCGGCGTCCCGGCCGGGACGAGAAACGCCGTGATCCCGCGGCTGCCCTTCCCAGGCGACGTCACCGCGAACACGACGTGCAGGTCGGCAATGCCGGCGTTCGAGATGAGGTGCTTCTCGCCGTTGATGACCCAGCCGTCCCCATCTCGCGTCGCGGTCGTCTGCATGGCCGCCACGTCCGAGCCCGCCTGCGGCTCGGTCATGACGAACGCGCCGACGGCGCGCCCGCTCACCAGCGCGGAGACCCATTCCTGCTTCTGGCGGTCCGTGCCGGCGATGAGCACGGGCGTCGCGGCCAGCGCCTGGAGCGCGACGACGGCGTCGGCCAGCGGGCTGACGCCGGCGATGGCCTCGCGCAGGAGGCAGAGCGAGCGCAGATCCCCCGCCGCAATTGGAGCGAACAACCCCGCCGCGCCCATGCGGCCGCAGAGAACGCGCGCCTCGAGGCGGGCGCTCTCGTCGCCGTGTGCGGCCGGGACCGCGGGAAGGTGCTCGCGGACCCACGCCGACGCCGTCTCGGAGAAGTCGCCGTGGGCCGGCTCGAGAAACGCCGCGACGGCGTTCACACGAACCTCGGCGGCCGCTTCGCTCGCAAGGCCTCGTAGGCCTCGTAGAAGTCGAGATGCGTCATCAGGGATGCCTGGACCTGGGCCTCGGACTCGAGCGCGGACGGCAGGTCCATGTGGGCCTCCCGGTTGAGCGCGTCCTTGGTGATCTCGATCGCGAACGCCGGCCCGGCCGCGAGCCGCGCGGCCAGCGCCTGCGCCTCGGCCACCACCGTACCCTCGGCCACGACGCGGTTGTACAGCCCGATGCGATGCGCTTCGTCCGCCTCGATGAAGTCGCCGGTCATCAGCAGCTCGCTCGCACGCCCGTGGCCGACGATGCGCGGCAGCAGCCAGGCCGCGCCCATGTCCGCGCCGGAGAGTCCCACGCGCACGAACAGGAAGGCGATGCGTGCCGACGGATCGGCCAGCCGGATGTCGGCCGCGGCGGCGATGACGGCGCCGGCGCCGGCCACCGTGCCGTTCAGCGCCGCGACAATGGGGCGGCGGCACCGGCGCATGGCGAGGATGAGCGCGCAGGTCATGCGCGTGAAGTCCAGCAGCTTCCGGTAGTCCTGGCCGACGAGCGCGCCGATGATGCCGTGGACGTCGCCGCCGGAGCAGAAGGCCTTCCCCGCGCCCGTGAGGACAATGGCGCGCACGCCGGGCTCGATGTCGAGCGCCTCGAACGTGCGGCGGAGCTCGTCGTAGATCTCGAAGGTGAGCGCGTTCAGGCGCTCGGGCCGATTCAGGGTGAGCGTTACGACCCCGGTGTCGTGGTCGTGGGACGACAGGAAGCCCTTGGTCTCGATCATCTGTCGCCTCCTTCCGGCGCCTCGGGCACGACCGCCGTCATCTCGATCTCGACAGCGGCGTCCGGGTCCACGAGGGCCGACACTGCCACCAGAGCCATCGCCGGGTACCACCGGCCCATGTGCCGCCGCCACACCTCGCCAAGGCGCGGGCGCGCGGATCGGTACGCCTCCATGTCCGTCACGTACACCGTCATCCGGCCGACGTGCTCCGGGCGCCCGCCCGCGGCGGCCAGCACGGCGAGCGCACGGGCAAGCGCCGTCTCGAATTGCGCCACGAACCCGCGGTCGGCCACGCGGCCGGCCGCGTCGGTGGCGGTCTGCCCCGCGACGAAGAGCACGCGCCCTCCCGCCGGCGCCAGGATGCCATTGGACCACCCGCGCGGTATGCCCAGCGCGTCGGGATTGATGATCGTCATCGCCTGAGCTCCCCGCCGTCGATGGTGATGGCCTCGCCGTTGATGCTCGCGCCCTCGGCGCTGCAGAGCAGGCGCACGACGGCGGCCACTTCCGACGGGGCGATGAGGCGCCGCTGCGGGTTGACCGCCAGCACCGCCTCCAGCGCCTCGGCCTCGGATCGGCCGGTCTTCTCCACGATGCGCGCCACGCTCTGTCGGGTCATGTTGGTATCGAGATAGCCCGGGCATACCGCGTTGGCGGTCACGCCCGCGCGCGCGCCCTCGGCCGCGACCGAGCGGGTGAAGCCGAGCACGGCGTGCTTCGAGGCTGCGTACGCCGCGATGTAGCGATCCCCGCGGAGGCCGGCGGTGGAGGCGATGTTCACCACGCGCCCCCACCCTCGGGCGACCATGCCCGGGAAGAACGCGCGCGTGCAGAGGAACGTGCCGCGTACGTTCACCGCGAAGACGCGCTCCCAGTCCTCCAGCGTCGTGGAGTGCACGGCAGCGGACATCGCGATGCCGGCGTTGTTGACGAGGATGTCCACGCCGCTCATCGCGCCCGCGGCCGTGTCCGCCAGCCGGGCCACGCTCGCTTCGTCCGTCACGTCGCAGGTGGCGGCCCACGCACGGCCGCCCGCGCGTTGGATGTCGTGGGCCACGCGCTCGACCTGCCCGGCGGAACGCGCGGCCACGAGGACCGCCGCTCCGGCCTCGGCCAGGCTCCGCGCGATGGCCTCGCCCGCACCCCGGCCCCCGCCGGTCACGACCGCGCGCCTGCCGGCCAGATTGCTCACAGCCCCAGGCGCTCCCGAATCGCCTCATCCAGGATGGCGCCCAGCGTCTCGACGATGCTGCGCCCCTCGGCCGCGGTGGCTTCGGCCGGCGCGCCGAAGTAGGCCTGCCGCCCTCCTGCCTCGGCAAAGGTGCGCACGCCGCTGCGGATGGCCTCCACGAGCGAGTGATCGTTCGGTGGCAACTGCTGCATGACCCCCTGCTTCACCTGCCCGGGCTGCTCGGCCAGCACGATGGAGCCCTCGTACCGGCCCGCGTGGCACGCGCCGCTCCGGAACTCGTCCGTCAACCGTTCCGCCCATCGCCGCCGCGTCAGGTCGGCGAACACGAGTGCCGAGCTCTCGTCGCGTTCGATCTCGTCCACCGCGGCGCGAAGGGCCATCACGTGCGCGGGATCGTGATGGGCATTCGCCAGGGCCGTCACCCGCACGCCGTGCGCCGCGAGGCTCCTGGTGATCGCCACCACCATCGCCGTGGTCGCCGACGACGGCGCGTCGATGGTGCCGGCGAAGCCGGCCGCAAACGGCGCCGGTGCATACGCGAGCGCGGGCAGCAGCAGCACGTGCACGCCGCGCGCCGAGAGCCGCGCCGCCCCCGCGCGGGCCATGGCTTCCGCAATCACGATGTCCGTCCCGAGCGGCAGGTGCGGGCCATGGGCCTCGATGGCGCCGGTCGGCAGAATGGCCACCGAGCGATCCGCCGGCAGCGCCTCGACGTCTGGCCACACCAGGGCCTGCAGCTCGTGAACCGGCATCGAACGGTTGCCGCATAAGATAGCACCGCCGCCATGCCGTACGAGCCGCCCGAGCGATTCAACCTCGCCGCCTACCTCCTGGATGCCCGGTTGTCGGATGGGCTGGGCGACCGCGTTGCGATCCGCACCTCCGATTCCATGCTCACCTACGAGGAGGTGGCTCGCCTGGCCGCCCGGGTCGCGCACGCACTCGAAGGCGTCGACGTGCGGCCCGAAGAGCGTGTCATCATCGCCCTGCCCGACGGCCCGCTCTTCGTCGCCGCCCTTCTCGGCATCGTACGCCGAGGCGCCGTGGCGGTGATGATCAACCCGGACCTGCCGGCCGACGCCACTCGCTACTTCTTCGAGTACACGCGCGCCCGCGCCGCATTCGTGGACGCCGCGCACGAAGCCGCGTTCGCCGCCGCGACGCGCGACCTGCCGTCACGGCCACGCCTGCTCGTCGCCGACGCAGCCTTCGCTGAGCGGCTGGAGGCTCTGCCCCCCGACTATCAGCCTTTCGACTCGCACCGCGACGATGCGGCCATCTGGCTGTTCAGCGGGGGCACCACGGGCCGGCCGAAGGCCGTCGTGCAGAGCCATCGCTCCTATGCCAACACCACGGAGCTCTACGGCAAGGGCGTGCTGCAGCTCGGACCCGACGACATCACCCTGGCGGTGCCGAAGCTCTTCTTCGGATATGCGATGGGATCGAACGTGTTCTTCCCGTTCTCGGTCGGCGCCTCGTGCGTCCTCTTCCCCGAGCGCAGCACGGCGGACGAGATCTTCGCGCAAATCCGTCGCCATCGCCCGACGGTTCTCGTCAACGTGCCGACGCTGGTGCAGCAGATGGTGGCGCACCCCGACGCGGCGTCCCAGGATCTGTCGTGCCTGCGGCTGGCCACGTCGGCGGGAGAGGCGCTGCCCGCGGAGCTGCACGCGCGCTGGATGGAACGCTTCGGCGTGGAGCTGCTCGACGGGCTGGGCACCGCGGAGATGTGGCACATCTTCATCAGCAACCGGCCCGGCGCCGTCGTCCCGGGGACACTGGGCACGGTCGTGCCCGGCTTCGAGGTGAAGCTTGGCGACGCGGACGGCCGCGAGGTGCCCGACGGCGAGGTCGGGGCGCTGTGGGTGAAGGGCCAGTCGCGGGCGATTGGCTACTGGCAGCGCATGGACCACACCATGCGCGCCTTCCGCGGAGAGTGGTACGTCTCGGGCGACATGCTCCGGAGGAACGCAGACGGCACCTTCGTCTATTGCGGCCGCTCGGACGACATGCTCAAGGTGAGCGGCAGGTGGCTGGCGCCCGGCGAGCTCGAGAACTGCCTGCTGCAGCATCCGCGCGTGCGCGAGGTGGCCGTCGTCGGGGTGACCGATGCGGCGGGGCTGGCCAAACCCTTCGCGTTCGTCGTGGCGGACGCACCCACGCCCGAGCTGGCCGGAGAGCTGCAGGCCTTCGCGAAGGGCCGCCTGGAGCCCTACAAGTACCCGCGCGAGGTGGTCTTTCTCGAATCGCTTCCCCGCACGCACCTTGGAAAGGTCGATCGGGGAAAGCTGGCGGCACGCCAGCGGTGAGACCGCGCGCCGGCGAGCCAGAGGTGCGCTATCCTTGGGATGCCTGCCTGGCGTCAATCGGGAGAGCACCATGTTCCTCGCCAGGACTCTCATTACTCTCGGCGTCGTCACGGCGCTGGGCGCGACGGCGCTGCCCGCCAGTGCCGACCAGGGTCGCGGCCGCGGGGGCGGCGAGCGACGCGCCGAACGAGCGCCGCGCGGCGGCCCGTACGCACCGCCGCCCGTCTACCGCGGCGGGTATCCGGTTCAGCGCTCCTACGGACCGGCGCCGCGCTACTACGGCCCGCTGCCCCGCCGGGGCGGCCCCCTGCCGAGATGGGGCGGACCGCGCGTGGTCTTCCCACGACCCTATTACACGTTCCGCCCGCGTCTGAGCATCGGGTTCGGCATCCATGTGGGCTTCCCCGTGCCGTTCCCTGCCTGGGCGTACGCCGGTCCATACCCGTACGCGGCGCCCTACGCCTACCCCGCGTATCCGGCGGGCTATCCCGCCCCGTATCCATATCCGTATCCAGCGCCGTACCCGGTTCCGTATCCCTCGCCGTACCCGGTGCCGCAGCCGCCGGCCGGCTACCCGCCCCAGGCGCCGCCGGCCGGTTCGGTTTCGGTCAGTCCCGGCACGCAGGCATACGGCGGGGTCAGCCTGGAGATCACGCCGGCGGATGCGGAAGTCTACGTGGACGGGGGCTACGCGGGCCGGGCCGGCGACTTCGGCCCACAGGCGCAGCCGCTGACCCTGGCGGTGGGCGTCCACCGCATCGAGGTCCGGGCGCCGGGCTACCGGCCTTTGGCCTTCGAGGTGACCATCAGCTCCGGCTACGTCGTGCCCTACCAGGGCGTGCTGCAGCCGGGGCCCTGATCGTTCCCGCGGAATCGCTCCAGGAGCGCGAGGCCACGTATAATCGGCCGCACCCGCGGATCGGGACCCTTCGGGCCCGGCGCGCTTACCTGGAGGGGTTGTTCGATGTCGCACGATGTGAAGGGTCGCCGCAAGATGATGGCGGGGTTGGGCGTGACGGCTGCCGCCGTGGCTCTGGGTTCCCGGGGCGCCAGCGCCCAGTCGGGGCCGGCCCCATTCCAGCCCACCCGCCACGCCCAGGACGACTGGATGGACACGCTGCCCGGCAAGCACCGCGTCATCCTGGACGTGACGACCGTCGAGGGCATCCCGGAAGGCATCCGGTTCGCCGGCAACCTCTTCACCGGCCACAAGGTGGGCTACGGTATCGAAGAGGCGGACCTGGCCATCATCATGGTCCTGAGGCACGGTGCCACGGCCTACGGCTACGCCGATGCCATCTGGGCCAAGTACGGCAAGTCCATGGGTGGGCGTGATGCCGCCTCGCCGCCCACCGCCAACCAGTACGACACCGGCGATCGCAAGCAGCTCTCCGGCCTCGCCAAGCGCGGCGTGCACTTCGTCGTGTGCGGCTCGGCCAGCCAGGGCATCGCGCGGCGCATCGCGGGCACGGGCGGCGATGCCGACGCGACGATGAAGGAGATGACGGCGAACATGATTCCCAACAGCCACATCACCGTGGGTGTCGCCGGGGTCGTCCCCGTGGCTCACGCCCAGGAGCGCGGCTACAGCTATCTGTACGTGGGATAGCGCGGGTCTTGAGGTCTTGTGGTCTTGTGCCTCGTTCGTGGGTCGTCCCTGACTGAATACCGTCCACTCGTAACGTTTCCCAGGAGGTCCCCATGCATCTCACCGACCCAACGCCTCGTCGTGGTTTTCTCGCGCGGGTAGCCGCCGCGGCGGCCGCGTTCACAGCCGTGGGCGCGGGTGCGCGCGAGGCCTCGGCCCTGCAGGCCTCCGAGGCCTGGATGAACGAGGTCAAGGGCACGCACCGCTGCCTGTTCGATTTCCCCCGGCACAACAACGGCTGGGGGCTGGTACACGTCCTCAACTACCTGAACACCTACTCGGCGGCCTACAAGACGGGGGCGGGGCAGGTGGGCGCCGTGGGCACGTTCTATGGCATCGGCGCCGGATCGAGCATCGCGCTGGGGTTCAACGACGCGATGTGGGCCAAGTACGCGCTCGGGGAGTATCACGGGCTCAAGGACGCGAGCGGCAAGCCGTATACGCGCAATGTCTTCCACCGTCCCACGAAAGCCGACGGGCATTTGCTGGCTCAGGCCATCCAGATCCCCAACCTCGGCCCGCTGGGCGACATCATCACGGGCGCGGGCATCGAGAGCCTGCAGAAGATGGGCACGAAGTTCCTGATGTGCGCCAATGCGCTCGGCGCGTGGACGCTCGAGCTCGAGGCCCGGGGCAAGGGCACGGCCGCCGGGATCGACAAGGAACTCCGGGCCAACCTGCTGCCAGGCGTCACCATCGTGCCTGCGATGGTCATCGCCATCGAGCAGGCCCAGGCGGCCGGCATCCACTACAACAGGCAGTGAACCCCACAGGCAAGAGGGATTACAGGAGGTAGAGATGAAGAAGTACATCGGCGCCGTGGCGGCCCTCGCGCTGGCCGCCCCGCTCGTCGGCGCCGCACAGACGCCGTCGGTGGACCAGCAGATTGCCGCGGCCGTCCAGATCCTGCCCGAGGACCTGCGCGCCGGCGCGACGGTCGTCACCTACGACCCCGCCACCGGCGCGCGCAAGGTGCTGCGGCAGGGCACCAACTTCCTCGAGTGCCAGCCGACGATGCCCGACGGGCACGAGCGCTGCTACCACAAGATGTTCGCGCCACGCCGCGATCTCGAGGCGAAGCTGCAGGCCCAGAAGAAGTCGGAGAAGGAGATTGCCGAGGCGATGGCAGCCGCCGTGAAGGCCGGGACCATCCCGCCGTCACCGCCGGCGATGATGTCGTACCGCAACTACGACAAGACCGACCGCATCCAGAAGCTGTGGGTGATGTCGCTGCCCAACCGGACGCCGGAAAGCGTGGGGGTCTCGACGGCTCCGCAGCGCGACAACGCGCTCAAGGGCGAGGGCCTGCCGTGGATGATGCAGCCGGGCGGTCCCGGGGCGCACATCATGATCCCGATTAACCCGAAGCCGAAGGTTTCGAAGATCACGGACGAGGCGCCGGATCGCATCACACAGGCGACGCTGCCCCTCCCCGAGGACCTGCGCGCCGGAGCCACGGTGTACGAGTACGACAAGGCCACGGGCGAGCGCAAGGTGCTGAGGCCGGGCACGAACCACGTGGAGTGCATGCCCCGCGGCGAGGACGGGTTCACCTGGTGCTACAGCACGGCGACCGGCAAGCGTCGCGACTACGCCGCGAAGCTGCGGGCCCAGGGGATGGACGACAAGGCCGTCCAGACCGCGATGGCCGAGGCGACCAAGAACGGCGCGATTCCAGAGTCGCCGTTCGGCGTGATGTCCTACAGGCTGTACGGGAAGCGGGATCGGATCCAGCTGCTGTGGGTGCTGTCGGTGCCGGGCGCCACGTCGGAGTCGATTGGCGTCTCCACCGTGAGCCAGCGCGAGAACGCGCTGGAAGGGCATGGGCAGCCGTGGCTGATGCTCGCCGGCACGCCCGGCGCGCACATCATGATCCCCATCAACAAGTAGGCCGTTGAGCTCGTCTCCCGGGGAACCCGCCCGCCTGGTCGAGACCAGGCTCGTGCACGCGCACGGCATCGCCGCGCTCGTCACCCTGCTGGTCTCGGCCACCTTCGGCATCATCGTCGCGCTCCAGCTGCTGTGGCCCGAGCTGGGGCGCGACACCGCGTGGCTCAGCTGGGGCCGACTGCGCTATGCCCACACGCAGGGCATCATGCTCGGCTGGCTGGGCAACGCCTTCCTCGCGTTCCTCTATCACGGCGTCCCCATTCTCACCGGGCGCCCGGTCACCAGTCGCGCGCTCGGAGCCTGGATCTTCGGCCTCTGGAACTTCGCGGTGATGGTCCCGGGCTGGCTGCTGGTGCTCGCCGGCATCAGCCAGCCGCTCGAATGGGCCGAGTTCCCCCTGGTCGTGGATGTGTTCGTCGTGCTGGCCCTCCTGCTCGCCGCGGTGCAGTTCGTGCCGTGCTTCTTCGCGCGCGGGCTGGAGTCGCTCTACGTCTCCAGCTGGTACATCCTCGGCGGGCTGGTGTTCACGCTGCTGTCCTACCCGATGGGTAACATCGTGCCGGAGGTCGTGGCCGGCGCGAGCGGCGCGGCCTTCAGTGGGCTCTGGATTCACGACGCCGTGGGCCTGTTCGTCACGCCGATGGCGCTGGCCATCATCTACTTCGTCATCCCCGCGGCCTCGCGCCGGCCCATCTACAGCCACTTCCTGTCGATGCTCGGGTTCTGGCTGCTGTTCTTCCTCTACCCGCTGAACGGCACGCACCACTACGTGTTCTCGGTCATCCCGATGGCCGCGCAGATTGGCGCGATCACCGCCTCGGCGCTGCTCGGCGTCGACGTGCTCATCGTGGTGACGAACCTGTTCCTCTCGATGCGCGGCTCGGGGTTCGTCCCGCGGGACCTCGGCCTCCGCTTCGTGGGCATGAGCACGTTCTTCTACCTGGTCGTCAGCGTCCAGGGCGCTTCGCAGGCGCAGATGGCCGTCAACCAGGCGGTGCACTTCACCGACTGGGTGGTGGGCCACTCGCACCTGGCCATGCTCGGCTTCGCGAGCTTTGCCGCGGCCGGCGGCCTCGTGCACGCGTGGCAGCGCATCGCGTGGGCCCGCTACAACGCCCGCGCCATCACCTGGGCGTTCTGGCTGATGACGGCCGGCATGGTGATCATGTTCGTGGACCTCACCATCGCGGGGCTGGTGCAGGGCCGGCTGTGGGCGGATGGCGCGCCGTGGATCGAGTCGGTGCAGGCCACGCGCCCCTACTGGATGATCCGCGCCCTGACGGGCATCCCGCTCGCCGGCGCGTTCATCGCGCTGCTGGTCGGGCTCACCACGGGCCCGCGCGGTGCGGGGCTCCGGGAGGTGGAGGCCAGCATCGGCACCGAGCCCGTGGACGAGATTGCGCCGCGCCTGGCACCGGCGGCCGCGGTGGAGGCGTCGTGAGCGGCCAGCCGCAGCGCGCCCTGCGCATGTCGTACGTCGTGGCCAGCGTGGCGGGCGTGGCGTTCTTCGTGATGTCCGTGGCCCTGCTCGGCTGGTGGCCCAAGCGCGTGCTGGACGAGCAGTCGCGCGCCATGGGGCCGGAGTACGTGCTGCCCCTGAGCGAGAGCGCGCGCCGCGGTCGCGTGGTCTACAGCCGCGAGGGCTGCGCCTACTGCCACACGCAGCAGGTCCGCTACCTGCACACCGACATGGCGCGGTTCGGCGCCCCGACGCTCGCCTGGGAAACGCGACTGGACTACCCGCACCTGTGGGGCACGCGGCGGATCGGGCCGGACCTGACGCGCGCCGCCTTCACGCGCTCCACCGACTGGCACTTCGCGCACCTCTTCTCGCCGCGCGCGGTCGTGCCTGCGTCGGTCATGCCCGCCTACGCGGCGCTGTTCGACGGCGCGCCGGATCGCCCGCGCCAGGAAGCGCGCGACCTCGTCGCCTATCTCGAGACGCTGGGCCGCGCGCGCGAGCTGGCCGCGCCCGAGGGCGAGGCCCGCGCCCGCGAGGCGTGCAACTGCACGGACGACGAGATGGCGATGATGGCCTTCGACGGCGCGCTCAACGCGCATCCGGGCAGGGCGCGGCGCACCCACGAGGCCCCGGCCCTGCCGCGGAGCGCGGACCTCGACCGCGGCCGGCAACTCTACGGCGAGCACTGCGCAACCTGTCATGGCGCCACGGGCCAGGGGGACGGCCCGGGAGCCCGCGGGCTGCGTCCCGCGCCGGCCAGCCTGGCCGAGCACGAGTATTCGACCGATCGGCTCGCGGACGTCCTGTGGAACGGCGTGTGGGGCACGGCCATGCCCGCGTGGCGCGACCGGCGGCCCGAGGATCTTGCCGCGATAGCCGAAGCCGTGCGCGCGCTGACCCGGGCGGAGCCGAACCCGCCCGTGCCGGACCACATGGTCGAGCTCGGCGCCCGCGTCTTCCGCGAGAACTGCGTGCAGTGCCACGGCGACGAGGGCCTCGGCAACGGACCCGCGGCGGCCGAGTTGGCAATGTCGCCCTCCAACTTCCACCGCCAGCGGCCGAGCCTCGACCGGGCCATCCGCGTGCTGCGCAACGGCATCGACGGCACCCCGATGGCGCCATGGACCGCGCGCCTGTCGGACGCCGAGCTCATCGCGGTGGCCCACCACGTGCGCGGCTACTATGAAGGGGCGTCCGCGGCGCCCGGCGGGGTCCGCCGGTGATCACCGACATCATCGTCCTCGCCTCCGTCGCCTTCACGGTCGCGTTCGTGGCGGCGTGGATGCTGTCGCCCGGCCTGCGGGCCTGGATCGAGCGGCCCAAGCACCGCTTCCAGGACGCGGTGCGGGAGTATGATCGGGCGGAGCGACGAAACCGTGAATCCGGGGGAGGACACGCTTCGTGACTGACCGCGATCAGGGCCCCGAACCAGGCGGCCTGACGGCCATCGTGCTGGCCTGTTGCGCAGTGGGCGCGGTGGCAGTGGGTGTCGCGCTCTACGGTCCTCCGCTCTCGCTTTCCGGAGCATCCGGGGCTTCCCCCTCTGCGAATGCTTCCGCGGACAAGCCAGCCCCGGCACCCGGGGCTTCCGCGGCCACTGGAGCGTCCGGGCCTTCCGGGGCTGCTGGAGCGCCCGGGGCTTCAGCCCCGGCGGCCACGCGCGCGACGGCCCCCGACTACGCCACCGAGGAATATGGGCGCCAGCTCGTGGCGCACACCGCGGAGCTGATGGGTCCCGATCACCCGGATCCAGCCCGCCGCATGATCGGCAGCCGCCTGAACTGCGGCTCGTGCCACCTCGGCACGGGCACCGAGCCCGGGACGCTCAACCTCCTCCAGACGTTCGAGCACTACCCGCGCTTCTCGGGCCGCGCCGGTACGAGCACCGACATCGAGGACCGCATCAACGAGTGCATGCAGCGGAGCATGAACGGCACGCCCCTGCCGATGGACAGCCCCGAGATGATGGCCATCGCGGCCTACCTCCGGGGGCTCGGCACCGACTACCAGGCGATGGGCGCGTCGCGGCGCAAGGCCGAAGAGCCGCCCGCGTTCAAGACGCCGGCGCGGGCCGCCAGCGTCGATGGCGGGCGCACGGTCTTCGAGGCGCGCTGTTCCATCTGCCACGGCAAGGACGGCCAGGGGCTCCTGGCGACGGGCGACAAGGCCAAGGGGTATCTCTTCCCACCGCTGTGGGGCCCCGACAGCTTCAACAACGGCGCCGGGATGCACCGCGTGCTGACCGCCGCGCGTTTCATCAAGGCGCGGATGCCGCTCGGCGAGCCGACGCTCACCGACGATGAGGCCTTCGACGTGGCGGCGTTCATCAACGACCAGCCGCGCCCGCAGATGGCCGACCTCGAGAAGGACTACCCCGACCCGGCGGCGAAACCCGTGGACAATCCCTACGGGCCGTTCGCCGACGACTTCCCCGTCGAGCAGCATCGCTTCGGCCCGTTCCAGCCGATCGAGGAGTACTACAAGGCGCGCAAGAAGACGAAGTAGGTGTGGACCGCCCAGGCGCCCCCCTCGTCCGCGCGCACGTCTGGCTCAGCGTTTTCTATGCGCTGAGCCGCGCCGCGCTGTGGCTGGCAGGGCTTCCCTTCCGCTTCGACCTCGACTGGATGTGGCTGGCCGATCCGGGCGACCTCCGCGATCGGCTCCTCGAAACGCTGTATTACTTCCACGCCTTCCCGCCCGGCATGGATTTCCTGACGGGCATCCTGCTGAAGCTGGGCGGCGCCCGGCCGGAATCGATGGCGCTGGGGCTCTTCTGGGCGATGGGCCTTGTGCTGGTGAATGCGCTCTTCGTACTGGGTCGCGCGACGGGGCTCTCCACGCGCGCCGCCTTCGGCCTGGCGCTGGCCTTCGCGCTGACACCGCCGGCCATCTACTTCGAGCACCTGTACCTGTACGAGTGGCCCGTCACGACCATGCTGTGCGTGGCCGCGGCCTGCTTCCATCGCGGCGTGCGCACGGGATCGACCGGCGCCTGGGCCGCGTTCTTCGGGCTCTGCGCGGCCATCGGCCTCACGCGGAGCACGTTCCACCTGGTGTGGTTCGCGCTGATGATGGGGGCGGCGCTGTGGGCTGCGGGCCGTCAGTGCCGGCATCGCGTGCTCGGCGCGGCCGCGATCCCCGCGGCGCTCCTGGTGGCGCTCTACCTGAAGAACCTGATCGTGTTCGGGGCGTTCGCCGCCTCCACGTTCGGCCCGGCGAGCTTTCATCTCGTCACGGTGGATCGCCTGCCGCGCGACGTACGCGACCAGTGGATTCGCGACGGTCTCCTGTCCCCGTTCGCCGCCATCAGCGCGTACGCGCCACCGCGGGAGTACGCGCGGTTCTTCGCAACACCAGACCTACCAGGGTGGCCGCCGCAGGTGACGCGCCTCGAGCACGTGGCGGTTCGGGCGCCCAACTTCAACCACTGGTGGCTGATCGAGGTGCACCGCGCGCGCAGCGCGGACGTCCGGCGCTACCTTCGCGAGCGGTGGTTCGAGTATCCGGCCACGGTCCTTACCGGGCTCGGCGACTACTTCGGGCCGTCCACGTCGTGGCATCCGCGCGCCGGGCTTCCGGGTGCGCCCCACGCCGGACACCGGGCACTCCTGGGCGTGTACGAGAGCGCGTACAACCGCACCCTGCACACTTTCCCGTTTGCGCCAGTGGGCGTCTACGTGTTGTTGCCGGTAATCCTGGTGTGGGCCGCGCGGATCGCCTGGTCCCTGCTTAGACAAGGCGACCGAGGGGCGCGCGCACGTGGCGCCGTGCTCGCGTTCCTCGTGCTCCAGGTGCTCTACGTCACCGCCGCCAGCACGATGCTGACCTTTCTGGAGTCGTCGCGCTACCGGTTCCAGGTGGAGCCGCTGATCTGGGTGCTGACGGCAGCGTGCGTGGCAGACGCCTGGACGCGGTACCGGGGCTCGCTCGTCCGTCCAGGCAGTGACTGAGGCGGAGGCCCCCCGGAGGCCCCGGTGGTGCCACCTACTGCTTCGTCGTCGGCGCGCTGCCGAGCTCGATGGTCTTCGCCACGTGCTTGTCGTTCTCGGTCACGGCGGTGACGACGACACGGAGGCCTTCCTTGATCTCCTCGACGCGGACGGGCTTCTTGTCCCGCAGGACCTTCGTGGCGCTCGTGATCTGGATGGTGTGGTCCTTGCCCTGGCGGTCCTTCACCATCAGGTGATCCGCGGCGGCCATGGTGACGTTGCCCAGGATCTTGTGATCGTGCCCGGGGTGCGCCAGCGCCGCGGCCGGGGCGAGGCCCGCCAGCAGCAGTCCGGCCACGAGGGTGATTGCCGTCCGTCGAGTCATCGGGGTCTCCTTGCCTGAGGCCACTAGTCTACCCCGTCGAGGCCAGGGCCGCCCTCACCTGGCCCCGTCGCCAGATGGCATAGGCCGCGGGCAGGACCAGCAGCGTGAGGAGCATGCACGACCACAGCCCGCCTACCACCGGCGCGGCGGTGCGCGCCGAAATGTCGGCGCCGACGCCGGACTCCCACAAGAGGGGCATCAGCCCGAGCACCGTCGTGGCCACCGTCATCAACAGCGGGCGAACACGGGCCGACGCGCCTTCGATGACGGCCGCGTCCACATCCGCGGGCACGCGGATACGCCCCTCTCGCATGTGCCGGGCGAACGCCTCGTCCAGGTACACCACCATCACGATGCCGGTTTCCGCCGCCACACCGGCCACCGCGATCAGGCCGACCCAGACGGCGGTGGACAGGTTGTAATCCATGAACGCCAGCAGCCAGACGCTCCCGGCCACGGCAAACGGCAGGCTCGAAACGACCAGGACCGTCTGCGGCCAGCCACGCATCGCGAGGTACAGGAGGACGACGACGAGGAGCAGCGTGAGCGGGATGACGTACTGAAGGCGGGCCTCCATCTCGGCGAGGAACTCGTACTGGCCGGTCCACTGCAGCCGGTAACCCGCCGGCAGGCTCAGCCGGTCACCGACCAGCGCCTTCGCATCGTCCACCCACCCGCCGAGGTCGCGCTCGGCCTGATCGATATCGGCGTACACGTAGCCGACGAGCACGCCGTTCTCGTCCTTGATCATGGGCGGGCCCGTCGTCACCCTGACGTCCGCCAGCTCGCCGAGCGGCACGGCGGCGCCCGGCTGCCGCCACTGGTTCATCAGGTCCGGCTCAACGGCCGCAGTGCCGGTCATGGATGGCGCGGCGCGGCCGGCTGTCATCTCGAGCCCCGCCATCGCGGGCTGCGCGCCACCTCCACTCATGCCCCCGCCCATGCCACCGCCGGCACCCGCGACCATCGATCCGCCCACGCCCCCGAGCAGGGGGCTCGTGCCCACACCCGTATTCCCGCCAGCGGCCTCGATCGGGCCGCCGGTGGACGGCACCGGCACGAGCACGGAGGCCAGCGCCTGCGGGTCCGAGCGCTGGTCGGCGGCCAGGCGAAGGTTGATCGAGAAGCGCGATCGCCCGGCGACGGCCGTGGAAACCGGCATGCCGCCAATGGCCGCCTCGACGACGTCCTGGACGTCGCGGACCGTGAGCCCGTAGCGCGCGATGGCCTCGCGGTCGGGCACGATGTCCACGTATTCTCGCCCCGTCTGCCGTTCCGCGAAGGTGCTCCGGGTGCCCCGGACCTCGCGCAGCATTCCCTCGAGCGCGACGCTTATGCGCTCGATCTCTTCGAGGTCGTCGCCGAACACCTTGACCCCGACCGGCGTGCGGACGCCGGTGGTCAGCATGTCGATACGCGTGCGGATGGGCGGAGCAATGGCCATCTGGTAGCCCGGCATCCGCAAGGCCGCGTCGAGGTCGCGGGCGAGCTCGTCGAGCGTGCGCGCCTGCTGCTCGGGCCAGAGGCGGCGGAGGGTCAGCGCCTTCAGCCAATCGGGCGCGTAGGCGCTGTACCACCGTGGGGTGTAATGCCTCGGCCAGTCGTCGTGCGGCCGCATGGTGATGACCGATTCGATCATGTCGAGCTGCGCGGGATCGGTGGCGGTCTCGGCGCGCCCCACCTTGCCATGGACGGCATGCACCTCCGGGAAGCGCATGATGATGCGGTCCTGCGCAACGAGCGCCCGGCGCGCCTCCTCGATGGAGATGCCAGGGAACGTCGTCGGCATGACGAGGAGCGAGCCCTCGTCGAGCGGCGGCATGAACTCCGAGCCCAGCTTCTGGAACACCGGCACGGTGGCCACCATCAGGGCCACGGCCCCGACCACGACCACGTACCGGAGCCGGACGACGAGTCCGGCGATGGGACGGTAGAGCGTGACCAGGAGACGGCTGACCGGATTGTCCGCCTCCGTCCTGAACCGCCCGCGCAGGAAGAGCACCATGAGCGGCGGCGCCAGCGTGATGGAGAGGATGGCCGCCGCGAACATCGCGAAGGTCTTCGTGTAGGCGAGCGGTGTGAAGAGCCGGCCCGCCTGCCCGGCCAGGGTGAAGATGGGCAGGAAGCTGATGGTGATGAGCAGCAGCGAGAAGAAGATGGGCCGGCCCACCTCCTTGCAGGCAGCCACGATCACCCGTTTCCTGTCCGTGCCAGGCGGCGCGGCCGCCAGCCGGACGTGCGCATTCTCGATGAGCACGATCACGGCGTCGGCCAGTTCCCCGATGGCGATGGCGATGCCGCCCAGCGACATGATGTTCGAGGTCAGCCCGAGATAGCGGATCCCGATGAATGACATCAGCACCGAGAGCGGCAGCACGATCATGACCACGGCGGCCGAGCGCGCATGGAACAGGAACACCAGGCAGATGATCGTGACGATGATGGCCTGCTGAACGAGGGTGTTGGACAGCGTCCCGATGGACCCGAGGACCAGCCCGGAGCGGTCGTACGTGGGCACGAGGCGGACGCCGTCCGGCAGGCGGAGCGCCGCAATCTCGGCTTCGAGCGCGCGGATCACCTGCAACGCGTTGGATCCAATGCGCATCACGACGATGCCGCCGACCGTCTCGCCCATCCCGTTGTAGTCCGCCGCGCCGCGGCGGATGTCCGGGCCGAACTGCACGCGCGCCACGTCACCGAGCCGCACGGGCACGCCACCCGCGCCCACCGTCACGACGCTCTGTTCGAGATCGGCAAGGTCCTTCACGTAGCCGCGTCCGCGCAGGACGTACTCGCGCCCGGCGAGTTCCAGCACCCGCGCGCCCACCTCGGCGTTGGCATCGCGGACCGAGCGCGTCACGTCGCCCAGCGTCAGGCCGAACGAGACGAGACGATCCGGGTCGAGCACGATTTGGTACTGGCGCTGGAAGCCGCCGACCGACGCCACCTCCGCGACTCCCGCCACGGCCTGGAGCGCCGGTCGCACGGTGAAATCCTGCAGCGCACGCAATTCCGCGAGGTCGAGCCGGCCACGGCTGTCCGTCAGGACGTACTGGTAGACCCAGCCCACGCCGCTCGCGTCCGGGCCGAGCGTCGGCGCCGCATCCGACGGCAGCGCCTGTTGCACGCGGGCCATCTGCTCCAGCACGCGCGTCCGGGCCCAGTAGATATCCGTCCCCTCGTCGAAGAGCGCGTACACGAAGCTCATGCCGAACATCGAGTATCCGCGCACCGTGGCGACGCCCGGCGTGCTCTGGAGCGTCCGGACCAGCGGGTACGTCACCTGGTCCTCGACCAGGTCCGGGCTTCGGCCCATCCACTCGGTGTAGACGATGACCTGGGGGTCGGAGATGTCCGGCAGGGCGTCGAGCGGCGTCCGGCGGGCGGAGTCCGCCGCCCAGATGGCGAGCACGAGCACGACGCCGAATACGGCCCACTTGTGCCGGACCGAGAGCTCGATGATGCGTTCGACCATGGCGCTACTCCCGGTGTCCCGCGTGCGGATCGACCGCCGGCGCCGTGGCCGCCGAGCCGTGGCCCGCGTGCGGGTCGTCATGTGGCGCGGTCGGTGGCTGCCCGGCGCGAGGTGGCGTCGCGGGATCGGCCGGAGGTGCGGTCGAGCTCCCGTGGTTGTGCCCGCCCATGCCGCCGGTGGCGCGCAGGCGGCTCTCGGAGTCGAGGAGGAACACGCCCGCCGAGACGATCCGCTCGCCTTCGGACAGCCCGGAGCGCACTTCCACGCGATCGGCGAGCTGCAGGCCGAGCGTGATCTCGCGGGGCACGAACCGATCGCCCTCGACCACGAACACGTGCTGCTGCCGCCCGGTATCCACGACCGCGTCGCGCGGGATGGTGATCGCCGGCGGGCCGGACACCTCGAAGGCGGCCGAGCCGTACAGCCCCGGTCTCAGCTTCCCGGCGGGGTTGGCGACCGGCAGGCGGACCCGCAACGTGCGCGTCCGCTCGGTCAATGTCGGATAGAGGAAGTCCACGCGCGCGGTGAAGGGCGGGCGACCGGAGGCGGGGAAATCGAGCGTCGCGGTGGAACCGGCGCGGACTGAGGGGATGCTCGCTTCCGGCACCTCCGCGAGGACCCAGACCCGCGAAAGGTCTGCGATGGTCAGGAGCGTCGTCGAGGGATCCACGGCCGTTCCGGCCGTGACGCCGCGGTTGACGACCACGCCGCTGCGCGGGGCGACCACCGTGACCAGGCGCCGCGGCTCGCCGCTCTGCTCGATGGCGTCGATCTCGGCGGGCGTCATGCCGAGCACTCCGAGACGCATGCGTCCGCCATGAACCACGGCGCTGGTGATCCCGGACGCCGCGGTCGCGGCCCGCGCGGCGAGGTACTCTGCCTGGGACGAGAGGAGTTCCTGCGAGAAGATTCGTGCCAGCGGCTGCCCGGCCCTGACCATCTCGCCCGTGGTGTTGACATCGAGCTGTTCCAGCCAGCCCGCCACCCTCGTGTGCACGTGCGAGATGCGCGACTCGTCCGGCACGATCGTGGCCACGGCCTGGATGCTCTCGGTCAGCGACTCCCGCCGCACGGCCTCCAGCTGGATGCCGAGCGTCCGCTGCATGGCCATCGCGACGTCCACCGGGACGCGGTCGAGCAGGCTCGCCGGCATCTCGGTCGCCATGTCGTGGGACTCCGGGGGCCTCTCGGTGGCGCGGGCTCCGGCGCTCGCGTCGAATGGCCACCCTCCACGTGCGTGCTGGATCCAGAGCGCGGCGGCGAAGAGCGCGGCCGTGGCAACGGCAGAGACAATCGGCGCGACAATCCATCGCCTGTCGACATTCGATGTCATCGGAGGATTCCTTCGTAAGAGCCAGTGGCACGCCCGAGACGTGCAGAGGCACGCCCCACCTCGACATCGGCCGTGATCAGGTCGGCCTGGATCAGCCAGAGTGCCTGCACGGCCTCGATCACGCTGACGAGCGGCAACTGGCCGGCGGAGTAGCCGGCGACCGCGGGCTGGATGGCCATGCGCGCCCGGGGCAGCACGTCGCGGGTCAGGGCGTCCTGCCGGTCGCGGGCGGCCTGCAACTGGCTGGCGGCCGCGGCGGCCTCGCCTTCGACCATGCGGGTCATCGCCCGCAGGTCCGCGGTGGCCATGGCCCGCATGGCCTCGGCTTCGGCAACGCCGGCGGCCAGCTTCGATCGCCAGATGGGAAGGCTCACGCCCACCATCGCCATCCAGCCGTTGCCCTCGGCCATCGTGTAGGCCGGGCCCGTGCGGACGGTCATCATCGGCCGGTACATGTCGCGCATGACCTGCACCTCCGCATCGGCCCGCGCGATGCCGGCGCGCGCGGCGGCCAGTTCCGGGCGCGCGGCCACGGCCGCATCGATGACCGATCGGAGGGCCGGGGGGCCGGCAACCGCGAGGGGCGCCAGCGGCGGTATGTCGCCGGCGGCATCCACGGCAAGGCTCGCGTTCAGGATCGCCTCGGCGCCGCGCACCTCGCTCGTGAGCGATCGCGCCAGCGCCTCGAGCCGGGCCACTTCCACCTCGGCGCGCAGGACGTCCGACTGGGGCGCGGTCCCCCCGGCATAGCGCGCGTTGGCGGCAATCACCACGTCACGGGCAAACGCCAGCTGCTCGGCGACGAGCGCCTGCGTCCGCCGCCGCTCCCACACCATCAGCCAGGCGTTGGCGGCCTGCACGCGGACATCCAGGGCGGTGCGGTCCCTGTCCGCGCGCACGCGATCTACGTCCGCGAGCGCGGCGGTGCGCCGGTGCCCCCGCACGCCCGAGAGCGGGAAGGCCTGCTCGACCGTGACGCTCACGTCCGCACCGTCGAGCATGAACGGCAGGTGATTCAGGGAGGGCGCGACCCTGGGATCGTCCAGCGCCGACACGATGGCGGGACGCTGCTCGGCGGCGCGGATGAGGGCGCGTGCCGCCTCGATCTCGTCGCGCCGCTCGCCCGCAATGCGGATGGCGTCCGCCAGCCCGAGAGGCGACGGGAGCGTGGAGGCGGGTTGCGCGACAGCAGGAGCGGGCACTCCGACCAGCGGAATGAGCAGCAAGAGCACCAACGGAAGCACGATGAATCGCGACATGACGGACACCTGATCCCCTGTGACCACGTGACGCCCGACCGCCACGCCCGTGGCACGCGGCCGTACGTCGGTTCAGCGGCGTGATGCCGCGGGCGCCCGGGTCTGCCAGGTCACCCACGGCCAGGAGGGATCAGATGCGGAGATGGAGCGAGAGCGGCGGCGCCTGAGGAGGGCGCATGGATTCCGCTCGGAGCGGCGGGAGCAGATCGAATGGAGAGGCGACGAACGCGAATGCCCGGCTCGTCAGGGCCTGGCTGGCCGGCGGCGCGGCCTTGCGGCGCGCGTCCTCCTGCACGAGCAATGGCATCGCGAGGGCGCCATCGTCGCACTGGTCGGCAGTGGTCACGCGGAGGTCATCGCCGCCGCCCGGACCGTGGCAGCCCGTGACCGCGGCCAGGTGCTGGTCGCACCACGCGCGGCACAGCAGGGTTGCCCCGGGCCCAATGCCCACAATCAGCGCGACAGACAGCGCGACGGCTTTGAACACACCAGCCTCGGTTCTTCAACCAGCAAAGACCATACCCACGGCCACGGCGGGCCATCCTGCGACAAAACGCCGCAGTACCGCCTCCGGCGGTTCCGGGCGTCCGGCACTGGCGGAAATCCGTCAGCGCAGACGCCCGCGTCCTTACAGTTCCACGCGTCGCAACAACTGCGCATTCACCGCCACGACGATCGTGCTCAGCGACATCAGTACCGCACCCACCGCCGGATGCAGCACGACGCCCCACGGCGCCAGCGCGCCCGCCGCGAGCGGGATGGCGACGATGTTGTAGCCCGCCGCCCACCACAGGTTCTGAATCATCTTCCGGTAGGTCGCGCGGCTGAGCGCGACGATGCGCGGCACGTCCCGCGGATCGCTGCGGACCAGCACCACATCGCCGGCCTCCACCGCCACATCCGTGCCGGCGCCGATGGCAATCCCGACGTCTGCCGTCACGAGGGCCGGCGCGTCGTTCACGCCATCGCCCACCATGGCCACGCGCCTGCCCTGGCGCTGGACCTCCTCGACGCGCGCCGCCTTCTGGTCGGGCAGGACCTCGGCGAGCACCGTGTCGATCCCCAGGTCCCGCCCCACCGCCTCGGCCACGGCCTTCGCATCCCCGGTCATCATCACGGACTCGATGCCCATCGCGTGCAGCCGTTCGATGGCGTCGCGCGACTCGTCGCGGACGGCATCCGCCACCGCGAGGACGGCGACGGGTGTCGTGCCGTCCACCATCGTGATGGCGGCCTGTCCCTTCGCCGCCGCGCGGTCGATGGCCGCGCCCAGCACGTCTCCCGGGGCCACGCCCATTCGACGCAACAGCGCGGGCCCACCCAGGTGCAGGTGTCGTCCCTCCACGACGGCCTTCACGCCGTGGCCCGGGATGGACTGGAATCCCTCGGCGCGGGGAATGCGCAAATGGCGCTCCTCGGCGCTCTTCACGATGCCCTGCGCGATGGTGTGCTCGGAATCGTGCTCGGCGGCCGCCGCCAGGGCCAGTGCCTCATCCATCGGGAGGTCGTGGGTCGTCGTGATGTCGACGACGCGGAACTCACCGCGCGTCAGTGTGCCCGTCTTGTCGAAGAACACCGCATCGAGGTTACGAGCCTCCTCGAGGCCCCGGCGATCGCGCACGAGGAGCCCGTTCCGCGCGCCAAGCGTCGTGGAGATGGCCACGACGAGCGGGATGGCCAGACCCAGCGCGTGCGGACACGCGATGACCAGCACCGTGACGACGCGCTCGACGATGAAGGCCGCCTCTGCGCCGGCGAGGGCCCAGCCCACGAGCGTCAGCACCGCGGCCGCGACGGCGACGATGGTCAGCGCGAACGCCGCGCGATCCGCCAGCGCCTGGGCGCGGGACCGGGAGCCCTGGGCCTGTGCCACCAGCCGCATGATGCCGGCCAGGGCGGTTCTCTCGCCTGTGCCGGTCACCTCCACGCGCAGCGACCCTGAGCCGTTCACCGTCCCGGCGATGACCTTTGCCCCCGCGGTCTTCGAAACGGGGCGGGACTCGCCGGTGATCATTGCCTCGTTTACGTCGCTCGTGCCATCGCGCACGAGGCCGTCAGCGGGCACGCTGGCGCCTGGGCGGACGAGCACGAGGTCTCCTTCACGAAGGTCCGAGGCTCGCACCTCCTCCGTGCGGTCCCCGACGATGCGGACAGCCGTGTCGGGCAGCAGGCGCGCCAGCTCCTTCAATGCTCCCTGGGCCTGCGTGATGGACCGCATCTCGATCCAGTGGCCCAGCACCATGATCGTGACCAGCGTGGCCAGTTCCCACCACAGGTCCATGCCGGGATAGCCGAGCGTCACGGCGAGGCTGAAGAGAAAGGCGACGCTGATGGCCAGGCTGATGAGCGTCATCATGCCTGGCAGGCGGGCGGCCAGTTCCTGCGCCGCGCCCTTGAGGAACACCCATCCGCCGTACGCGAACACCAGCGTGCCGAACACCGCGGGCACCCAGCGCGAGGCGGCGGGCCCACCCCGCGCCGTGTAGCCGAACCAGTGCTGGATCATCGGCGCCCACACGATGGTGGGCAGCGACAGGAGCAACGTCCCGAGGAACTTCTGCCGGAACATCTCGACCGAGTGGCCGGCGTGGCGGTCGTGGCCCGCGTGGGCCTCGTGGGCGGCGTGAGCCTTGTGTGCGGCGTGGGGCTCATGGCCGTGATGATCAGGATGGTGCTCGTGGTCCGGTCGTGTCGCCACACGTCCCCCCTCGCGTTTGCCGTCTACATCCAGACCCGCACGCCCAACGCCAGCCGCGCGCCTCCCGTGCTCTCGCCCGCGGCCCGCGCCATGTCCGCCGTGCCGAAGTACTTGTTGTGCCAGACCACGCCCACGTACGGCGCGAGCTCGCGCCGCACCAGGTAGCGCAGGCGAAGACCGAAGTCGAGTGTCGCCAGCCCCTTCTCCCGGAAGTGCTCGGGATCGGACTTGCCGTAGATCTCCATCTCGACGTTCGGCTGCAGGATGAGCCGGTTCGTGAGCAGCAGCTCGTACTCGGACTCCACACGGAAGTGGTTGCGGCCAGAGGCGCCGAGATATGCCGTCGCCTCGACGTCGAACCAGTACGGCGCCAATCCCTGGATGCCCACGGCGGCCCACGTTTGCGCCGGCCCGGGCCGGAAGTCCTGCCGGATGCCGCCGAGCACGTTCCACCAGCGGGAGATGGCGCGCCCGTAGAAGACGTGCGTCTGCGCGTCGGTGACGCGACCATCCGCACGCTGCCCCTCGGCGCGGAACCAGAGCCGATCGCGGTCGCGACCCACCCAGCCCTTCGTATCCCATCCAACCCCAGTCTCCGACGCCCCCGACTCCCACTCGAGCTGGTCCACCAGCACGAAGTAGTTGACGGCGTTGTCGTGCACCGAGTGGCCCTCGACATCCGGGAACGCGGCCTTCCGCATCTCGTCGGTCACGGGCGGGATGAACGGCGGCAGCGGCGCCTGCCCTTCACCGGGCACGGGCATCTGGTGCCCCGCGTGCGGATCGACCGGCGCCTGATGCCCCGCGTGCGGATCGCCCACAACCGGCCGGGGCGCCTGGGGTGCTGGTGACTGCGCGCCAACACCGGACGACAGCAAGGCCACGACGCACGCGGTAGCGGCGACAATCGGAACGAGTTTGCGCGCGATCACTCGTCCACCCTCACTTCACGGAACATCCCCGCTTCCATGTGGAAGAGCAGGTGGCAGTGGTACGCCCAGCGTCCGAGCGCGTCGGCCGTGACACGGTAGCTCCGCCGCGTGCCCGGCGGCATGTCGATGGTGTGTTTCCGCACCATGAACTTCCCTTCCTCGTCTTCGAGATCGCTCCACATGCCGTGGAGGTGGATAGGGTGCGTCATCATCGTGTCGTTGACGAGCACGATGCGCACGCGCTCGCCGTACTTCAGGCGCACGGGCTCGGCGTCCGAGAACTTGATGCCGTTGAACGACCAGGCAAAGCGCTCCATGTGGCCGGTGAGATGCAGTTCGATGGTGCGGCTCGGCTCGCGCCCATCCGGGTCGTCGAACACGCTCCGCAGATCGCTGTAGGTGAGCACGCGCCGCCCGTTGTCGCGCAGGCCCAGGCCAGGGTCGTCCAGCTTCGCCGTCGGCGCCATCGTCTGCATGTCGACGAGCGGGTTGCCGTCCTCGCTGGGCGGGTGGTTCACGAGTGCGGGCGGGTGCGATGGGGTGCTGGCAGGTGCGGCCGGTGCGGGCATCGCGTGGCCGGCGTGCGGGTCGGGCGTGGCCGGTTCGGCGGGCATGACGTGTCCCGCGTGCGGATCCGCGGGCGCCGCGGCCGCCATCCCGTGGCCGCTGTGGTCCATGCCGCCGTGCCCCATGTCGGCCATCGTCAGCACGGGCCGCGGGTCGATCTCCGGCACCGCCGCCCGCAGCCCCTCGCGCACGGCCAGCGTCCCGGCCGCGTAGCCCGTCCGGTCCATCGCCTGCGCGAAGATCGTGAACGCTTCCTGCCCCGTCGGTTCGACGATCACGTCAAAGGTTTCCGCGACCGCGATACGGAACTCGTCCACCTCCACGGGCCGCACGTGGAGACCATCCGCGGCCACTACGGTCATCTTCAAGCCCGGGATGCGGACGTCGAAGTAGCTCATCGCAGAGCCATTGATGAACCGGAGCCGCACGCGCTCGCCCGGGCGGAACAGCCCCGTCCAGTTGGCGGCGGGGGCCTGTCCGTTCATCAGGTAGGTGTAGGTGTAGCCGGTGACGTCGGCCAGGTCGGTCGCGCTCATGCGCATCTCGCCCCACGCGCGGCGCTCGGCGAGCGTGGCCTTGAGGCCCGATGCGCGCACGTCGCGGACGAAGTCGCCCACCGTGCGCTGCCGGAAGTTGTAGTAGTCCGACTGCTTCTTCAGTTTCCCGAAGAGGCGCCCCGGGTTCTCGTCGGTCCAGTCCGAGAGCATGACGACGTGCTCACGGTCGTAGCGGAAGGGCTCGGGCTCGCTGGGCTCGACCACGAGCGGCGCATAGACGCCGCGCTGCTCCTGGAAGCCGGAGTGGCTGTGGTACCAGTAGGTGCCGTGCTGCTTCAGGGTGAACCGGTAGTGATAGGTCTCACCCGGACGGATGCCGTGGAAGCTGAGCCCCGGTACCCCGTCCATGTTGGCCGGCAGGATGATGCCGTGCCAGTGGATGGAGGTGTCCTCGTCCAGCTCGTTCTTCACGCGGAGCGTGACGGTGTCGCCCTCGCGCAGCCGGACCACGGGTCCAGGGATGGTGCCGTTGATGGTCTGCGCGATACGCGGCGCACCCGTGATGTTCATCGGCGTCTCGCCGATGGCCAGATCGATCTCGGTGCCGGTCAGCACTGCCGGCGCCTGCCGCACGGGCTGCGCCCACGCCGGCAGGTCCCAACGCCCCGCCGCCACCACCGCGCCGCCCACGGCGAGGCCCTTGACGAACCGCCTTCGTGTCATCGCGTCAACGCCCATCTGTGCCTCGAGCTCCGTTCTCCGGCTTCCGGTCATCCTTCTTCGACTCTCGCTTCTCACTTCTCACTTCTCAGTGCGGCCCCTTGTGCGGGGCCGGGGGCGTCTCGGTGGCCGACGCAGGGGACTCTTCCCCGGCAAGGAACCGCTTGATCTCGTCTTCTTCCCTCACCTGCTGCGGGCTGCGTGGGTTCAGCTCCTCCATCCGCGCGAGGTCCTCGGGCGTGAGCGACGGCAGGCGGCGGATGAAGTGCACCAGACCCCAGCTCTGTCGCTCCCCCTCGGGCGTGCCCGTACCCCACGCCGGCATGCCCGTCAGGCGGACGCCGTTCTCGATGAGCGAGAACAGCTCGCCGTCGGTGAGCGACTGCGTCGCGTCGGCCCGCATGTCCGGCGCGGGCGGATAGAGGCTGCGGCCCAACTCGGTGGCGCCGCTCCCGTCGTTGGCGTGGCAGCTCGCGCAGTGATCCGCAAAATGTGCGAGCGCTTCTTCCATCACCTCCGGCGTGGCCTCGATCGGGTTGGGCCTGTTGCGCGCGGCAGACGGCGTGGCCAGGCCCCGCATGGCGCGCGCGATGTAGGTCTCGACCGGGCTGGGGGCCACCCGGGTGCTCAGGCCACGGCCCAGCACCGAGTAGGTGGCCAGCCCTCCGGCGATGGCCAGGACCACGACCAGCAGGACGAATGCGCGAAGCACGGCTCTCATGGACGAACCTTCCGGCGACGCAGGCACGCGGGCGTGCCGGCCATCACCTGATCAACGAGTGAGGGGAGAAAGGATTACAGCGCGCGCGACGCGCCGGAAAGGCGGATCAGATCCGCAGGGCGAGCGGGGCGGCTGTCGGTCGTGGAGGTGTGGGTTGGGAGCTGGGGCCCCTGATGGCCAGGACAGCCGCTGCGCCAGTCCCCAGCGTCGCAGTGAACGTCGGGGCCTGCGCCAGCAGGATGCGCGTGTCGTCGCGGCCGGCCGTCACAATCGCCGTGCCCATCCCGCCGTCGTCGTGATGGTCGCAGGGGGCGGAGGTCAGTACATTGGTGACCGGCCCGGCTTCCGCCCCGTGGCAATCCGACATCGCCTCGTGATCTCCGCCGGCCACGTGGTGCGCCGACGAGGCCGCACTCGCGAGCGGCTCGCAGAGCTCGGCACATGCCGCAGCCACGGCTGGCGCGACGGCCAGCACGAGCAGGACGAGGAGGCTGGCGCCGCGGCGCCACCACAGCTTCACGATTCGAGTATATCCGACCGGTTTACTGAAGGGGCGGCACCCTGGGAGACGGGAGCTTGCCTACGCCGCCACGGGCGGGCGGCGGTGCCGGCGTGGGCGGAACAGCCGGCGGCAATTCGCGCGGAGTCCCCGCTCCGCGAGCTGGGCCGGTTCTCCCGGGCCCGCCGCGACCTTCACCCCCGGGGCCGCGCGTTCCCCCTCGTGGATACGGGTCGTAGCGGGGTTCGTAGCGTGGGGCGTACGGATCCCGTCGCCTGTCCCAATCATCGCGCCCGACTCCGTAGCCCCAGACGGGCCAGCCCGCCACGGCGCTGCCGCCGTACCAGATCACCTCTCCCCCCGAATATGTCGGTGCGGGCGCACTGACGGCCTCGCCCTCGTAGTAGCCGCCGGGGCCAAGGGGGATGACAGATGTGCCTGGTCGCTGAACCTCGCCAGCCTGCGCGGCGGCGAGAATCCGGGCGGACTGCCGAGCTCGGCTCCACCGGGGGAAGGTATCCCACGGCGCGGGATCGAAGGCCGTCGGCACGATGCGCGACGCCTGGTCGGTGAGCGCCACCATCTGGGACGGGCCGATGGTCGCCTGTGCGGCAGCAGTCTTCAGGTCGGCGCTCCCGGCGGTGACGCTCACCAGGAGGCGCGAACGCGGGGCATCGACGAGGAAGCCGTAGGAGCCACCGGGTGCAAGCGTCACCTGCGCGAACGGGAGCACGACCTCCAGCCAGCCGCCCATGCCGCTCTTCAGCAGGATCCGCCCATGCTCGAGCGACAGTGGACCGGTGGGGGCCCATCGCACGCGCGTGTCGGCGTCCACGTGCAGCAGCGTGCCATCGGCAAAGAGAATCTCGGCGCGTCCCACCGTGGTGGCGACAGCATCGCCCGCCGCGACGACCGCCCCCTCGGCGTACGTGCCGACGACGGTGCGGCCAACGAGAACCTGGGCGTCGCCCTGGGACGCGGAAAGGAAGGCCGGGAGGAGCGCGAGGACAAGAGAAGCGACGACGGGGAGCCTCGGCACGGCGACCTCCGATCAGGCTGGCTACAGTCAGTATAGCAACCGGGCCACCGGCACGCGTCCCGCAGGGCCGGCTCGTCGGTGTCGAGCGCTCACTGGCCCGCCTCCTGCGTTTCGCTTCTCACTTCTGCCCTTTCGCTTCTCACTTCTCACTTCTCTTCTTCTCCCGGCGGGCGGCGATCCAGCGGCTTCACTGCCACCGTGAAGCTGACCGGAACGCGCGTAGGGTTGAAGCAGATCTTGTCGTCGCACGCCTGGTATTCGAGTGCGCCCGTGATGGTGACGGACGGAAGCGAGCCGAGCAGCTTCTGCGCTTCGGGCGTGGCGAGCAGGGTGACGTCGCGCGTGAGCCGGAACGGCCTCGAGTAGACCTCCACGCGCTCGTCCAGCGGCACGAAGTGGTACATCTCGGACGGCGGATACACCGTCTCGTGCAGCCGCAGCCACGGCTGCGGATCGATGGTGAGCTGCACGACCTGGTAGTCGTGCTTCCCCGGCGCGTACAGGTGCATCGTCCGGCGCGGCGTGATGTTGACGACGATGGACAGGCGCTCACCTGGCGCGGCCGTGGTGTCGCTGATCGAAGCGGTCAACGAGAGGTGCGATGTGCTCGCGGAGACTGGGGCGCCCGTCGGGTCCACGCCCCGCCTGGCGAGGATGGTCGCGGCGGTGTAGCGCTCCTGGTAGGCGTCCTCGAAGAACCGCGAAACCACGACCCCCTTCGGGTCCACGATGAACGTGCCGGGGTGCGGCACGCCGTAGAACCGCGTCTTCGGGTCCATCGTCTCGTTGAGCAACCCGTAGCGCTTGATGATCGCCGAGCCCGGGTCGGAGATCATCGGGAACGTGATGCCACGGGAGTCCGCGAACTTCTTCAGAGTCTCCGGCGCGTCGTAGCTGATGGCCACGAGACCGAGCCCCTGCTTCGTGATGTCCTGGTAGCGGCCTTGCAGCTCCACGAGCTGCGTCTTGCAGTAGGGTCACCAGTCGGCGGAGCGGAAGAACACCAGCATGGCCCCGTTTGGCCCGAGGGACGATTCGAGGGTGTGGGTCTTTCCGAACTGGTCGACGCCCGAGAAGGTGGGGACGATGGCCCCCACCTGCGGGCCGATCTTCGACGTATCGACTGGGTCGGGCTGCTGTGCAGCACGTCCGCCCAGGCCGAGCGCGATGAACAGTACGGCGGCACCAAGAGCGGTCACGAGTGGTCGAGGCACGAAGCGGACCTTTCTCAGAAGCGACCACCCTGCGGCCGCGGTTGTGAGTTGGATGCCAGATGGGCCTCCGGGGGTTCACCGTGCCGGCTCAGCGTCCCCGCGCGGCAACAGCAGGTCCTCGAGGAAGAACGCCGACAGGTCGGATCGGCTCCGCAAGCCGGATTTGCGATAGATGGCCAGGGCCTGCTGGCGAACCGTGGCCTCACTGGTCTTCCGCACCTCGGCGGCTTCACGGTGCGTGAGGCCCTTCAGCAGGAGCAACCCTACCTCGCGCTCGGCGCCGGTCAGTTCCCAGCGTTCGAACTGCGCGTCGATCGCGTGCCCCAATCCCGCCAGCGCCTCCTGGGCCTCGGCCTTGTAGCGCCCGGTCTCGGCGCGAGCGGCCTGGAGGTCCCCTTCGAGATGGGCTGCCCGCGACTCGGCGGCCCGGAAGCCGTGCCAGAGCGCCGCCACCCCGGCCAGCGCGAGCACCATCACGATCCCCTCGAGTGACACGTGCAGGGGTTCCACGCCGGTCCTGGCATCCCCGACCACGTCCACGCCGATGAGAACGGCGATCGCGGCGAACAACGCGACGGCCAGGCCCATACGGCGGGATCCCACACGTGTCTCGTGCCCCTCGGCTAAGTGCTCTGTTTCCACCACGTTGGCCCCGTTAGACATTCGTGCGATGACTGCGCCGTGTCACCGGTCGTAAGTATAGGCAGAAGCGTCGAAGCGACGCTGGTTCACACGAGGAGGTCGTCATGAACGGTTTGCCACTTCACCCCGCTGTTGTCCACCTGCCGGTCGCGCTGGCCGCGCTGATGCCGCTCATCGCGGCGGGATTTGCCTGGGCTCTCTGGACCGGTCGGGTCAGGCTGCGCGCATGGACAGCCGTCGTGGCCCTTCAGGCGCTGCTGGTCGCGAGCGGGCTGGTCGCCATGAGAACGGGGGAGGGCGAGGAGGACCGCGTCGAGGCTGTGGTGCAGAAGGCCGCCATCCACCTCCACGAGGAGTACGCCGAGCAGTTCATCTGGTCGGCCGGGGCCAGCCTGGCACTCGCGGCACTGGTCATGGCTGGCCGTAAGTCGCCCGTCTCGAACGCGCTGGCGGGGACCTTCGTGGTCGCCACACTGGGCGTGGCCGGCATGGCCCTGCGCGTCGGGCATGCCGGCGGCCAGTTGGTCTACGTGCATGGTGCGGCGTCGGCGTACGCGCCGGTCGGCGGAGTGCCAACGGCGGCGGTGGGCAGGACGGTCGCCGTGCCGCGACAAGACGACGATCGGAACTGATCGCAGGAGTCCGGTCCGCGAGGGACCCGGTGCCATCTCGCCCCGGGCCACTCGCGGTGAAAGGACCGCCTGGTCAGCGCAGCTGCGCGGCGCGTCCCTTCAGCGTCTCCGCCATCGCGCGCATCCGCGCGGCGTCGCGCGGCTGGGCGCCGGCGGCGTCCCGCTCGAGCTCGCCGGCGAGCGTGGTGATCTCCGCCGCGGCGGCCGGCGCGCCCTTGTCGCGCGCGGTCACGCGTTCCGCGCGATCCAGCGTGGACGAGATGACCGCCGCCCGGTCTTTCGCCACCGCGTTCCCGCGCACGAGCTGGTCGAGGTAGGCGCGCGCCACGACGATGGCGGGCGGCCAGGTGACCTTCGGCTGCTGCTGCGAGTTGAACTCCTCGAAGCGCACGAGCGACGCCGCCTCGAGCTCGTTGCGGGTCAGGTGCTCGCTCGGGAGCAGCCGGAAGATGTCGATGCCCCGCGCGATCTCCGCGCCGTAGATGAACCCGTTGTACCAGTAGGACGACCAGTAGCCGCCCGACATCAGCTGCTTCTCGTCAACGGGGCCGCGGTCGAAATAGGCGATCTCGACGGGGTGGGCCGAGTCGGTGAAGTCGAACACCGAGATGCCGCCCTGGTACCACGACTGCACCATGATGTCGCGGCCCGGCACCGGGATGAGCGAGCCGTTGTGCGCCACGCAGTTCTCCTGCTCGGTCTGCGCCGCCGGCATCTTGTAGTACCCCTTGAACACCAGCTTGCGGTCGACGATGTCGAAGATGGCGTCGGCGCCCCAGGTGATGGGATCGGTCGCGCGGCAGCGCGGCCGCGATCCGCCGCCCCACTCGTCGGTGAACACGACCTTGGTGCCGTCGTTGTTGAACGTGGCCGAGTGCCAGTACGAGAAGGCCTTGTCCACGACGAAGTCCAGCCGCTTCGGGTTCATCGGATCGGAGATGTCCATCAGCAGGCCGTTGCCCGAACAGGCGCCCGCCGCCAGCCCGATGGACGGGAACACCGTGATGTCGTGGCACTGGTTGGTCATGCGCGAGGTCTGCGTGCCCTCGCCGTGGTTGCCGCCCTGCCAGAGGCCGGCGATGTTGCCCGTCT
>JADZCN010000058.1 GCA_020851565.1 Acidobacteriota bacterium | reverse complement strand
GTAGTGCGACGAGAGCAGCAGGTAACGCAGCGCCGACACGCGGAAGCCTCGTGCCGTGATGTCGCTCAGCGTGTAGACGTTGCCGAGCGACTTCGACATTTTCTGGCCGTCCACGAGCAGGTGCTCGGTGTGGATCCAGAAGCGCGAGAAGGGCTGGCCGGTCGCGCCCTCGCTCTGCGCGATCTCGTTCTCGTGGTGCGGGAACACGAGGTCGATGCCGCCCGTGTGGATGTCGATGGGCGGCTCGCCCAGCAGGCGGAGCGCCATCGCCGAGCACTCGATGTGCCAGCCCGGCCGCCCCGGGCCCACGCCGCAGTCCCACGTCGGCTCGCCCGGCTTCGTAGCCTTCCACAGGACGAAATCGCGCACGTCCTCCTTGGTGTACGTGTCGGCGTCCACGCGCGCGCCGGCCTGGATGCCGGCGTGGTCCAGCCGCGACAGCTTCCCGTAGTCCGGCATGCTGGCGATCTTGAAGTAGATGGAGCCGTCACTGGCGTACGTGTGACCGCGCGCCTCGAGCTGCCGGATCATCGCCGCCATCGCGTCCAGGTTCTCCTGATCCGTGGCCCGCGGCGTCTCCTCCACCGGCTCGATGCCGAGCGTGGCGGCATCCTCCCGGAACGCCGCGATGTAGCGGTCCGTGTACTCCCGCAGGCCCAGGCCCTCGCGCTCGGCGCCGGCGATGGTCTTGTCGTCCACGTCGGTGAAGTTCATCACGTGGCGCATCTGCCACCCACCGATGTACTTCAGGGCGCGGCGAAGCACGTCCACGCAGACGAAGGTGCGGAAGTTGCCGATATGGCCGCGCGCGTAGACCGTCAGCCCGCAGGTGTACATCCGCACGGTGCCGTCGCGGAGCGGCTCGAAAGTCTCCGGCTGCCTAGTGAGCGTGTTGTAGAGGCGCATCGGTCTGATCAGGCAGTGAGGGACTGGCTGAGGGTCTGCCCGGCGATGGTCACGCTGAGCTCGCCGGCCGCGCACTGGAACACCATCGGGCACGGCGCGCCAGCGCTCCTGCCCACCGCGTCGGCGGCCGCCTCCCCCACGCGATCGCAGAAGGCGCGGCCGGCGGGCTCGGCCAGCTTCGCGTAGCTCACGGCGTGGGCACAGAGATCCCGCACCACGCCCACGAGGCGGTCGTCTGCCGGCACGGTGATCGTGAAATGGAACGACTCTGGGCTCACCTGACCTCCATCGCGAGCGGCCGTCATACCGAAAGTCTATCGAATAATCGCTCGGCCCGCCTCACGTCGGCCGCAATCTGCTCGCGCAGCGCGTCCACGTCCGGGAACCGTCGCTCGTCACGCAGGCGCTGCACGAACGCCACGTCGGCCCGGCGCCCGTAGAGATCGCCCGCGTAGCCGAGCACGTGCGTCTCGACGCCCGGGCGCTGGTCGCTCCCGAACGTCGGCCGCACGCCGATGTTCGTGACGCTCGGGTGGACGACGCCGTCCAGCGTGATGAAGGTGGCGTACACGCCGTGCGGAGGGATCAGGTCGTTGGCCGTCGCCAGGTTCGCCGTGGGGAAGCCCAGCTCGCGCCCACGCTTCGCGCCCGCCACCACTTCCCCGCTGATCGCGTAGTGCCGCCCCAGCAGCGCGCCGGCCTCCTCCACGCGCCCCTCCGAGACGAGCCGCCGGATCCGGGTGCTCGACACGATGAAGTCCTTGTAGCGGATGGGATCGATCTTCTCCGCGCGGAACCCGTGCTGCTGGCCCAGCGTGCGCAGCAGCGTGAAGTTGCCGGAGCGGTTCCGCCCGAACAGGAAGTCGGCGCCCACCCAGACCTCGGACACGCGCAGCCACTCCACGAGGATGCGGCGGACGAACGTCTCCGGTTCCCACTGCGACAGCTCCTCGGTGAACTGCACGACGGCCACGCCCTGCACCCCCGCGCGCTCGAGTGCCGCCAGCTTCTGATCCAGCGTCATCAGGAGGGGCGGCGCCTTGTCGGGGCGGAGCACGCGCGGTGGATGCGGGTCGAAGGTGAGCACGACCGAGGTGCCGGCACGCTCGGAGGCGCCGCGCCGGATCCGCTCGATGATCTTCATGTGCCCGCGATGCAGGCCGTCGAAGTTGCCAAGGGCCAGGACCGGGTGCGGCCACCGCGCGGGTCGCGCATCGTCCGGATAGCGGAGCACGTCCACGTCAACCGACCTCCACGGTGAACGACAGGCCGTCGGCGGCCAGCGCCATCCCGGCGGGCAGCGACCGGTTCGTGGCCGCGTGCGGCAGGTCGTGGCAGACGTGGGTGAAGAAGGCGCGCGCAGGCGCCAGCCGCTCGGTCACCGCCACGGCCTCGGACAGAGAGAAGTGCGTGGGATGCGGGCGATGTCGGAGTGCGTTCAGGATGAGGACGTCGAGCCCCTCCAGCAGCGGCCACGCCTCGTCCGGAATCGTGCTGGCATCGGTGAGGTACGCGAACCGGCCGAAGCGGAACCCGAGGATGGGCAGGCTCCCGTGGAGCAGCGGCACCGGCTGCACCTGCAGCGCGTCCACGGCGAAGGGGCCGTCGATCTCGCGCAGATCCACCTGCGGGATGCCGCCTCCCTTCTGCGACGGCGGCTCGAACACGTACTGGAAGATGCGCCTCAGCTCGCGGCCCGTTGACGCCGACGCGAACAGCGGGATGGCGCCCCCGTTCAGGATGTTGAACCGCCGCACCTCGTCCATGCCCAGCACGTGATCCGCATGACTGTGAGTCATGAGGATGGCGTCCACCCGCCGGACGCCGTAGGTGAGCGCCTGCTGGCGCAGATCGGTGGACGTGTCCACGAGCACCGAGGGCCCGCCGTCCCTCTCGATGTAGATGGACGGGCGCAACCGCCGGTCGTGCGGATCCGGCGACTGGCACACCTCGCACGTGCAGCCGATCATGGGCACGCCGTGCGAGGTGCCGCTCCCGAGTATCGTGACGCGCGCCTGCAAAACACCGAATGATAGCATTCGGGCATGTCCGAGCAGGCCGGGGCGCGCTTCCAACGACTCGTCAGCATCATGCACACGCTGCGCAGCCCGGAAGGCTGCGCGTGGGACCGCGAGCAGACGCTCCTGTCGCTCCGTCCGTTCGTGCTCGAGGAGACGTGCGAACTGCTGGACGCGCTGGACGAGGGCGACATGGAGGCGCTCCGCGAGGAGCTGGGAGACTTCCTCTTCGAGGCGGTGTTCCTGGCCGAGCTGTGCGCCGAGGCGGGCCACTTCACGATTGCGGATTCCATCCAGGCCGTCACCGACAAGCTGATTCGGCGGCACCCGCACGTGTTCACGCCGGACGGCGAGCCCCTGCCGAAGACGGCAGCCATCACCGCGACGGGCGTGAAGGCGCAGTGGGACGACATCAAGGCGGTGGAGCGCACCGAGGCGGGCAAGCCCGTCAAGACCACGCTCAGCGGCATCCCGCGCGCGCTGCCGGCGCTGCAACGGGCCGACTTGCTGGGGCGGCGAGCCGCCACGGCGGGCTTCGACTGGGTGAAGGCCACCGACGTGCTGGACAAGATCGACGAGGAGGCCAGGGAGCTCCGTCAGGCGGTCGAGTCCCGCGGCGCCACGTCGGCCGAGGCCGAGGAGGAGCTGGGCGACCTCTTCTTCGCCATCGCGAACCTCGCGCGGAAGATGGGCATCGACTCCGAGACCGCGCTCCGCCGGGCGAACGACAAGTTCCAGGATCGCTTCGAGGCCATGGAGCACGCCATCACCGCCGAGGGTGGCGCCATCAGAGACCTGCCGTTCGAAGACCTCGACGCGCGGTGGAACGTCGCCAAGCAGGCCGTGCATCGCGTCCACGGGAACACGAAGGACACGAAGAGCACGAAGGTACACACGAAGAACGACCGATAGATCGGGGCCACGCTATCAAAGGACTATTCGTCGCAGGGCCAGTTTCAAGACCGGCGTGTTGAAGTTGACCAGGAGGGCAACCCTCAAGCCCGACGCCTTTAGATACGAGACAACCTGAGCCTGGTGAATGGGCTCCAGCCGTTCCACGGCCTTCACCTCCACGATCACCGTGTCGGCGACTACCAGGTCGATGCGGTGCAACCGTAGGAGCCGCCCACGGTAGAAAACGGGCACTGCGAACTCCCGTTTGAATGGGAGGCCGTGCTCGTGAAGCTCGATGGCCAGCGCATCGTGATAGACGGCTTCGACATACCCCGGCCCAAGGGCCTGGTGGACTCGGAGCGCGCAGCCAATCGTCCGTTCGACCAGCTGTTCGCGCTCCGGATCCAGAGCGGGTTTGACACGAACAAGCATCTCGTCTGTCTCCAGTTCTTCCCGGTTGATACTTGTGTGGTCAGCTTCGTGGTTTACTTCGTGCCCTTCGTGCCCTTCGTGTACCCGGGCTCGTTCAGGGCCGCCGCCACCGCAGGCCCGTGTAGGTGGTGATCTCGACCGCGTGGCCATCGGTCACGAGCTCTATCTGGCCGTCCCGGTCCGTGCGGAAGACCTCGGCGCCGACGTTGGCGTACCGCTCGAGCACCGCGGGAACGGGATGGCCGTAGGGGTTCCCCCGCCCCGCGCTGACGAGGACCGCGGCGGGCCGCAGGTGCTCGAGCAGACGCGGCGAGCTCGACGTCGCGCTGCCGTGGTGCGGGGACTTGAGGATGACCGTCGGCAGCACGTCGAGCGCCGGCACGAGTTCCTGCTCGATCTCCCGTGAGATGTCCCCCGTCAAGAGCACCGACACCGCGCCGTGGCGCAGTTCGAACACCAGCGAGTCGTCGTTCCGCACCTTCTGCCGCTCCCAGTCGGGTGGCGGCGGGTGGTGCACGCGCACCTCCACGCCGCCCACCTCGAAGCGGTCGCCGCGCAGCAGCCAGCGCCACGCGCTCCGCGCACCCCGGGCCGCGGCGCGCAGCGCCTCCTGCGGCTCGTGGTTGGCAACGTACACGCCGGCCCACACTTCCCCGGGCGAGAAGTCGCGCACGAGCGAAACCGCCCCGCCGATGTGGTCCGGGTCGCCATGGGAGATGGCCAGGTAGTCGAGCCGGGCAATGCCCCGCGCACGGATGGCCGGCCCGAGCACCCGATCCCCGATGTCGAACTCGCCGCGCGGTGAGCCCCCGCCGCTGTCCACCATCAGCGTGCGTCCGTCAGGGAAGGTCACCAGCACCGCGTCCCCCTGCCCCACATCCATCGTCGTCACGCGCAGGCGGTTCTCGATGGCCGCGCGCGCGAGGGTCTGCGGTGCCACTGCCATCCACAGCCACATCGCGACAACGCTCAGGCCGGCGGCACGTGCGCGGCGCCGGCGAGACCCGGTGTCCACGGGAGGTACGGACCACCGCCACCACATGGCGACAACCGCGTAGTAGCCCGCGACCAGCGGGAGCGGCGGCGACGGCACACGCCAGGTGGCCCAGGGGACATAGTCCACGAGCCGTCCGCTCTCGAGCAGCGCCTGCGCCGCGAGGTGGGCTACCCTCCCCGGGACGGACGCCAGGGGCCGTGCACCGAGGACGTCCAGTAACACGCACACCGACGCCGACGCCTGAACCATCGCCATCGCGGGAACAGCGGCCAGGTTCAGCGCCAGCCCCGCCAGGGTCACGCGCTGGAAGACATAGGCCGACACCGGGGTGAGGACCAGCTCCACGGCCAGGCTTCCCACGCAAATGGCCATGGGCGCATGCCACCAGCGTCCCGGCGTTGGCGCCTGCCAGCGTGCGGCCGCCGCAATCAACGCCGCGGTGGCGCCGAAGGTGAGCCAGAAACCCGCGTTCATCAACTCGAGCGGGCTGGCCAGCAGCATCACCGACGCGCCCACGGCCACGGCGTTGATCGGTGCCGTGCGCTGATCCACCAGCCGCAAGCCCAGGTAGATGACGGCCATCACCGTGGCGCGGACGACCGAGGCCCCGCCGCCAATCACCCAGGCGTGTGCGGAGAGCACGAGGATGGCGGCCGCCGCCGCCCCGGCGAAGCGGATGCGGGCCGCCCAGAGCAGGGCCAGGACCGCGCCGGCCAGCAGCGCGATGTTGCCGCCCGAGATGGCTACGACGTGATACGTCCCGGCCTCCTGCAGCCGCCGCACCACGTCGGGCGACATGGCCGCGCGATCCCCGATCAGGATGGCCGTCCCGATGGCCGCCGACATCGGGTCGTGCGGCCCGACGTGCTGCGCCATCGCCTGGCGCACGGCCGCGCGCACGTCTGCCGCGCGTTCGTCCCACCAGCGCCCTGCGCGCCGCACCTCCACGAGGGCGGCGCTCTTCACGGTGCCGACCAGTGCCGTGCCCCGCATGGCCAGGGCACGCTCCCCGTCGGGCACGCCCGTGTCGAGGTAGCGGGCCGGCCGGCGCAACAACGCCGGCACCTCCACCTCGCGGCCCGCTCGCCATCCCGCCACGTGCCCCGCCGCCTGCGTCCCCGCAACGGTGATCGAGACTCCTCCGTCGGTCGGCTCCCATGCGCCGCCGACGGACACGTGCGAGGCACGGAGATGAATGAGCGCACCGTCCTCCGTGAGCGCGCCGTCCCGGGTCAGTCGCCCGCGCACGCGGACGGGTTCGTCCAGCCGGGGGGCCACGGGATCCAGGGCGCCTGGCCCCAATCGGGCCTCGAGCCAGGCGCGGATCGGCGCTCGCTCGGCGCGGTCGGCCGCGTGCATGCCGTGCAGCACGGCGCCCGCCGCCACAGCCACGGCCCACATCAGCCGCGCGATGCCCGGCAGGCCTTGGAGGCGCGCGTGGAACGCAGCCACGACAGCCATGGCCATCAGCAGGAATGGCAGCCGGGCCAGCGAGAGATCGAGGTGAATGCCGGCAGCCAATCCAGCCGCCAGCAAGAGGGCAAGGGGTGCGGAGGGAGGCATGCCGCGGCGAATGCAAGCCGCGACACACCTGGAATCAGGCCGGAAACGAACCAACCCGGCGTGAAGGTCGCAGAAGGTGAAACGCCGAGCGGACCTGCCCTAGGCAGTTTCTGCCTTCACCTCCGAGTGGTAATCCTGCAGCGCGCGCACGTCGAGGCCCTCGCTCCGCAGCGCGCGGATGGCCTGCACGGCGGCCGCAGCGCCCGTGATGGTGGTGATGCAGGGCACACCGGTCATCATCGCGGCGCGGCGCACGGCCTTGTCGTCGAAGAACGACTCGCGCCCGAGCGGTGTGTTGATCACCATGTCGATCTTGCGGTTCACGATCTCGTCGGCCAGGCTCGGCCGGCCTTCGTTCACCTTGTAGACCACCGAGGCGTCGATACCGTGCGTGCGGAGGTAGGCGGCCGTGCCGCGCGTGCCGACGATGTTGAAGCCGAGCGCCGCGAGCTCGCGTGCAATCGGCAGCACCTCGGCCTTGTCGTCGTTGTTCACGCTGACGCAGACGGCACCGGACTCGGGCAGCCGCTGCCCCACGCCGAGCATGGCCTTGGCGAAGGCCATACCGAAGCTGCCGGCCCCGCCCATCACCTCACCCGTGGACTTCATCTCGGGGCCCAGGATGGTGTCCACGCCCGGGAACCGCACGAACGGAAACACCGGGCTCTTCACGAACACGCCGGTTGGGGTGAGGTCCTCGACCAGGCCGAGCGACTCCAGCGTGCGGCCGGCCATCACGCGCGCGGCAATCTGCGCCAGGGGCACGCCCATCGCCTTCGCCAGGTACGGCACGGTGCGCGACGCGCGCGGGTTGACCTCGAGCACGTAGACGGTGTCGTCCTTGATGGCGTACTGCGTGTTCATCAGGCCGACCACCTTCAGCGCCCGTGCGATGCGACGCGAGTAGTCGCGGATGGTCGCGAGGTGCTTCTCCGGCACGTAGGGCGGCGGCACCACGCACGAGCTGTCGCCCGAGTGGATGCCGGCCTCCTCGATGTGCTCCATGATGCCGCCGACGATCACCGCGCCGGTGGCGTCGGCCACGCAGTCCACGTCGATCTCCTTGGCGTGCTCGAGGAAGCGGTCGATGAGAATCGGGCGGTCGTGCGACACGTCCACGGCCGTGGCCATGTAGCGATCCAGCGTCGCCACGTCGTAGACGATCGCCATGTTGCGGCCACCCAGCACGTACGAGGGCCGGACGACCACCGGGAAGCCCACCCGCGAGGCGACCTCGCGGGCTTCGGCCTTGGATGTCGCCGTGCCGCTGGCCGGTTGCGGGATCCCGAGGTCCCAGAGCAGCTGCGCGAAGCGCTGCCGGTCCTCGGCCAGGTCGATGGAGTCCGGCGACGTGCCGAGGATCTTCACCCCGGCGTCCTGGAGCCCCAGCGCCAGCTTCAGTGGCGTCTGGCCGCCGAACTGCACCACGCAGGAGACATCGGGGTTGCCCTGACGCTCGCGCTCGATGATGGCCATGACGTCCTCGAACGTCAGCGGCTCGAAGTACAGCCGGTCGGCGGTGTCGTAGTCGGTGGACACCGTCTCGGGGTTGCAGTTGACCATGATGGTCTCGAACGACTCCTTGTGGAAGCCGAAGACCGCATGGCAGCAGCAGTAGTCGAACTCGATGCCCTGGCCGATGCGGTTCGGGCCGCTGCCCAGGATGATGACCTTCGGCGTACCCGTCGGGTCGGCCTCGCACGACTCCTCGAAGGAGCTGTACATGTACGGCGTGAACGACTCGAACTCCGCCGCGCAGGTATCGATGCGCTTGAAGGCGGGGACGAGGCCCATCTCGATGCGCCGCTCGCGGATGGCCGACGCGTCGGCGCCGAGGATGTGGGCGAGCTCCTGGTCGCCGAAGCCGGCGCGCTTCAGGGTGCGCATCAGATCGTGCGACATGTCGCGCAACCCGATCATCTCGGCCGTGCGCCGCAGCTCCACCAGCGACGCGAACTGGTCCAGGAACCACGGGTCGATCCTGGTGAGCTCGTGGATGCGCTCGACGCTCCAGCCCTTGTCGAGCGCGCGGAAGAGCGCCCACATCCGGCGGTCGGTCGGCACCACGAGCCGGCGCCTGAGCAGCGCATCTTCTTCTTCCTGCTCGTCTTCGGCTCCGGCGCGGTCGTCCGGCGGGTCCGGGCGGCGGAACAGCAGGCCTTCCTTCCCCATCTCCAGCGAGCGAACCCCCTTCAGGAAGGCTTCCTTGAACGTGCGGCCGATGGCCATCACCTCGCCAACCGACTTCATCTGCGTGGTCAGCGTGCGGTCGGCCTGGGGGAACTTCTCGAAGTTCCAGCGCGGAATCTTCACCACCACGTAGTCGATGGTCGGCTCGAAGGAGGCCGGCGTCAGGCGCGTGATGTCGTTCGGGATCTCGTCCAGGCGGTAGCCGAGCGCGAGCTTCGCCGCGATCTTCGCGATGGGGAATCCCGTGGCCTTCGACGCCAGGGCCGACGATCGCGACACGCGCGGGTTCATCTCGATGACGGTCATGCGGCCGTCGGCGGGGTTCACCGCGAACTGGATGTTCGACCCGCCCGTCTCGACACCGACGCGGCGGATGATGCGGCGCGCGGCGTCGCGCATCCGCTGGTACTCCTTGTCGGTGAGCGTCAGGGCCGGGGCCACGGTGATGCTGTCGCCCGTGTGGACGCCCATGGGGTCCACGTTCTCGATCGAGCAGATGACGACGAAGTTGTCCGCGCCGTCGCGCATCACCTCGAGCTCGAACTCCTTCCAGCCGATGACCGACTCCTCGACGAGCACCTCGTGCACCGGGCTGAGGCTCAACCCGCGCGAGCAGATCTCCTTGAACTCCTCGAGGTTGTAGGCGATGCCGCCGCCGACCCCGCCCATCGTGAACGACGGCCGGATGATGGCCGGGAAACCCGTGTCCTCGACGAGCGCCAGCGCCTCGTCCAGGCTCTTCACCACGCCGCTCTTCGGCATGTCCACGCCGATTTCCTTCATGGCGTTCTTGAAGAGCAGGCGGTCCTCGGCCACCTTGATGGCTGGGATCTGCGCACCGATGAGCGCGACGTCGTACTTCTTCAGCACGCCCAGCTCGTCGAGCTGCACGGCCAGGTTGAGCGCCGTCTGGCCGCCCACCGTCGGCAGCAGCGCGTCTGGGCGCTCCTTCTCGATCACCTTCTCGAGCGCGTCGGCGGTGAGCGGCTCCACGTAGGTGCGATCCGCCAGCTCGGGGTCGGTCATGATGGTGGCGGGATTGCTGTTCACCAGCACCACCTCGAGCCCCTCGCTCTTCAGCGCCTTGAGGGCCTGCGTGCCCGAGTAGTCGAACTCGCACGCCTGCCCGATCACGATCGGGCCCGACCCGATCACCAGCACCCGATGAATGTCCGTTCGTTTCGGCATCGCTTACCGTCGTTCCATTTCTTCGATGAACTGCGTGAACAGGTAGTCGGCGTCGTGCGGCCCGGGCGAGGCCTCGGGGTGGTACTGCACCGAGTAGACGGGCTTGACCACGTGGCGCAGCCCCTCCACCGTGCCGTCGTACAGGTTCAGGTGGGTCACCCGCGCCGTCTCGGGCAGCGACTCGGGATCCACGGCGAAGCCATGGTTCTGCGAGGTGATCTCGATGGCGCCCGAGTCGAGCTGCTTCACCGGGTGGTTCGCGCCGCGGTGCCCGAACTTCAGCTTGTAGGTCTTGGCGCCCAGCGCCAGCGCGAGCAGCTGGTGCCCCAGGCAGATGCCGAACATCGGCACGCCGGTGTCCACGAGGGTGCGGATGTTGTCCACGGCGTAGGTGACCGCCGCAGGGTCCCCGGGGCCGTTGCTCAGGAAGACGCCGTCCGGCTGCCAGGCCAGCACCTCGGAGGCGGGCGTCGTCGCGGGGAACACGCGCACCTCGCACCCGTGCGCGACGAGGCGGCGCAGGATGTTGAGCTTCATGCCGTAGTCGTATGCCGCGACCTTCAGCGGCTTCGAAGCCCGCTTGATGGGCGGCACGCCGAACGAGGCCTCGGTCACCGCGTCGGCCAGCGTCGTCGTGAAGTCGTACGGCTCGGCACACGTCACCGCCTTCACCAGGTCACTGCCTTCCATGTGCGGGATGGCCCGTGCCCGCTCGACCAGCGCCTCCGGATCCACCGAACCGGTGGCGATGACGCCGCGCATCACGCCGCCCGAACGCAGCTTCCGGGTGAGGACCCGCGTGTCGATGTCGCCAATCGCGACGATGCCGTGGTGGACCAGGTAGTCGCGGAGCGTGCCCTGCGCCCGCCAGTTGGACGAGATGGGCGACGGGTCGCGCATCACGAACCCCGCCACCTTGGGAGCGCCCGACTCCTGGTCTGCGCCGGCGACCCCGTAGTTGCCAATCTGCGGCGCCGTCATCGTGACAATCTGGCCCGCATACGACGGATCGGTGAGCACCTCCTGGTAGCCGGTCATGCTGGTGTTGAAGACCACTTCACCGGACGTTTCACCGGGTGCGCCCGCAGACATCCCGCGGTACCACGTGCCATCTTCCAGGGCGAGAACTGCGATCATTTCGGCTCCTGTACGCCTGTCAACGAACCGGCTGCGCGCACCCGCGTGCCGGCAACCACGCGTACTGTGGTCGTGAACGGCCGGAAACCGGCCAGCTGCATCTGCACGGTGTATGCCCCGGGTGCGAGGTCCTCGATGGTCACCGGCGTGGCGCCGACCGACCGGCCGTTGACGAGCGCCGTGGCGCCCGAAGGGCGGGACTCGATGACGAGCGTACCAGTTTTCGCCGCGGGTGTCGTGGGCGCAGGCGCTGCCACCGCCGGTGGACGCCGCATCCGGACGTCGAGCGTGCGTGAGGGACGCTCGCGGGTCAACGTCACCTGCAGGGTTTCCGGCGCATACCCGTCCCGCTGCACCCGCACGCGCCGCGTGCCAAGAGCGAGCTCCCTGAGCGTCGCCGGCGTCACCCCCTTGCGCTCGTCGTCCACGAACACCGTGGCACCGGTGGGCGTGGACCGGACCAGCAACCGGCCGGGGGCCGGCTCCGGCGCGGCTGGGCGCGGCTGCGGCGGCGTCTTCGCGGGGGTCATCGGCGCCGGCGCGTCGGCCGCGGGCGCAGCGCGATCAGCGCCGACCGGGGACCCAGCCGTGGTCGTCGCGGCACCTGAGGACGACGCCGCCTGCTCCGCCACCCGCGACGCCGATTCACCCGCTCCGGGTACCCCGGCTGCCGCCTGCGAGACCGGGCCGTTGGGCACGACTGAATCAGTGTCCGGTGGCGCGGCCATCCTCACCAAGGGAGCGGCGTCGATGGGCGCCGAGCGCCCCCAGATCAGGTACCCGATGCCCACGCCAAAGGCCAGGCCCATCAACGCCATCACCACCAGGCTCGATGTGCCAGAGCCGGCGGCGGGCGGCATCCCGGCGGCGGAGAACATCGGCGGAACGGAAGGACGTATGGGCAGATCGCTTTCAGCGGGCGCGGCCAGCAACACCGGCGCCGGACTCTCGTCTGGAGTCGGCAGGTCATCGGCCCCGTTGTCATCGAACGCCGTGGGCGACTGCGCCACGTCCGTGTCCCCTTCGTCCGGATCGGCGCCCCCGTTCAGGAACTCGCCGGGCTGCGCGACGTCGTCGGCGACCGGCTCGAGCGGCAGGGCGCCGTGACCGGGCTGGACAGGGAACTCGTCCAGCGACAGCGGTGGCGCCGACCTCGACCTCCGGCGCTGCCGTCCGCTTCCCCGGAGTGGAGGCGCATCGGCGTCGGCGGCGACGTCCGCGACGGCCGCAACGAACTCGGCGCACGTCGCGTAGCGATCCTCGGGCGACGTGCTCAATGCCCGCGCGAACACCTGAGCCATGCGGTCGCGGTCGGCCCCCGGCAGAGGCGCCATGTCTGCGACGCCGAACAACGCGGGCACCCGGCGGCCCGTCATCCACTCGTACGCGAGGGCCGCTAGTGCAAACTGATCCCCGGCGGCCGACACGGAGGCGTCGGTCAGCTCGGGCGCCCGGTATGGGCGGCGTGCGGGCAGACGCACGCCCGCCTGGAGGAGAATCGGCCACACGCCGAGGCCCGTGACGACGGTGTCGTGCTCCGAGACGATCACGTCGCGCGGGTGCAGCGCCCCGTGCAGGAGGCCGCGTGCCGCGGCCGCGTCCATCGCCACCGCCAGGGCGCGGAGCCGCGGCACCAGATCCTCGAGAGCCGCGGGGCCGAACTGCCTGAGCGCGACGTCCAGCGAATCGCCGGGGGCGAACGACGTGGCGAGGAACGGCGTCTGCTCGTGGAGCCCCGCCGCGAGCGGAGACACGGCCGCGGCCAGCGGCGGTGCCTGGGCCACGAGATCTTCGAGTTGAGCTGCCACCGCCGCGGCGCGATCGGGCGTGAAGTTCAGCGAGAACAGCTTGATGGCGACCGCGCGGTCGAGTGCGGGGTCGGTCCCACGAAAAACGGGGCCGCACGTGCCAGCTCCGACTTGGTGCAGGACACGGAAGCGGCCGATGGCCGCGGGTGGGACGTCGAACAGCGAGCCGTCCCCGGTCACGTGTTGACCCGCGATCTTACCACGCGGAGTTGACATGCTTGCCGACGCTCTGCAACAGTACGCGACGGTGCCTGCCGACGCGACCTCGCCATCGACCGCCGCTGCCCTGGCCGTCGACATCCGACAGTTCCCCTGGATTCGCCGCCTGGCGGCGGACTACGCGTTCCAGTACGCGCAAGTCGAGCCGTTCTTCGCGGGCGACCCCGCCAGCTCGGCCGCGTGGGCCGACACGATTCGCCGCTCGCAGTCGACGCCGCGACATCCCGAGGAGTTGGCGCGCGTCATCGGGGATCAGCAGGTGCGCCGGCAGGCGCCGCCCGAGTCGCGAGCCGCCGCGGCACGCCTGGCCGACAAGGCGACCCGCGTGGTCATCACCGGCCAGCAGGCGGGCCTGTTCGGCGGGCCGCTCTTCACCCTGCTGAAGGCGCTCACCGCGATGAAGCTCGCGGTGCAGGTCGAGCGCGAGCACGGCGTGCCGGTCGTGCCGGTGTTCTGGATCGATGCGGAGGATCACGATTGGCTCGAGGTGTCGGGGTGTACGGTGCTCGACACCGAGCTGGCACCGCATACCATCCACCTCGAAGACCTGCCGGGCGCCGGCGAGCGCCCCATCGCACGGCTCACCCTCACCGACGCGATCCTTCCCGCCCTCGACGAACTGGCCTCGACACTGCCCGAGACGGAGTTCCGTGCCGAGGTCATGGACGGCCTGCGCCGCGCCTACCAGCCCGGGCGCGGCATGGCGGAGGCCTTCGGGTGCTGGCTCGAGACCGTGCTGGGCCCGCACGGCCTGGTGGTGTACGACTCGGCCGACCCGGCGGCCAAGCCGCTCGCACGCCAGGTCTTCACGAAGGAGATTGCGCAGCCCGGCACCACCGCCGAGCTGGCAGGCCGGGCGGGCCACGCGCTCGTTGCGCGCGGCTATCACTCTCAGGTCACGCTCCACGAGGGCGCCGTTTCGCTCTTCCACCTCGCCTCCAGCCGCGAGGCGGTGAAGGCCGCCGACGGCCACGTTACGATCGGCGAGCGGACGATGACCATCGCCGAGCTCGCCCGCGAGGCCGAGCAGTCGCCCGAGCACTTCAGCCCGAACGTGTTGCTCCGCCCCGTGGTACAGGACGCCGTCTTCCCCACCATCTGCTACGTCGCCGGGCCGAACGAGCTGGCCTACCTGGGCCAGCTCCGGGAGGTCTACGCCCACTTCGGCGTGGCGATGCCCCTCATGTACCAGCGCGCCACCGCCACGCTCGTGGACTCGGCGACGCTCCGGTTCCTGGCCAAGTCCAGCCTGCCGCTGGTCGCGCTGCAGCCGCAGGACGAGAAGGCGCTGAACGAGTTGCTCGAGCAGCAACTGCCGCCGACCGTGGAGCAGGCGCTCACGGCCGTCACCTCACTCGTGGGCGAGCGCATGGAGGCCCTCGCGAAGGTCGTGCCGCAGATCGACCCGACGCTCGAGGGCACCGTGCGCACCACGCTCGGCAAGATGCAGCACGAGATGCAGACGCTGCACAACAAGGTCATCCACGCCGCGAAGCGGAAGGACGAGACGCTGCGCCGGCAGTTCCAGCGCGCGCAGGCGCTCACCTTCCCCCAGGGGCATCCCCAGGAGCGCGAAATCGGCTTCGTGTGGTTCCTCAACCGCTACGGCCCCGCGCTGGTGCCCCGTCTCTTCGACGAGCTCCCGCTCGGCATGGGCCAGCACCACGTGCTGAGCATCTGAGGACGGGGACGCGCCCGTGGCCGCTCGACGACGGGCCTTCAAAGGCATTCGCCGCCGCGCGAAGGGCGCGGTGAAGTTCCTGCGGCGGCACCGCCTGCTGAAGCCGCTCGTCCTCGCCCTGGCGGCCACCGCCATCGTTTTGTCCGCCGCGCTCGGCTATTACTACGTCCAGTTCTCGCGGGTCATCGAAGCGCGCCTGCACGGCGAACGCGACCGGGTAATCCCCCGCGTATTCGCCCGGCCACTCACCTTCAACACCGGCCAGGTGATTGGCGAGAGCGAGCTCGTGGCGCGGCTGAACGACGTGGGCTACGCACAGAAGGGGCGCGCCGAGCAGCCCGGCGAGTTCGCCGTGGACGACCGGGCCGTGGCCTTCATCCCGCGCGGCGGCGAGTTCGCCGGGCGCCCCGTGATCGTCTCGTTCACGGACCCTCCCGCGAGCAAGGCGCCGTCGAAGGCCGCGCCGCCGCCGACGCGCGTGGCGCGCATCGAGATCGCCGGCAGGAGGTCGTCCCGGGTGTCGCTCGATCCCCCCCTGCTGAGCGGCCTCATTACCGGCCCGCGCGAGAAGCGGCGTCGCGTGGCGCTCGAGGCCATCCCGCCGCGCATGCAGCAGGCCGTGCTGGCCATCGAAGACCGCCGCTTCTACTACCACCCCGGCGTGGACCCCATCCGCATCGTCGGCGCGCTCGTCACCAACCTGTCCGGCAGCCGTTCCTACCTCGTCGGCGCCAGCACGATCACGCAGCAGCTGGCCCGCAATTTCTTTCTCACCGAGGAGATGGCCGAGGAGCAGCAGACGCGGCAGCGTTCGGTCCGGCGCAAGCTCCTCGAGCAGTTCATGGCCATCATCCTCGAGACGAAGGCCACCAAGGACGAAATCCTCGAGCTCTACCTGAACGACGTCTACCTGGGGCACCGCGGATCGTTTGCGCTGCACGGCGTGGCCGAGGCCGCGCGGATGTTCTTCGGCAAGGAGGTGACCAACCTCACGGTCGCCGAGGCGGCGCTCATTGCCGGCGTCATCCAGTCGCCCTACAACCACTCGCCGTTCACGAGCCTCGACCGCGCCCGCGAACGCCGGAACGTCGTCCTGCGCGCGATGGCGGACGCCGGCTACATCAGTCCCGATGCCGCGACCCGGGCCGCGTCCGAGCCCATCACCGTCGTCGCCCGCGCGCTGGACAACGAGGCGCCCTACTTCGTGGACTACATGGGCCAGGCGCTCGACGCGGCCTTCCCCGGCGTGACCGCGCGGCAGGCGCCCCTGGAGATCTACACGACGCTGGATCTCAACCTGCAGCGCGCCGCGCAGGATGCCGTGCGCGAAGGGCTTGCCCGCGTGGACGAGACGCTCGCCCGGCGCCGGCGCCACCAGGATCGACGGGCACAGGCCGCCCTCGTGGCCGTGGATCCCCGTACCGGCGAGATTCTCGCGCTCGTTGGCGGCCGGTCCTACAACCAGTCCCAGTTCAACCGGGCGGTCCAGGCGCGACGACAGCCGGGCTCCACGTTCAAGCCCTTCGTCTACCTGGCGGCCTTCGAGCGCGCGGCCGACGAGGCGCGGGCGGACCTCACGCCCGCGACGATGGTGTGGGACGAGCCGACGGCGTGGACCTATGACGAGCAGGAGTGGGCGCCGAAGAACTACGAAGACTCCTATGACGGCCACATCACCCTGCGGCGGGCGCTCGCCCTGTCGCGCAACATCGCCACGATCCGGGTGGCCGAGCAAGTGGGCTTCGACCGCGTCGCCGCGCTCTGGCGGCGCACGAAGCTGGGTCCGGAGGACTTGAAGGGCTACCCGTCCATCTCGCTGGGGGTCTTCGAGCTGACGCCGCTGGAGGTGGCAACGGCCTACACGCTGTTCGCCAACGGCGGGGTCACCGCGCCGCTCCGGACCATCTCACGGGTGGTGAGCGGCGAGCAGGCCCTGTCGCCGCCCGAGGAGAAGGGCCAGGCAGTGGCGCGGCCGGCGACCACCTTCCTGGTGACCCACATGATGCGCAGCGTGATCAGCGAAGGGACTGGTGCCGGCGCCAGGGCGGCCGGCTTCGCGCTCGACGCGGCGGGCAAGTCGGGCACCACCAACGATCTGCGCGACGCGTGGTTTGTCGGCTTCACCCCGGAGCTTCTGGCCGTCGTGTGGGTCGGCTACGACGACAACCAGCCCCTCGGCCTCAGCGGCACGCAGGCCGCGGTGCCCATCTGGACCTCCTTCATGATGAAGGCGCTGGCGGGCCACCCGAACGTCCCCTTCGAGGCTCCCGAGGGCGTGAGCTTCGTGGAGATCGACCGCGATACCGGCAAGCTGGCCACCCCCACGTGCCCACGAGTCACCACCGAGGCGTTCCTGGCCGGCACCGAGCCGCTCGAGGTCTGCCTGCTGCACAGCTGGTAGTCCCCGCCCGCACCTGCCCGCACCCGCACCCGGCTATAATCCCCTTGTGAACCACGAGATCTTCGCGGCCATCGGCGAAGCCCTCACCAAGGGCGAGGAAGTCGCGCTCGTCACGATCGTCTCGTCGAACGGATCCACGCCGCAGCGCGTCGGCGCGAAGATGCTCGTGTACGCCGACGGGCGGACGGTCGGCACGATTGGCGGCGGCTGCTACGAACACGACGCGCTGGGCAAGGCCCGCGAAGCGCTCCGCCATCGAAGGCCCGTCACGGCGAAGTACGACCTCAACGACGACTTCGCCGAGGAGACCGGCCTCGTCTGCGGCGGGCAGATGACGGTCTTCATCGAGCCGCTCGAAGCCCCCCCGGCGCTCTACGTCTTCGGCGCCGGGCACGTGGGATACTACCTGGCGCGCGTCGCCTCGGAGGCAGGCTTCGAGCTGCACGTCGTCGACGACCGTGCCGCGTTTGCCAACCGCGAGCGGTTCCCGTTTGCGGCCTCGGTGGTGGTCGAGGACATCCCGACCTGGCTCGCCCAGGCCGCGCTCCCCGCCTCTGCCTACGCCGTCGTCGTCACCCGCGGCCATCGGCACGATCTGGATGCACTGGAGGCGCTGGCGGCCCGCGACCTCCGCTATCTGGGCCTCATCGGCAGCCGCGCCAAGGTGGCGCGCATCTACGACCAGCTGCTCAGCGAAGGCCGCGCCACGCTGGAGCAGCTCTCGCGTGTCCATGCGCCGATCGGCCTCGACATCGGCGCCGTCACCCCGCAGGAGATCGCGGTCAGCATCGCGGCCGAACTGGTGGCGGTCCGGCGGGGCAAGGCCACGGCCATCGCCGACGCGTCCCTGCGCTGGATGCCGAAGACGAACGTGCCGGGCGCGCCCTAGCCGCCCGCCGTGCCCGTCACGCTGCTCATTCGCAACGCCACGATCCTCACGATGAACGACGCCTTCGACACCGTCGAAGGCGACATCCTGATCGAGGACGGCCGGATCGTGGCCATCGGGTCCGTGCAAGCCCCGGCGCTGGCGCCCGCCATCGACGCCGGCGGCGACTACCTGCTGCCCGGTTTCGTCCAGACACACATCCACCTGTGCCAGACGCTCTTTCGTGGATACGCCGACGACATGGCGCTGCTCGAGTGGCTTCGCACGCGCGTGTGGCCGCTCGAGGCCGCCCACACGCCGCGCTCGCTCGCGGCGGCCGCGGCGCTGGCGGCCGCCGAGCTCGTCCAGGGCGGCACGACGGCGATCCTCACCATGGAGACGGTGCACGACACCGATGCCGTGTTCGAGGCCCTCGAGCCCACGGGGCTTCGGGCGGTGGTCGGCAAGTGCATGATGGACGAGGCCGGCGAAGGTGTACCCGGGCGGCTGCGGGAGGCCACGCGCGCGTCGATTGACGAAAGCCTCGCCCTCGCCTCGCGCTGGAACGGCAGGGGGCGGGGCCGTCTGCGCGCCGCCCTGGCGCCCCGGTTCGCGGTGTCGTGCACGCGGGAGCTGCTCGAAGAGGTGAGCCGACTGTCGCGCGAGCACGGGCTGCTCGTGCACAGCCACGCGTCGGAGAACCGGGACGAGGTGGCGCTGGTGCGGCAGCGGACCGGCCTCGGCAACATCGAGTACTTCGCCGCGACGGGCCTGGCGGCCCCGCACGTCTGCCTGGCCCACTGCGTGTGGGTGGACGATGGTGAACAGGCGGTGCTCGCCGAGGGCGGTGTCAAGGTGCTGCACTGCCCCGGCTCGAACCTGAAGCTCGGATCCGGTCTCGCGCCGGTGGCTGAGATGCGCCGCCGCGGTATCTCGGTGTCGCTCGGCGCCGACGGCGCAGCCTGCAACAACCGGCTCGACATGTTCCAGGAAATGCGCCTGGCGGCCACGCTGCAGGCCGTGCGCCGCGGGCCTGGCGCGCTCACGGCACGGGAGACGCTTGCGATGGCCACGCGCGAGGGCGCCAGGGCCCTGGGGCTCGAGCACCAGATTGGCACCATCGAACCGGGTATGCGTGCCGACCTCATCCTGGTCCGCCGGAGCGAACCGCACGTCGCGCCGGATCCCGATCCGTATGCCACGCTGGTCTACGCGGCGCGTCCCACCGACGTCCGGACCGTCATCGTCGACGGCGACGTGCTCGTGCACGAAGGCCGCCCCACGCGCTGGGATCCCACCGAGGTGGCCGCCAACGCCCGCCACGAGGCCCGAGCCCTGGCCACCCGCGCAAGCCTTCCCGGCCTCTGACCGCGTGGGTGGCTTCAGGGAGGCACGCCCGCGCGAGCGTGGCCCCGATCCCGCACCCTTGCACCGGTGCACCCCAGCACCTGTGTACCCGTGCCCCCTGCACCCCTGCTATACTGTTAGCAGTCATCTTCAGAGACTGCTAATGAGCGTACCTGCCCTTTCCGACCGTACTCGCCGCGTCCTGGCGGCATTGGTGCGTGAGTACATCGAGACGGGCGAGCCGGTCGCCTCCGCGACGCTGATGCGCCGCCCCGGGCTGCACGTGTCCTCCGCCACCATCCGGAATGTCCTCGCCCAGCTCGAGGACATGGGCTACGTCTGGCAGCCGCACACCTCGGCCGGGCGGGTTCCAACGGATCAGGGATACCGCTTCTACGTGGACCTCCTGCTCGAGGGCCGCCGGGCGACACGGGACGTCTCGGCGGTCGAGGCGCGCCTCCGGCAGGAGGCGGGCGACGCCCCGCTCATCGACGACCTGCTCTCCTCCACCTCGCACGTGCTCTCCGAGGCGTCGCGCCACGTCGGCTTCGCCATCGCACCGGCCAACGAGGACTCGGTGTTCCACCGCATCGAGTTCGTGCCGCTCAGCGGCACGCGCATCCTGGTGGTGATGGTGTCGCGCGGGAACCAGGTTTCGCAGAAGATGGTGGACATCGGCGAGGGTGTGAGCCACTCCGAGTTGAGCCAGGCGGCCAACTTCCTCAACACCGAGTTCGCGGGCCGCACGCTCGAGGAGGTCAGGAACGGCGTCCGCGAGCGGCTGCGCGAGGAGCGGACGCTGTATGACCAGCTGCTGGGCCTGGCGCTGCGGCTGGCCAGCCAGACGCTGGACCAGATGCAGGGACCCACGGCGGTCTACATCGAAGGCGCGTCCACGCTGCTCGAACAGGCGGTGCGGGCGAGCGGCATTTCGGCCACGACGCTCGGGGCCCTGCTGCGCATGGTCGAGGAGAAGCAGCGCCTCGTCCGGCTCCTCAACGAGTACATCGACGGGCCGGGCCTGACCGTCGTGATCGGCGCCGAGCACAGCGACCCCGAGCTGCGCCCGTTCAGCCTGATTGCCTCGACCTATTTCGACGGGCGGGGAACAGGGACGGTGGGCGTGATTGGACCCACCCGGATGAAGTACTCCCGCGCCATTGCCGCGGTGGACGTCGCCGCCCTGGCGGTCGCCCGCGTGCTCAAGGATGTAGAGTAGGTGTTGACGTTGCATCATGAGTGACCCGCAGAATCAGACCGAGGCCACGGGCGTGGCCCCCGCGGCCGATCCCGGGGCGGCAGCCTCCACGGCGGCCCCCGGCCCCGGGGCGCCCGGCCAGACGCTCGAGCAGCTCCAGAAGGAGCGCGACGACTTCTACGATCGGCTCCTGCGCAAGAGCGCGGAGTTCGACAACTACCGCAAGCGAATCGAGCGCGAGCGCAAGGACTTCACAGAGTGGGCCGCGGCCGACGTGCTGGGGGATCTGCTGGCTGTGATGGACGATTTCGAGCGGGCGCTGTCTGCCGAGGCACCCGCCGCCGCCCAGCCCTACAAGGCGGGCGTGGAGCTCATCCACCGCGCCCTCGCGGAGCTGGTGCGCAAGCGTGGTGTGACGCCTGTCGACGCACTCGGCGCCGACTTCGATCCGCACCTCCACCAGGCCGTCGCGTACGAGGCGGTCGACGGCGCGCGCGAGGGTGAGGTGGTCGAGGAATTGCGGAAAGGCTACATGCTGGGCGAGCGCCTGCTTCGTCCCGCTCTCGTCAAGGTCGCCAGGGAATCGTGAGCAAGCGGGACTTCTACGACGTCCTCGGGGTTCCGCGCACCGCCAGCGAGCAGGACATCAAGAGCGCCTACCGCAAGCTGGCGCTCAAGTACCACCCCGATCGCAATCCCGGCGACAAGGCCGCCGAGGAGCAGTTCAAGGAAGCGGCCGAGGCCTACGCGGTCCTCGCCGACGCCGAGAAACGCGCGCGGTACGACCGGTTCGGCCATGCCGGCGTGTCGGGCGCCGCCGGCGCGGGCGGAGTGGACCCGACCATCTTTGCCGACTTCCAGGACATCTTCGGCGGGCTGGGCGACATCTTCGGCTTCGGCGACATCTTCGGCGGCGGCCGGCGGCGCGGCGGGCCGCAGCGTGGCGCGGACCTGCGCTACGACATGGAGATTGCCTTCGAGCAGTCCGCCAGGGGCGCCGAGACCACGATTCAGATTCCACGGCACGAGACCTGCGAGGCCTGCAAGGGCTCAGGGGCCGCACCCGGCAGCGCCCCCACGGCCTGCTCCCAGTGCCGCGGCTCGGGCCAGTTGCGCTATCAGCAGGGCTTCTTCACCGTCGCGCGCACGTGCGGCCAGTGCCGCGGCACCGGCAAGGTGATCGCCAAGCCGTGCGCCACCTGCCACGGGCAGGGCACGACCGAGCAGCAGCGCAAGCTCACGGTCAAGATTCCCGCCGGCATCGCCACCGGCCAGCGCCTCCGCCTGACCGGCGAGGGCGAAGCCGGGACGCAGGGCGGGCCTCCCGGCGACCTCTACGTGGTGGTCCACGTGCTCGAGCACGAGTTCTTCCAACGCGACGGTAACGACCTGCACTGCGAGATCCCGCTCACCTTCACCACGCTGGCCCTGGGCGGCGACATCACGGTACCCGGCGTCGATGGAGAAGAAACCCTCAGGGTCCCCGAGGGCACGCAGACCGGCGCCACGTTCCGGCTGAAGGGCAAGGGCATGCCCGACGTCGGCGGGCGCGGCAAGGGGGACCTGCTCGTCACGGTCCAGGCCGTCACGCCGAAGAAGCTCACCAGGGATCAGCGCAAGCTCCTCGAGCAGCTGGCCGAAACGCTGCCGGCCCAGAAATTCGAACCCAGGCGCCGGGAGGATGACGCGGAGGATCGCGGCATCTTCGGGAAGATCTTCGGTTAGGGGACGGTGAGCCGCCTCTGGCCCGCCCTGGTCGTCGAGGCGCTGGCGATCGAAGACCCGCCGGACGCCGAGGGCCTGGTCGCGGCGTTGCTGGACGACTTCTCGCCGCAGGCCATCGAGGACCTGGCCGAGCGCCCGCTGCCGCCCGGCGGGCTGTGGGACCCCACATTCCCCCCCATCCCAGAGCCGCCGCCAACACCGCTCCGCTGGCGCGTGTTCTTCTCGAGCGCCGTCGAGCGCGATCGCGCCGCGACCGCGCTCGGCTCCGCCCACCCGCAGCTTCGGCTGTCCGCCGTGGACGTGCCAGACGAGGACTGGGCCGCCCGCTCACAGGCATCCCTGACGGCGGTGACCGCCGGCCGGTTCATCGTGACTCCCCCGTGGGACATCCCGCCCACGCCCCCACCCGGCACCACCGTCATCGTCATCGAGCCGTCCATGGGGTTCGGCACCGGCCATCATCCGACCACGCGCCTGTGTCTGCGGCTGCTCTCGGAACTCGACGCGCGCGGCAGACGCGTCGTGGACATCGGCACGGGGTCGGGCGTGCTGGCGATGGCGGCCGCCCTCGACGGTGCGTCGGACGTCGTGGGCCTCGACGTGGATCAGGACGCCATCGATTCCGCGCGCACCAGCGCGGCCCTCAACCCGCTGCCACCGGTCATCCGCTTCGAAGTCGGGGACTTCCGATCGAGCCCTCCGGCACCCGCCGATATCGTGCTGGCCAACCTCACCGGCGGCATGCTGCGCACGACGGCGGCTGCGCTGATGGGTCTGAGGCGGGCGGGAGGCACGCTCGTGATCAGCGGCTTCGACGAGTCCGAGGAGGCCGACGTGCGCGTTGCGTTCGCACCGCTGCGGCAGGTCGTGCGGCTCGAGGAAGCGGGCTGGGTGGCGGTCAGGCTCGAATAGGCTGTCATCGGCCGACGGCTCGCTGTTGTCCCTTGGCCCGGCGTTCGTTCCATGCATCCACCAGCCGCCTCAGTTCCTTGATGGGCTCGGGGCTGTCGTCCACCTGCAGGCGCATCACGACGTCGTTGTTGAGCCACACGCCCTGGCCCTTGCCCACGATGAGGATGGCGGCCGACTGCATGCCGCGCGTGTCGCCTCCCGCCTTCTGGCCGGCCTCGAGCGCCGCGGTAAGGCGGACGGACAGGTGGCCGGACGTCTGCTCGAAGGCCGCGATCATGTCGGAGACGACGGCCTCGCCTGCCAGGATGTTGCCTTGTGCGGTCGAATACTTCCCCTGCCTGTGCCCTGCCCATGGCGTGGCCTTCGGGCCGCTGAAGACAGCGGTTCTGCCCTGCTGATCGATGACGGCGAACTGGCGGCCCTGTTTGGTCCAGCGCTCGGGCTCCGGATCGGGATCGCTGTCCCAGATGGCCTTGATGATCGCCTCCGGCCTCATGCCGGCCCGCAGGAGCTCGATGGCCTTCGGCCCGTAGCTGACATCCACGATCGCCTGCGTCGCGGCCGCCCCCACGCCCGCCTCGGCCCAGAGCACCCCGTTCCCCACGCTGAAGACGCGCGACTGCACGGCCCCGCCGACCTCACCCGTCGCCGGGTCGTACCCGAGAATCGAGAACGTCGCCACCGGATCCTGCGCCTCGACATGTGGCGCCAACGCGCAGGCCAGGACTGCCACCACGAACAAGACTCTCGCCATCACGGCCTCCTCGCCATCGCGCGTTGACGCTCTACCACCCTTGCCACGCCTCGAACAGTGCGGCCATGGCGACCAGCGGTGCCACGTCCGCACGGAGCGTGCGTCCACCAAGTGACACCGCACGAAACCCGGCCGACTGGAAGGCGGCGTGTTCGTCCTCCGACCATCCCCCCTCGGGTCCGACCACCAGTTGCACGGCGGCGGCGCGGGGCAGGTCTCTCAGGGCAGTGGTGGCGCCCAACGATGGTTCCTGAAACACGATCGCCGGATCGCGCTCGTGGCGGGGCGGGCCGTCACCGCCGCGGCCGGCCTGTCCGGCAATCCAGGTCCTCAGCTCCAGCGGCGGCCGCACGTCCGGCACCGTCGCCCGGCCGCACTGCTTCGCGGAAGACACCGCGATCCGTCGCAATCGCTCCACCCGGTGCGACCGCCCGAGCGACGCGACGCGAACCTCGCTGCGCGCCGTGACGACCGGCTGCAGGACGACAACGCCCATCATCGTGGCATCGCGCACCACGTCGTCCATCTTGTCGCCCTTGAGCACGGCCATCACGAGCGTCACGCGGACCGCCGCCTCCGGCGCCGCGGACGCCGGGCCAAGCGTGCGCACCGTCACACGCACACCCGCCACGCTCTCGACACGAGCATGGAACATGCGCCCGACGCCGTCGAACACGTCGATGTCGTCGCCGACGCCGAGGCGCAACACCCGCGTGAGGTGGGCTGCCTCGTCCTCGGGGAGACTTCCCACCCCTGTGTCGGCGATGTCGGGCAGGAAGAAGCGCGGCCGCACGGCAGGTATTCTACCTGCGCGCGGCAGCAGTCCGTCAGCACGCGGCGGCCAATCCCTCAATCACCCAGTCACTCGATTCTTCAATCACTCAATCCAACGCCCCAATGCCGCGATCACAGATCGCCCGACGAATCGTCAATCATCAATCGCCGATCATCAATGGGCCGGGACTTGTATACTTCCCCCGATGTTCTTTCGCGGCCAGACGATTGGCAAGTACCGCATCATCTCGACGCTCGGCAGCGGCGGCTTCGGCGCCGTCTACCTCGCGGAAGACACCTGGATCGACAAGAAGGTCGCCCTCAAGGTGCCGCACCGGCAGAACATGGACTTCGGCGAGCTGCTGCGCGAGCCGCGCCTCCTGGCGTCGCTCAGCCATCCCAACATCGTCACCGTGCTGACGGCTGAGAAGCAGGACGATGTGTTCTTCATCGTCATGGAGTACGTGCCGGGCGAGACGCTCGAGGCCATCATCGATCGCGAGGGCGCGCTGGACCTGACACGGGCGCTCGACTACACGTGCCAGATCTGCAACGCGGTGGATCATGCGCAGAAGCAGGGCATCATCCACCGCGACCTGCGGCCGGGCAACGTGCTGGTCACCGAGCACGGCATGCTCAAGGTCGCCGACTTCGGCACGTCGCGCTTCCTGGAGATCGCGGCCCACGGGACCACGGTCATCGGCAGCCCGCCCTACATGGCCCCCGAGCAGTTCCAGGGCAAGGCGGTCTTCGCTTCCGACATCTACTCGCTCGGCGTGACGATGTACCAGATGCTCACGGGGACGCTCCCCTACGACACCCCGGCCCCGTCCGACCTCGAGCGCCTCATGCGCGGCGAGCTCACCACGCCGCCCCGCGTGCGGAACCCGAAGCTCCCGAAGAGCATCGCCGACATCGTGATGAAGGCCATGGCGCCTGACCTCACCGACCGCTATCAGCGCGCCGGCGAGTTGCTCGACGCGGTGCTCTCGGCCCGGGCCGAGATTGCCCCGCGTCGTCCGTGGCGCCCCGCCGCGGTCGCCGCGGCCGCCGGAGGCGATCCCCTGCAGGACATCCAGGCGCGGCTGCGGGCGCGCGAGGCCCCGCAGGCAGGGTTCTGCTGGAACTGCGGCAAGGCGCTCCCCGCCCGGGCGGAAGCCTGTCCGTTCTGCAGGGAGCGCCAGTAGCTCACGCCGCTGAGCGATAATTCCGTCATGGCATTCGACGACCGCGGCAAGGTGTGGATGAACGGCGCCCTCGTGGCATGGAAGGAGGCCACGGTGCACGTGGCCGCGCACGCGCTGCACTACGGCACGGGCATCTTCGAGGGAATCCGCGCGTACAAGACGCGCAACGGCAGCGCCATCTACCGGCTCCCCGAGCACATGCGGCGCCTGTTCGATTCCTGCCGCGTCTACCGGATGGAGCCGCCGTGGTCCGTCGACGAGATCACCGCCGCCGTCATTGCCACGGTGCAGGCGAACGGGTACCCGTCGTGCTACATCCGCCCGCTCGTCTACCGGGGCGTGGAGCAACTGGGCCTGGATCCGCGCCCGTGCCCGCTGGAGGCCACCATCATCGTGTGGGAATGGAGCGCGATGTTCGGCGCCGAGGGGCTCGAGCAGGGCATCGACGTGGGCGTCAGCTCGTGGACACGCCTGGCCCCCAACACGCTGCCGGCGATGGCCAAGGCCTCCGCGAACTACGCGAACTCGGCGCTCATCAAGATGCAGGCATCGCTCGACGGCTACGGCGAGGCGATTGCCCTTGACGAGAGCGGACTGGTCAGCGAGGGCAGCGGCCAGAACCTCTTCCTGGTGAGGGACGAAGTGATCTACACGCCCGCGATCAGCTCGTCCATCCTGCAGGGCATCACGCGGGACAGCGTCATCGTGATGGCGCGGGACCTCGGATACGAGGTGCGCGAGACGCCAATCCCGCGCGAGTTCCTCTACCTGGCGGACGAGGCGTTCTTCTGCGGCACCGCCGTGGAGGTCACGCCGGTGCGATCCATCGATCGGATCGCGGTCGGATCGGGCCGGCGGGGGCCGGTGACCGCCGCCCTCCAGGAGCGGTTCTTCGGCATCATCACGGGCGACGTGCCCGACACGCATGGCTGGTTGACGCCAGTGCCCGCAGCCGTCTCCCGCTGATCCGGCTTCAGAGGCCGGCGCCATCCGGCCTCGCTCATCCCGGCGCAGGCCTGCGCACCCTTGCCCGCTCCCGTGCACCCGCGCACCCGCGCACCTGTACACTCGTGCACCCGTGCACCGCTGCACCCCTTGCACCCTGCAGCTATCTCCTTCATGATGGCGCAGTCATGCATGTCAATGATCTCCTGAAGCTGGCCGTCGAGCGCGGAGCGTCGGACCTTCACCTGAAGGTCGGGACCTATCCCATGGCCCGCGTCCATGGGCGGCTCATCCGCGTCACCGATGACAAGAAGCTGGACCACGAGGACCTCGTGGAGATGGCGGCCTCCATCATGTCGGCCACCCAGCGCCAGCGGTTCAAGGACGCGCAGGAGATCGACCTCGCCTACAGCGTGCCGGGCCTCGGCCGGTTCCGCTGCAACGTCTTCCAGCAGCGCGGCACCATCGGCATGGTCCTCCGCGTCATCCCCTTCAAGGTGAAGTCGATCGACGAGCTGGACCTGCCGCCGGTCCTCAAGAAGATCGCGGAGGAGGAGCGCGGCCTCGTGCTCGTCACCGGCACCACGGGCAGCGGCAAGAGCACCACCCTCGCGGCGATGATCGACCACATCAACAACACGCGATCGTCCCACGTCATCACCATCGAGGACCCGATCGAGTACCTGCACAAGGACAACGAGGCCATCATCACGCAGCGCGAGATCGGCGTGGACACGCGCTCGTTCGCCTACGCGCTCCGCAGCGCGCTGCGCCAGGATCCCGACGTCGTCCTGGTCGGCGAGATGCGCGACATGGAGACCATCGAGACGGCGCTGCACGCGGCGGAAACGGGCCATTTGGTGTTCTCGACCCTCCACACCCTCGACGCCACGGAGACCATCAACCGCATCATCTCGGTCTTCCCGCCGCACCAGCAGAAGCAGGTGCGCCTCCAGCTGGCCGTCGTGCTCAAGGCCGCCGTCGCCATGCGCCTCATCCCGCGCGCTGACGGCAACGGCCGCGTGCCCGCGATGGAGGTGCTCATCGCCACGCCCTTCATCAAGGACTGCATCATCGACAAGGAGAAGACGCACCTCATCCAGGGCGCCATCGCCCAGGGCACGTCCCAGTACGGGATGCAGACGTTCGACCAGTCCATCTTCAGCCTCTACTCGCAGGGGCTCATCACCTACGACGAAGCGCTCCGCTGGGCCTCGAACGTGGACGAGTTCAAGCTGCGCGTCCAGGGCATCTCCACGACGTCGGACCAGGCGCGGGACCAGATGGCCAGCGCGCTCTTCGGAAAGCCGACCGCCAGTGCGACGGACTCCGAAATCACGCGATTCGGGAAGTAGCGACCCGCCAGACGCCTACACGACGGCGCTCGGGCTGCTCGGCCAGCGCGAGCTCTCGGAAGCCCAACTCCGCGCACGGCTCACCCGCCGCGGCTGCGACCCGGACGCCATCGAGCACGCCGTCGACCGCCTGAAGAAGGACCGCACCCTGGACGATGGCCGCGTGGCCGGAGCCGCGGCCCGCCTGGAGGCGGTCGTCCGCCGACGCGGGCCCGCGCGCGTACGCCAGCGCCTGCAGGCCATGGGCCTGGCCCGAGAGGTCGTGCAGCAGGCGGTGGCGGACACCTTCGGCGAGGTGGACGCGGCGGCACTGCTCGACGCCGCCCTCGAACGGCGCCTGCGGGGCCGGGCCCTCGCCGACCTGGACGACAAGGCCCGCGCTCGACTGGTGCGGGGACTCGTGGGCCAGGGCTTCTCGCTGGGCGCGGTGCTCAGACGGGTCAGGGATTAGGGTTCTCGGGTTCTGGGGTTCTGGGTTCTGGGGTTCTCCCGACTCCCGACTAAAATACTGAAGTGCACCCGAACGACATCCGCGCATCCTTCCTGAAGTACTTCGAACGCCACGGCCACCGCATCGTCCCCAGCTCGCCGCTGGTGCCCGGCGACGACCCCACACTGCTGTTCACCAACGCCGGGATGAACCAGTTCAAGGACGTCTTCCTGGGCCGGGAGAGGCGCGAGTACACGCGGGCCACCTCGTCCCAGAAGTGCATGCGCGTCAGCGGCAAGCACAACGACCTCGACAACGTCGGCCCCTCGCTGCGTCACCACACGTTCTTCGAGATGCTCGGCAACTTCTCGTTCGGCGACTACTTCAAGCACGACGCCATCGAGCTGGCCTGGACGCTGCTGACGAAGGAGTGGGGCCTGGATCCATCGCGCCTCTACGCCACCGTGTTCAAGGGCGAGCCCGGCATCCCGCGGGATGACGAGGCCTACGCGCGGTGGCGGGACTTCCTGCCGGCCGACCACGTGGGCGAGCTCGGCATGGCCGACAACTTCTGGGCCATGGGCGACACCGGCCCCTGCGGGCGTTGCTCGGAGATCTACTACGACCGCGGCGCCACGGTACCGGGGACGGGCCGGTTCATCGAGGACGTCGAGAGCGGGGGCGAGCGATTCGTCGAGATCTGGAACAACGTGTTCATGGAGTTCGAGCGCGACGCGTCGGGCGCGCTGGCGGCGCTGCCCGCGCCCTCCATCGACACGGGCATGGGCCTCGAGCGCATCTCGGCCGTCATGCAGGGGACGCTCTCGAATTACGACACGCCCCTCTTCACCCCGGTGATCGCCGCCACATCGAAGCTCGTGGGGCGGCCGTACGGCCGATCCATGGAGCCCGCAGACGTCTCCATGCGCGTGGTGGCCGATCACCTGCGCGCGATGACCTTCCTCATCGCCGACGGCGTCGTGCCGTCGAACGAGTGGCGCGGATACGTGCTCCGCAAGATCATGCGCCGGGCCATGCGCCATGGCCGCAAGCTCGGGCTCGACGAGCCCTTTCTCCACGAACTGGTGGACGTGCTGGTGGCCGAGATGGGCGACGCCTATCCCGAACTGAAGGCCGGGCGCGCGGCCATCGTGCAGGTCGTGCGGGCCGAGGAGGAACGCTTCGACGCCGTGCTCACCAGCGGGCTGCCGCGCCTCGAGGAGGCACTCGAGCGCGCCGCCGCGGGCGCGCGCGTGCTGCCGGGAGACGAGGCCTTCAAGCTGTACGACACCTACGGCCTGCCCCGCGACTTCATCGAGGACCTCGCCTCGAACCAGGGCCTGCGCTTCGACGCCGAGGGCTTCGAGCGCGAAATGGAGGCGCAGCGCGAGAAGGCGCGCGCGAAGAGCGGCTTCGAAGGGAAGAAGGGCGAGGACTTCCGCTTCCTGTCGGGCGAGGCGCGCGCGGCCCTGGCCGACGCCGGCGACGTGTTCGAGGGCTACACCGATACCCGCCTGCAGGGAGTCCCGATCCTGGCCGTGTTCGACGATCGAAAGCGGCAGGTCGAGTCCCTGCCGCCCGGCGCCGGCGGATGGGTGGTGCTGGCGCGGACGCCCTTCTACGTGGAGGCGGGCGGCCAGGTGTCGGATCAGGGGTGGCTCGAGACCCCGGCGGGACGCTCGCGCGTCGGCGGCGTCGTTCGACTCGGCCCCGGCCTGCCGCGCGCGCATCGCGTCGAGAGCACGCTCGCGGAAATCAGGCCACGCGATCTCGTGATGGCGGAGGTGGACGTGCGGCTGCGCGATGCCACGCGCCGCAATCACACCGCCACGCACCTGCTCCACGCGGCGCTCCGCCAGGTGCTGGGGCCGCACGTGAAACAGGCCGGGTCGCTCGTGGCCCCTGATCGCCTGCGATTCGACTTCGTGCACTTCAGCGCCGTCACGGGCGACGAGGTGCTGCGCATCGAGCAGATCGTCAACGAGGCCATCCTTCGGAACGAGCCGGTGACCACCGCCGTGCGCGACACGCAGGAGGCCATCGCCGCCGGTGCCATGGCGCTCTTCGGGGAGAAGTACGGCGACAAGGTCCGGGTCGTGTCCATCGGGGACGGGCAGTTCAGCACCGAGCTGTGTGGCGGCACGCACGTGCGCGCCACTGGCGACATCGGTGCGTTCCTCGTCACCGAGGAGACGGGCGTGGCCGCTGGCGTCCGCCGCATCGAGGCGCTCACCGGGCTGGGCGCGCTGGGCTACGTGCGCCCGAGGCTGCAGGAGTTCGAGAAGGTCCGCAGCTACCTCAATGCCGACAGCGACCAGGTGCTGACGCGGCTCGAGGCGCGGCTGCAGGGGCTCGAAAAGGCCGTCAAGGACCGCGACCGCAAGCTCGCCAGGGCGGCCGCCGGCGGCGCCGGCGCCGAGGGCGAGCGCGTCACCATTGGCGACGTCACGCTGGTCGCGCGGCGGGTGGACGAGGCCAGCAAGGACCTGCTCCGCTCCATCGCGGATCAGATCAAGTCCACCCTCACCACCGGCATCGTCTTCCTGGCCGGACCGACCGCCGAGGGTAAGGTTGCGATGGTCGCCAGCGTCACCGGAAATGTAACCGCACGTATCAAAGCGGGACAGATCGTCAAGGAGCTCGCGCCGATGGTCGGCGGAGGCGGCGGAGGACGGCCTGATTTCGCCGAGGCCGGTGGCAAAGATCCTGCACAGGTCGATGCGATGCTTGCGGCAGCCCCGGAGGTGGTGAAGCGCCTGCTGGGAGCCTGACGTCGAGCCGATACACAGGCCAAACCCGCGTGCGCCTCCTCGTCACCGCCCTCGTCCTGCTCGCTGCCAGTGTCGCCCCGGCGTCCGCCCAGATCTACTCCTGGCGTGACGCGGAGGGCCTCCTCGTGGTCTCGGACCGCCCGCGCGCGGATGCGGGCGAAATGACCACCTACACCGTGCCCCGGGCGTCCGCCGTGCGAGCCACTACGCCGGCAACCGGCTCCCGGCGCCCTGCTGAGATCGAGGAGGCCATCGAGGAGCAGGCCACGGCCCAGGGAATCTCACCCGACCTGGTGCGTGCGGTCATCCAGGTGGAGTCGGCCTTCAACCCGTACGCGGTGTCCTCGAAGGGCGCGATGGGCCTGATGCAACTGATGCCGGCCACGGCCCGCGAGCTGGGCGTCTCGAACCCGTTCCACCCCGAGGACAACATCCGCGGGGGCGTCGCCTACCTGCGCCAGCTCCTGGACCGCTACGACAGTAATGTCGAGCTTGCCCTTGCGGCCTACAATGCCGGGCCCGGCAGCGTCGAGAAGTACGGCGCGGTGCCGCCCTACCGCGAGACCCAGGCCTACGTGAGGAAGGTGCAGAAGGTCTCGGGGCCCACCCCTCCCGTCAAGCCGGACACCACCATCTACAAGTGGATGGAGCTGGTGAACGGCCAGCCCGTCACCCGCTATTCCAACAAGCCGCCCGAAGGGGTCGCCGCCGCGCCGGTGGCGAGGACGCGGCAGTAGCCTTGGGGCCTGGGACTTGGGTCTTGGGGTCCTGGGGTCTTGAGGTCCTGGGGACCAAGCCAGACCTCCCCAGGGCTTGGGGACCAGGCGGGCCTCGTGTTACTCTTGTGTGTTTCTTACCCCACTGACACCGAGGTCCTAGAACGTGGCAAAGCGAACGAAGTCGGCCGTCAAGGCCAACCGGCAGAACATCAAGCGGCGCGAGCACAACCGGGCCCTGCGCTCGAAGCTGCGCACCGGCCTCAAGGCCATCCGCAAGGCGCTGGACGCCAAGGACATCGACGCCGCGAAGACGCTCCTGAAGGGCACCCAGTCGCTCGTGGACAAGATGGCCACCAAGGGCATCATCCACCGCAACACCGCCGCCCGGTACAAGTCCCGGCTGGTGGCTCGCCTCTCCCAGTAGGGCAGCCCCGCGTGGCGGGCGTCAGGCCCGCCGCTCGCGCCCGCAGAGCTCGACCACGAGCCGCTCCAACAGGTGCCGCGGATTGCCCGCGGACGTCTTCATCTTCAAGTCGATATCGAGCACCAGGCCGAGGGCACGCGCGACGCGCTCGGCCGGGCGCAGCTGGCCGGCGCCCCAGCGTATCTGGCCCAGGATGGGCTGAGGCACGACCCCGGCGTCCAGGAGGGCCGCCAGCTCCTGGAGCGCCCGTCGGGCATCGCCGTCCCGGATGGCCATGCCCACCGCAGGCCCCTCGCCGGGCTCGGACTGCGGCATCACGAGATCCCTCACGTGCCGCTCGGCCACGGTGGACTCGCCCGCCGCGTAGAGCACCAGTTTCTCGACCTCGGCGCGGATGCGGCCAAGGCCAAGGCCGGTTGCATCGAGCAGCAGCGCCAGTGCCCTGGGCTCGATGGACAGCTCGTCCTTCTCCAACCGTTTCCGAATCCACGCGCCGGCCTCCTGCGGGCTCTCGAGCGAACCGCAATCCACCACGGCGGCACGCTTGCGAATGAGCCGCACCAGCCGCCGGTTGCCATCGAGCGGGCCCGCCACGAAGACCAGGGTGGTCATCGGCTCGGGGGATTCGATGTAGGCCTCGAGCTCCTCCACGGGTGAGGTCGCCGGCGCGCGGCGCTTCCGCCCGCTCGCGGCCGCGTCCAGGGCAGGCTGATCCGCAGCCTCGTCTTCCTTCGACCGCTTCGGCGAGAGCAGACGCTCGGCCTCGTGAATCACGACGACACGCCGGGGCGCCATCATCGGCAGCGTCCGCGCGGTGGAGAGAATGGCACCGATCATCTGGTCTCGCGCGCCGGCCGACGCGGCCTCGTTCGCGTAGAAGCTCTCGACGTTGAAGGCCTGAAGGCCCTCGTCCACCAGCGAGGTGAATTCGCCGGCGAGATCGTGGCGCGACTGAAGGTCGTCGCCCTCCAGGAGATAGAGCGGCCCGGTCTGGCCGGCCGCGATCTGCGCGCGGACTTCGACGGGCTTCATGGCGTGGCGGGCAGGATGGGCTGCCGGCGGCCCGTCAGAACGCCTCCAGGATGGCACTCACCACCGATCGGGCGAAGTCCGTCGACAGGCGATCGATGGCAGCGCGCTCCTGGCCCAGGAACGCCGAGGCATCCAGGCCGATGCTCGAGGCGCTCGCCAGCTCGTACTCGTCCGAGAAGTTCAGCGCGGGGTTCTCCCACAGCACCTTCTGCTGCTTCACGTCCTCGAACGACACCCCGACGACGATGGTGAACCGGAAGCGCCGGGCGAGCTGCGCGTCGGTGAAGCCGACAGGTGCGGCCGAGATGCCGCTGATCGTTCCCCGGACCACCCCGTCCACACCCGTGTCGGCGGGCACCACCGAGTACTGGCCGCGGCTCTGGAACTCGATGCGCACCTTCTCCGTGAACACCTGCTCCACGGTCTGGTACGGCGTCGTGTTGCCGAAGGCCGGGATGCCGATGGTGCGGATGTACGACGGCAAGAACGAGCCCCGGCCGGCCAGGGTGTACCCACACCCCGCCGCCCCAAGCGCCGGCAGCAGCGCCAGCACTTCTCGCCGGTTCAGCACTCGCATCGCCTTCGAATCCTCCGAACCCCAGAACCCCAGAACCCCAGAACCCCAGAACCTCAGAACCCCAGAACCTCAGAACCCGAGAACCCGACTACCTGGCAACGATCGACACCAGGCGTCCCTTCGCCACCACGACCTTCGTGACTTCCCTGCCCTGGGTGTGCGTCTGCACCGAGGGGTCGGCCAGCGCCAGCGCCTGGAGCTCGGCCTCGCTTGCATCGGGAGCGGCGGAAATTCGTCCCCGGACCGTGCCGTTCACCTGGACGGGGATGACGACCTCCTCGGCCCTGGCTATCGCCGGATCGTACACGGGCCAGGCCGCTCGGGCCAGTCCGCCCTCGTGACCGAAGCGTGCCCACAGCTCCTCCGCAGTGTGCGGCGCGAAGGGCGACACCATCACGATGAGCGCCTCGATCGCCTCGCGCACGACGATGGGCGCCTGGGCCGTCCGCGTGCCCTTGTCCGTGAACGCATAGAGATCGTTCACCAGCTCCATCATCGCCGACACGGCCGTGTTCATCTGCTTGCGGACGTCGATGTCCTGGGTGACGCGCCGAATCGTGTCGTGCGTCTTGCGCCGAATCGCCCGTTCGTCGGCCGACAACGCCGCGTGGTCGATCGGTTCCTCCGTTCCCGGTTCCCCGGTCCCGGTTCCCGCCTGGATCTCCGCCCGCCACTGCTCGGCCAGCCGCCACACGCGGGCCAGCCAGCGGTAGCTGCCCTCGAGGCCCGCGTCGGTCCACTCCACTTCCTTTTCCGGCGGGGCCACGAACATCACGTACAACCGCAGCGCGTCGGCGCCCACCTTCTGCAGCATCGTGTCCGGATCGACGACGTTGCCCTTCGACTTGGACATCACGGCGCCGTCCTTCAGCACCATGCCCTGCGTCAGCAGGTGGGTGAACGGCTCGCTGTGGTCCACCATGCCCAGGTCGCGGAACACGCGGGCGAAGAACCGCGAGTAGATCAGGTGGAGAATGGCGTGCTCCACCCCGCCGCTGTAGAAGTCCACCGGGCACCAGTACGCCACCTTCTTCGGGTCGAACGGCAGCTGGTCGTTGTGCGCGTCCGCGAAGCGGTAGAAGTACCACGAGGAGTCCACGAAGGTGTCCATCGTGTCCGTCTCGCGCCGGGCGGCGCCGCCGCACTTCGGGCAGCTGACGTTCACGAACTCCGGGATGCTGGCCAGCGGAGAATCGCCGCGCCCGGTGAACTGCGCGACTTTCGGCAGCGACACGGGCAGCTGGTCGTCCGGCACGGGCACCACGCCGCAGGACGGGCAGTGGATCATCGGGATCGGGGTGCCCCAGTAGCGCTGGCGCGAGATGCCCCAGTCCTTCAGGCGGAACTGCACGGTGCCCTCACCGATGCCCCGCGCCTCGGCCTCGGAGGTCAGGCGGCGGCGCGCCTCGGCGGAGGACAGGCCGTTGTACGGCCCCGAGTTCACGAGGACGCCCTCTTCCGGCCGCGACTCGGTCATCTGGTCCACGTCGGGAGTCTCGCCCTCCACGGGCCTGATGACCGCCACGATGGGCAGGTTGTACTTGCGCGCGAACTCGAAGTCGCGCTGGTCGCCGAACGGCACGCCCATCACCGCGCCGGTGCCGTACTCCCCGAGCACGAAGTTGGCCACCCAGACCGGCACGCGCTCGTTGGTGAACGGGTTCACCGCAAACTGCCCGGTGAAGAAGCCCTCCTTCTCCACCTCGCCGCTGATGCGAGCGGAGCGGTCCTGGCCGCGAAAACGGGTCACCTGCTCGCGGAACCGGACCGGGTCGTCCGAGGCGTCGGCGAACTGCGCCACCAGAGGATGCTCGGGCCCCAGCAGCACGAAGGTGGAGCCGTAGATGGTGTCGATGCGGGTGGTGAAGACGTCGATGCCGCCCGGCCGGTCCGCCAGGGCGAACGTCACGCGGGCGCCCTCGGACCGGCCGATCCAGTTCCGCTGCATCGTCAGGACCTTCTCGGGCCACTGCGACAGCGCGTCGGCGCTCGTGAGCAGGTCGTCGGCGTAAGCCGTGATGCGGAAGAACCACTGCTCCAGGTCCTTCTGCTCGACCGGCGTGCCGCAACGCCAGCACGCGCCCTCGACCACCTGCTCGTTGGCCAGCACGGTGTTGTCGACCGGGCACCAGTTCACGGTGGACCGGCGCCGATAGGCCAGGCCGCGCTCGAACATCCGCGTGAAGAGCCACTGGTTCCAGCGGTAGTAGTCGGGCAGGCAGGTCGCCAGCTCGCGCTCCCAGGCGTAGCTGATGCCCAGCCGCTGGAGTTGCCCCTTCATGTGCGCGATGTTCCCGAGCGTGGACGCTTCGGGATGGATGCCGCTCTTGATGGCTGCGTTCTCGGCTGGCAGGCCGAACGCGTCCCATCCGAACGGGTGCAGCACGTTGAAGCCCTGCAGGCGCTTCAGCCGGGCCACCACGTCGCCGATGATGTAGTTGCGCACGTGCCCGACGTGCGCGTGCCCGGACGGATACGCGAACATCTCGAGGCAGTAGAACTTGGGCCTGGCGGGGTCTTCGGTGACCTCGAACGCCCGGGTCTCGGCCCAGCGGGCCTGCCACTTGCGGTCGAGATCCTGCGGATGGTAGTCGGACACGTCTCGTCTCTCGGGATGGATGATCCCTTAAGGATACCGCAAGGGCGAATCGACTAGCGGCAGGCGTCGAGGACCGCGTCGAGGCATTCGGTGAGGGCCGCGAGGTCGTAGCCGCCCTCCGTCACGACCACGACGCGCCCCTCGCACAGCCGGTCTGCCGCGCTCACGAGCAGCTCCGTCAGTCTCCGGTAGCCATCGGTCGTCATGCGGCAGCCGGCGAGCGGATCGCGCTCGTGCGCGTCGAAGCCGGCGGACACCAGCAGGAGGTCGGGCTTGAACCACTCCAGCTTGGGTACCGCCTCGCGCTCGTACCGGCGGATCACGTCGCGGTCCGCTGAGCCGGCCTCGAGCGGCAGGTTCAACGTGAAGCCAAGGCCCGCGCCACGCCCGGCCTCGTCAGCCGCCCCGGTTCCCGGGTAGTACGGATACTGGTGCGACGAGATGTACAGGACCGTCGGGTCCTCGTAGAACGTCCACTGCGTCCCGTTGCCGTGGTGGACGTCGCAGTCCACGATGGCCACGCGCGCGACGCCGCGCTCACGCGCGTGCGCAGCGCCGACCGCGATGTTGTTGTAGAGGCAGAACCCCATCGCGCGGTCCGCCTCGGCGTGATGCCCCGGAGGTCGCACGACGGCCACGGATCTCGAACCGGCCGGGCCGTCCAGCACGGTGTCCACCGCGGTCAGCACCGCCCCCGCCGCCAGGCGGGCCACCTCCTCCGACGCGGGAGACGTGAGCGTGTCGGCGTCCAGCATCACCGCCTTGCCGCGCGTCGCGCGCATGGCCTCCACGTGCCCGCGCGTGTGCACGCGCAGCAGATCCGCGTCGGCGGCCGGGCGCGGCTCGACCACACGGCCACCGGCCGCGCGAAACCGCCCGACGACGGCGGCCATGGCCGTGGCCCGCTCCGGCCGCTCGGGATGACCGGGGGGCGTCAAGTGATCAGCGAATCGAGGGGATGAGATGACGGTCAGCATCGATAGCGGTCGCGCGGCGACGAGTTCAAGACTGATGCACGGCTCTCCACGCCTTTTCTGCCGTCGGGATCATCGGGATCATCTGTGCCATCTGCGTTCATCTGCGTTACCCGTGTTCATCTGCGTTGATCTGGGTTGATCTGCGTCAGGAGCTCGTGGCACCGCGCCTCGGCGGCGCCCAGTTCGCGTTCGAGGCGCAGCCGGTACCGCTCCAGGGCTCCGTCGTCCGCATCGCGCGGCACGACGAACGGCTCGCCGATGACGAGGACCAGCGTGGTGAAGGGCTTCGGGATCTGGGTGCGATCCCAGCTGCGCATCGACCAGTGCCGCGCCGCCTCGGCGTGGAACGGAATCACCGGGTTCCCCGTGGCCTTCGACAACCAGACCGCACCGGGCTGCGCCACCCGGGCCGGGCCACGGGGGCCGTCTACCGTGAACGCCGTCGGGTGCGCCCGCGCGTCGCGCACCAGCTGCAACAGCGCCTTGCGGGCGCCGCGCGAAGTCGACCCTCGGGCCGTGCCGAACCCGAACCGGCGGATGATCCGCGCAATCCACTCGCCATCGAAGTTCTCGCTCGTGATGACGATGATGCCGCGGTGGCGGAAATGGGCGGTCCCGTGGAGGATGCGGCCATGCCAGAACGCGTGGATGCCGTGCCCCCCGGCGCGCTCGGCCTCACGGATCCGCTCTTCTCCTTCCACGCGCCAGCGCCACGTGGCGCTCAATAGCTGCAGGATCGGCGTGGCCAGGGCCGCGATGGCCGCCACTTCCGCCCGCTTGCGCCACGACAACTGCCAGGCCGGGGCCGCGGCCGCTCGATGCTGCTCCTGTGCCACCCGCCAGAATTACACCACACCGTGTCCGCCCGTGCCCGGCCGGACCGGGCCAATCGGCTAGAATTGCTGGTGATGAAGGGCATCATCCTGGCCGGTGGCGCGGGCACGCGCCTGCACCCCCTCACACTCGCGGTCAGCAAGCAGCTGATGCCGGTGTACGACAAGCCGATGATCTATTACCCGCTGACCACGCTGATGCTGGCGGGGCTCCGGGACATCCTGGTCATCACCACCCCGCAGGATCAGGCCAGCTTCCAGCGGGTGCTGGGCGATGGCAGCCAGTTCGGCCTCAATCTCTCGTACGCCGCCCAGCCGCATCCGGGCGGGCTCGCCCAGGCGTTCATCATCGGCCGCGACTTCGTCGGCAGTGCCCCGGCGGCCCTGGCGCTCGGCGACAACATCTTCTACGGCCACGGGCTCTCCGACATCGTCAGCCAGGCCGCGGCGCGCCAGCAGGGCGCCACCGTCTTCGCGTACCGCGTGAAGGATCCCGAGCGCTACGGCGTGGTCGAGTTCGACGAGACCGGACGGGCCCTGTCGCTCGAGGAGAAGCCCAGGGAGCCGCGCTCGCCGTGGGCGGTAACCGGGCTGTACTTCTACGACAACGACGTCCTCGACATCGCCGCGGCCCTGAAACCGTCGGCCCGCGGCGAGCTCGAGATCACCGACGTCAACCGCGAATACCTGCGGCGTGGCCTCCTCAACGTCGAGTTGCTGGGCCGCGGCATCGCCTGGCTCGACACCGGCGCGCACGACTCGCTGCTCCAGGCCTCCATGTTCATCCAGGCCATCGAGGAGCGGCAGGGGCTCAAGGTGGCCTGCCCGGAAGAGGTGGCCTACCGCATGGGCTATATCAGCGCCGAGGACGTCCTCCGGTCGGCGGGCAGCATGGCGTCCAACCAGTACGGCCAGTACCTGCGGCGCCTGGTCGAAGAAGACTCGCCCGTGCGCCTGCGCGACGAGGCCACGGCCTGATCCGCGGCCGCCAGGCCCTCACATCCCGTCGTACTGGGGCCCCTCGCCGCCTTCCGGTGCGACCCAGGTGATCACGCCGTAGGGGTCCATGATGTCGCAGGTCTTGCAGTGCACGCAGTTGGACGCGTTGATCTGCAGGCGCCGCCCGCCCCGGCCGTTGTCCACCATCTCGTAGACGCCCGCGGGGCAGAAACGCACGCAGGGGTGCCCGTACTCCTCGCCGCAGATCGAGTGGCACACCTCGGTGTGCACCAGCAGATGCACCGGCTGGTCTTCCTCGTGGTGCGTGCCCGAGAAGTGGACGCTCGTCAGCTTGTCGAAGGTGACCTTCCGATCCGGGACGACCGCGTTCGAGCCCGTCAGGATGTCGCGCTTGTCCATCCCGTAATAGGTGTCCAGCGTCCGCATCCTGGTGTGGCCCAGGTGCCCGTGGAAGTCGCGTCCCGCGAGCCGACCATTGGTGAGCATCGCGAACGCGGCAAAGGCGCTGCCGGCATAGAGCCCCTGGCCAAAGGCCTGGTGCACGTTCCGGACCGGGTAGAGCTCGCCCTTGATTGCGCTCTCGTCCACCAGCGTTTTGTAGCGCTGCAGGGCATGGGCCGAGGTGTCGCTACGTCGCACCGCCTCGTACGCGGCTTCGGCGGCCAGCATGCCGCTGCGCATCGCCAGGTGGATGCCCTTCAGCCGCATCGAGTTCACGAAGTTCGCCGCGTCGCCCACGATGAGGCCACCGTCCATCACCAGGCGCGGCTGCGTGTTCCAGCCTCCCTCGGGCAGGGCCTTGGCGCCGTAGCGCACCATCTGCCCGCCCTCGAGAATGCCCGAGATGAACGGGTGCAGCTTGAAGCGCTGGAAGGCCGCGTGCGGATCGAGCAGCGGGTCCTTGTAGTCGAGGCCCACGACGAAGCCGATGGACAGCTTCCCGTCCGGCATCGCGTAGAGCCAGCTGCCGCCGAACTCCTCCTGCCGAAGCGGGTACCCCAGGGTGTGGATGACCGTGCCAGGCGCCAGGCGATCCTTCGGGATATCCCACAGCTCCTTCAGGCCGATGGCGAACTGCGCGGGGTGGAAGTGGTTCCCGAGCTGGAGCGTGCGCATCAGCTCCTTCGTGAGGTGCCCGCGCACGCCATCGGCGAAGATCGTCACCTTCGCCCGGATGTCGGCCCCGGGCTCGAACATCCCGCGCGGCCGCCCGTCCTTCCCCACGCCGCGATCGCCCGTGCGGACGCCCACGACACGCTGGCCATCGAAGAGCACCGACTGACCTGCGAAGCCCCAGAAGAGATCGATGCCCTCGGCCTCCACCTGTGCCGCGAGCCACTTCGTGAACTGGTTGAGCGAGATGATGTAGTTGCCGTGGTTCTTGAACGGCGGCGGCGTGATGGGCAGCCGCAGCTTCTTCCTCGGGGTCAGGAAGTAGATGTTGTCTCCGGTCACTTCGGTCGCGAGGGGTGCCCCTCGCGCCTGAAAGTCCGGCACCAGTTCGCGAAGCGTCGAAGGGTCGAGCAGCGCGCCCGACAGCTGGTGCGCACCCGGTTCCCGGGCCTTCTCGATCACGGCAATTGAGAGCGGCTCGCCGCCCTTCTGCTTCTGGATCTGGGCCAGCCGCAGCGCCGCCGAGAGCCCGCCGGGCCCGCCGCCGACTATCAGGACATCGACTTCAAGGGTTTCTCGGTCCATGGGAGGTCCTGAGGTCTTGGGGTCTTGAGGGCTTGGGGTCTTGAGGGCTTGGGGTCTTGAGGGTTGTGACGGCCGCCTTCCGTTAGCACCTCAAGACTTCAAGACCCCAGGACCTCAAGACTTCAAGACCTCAAGACTATTTCTTCAGCTCTGTTATCAGCGCCGGCGCCACCTCGAACAGGTCGCCGGTGATCCCGTAGTCCGCGATCTCGAAGATCGGCGCCTCGGCGTCCTTGTTGATGGCAACGATGGTCCGCGAGCCCTTCATGCCGACGAGGTGCTGGATGGCCCCCGAGATGCCGATCGCGACGTACAGCTTTGGAGCCACGGTCTGGCCCGAGCTCCCGATCTGGCGCTCCATCGGCAGCCAGCCGTTGTCGCAGATGGGCCTGGAGGCCGCCAGCTCGGCGCCGAACGCCCCGGCGAGTTGCTGGGCCACCGCGATGTTCTCCTGGGCCTTGATCCCGCGGCCCACGGCGACGATACGCTCGGCCTGCGACAGGTCCACCGCCTGCTTGGCTTCCTGGAACGGCGATTCGGGCGCCTGGCGCACCACGGACGGGTCCACGGCGATCGCCGCCACCGACACCGGCGCGGCGGTGCTCCCCTTGCGCACGGCATCGGCCCGAAACGCCCCGATCTGGACCGTCACCAGGTGCGGCGCCGGCCCCTCCAGCACGACGTCGGCGACGAGCTTGCCCTGGAACATCGGGCGCGCGAAAGCCGCCTGGCCGGCCGCCGACTTGATGGCGATGACGTCGGTGACGAGGGCGCGGTCGAGCCGCGCCGCGAGCCCCGGCACGAAGTCGCGTGTCTGGTAGGTGTGTGCCAGCAGGACGTGCGCGGGCGCCTGTGCCGTGACGAGGGCCGCGGCCGCGTGCACGAATGCATCGGCCGTGTAGCGGCCCAGGACCGGCTGGTCCACGGTGAGCACCTCGGCCACGTCGGCCGCCGCGAGCTCGCCAGCCACGCCGCTCACGCCCTCACCCAAGACCGCCACCTTCACGGGCACGCTGCCCGCGGAGAGCTGCTGGGCGGCGGCAATGGCTTCCCACGTGGCGCGATTGAGCTTGCCATCCTTCTGTTCCGCGATGACCAGGATCACAGCGCCCTCGCCTCCTCACGCAGCCGCCGCACCAGTTCCCTGGCGGCGTCGGCGGGCGAGCCGCCGATCATGACCGTCTGCTTCGACTTCTGCGGCGCGTAGAGCGCCACGACCTTCAGGCGCGACGCCAGGCCCGCCGGCGGCGCGACCTTCCGGATCTCCTTCTTCTTGGCCGCCATGATGCCCTTGAGGGTGGCGTAGCGCAGCTGGTTGATGCCGCTCTGAATCGTGAGGAGCGCGGGCAGCGGCATGGTCACGTACTGGAACCAGCCGCCCTCGAGCTCGCGCTTAACCTTCATGCTCGACGCCGCGGGATCCGCCTGGACCTCCATGATGATGGTCGAGTGCGGCACGCCGACCTTCTCCGCCAGGACCGGGCCGAACTGCGCGTGCCCCTGGTCGTCGGACTGCAGGCCGGTGAGGATGAGGTCGAACCGCTCTTCCTGCATCGCCGGCGTGAGGGCGGCGGCCGCGGTGAAGGCATCGGCGGCGCCCAGCGCCTCGTCTTCCACGTGCACGGCGCGGTCCGCCCCGCGCGCCAGCGCCTCGCGGATGACCTGCTGCACGCGAGCCGGGCCGGCGGAGCACACGACCACCTCTCCGCCATGCTTTTCCCGCAGGCGCAAGCCTTCCTCGAGCGCGTAGGCGTCGGGCTCGTTCATCTCGTAACTCGCCTCCTGCTCGCGGATCCACGTCCTGGCATCGTTCAGGCGTGGCTGCCACTCGCGGGTCGGCACTTGCTTGATGCAGACGGCAATCTTCATGGTTCTCAATCCTCGAATCGCTTGAACAGGAGCGATCCGTTCGTCCCGCCGAACCCGAACGAGTTCGAGAGTGCGTAGCGCACGGCGGCCTGGCGGGGCTTGTGAGGCACGTAGTCGAGGTCGCAGCCCTCGCCGGGCTCATCGAGGTTGATGGTCGGGGGAAGCACCTGGTGCTTCACGGCCAGCGCGGTGATGCCGGCCTCGAGCCCGCCGGCCGCGCCGAGCAGGTGGCCCGTCATCGACTTGGTCGAGGAAATCGCCAGCGTGCGGGCATGCTCGCCGAACACGCGCTTCACGGCCAGCGTTTCGGTGGGGTCGTTGATGGGCGTCGACGTGCCGTGGGCGTTGATGTAGTCCACGACGTCCGGCTCGACTCCCGCCGACTCCAGGGCCGCGCGCATCACGCGGTACGCGCCGTCCCCGTCCTCGGGCTGGCCGGTCATGTGGTACGCGTCGCCCGACATGCCGTAGCCCGCCATCTCGGCGTAGATGGGCGCGCCCCGGCGGCGCGCGAACTCCAGTTCCTCGAGGATCAGCACCCCGCTGCCCTCGCCGAGCACGAAGCCATCACGGTCCTTGTCGAAGGGCCGGCTGGCCCGCTGCGGCTCGTCGTTGCGGGTCGACAGCGCGCGCATGGCGGCGAATCCGCCGACGCCCATCGCACAGACTGCCGCCTCGGACCCTCCGGCGATCATCGCGTCGGCCGCGCCGCGCTTGATGATTTCGTAGGCGTCGCCGATGGCGTGCGCCGAGGCCGTGCAGGCCGTGCAGGTGGCGGAGTTGGGGCCCTTGGCGCCGAAGCGAATCGACACCTGGCCCGACGCCAGGTTGATGATGGCCGAGGGGATGAAGAACGGCGAGATGCGGCGCGGCCCCCCTTCGAGGAACGCGCGGTGCTCGCGCTCGATGGTGGTGAACCCGCCGATGCCGGACGCGATAAAGACACCGACACGCGGCGCGATCTCCGGAGTGATCGCCAGCCGCGAGTCGTCCATGGCGAACTGCGCGGCGGCCACGGCGTACTGAATGAAGACGTCCATCTTCTTGACGTCTTTCTTGTCGATGAACGCCAGGGGATCGAAGCCCTTCACCTCGGCCGCGAACCGCGTGCTGAACGCGGTCGCGTCGAACTTCGTGATGGGCCCCGCCCCGCTCTGGCCCGCCAGCAGGCCGTTCCAGGTGGCCTCGGTCCCGATGCCCAGGGACGACACCAAGCCGATGCCGGTAACCACAACTCGCCTGCTCACTGTCCCTCCGTCGCCGAAGATCGGCGCACGCCCTACTTCTTCTTGGCGTGCGACTCGATGTACTGGACCGCTTCCTTGACGCGCGTGATCTTCTCCGCCTCCTCGTCAGGGATCTCGATGCCGAACTCCTCCTCGAACGCCATCACGAGCTCGACG
>JADZCN010000057.1 GCA_020851565.1 Acidobacteriota bacterium | reverse complement strand
CGCATAACCCAACCTGAAGGGGGGGATACGACCGATGGCAAAGAAGGCGAAGAAGGCGGCCAAGAAGGCCAAGAAGGCGAAGAAGCGGTAAGCTTCTCGTTGCCGGAAGATCGACGAAAGGGGGCGCACCGTGCGCCCCCTTTTGTTTTGGCCGGCACGCGGCCCGCGCCCTCAGCGCGAGGCACCGTCAGGGTCGCGCGTCATCGCCGACCCACGACACCCCGTCCCAGATCCTGACGCTGCGGACCACGTCCCACTGCTGCAGCCGGTCCACCACGTCCATCCCCGAGACGACCTGGCCGAACACCGTGTAGCGGCCGTCGAGGTGCGGCTGCGGCGAATGCGTGATGAAGAACTGGCTGCTGCCCGTGTCGGCCCAGTCGAGTGCCATCCCGACCGTCCCGCGGAGGTACGGGCGCTGGTTGATCTCGTCGCGGATGGTGTACCCCGGCCCGCCCTCTCCGTCGCCGCGCGGATCGCCGCCCTGGACGACGAAGTCGGGCACCACGCGATGCCATGGGATGTTGCTGAAGAACCCCTTTCGCGCGAGCGCCGTGAAGTTCGCCACGGTACGCGGCGCATCGAGCACTGCGAGATCGACTTCGATGACGCCCTTCTCGGTATCGATGTACGCCCGTGGCGAGTACGGGGGCGAGACCAGCGCGTCGGTCGCCGCCGGATCGGGCGCCGGTGGCGCGGGTGTGGCCGGCCTGGCATTGGCCTGCGGGTCGAGTTGCCCGAGCAGTTGCGCGGCCCGCAGGCGGACGGCCCAGTCCCTGTCGGCCAGGGCGGCGGTGAGCGCCGGCCGAGCGGCCGCGGGATCGAGTGCCGCCAGCGCGGCCAGGATCGCGGCACGCGCGACATAGGTGCCGTCGCGCCCGGAGGTTTCGAGTGCCGACGTCAGCGCGCCCGCCTGGTCCGCCGCCTTCAGTCGGGCCAGGCCATTCGCCGCGGCCATGCGCACGACGGGATCCTCGGCGGTCAGCCGCGCCGCCAGCACCCCGCGCGCTGAAGCGGCGCCGCTGGCGGCCAGCGCGGTCAGCACCGATGGAACGACACGCTGGTCCTGATCGCGCAGCATGTCGGTGAGCCGCGCCTCGCCACGGTGGTCCGGCAACTCGCCGAGCGCAGAGGCCAGCGCCGCGCGCACGGACCAGTGCGGATCGGCGTCGAGCCCGGAGATGGCCGAGATGAACGTGTCGGGATCGACGCGGGCCATGGCCACCAGGGCCGCCGCGCGCATCGCGGGCCACGAGGCCGACGCGAGCTCGATGAGCGCATCGAGCGCCGCGCCATGCCTCACCTGCCCCAGGGCGACGACGGCCTCCAGCTGGAGGTTCGGGTCGACCTTTGGGGCCGTAACGACCTTCATCAGCGCCGCGCCGCTCTCGGCGCGGCGGATGGCGCCGAGGGCTCTCACGGCCTGGACACGCACGGCGGCCGGCTCGGCCTCACCGGTCACGATAGTGGTGAGGGCGGGAACCGCGGCCTCGTGCCTGAGCACGCCCAGCCCTCGGGCGGCGAACGCGCGCGTGACCTGTCCCTCGCCCTTCAGCAGGGCCATCAGGGTTCCCGCCGCGCGCGGGTTCTCCACGCGCTGGAAGGCGTACGCCACGGGCCACCAGCGGCTGCGCGGCTGGCCCGTCGCGTCCAGCAGGGTCGCCGCGAGCTCGTCGTAGGCGCCGAGCCGCACGAGCGCGTACATTCCCAGGCGAACGGCCTCGACCGTCGCGTCCTTGGGATAGCCCACATCATCGGCCGCGATGGAGGTGAGCACTCCTGCGCCGATGTGCGCGGACATCATCGCGGCAATCTCCGGCGCGGCCGGCTTGTGGCCGATCATGCCCAGCGCCTCGGCGGCGCGACCCTGGAGAAGCGGGTCCGGTGTGGCGAGGGCGGTCACGAGCGCCGGCGCCGCGTCGGCGCCACCGATGAGGCCGAGCGCGAACGCCGCCATCTGGCGGACTTCCGGGTCGGACTCGGACGCGAGCATGGCGGTCAGCGGACCGACCGCCTCGGGGAGCCGCGCCCGGCCGGCGGCCAGCGCCGCCCGTCGCCGGATGTGCGCCTGAGAGTCGGCGAGCATGAGGATGAGGTCCTGGCCGGGGGCCGGACCTCGTGCCACTCGCTGGTCCTCCAGGTCCAGGATGAAGGCGAGCTTCTGGGCCGCCGTGGGCGGCGGAGGCACGGCCGTGACGTCGGGGCCCGGCTGCGGGCCGCAGCCATGCGCGAGCAGCACCACCGCGAGTACGCCCGCCCGCCGCCACATCATCTCGAGACCTCGCTGGCGGTCAGGACGAGATGCCGCTCCGTGGCCTTCTCGACCCGGTCGCGCATCACGTTCACCCCGATGCCAGGGCCCCCGGGCACCGCGATGGTGCCGTCGGGCCCGATGTCGATACCGGGCTCGATGAGGTCGGGCACGTAGTAGCGCTTGCTGGCCGCGATGTCGCCCGGCAGCCGGAAGTTGGGCAGGCTGGCCAGGTGGATGTTGTGGGCGCGGCCGATGCCGCTCTCGAGCATGCCGCCGTGCCACACCGGGATGTCGTTGGCCGCGCACAGGTCGTGCAGCTCGATCGACTGCTGGTGCCCGCCGACGCGGCCCGGCTTGATATTGATGATGCGGCAGGCCTTCGCGGCGATGGCGTCCCGGCCGATGCGAACCGTGTGGATGGACTCGTCCAGGCAGATCGGGGTGGCGATGGCCTTCTGCAGCGTGACGTGGTCCATCACGTCGTCGTAGTCGAGCGGCTGCTCGATCATCATGAGGTCGTACGGGTCCAGCCTCGCCAGGTGCGCGGCGTCGTCGAGCGTGTAGGCCGCATTGGCGTCCACCATGAGCGGGATGTCGCCGAACATCGCCCGCACCCGCTCCACGGCCTCGATATCCCAGCCCGGCTTGATCTTGATCTTGATGCGCTGGTAGCCGGCGGCCCGCTCCTTCGCGACCTTCTCCACCAGCTGGTCCAGCGAGTCCTGGATGCCGATCGACACGCCAGAGGCGATGCGATCGCGCGTGCCCCCGAGCACAGCCGACAGCGGCTGGCCCTGGATCTTCGCGTGCAGGTCCCACGCCGCCATCTCGAGCAGCGCCTTGGCCATGTTGTGGGTGCGCACGCGCTTCATGGCCGGGAAGACCTCGCGGGGATGGGCGAACTCACGGCCCAGCACCAGCGGCGCCAGGAACCTGGTGACGATGTGCCAGACGGTCTCCGTGGTCTCGCCGCTGTAGTACGGGTGCCCCTCGGCCACCGCCTCGCCCCAGCCCTCGTGCCCCTCGCCCTCCACGCGCGCCAGGATGAACTCGCGATCGTAGCTGCGCCCGAAGCTCGTCTCGAAGAAGTGGACGAGGGGCAGTCGGCACAGGAACAGTTCCAGTCGGTCAATTCTCATCGCATCTCCCGCAGGTGTCGGCACCTGCAATATACTCGGCCCGCGTGGCCTTTCATTACCTCGCTGTTGAAGGCCCCATCGGGGTCGGCAAGACCGTCCTGGCCGAGCGCCTCGCGTCGCGCCTCGACGCCACCACCATTCTCGAAGACACCGACAACCCGTTCCTCGCCGATTTCTACAACGACCGGCCCGGGTCGGCGCTGCAGGCGCAGCTCTTCTACCTGCTGAACCGCCACCGCCAGCTGTCGGGCCTGCGCCAGGCCGATCTGTTCCTGCAGGCCACCGTCTGCGACTACGTCTTCGACAAGGACAAGATCTTCGCGTACCTGAACCTGGACGACAACGAGCTCTTCATCTACCAGCGGCTTTATGATCTGCTGGCGCGCGACGTCCCGTCCCCGGATCTGGTGGTCTACCTCCAGGCGCCGACAGACGTCCTCGTCGATCGGCTGCGGAACAAGCCCCGGGACCCCGAAACCGACATGCCCCAGCCGGGCGAGGACTACGTGCGCGAGGTGAACGAGGCCTACCAGCACTTCTTCTTCCACTACACGGCCACGCCCCTGCTGGTCGTCGAGACATCGGAGTTCGACCCCGACACCGACGACGCGGCCCTCGACGAGCTGGTGAAGCAGATCAGGGGCATGGGGAAGGGCACCCGGTACTACATCGCCCGTCGGTGAGGGATGGTAAGCTGAACGTCCATGGCCTGGTTCAAGAAGGCCCGCAAACCGCTGGCGGCGCCGGAGAAGGCCAGCCGCGTGCCCGAAGGCCTCTGGGAGAAGTGCCCGGAGTGCGACTCGATCATCTACACGAAGGACCTCGTCCGGAACCTGCACGTCTGCGAGAAGTGCGGGCACCACTTCCGGATGGGCGCGCTCGACCGGCTGAAGACCCTCTTCGACCACGAGCGCTGGGAGGAGCTGGCACCGGACCTCCGGTCGAACGATCCGCTCACCTTCACCGACACCAAGCCCTATCGTGATCGCCTGGAGAAGACCCGGGCCAGCACCGGTCAGAGCGACGCGGTCATCGTGGGAGTGGGACGCCTGGACGGCATCGAAGCCGTCGTCGCCTCCATGGACTACAGCTTCATCGGCGGCTCGATGGGCGTCGTCGTGGGCGAGAAGATCGTGCGCGGCATCGAGCTGGCCATCGAGCGGAGGGCCGCCGTCATCATCGTGTCGTGCTCGGGCGGCGCCCGCATGATGGAGGGCGCGCTGTCGCTGATGCAGATGGCGAAGATCTCCGCCGCGCTCGCCCGGCTGGATCGCGCGCGGCTGCCGTTCATCTCGGTGCTGACCGACCCCACCACGGGAGGGGTCACCGCCAGCTACGCGATGCTCGGCGACCTGAACATCGCCGAGCCGCGGGCGCTCATCGGCTTCGCCGGGCCGCGCGTCATCGAGCAGACCATCCGCCAGAAGCTGCCGGAAGGCTTTCAGCGGAGCGAGTTCCTGCTCGAGCGCGGCATGCTCGACCTAGTGGTGGATCGCCGCGAGATGAAGGCGACGCTGGCCCGGGCGCTGCGCTTCATGGGGAAGTGACCACTCACGAACGGCTCCTCGCGCTCGAGGCCTTCGGCATCAAGCTCGGCCTCGAGAACATGCGCACGCTCGTGGCGGCCCTCGGCCACCCGGAGCGCGCCTACCCCACCATCCACGTCGCGGGCACCAACGGCAAGGGCTCGGTGTGCGCCATGGTCGAGCGCGCGCTGCGGGCGGCGGGGTATCGCACGGGGCTCTATACATCGCCGCACCTGGATCGCATCGAAGAGCGCGTGGCAATCGACGGCGCGCCGGTGGCGCCGGTCCTGTTCGAGTCGTGTGCCGGGCATGTCCTGCAGGTCGTGGACGAGGCCAGGGCCGATGGGCGCCTCGACGTCACCCCCACGTTCTTCGAGGTGACGACCGCCATCGCGTTCGAGGCGTTCCACCGTGCGCAGGTGGGCGTGGCGGTCATCGAGGTCGGGCTGGGTGGCCGGTTCGACGCCACCAACGTCATCGGGCCCGTCGCCTGCGCCATCACGTCGATCGCGCTCGATCACGAACGGCACCTCGGCACGACGCTGGCCGCCATCGCGGCGGAGAAGGGGGGCATTGCCAAGCACGAGACGCCCCTGGTGATTGGCGATCTGTCACCGGAGGCCAGGGCCGCCGTCGAGGCCGCGGCTGAGGCCGCCGGCGCGCCCGTCCTCGACGCGGCCGGCGTGATCGAGGAGACCCGCCTGGAGCGCGGCGTGGCCACCATCACCTGCCGCGGCGGGTATCCACCCGTCCGCCTCGCCCTCGCGGGCCGCCACCAGGTGGCCAACGCGGCCACGGCGGTGCGCCTGCTCGAGGTGATCGAGCAGGAGGGCCTGCCGGTGGGCATGGAAGCGATCGTCAAGGGTCTGTCCGACGCCCGGTGGCCCGCGCGCCTCGAATGGCTCCGCCTGGCGGATGGCGACCTGCTGATCGACGCCGCGCACAACCCGGCCGGTGCTGAGGCGCTCGCGTCGTATCTCGTGGAGGCTGGCGTGGCCCCGATCCCCGTCGCCATCGCGGCGATGCGCGACAAGGACGTGGCTGGGATGGTGCGTCCGCTGGCCCGCGTCGCCTCGCGGTTCGTCGCCTCCGAGGTGGCCCACGCACGCTCGCACCCGGCCGGCGCGCTCGCGGCGCTCATCGAGCCTCTGGCGCCCGGCATCCCGGTCGAGGCGGAACCGGACGCGCGCCGCGCGGTCGCGCGCGCGCTCGCGCACGGCGGCCGGGCCGTCGCCGCGGGCTCCATCTATTTCGTGGGCCCGCTGCGCGCACGGCTCGTGGAGTCGGGCGCGGTTTCAATCTGATATCCTCGATTTCACCCGTGCCGTCCCCGTCCCACGTGCTCTGCGCGTTCGCCCTGGCGCTCGCGATCCCCGCCGCCGCGTGGGCCCAGCTGGTGCCCGGATGGAACACCAAGCAGTTCACCCTCGAGCGCCTCGACGCCGAGCGCGTCCGCCTGATGCGCGAGGTCGAAATCGAAGGGGAGAAGGGCAGCCCGAACGAGGGCCAGAAGTTCTTCGCGGACGACCTGGAGCTGAACACGCGCACGGGCGAGCTCATCGCCATCGGCAACGTCGTGTTCTCGACGCCCGAGGCACGCATCGCCGCCGACCGGGTGGTGTTCAACACGCGCACACGCCTCGGCACGTTCACCAACGCGTCCGGCATCGCCTCGCTCGGCGAGCGCGGCGAGCAGGACCGCAGCATGTTCGGGACGATGGAGCCGGACGTCTACTTCTACGGGGCGACGATCGAGAAGGTGGACGTGGACAAGTACCGCATCGACAAGGGCGGCTTCACCACCTGCGTGCAGCCCACGCCCCGGTGGGAGATCGTCAGCGGGCGGGCCACCATCAACCTGGACGACTACGCGCTGCTCCGGAACGCCGTCATCCACGTGAAGGACGTGCCGGTGTTCTACCTGCCGGTGATGTACTACCCCATCCAGGGCGACGACCGCGCCACGGGGTTCCTGCTGCCGACCTACGGCCGATCGACCTATCGCGGCTCCTCCATCAGCAACGCGTTCTTCTGGGCCATCAGCCGCAGCCAGGACGCCACGTTCATGCACGACTGGTTCATGTCGCGCGGCCAGGGGATGGGAACCGAGTACCGGTACGTGCTGTCGGGCCAGTCGCAGGGCGACTTCCGGTACTACTACCTGAAGGAGAAGGAGAGCACCGTCTCCACGTCGCGAGGCGCGGTCACCGAGCCGGCCCGGACCAGCTACCAGGTGAACGCGAACGTGAGCCAGGGGCTGCCGCTCGGGCTGCGCGGCCGCGCACGGGTGGACTACTTCTCCAACATCACGGCCCAACAGCTGTACAACAACAACCTCTACCAGCAGCAGTTCAGCACCCGCGCCGTGGGCGGCGGCGTGTCGGGTGCGTGGCGCGGCCTGAGCGTGTCGGGGACCTTCCAGCGGACCGAGTCGTTCTACAACTCCAACGACTCGTTCGTGAACGGGCAGGCGCCCGGCGTGGTCGCGTCGTTCTCCGGCCAGCGGCTCGGCCCCCTCCCCGTCTACGCATCGGTGAACGTCGACGCCACGCGGGTGCTGTACCAGCAGAAGTCCGGTACCAGCATCGCGGATTGGGGCCTCGGCAAGGTGGACGTGTTGCCGTCTCTGCGCGCGCCGCTCAGCTCGCTGCCGTTCCTCTCCGTGAACGCCTCCATCGGCTACCGGGTCACCTACTTCACCGAGAGCCTGGATCCGTCCACGCGCCGGCAGATCGAGGAAGCGGTGACGCGACGCTACGCGGATATGCGGGCCGAGGTGGTGGGGCCGGTGTTCACGCGCGTCTTCACGCCGAACAACGCGTTCGCAGACCGCGCCAAGCACATCATCGAACCGGCCTTCACGGTGCAGCGAATCACCAGCATCGACACGCAGAACCGCATCCCGACGGCGGCGTCCTACGAATACGTCGTGGGCGGCGTCACGCGCCTCACCTACGGCCTGACCAACCGCCTGCTGGTCCGGCGTGGGGGCGGTGGCGAGGGGGCGCAGGGGTCCGGAACCGGCACCTCGGGCGCGCCCCGCGAACTGCTCAGCGTGGGCATCAACCAGAGCTACTACTCCGACGAGAACGCCAGCCCGTTCGACAACTCGTACTCGTACTCGATGTTCGCGCGCCCGCCGAGCAACTTCTCCACCGTGTCGCTGGTGGCGCGCGCGATGCCAGCCCAGGCCGTCGGCGTGGACTTCCGCATGGAGTACGACCCCATTGCCGAGGAGAAGAAGATCGTTGGCTTCGGCTTGAACGGACTGGTCCGGTCGCGGGTCGTGGAGGCCTCGGCGGGCTGGAACAAGCAGAACTACCAGTTCGGCAACCAGTTCCAGTCCAACCACTACGTCCAGCAGACCACCACGCTCAGGTTCGCCGGCAACAAGGTGGGCGGCACCGTCCAGTTCAACTACGACATCGGGCGGTCCACCATGCTCAACCAGCGGTACATCGCCAACTACAACGCCCAGTGCTGCGGAATCGCCTTCGAGTACCAGTCGTTCAACTACCCCAGCCTGGATCCGCGCTTCCCCGTTCCCCAGGACCGCCGCTTCAACTTCGCCTTCACCCTGGCGGGCATCGGCAGCTTCTCGAATTTCTTCGGAACGTTCGGGGGGAGGACGTACTGACGGGTGCGGGCGGGTGCGGCGGGTGCGGGCAGGTGCGAACGGGTGCGGCGGGTGCGGGCAGGTGCGAACGGGTGCGGCGGGTGCGGGCAGGTGCGAACGGGTGCGGCGGGTGCGGGCGGGTGCGGCGGGTGCGGGCGGGCTTGCCGTGCCGAAGCTCTCGCTCGAAGGCGGGATAAGATAGTCGGCTGGGTCGATACGCGATGACATCCACTCTCACGAACGTCCTGGTGACCGGCGGGGCCGGCTTCATCGGCAGCAACTTCGTCCGCTACGCGATCGGCGCGCACCCCGACTGGCACGTCACCACGCTCGACAAGCTCACCTACGCCGGACGGCGCGAGAACCTGCACGACGTGATGGACAACGCGCGCCATACGTTCGTGCACGGCGACATCTGCGATGCGCCGGTGGCAGGCCCGCTGGTCGAGGCTGCCGACATCGTGGTGCACTTCGCCGCCGAGACGCACGTGGATCGCTCCATCCTCGCCGCCGGCGACTTCATCCGGACCGACGTCGAGGGTACGTTCGTGCTGCTCGAGGCGGCGCGGCGGAACCCGAAGCTGCGGCGGTTCGTGCAGATTTCGACGGACGAGGTGTACGGAAGCGTAGCGGAGGGGTCGAGCCGCGAGACCGACGAGCTCCGGCCGAGGAATCCCTACTCGGCCAGCAAGGCGGGCGCGGACCGCCTGGCCTACAGCTACTGGGCCACCCACGAGGTCCCCGTCATCGTCACGCGTGCCTCGAACAACTACGGCCCGTACCAGTTCCCGGAGAAAGTCATCCCGCTCTTCGTCACCAACCTCATCGAGGGCATCCAGGTGCCGCTCTACGGCGACGGAGGCAACGTGCGCGACTGGCTGCACGTGCTGGATCACTGCCGCGCGCTGGACCTCCTCATCCACCAGGGCCAGAGCGGCGAGGTCTACAACATCGGCGGCGGCAACGAGGTGAAGAACGTGGACCTCACCCACCAGCTGATCCGGCTGCTCGGGAAGGACGAGTCGTTCATTCGCCGCGTGGAAGACCGCAAGGGCCACGACCGGCGGTACAGCGTGAGCACGGAGAAGCTCCGGGCCATGGGCTGGCAGCCGCAGGTTCCATTCGAGCAGGGGCTCGCGGACACGGTGCGCTGGTACCGCGAGAACGAGTGGTGGTGGCGGCCCGTGAAGGAGCGCGACGCCGAGTACCGCGCCTACATCGAGCAGCAGTACGGCGGTCGCCGGGCGCACTGATACCCTTCGCGATCGGCATCCGCGTGGCGACCCGAGGCTCACCGTGACGAGCGCACCACCCACCACGGGCCCCATCCTGGTCACCGGCGCGGCAGGTTTCGTCGGCTCCTATCTCGTCGAGCTCCTCGTGTCGGAGGGCGCGGAGGTCGTGGGCTGGCAGCGTCCCGGGACGACGCCCCTCACGACGGCCGCCGCACGGTGGATGTCCGTGGAGTTGCTGGACGAAGGCGCCGTCGCGGCCACGCTCGGCGAGCTCCGCCCCTCCGCCGTCTACCACCTGGCGGGATCGGCACACGTGGCCGACTCCTGGTCGCACACGCGGGAGACCTTCGAGGGGAACGTCCTCGCCACGCATCACCTGCTCCAGGGCCTCCATCGCCACGGGCTGCGGCCCCGGGTGCTCGTCTCAGGGTCGGCCACCATCTACGCACCGTCGGCGGAGCCGATCGCCGAGAGCGCGCCGCTCGCGCCGGCCAGCCCGTATGCCACCAGCAAGCTGGCGCAGGAGATGCTGGCGGCGCAGGCGTGGCGAGAGCAGGGCATCCCGGTGGTGCTCGCGCGATCGTTCAACCACGTGGGCCCGCGCCAGACGCCGTCGTACGTCGCGCCCAGCATCGCGCGGCAGGTCGCGCTCATCGAGCGTGGCGCGCTCACGCCCGTGCTGAAGATGGGCAACCTCGACCCCGAGCGCGACGTGATGGACGTGCGCGACACGGTGCGCGCCTATCGCGCGATGATGGACGGGGCGACACCGGGCGTTCCCTACAATGTGTGCGGCGGCCGCCCGATCCGCATCGGAGACCTCGTCGACCTGTTCCGCACCCGCGCGCGCGTCCCCATCGCGATCGAGCAGGACCCGTCGCGCATGCGGCCCAACGATGTGCCCCGCCTGGCGGGCAGCCACGCACGGCTCACCGCCGACACGGGCTGGCAGCCGCGGATTCCGCTGGAGCAGACCGTGGAGGAGCTGCTCGCCTGGTGGCGGACACAGATTGATCTGCAGATGAAGGCAGAACAGGGACGCAGATAGCGCAGATGGGACGCAGATAACGCAGATGGACCGCAGATAGGCGGATAGACGGCCGAGAGAGAGAGAGTCTGAGGTGAGCCCTTCCCTGGTCTGCGCGTCTGCGGCTTAGTCTTTCCGCATCTGCGGCTTAGTTTTTCGGCGTCCGACTCATCCAACTCCCTCATGGATCGTCGGCGTCTGCGTTCGTCACAGGATTCTGCGCTCAGACACTTGACAGGCGAAAATAAGGCGAAATAATGAGACGGACGCCGATGTTCGTGGGATTCCAGTGGAACAAGCGCCTCTCTTCGCCGACCTCCGCCCCCTCGGCCCGACCACCCGGGACGTGGCCCGGCTCGTCCGCGAAGGCGGCGTCGCCGCCCTGCCAGACGCCGTCAGGCGCGCGGACGACGCTACCTACCAGGAAATCCGCTGCCGATCGGCCCTCAACCGGGTCCACGGCATGCCCTTCAAGTGGACGCTCAACCCGTACCGCGGCTGCACCCACGGCTGCCACTACTGTTTCGCGCGCCGCTACCAGGCGCAGCTCGAGCTCGACGCGGGCGATTCGTTCGCATCGGTAATCTTCGTCAAGACCAACTTCGTCGAGCGGCTGGCCGTCGAGCTGGACCGGCCGACCTGGGCCCGGGAGCAGGTGGCGCTCGGCACCGCCACGGATCCGTATCAGCCCATCGAAGGCACCTACCGGCTGACGCGCGGGTCGCTCGAGCGGCTGGCGGCAGCCGCCAACCCGGTCGGGATCGTGACGAAGGGGCCGATGATCGTGCGGGATCGCGACGTGCTGCAGGCGCTCTCCGCGCGCGCGGAGTGCCGCGTCTACGTGAGCGTGCCCACCGTGGACGAGGATGCCTGGCGTCGGCTCGAGCCCGGCACCGCGCATCCCCTCCAGCGCCTGCGCGCCGTCGGCGAGCTGGTGGACGCCGGCATCGACGCCGGCGTCCTGCTGGCGCCCATCGTCCCCGGTCTCACGTCGCAGCCCGAGAAGCTGGAGCGCACCGTGAAGGCCATTGCCGACTCCGGCGCCCGCTCGGTGGGCGCGATGGTGATGCACCTCGAAGGTGGCACGCGCGACCATTTCATGCGGTTCCTCACGCGGGAGTTCCCGGAGCTCGCCGACCGGTACGGGCACCTTTACGCCGCGAAGTACGCGCCGAAGGCCTATCTCGATCGCGTGCAGGAAACCGTGGGGATGCTGAAGGCGCGCTACGGGCTCAGCGCCAGGCGCGATCGGCCGTCACGCGGCGCAGCACGCCCGCGATGAGCGCGGCGCGCACCGGCAGCGGTTCGAGTTCCACGTGCTCGCGCAGGGCGTGGGCGCCGTCGCCGATGGCGCCCAGCCCATCCAGCGTCGGGATGCCGAGCGCCGCGGTGAAATTGCCGTCCGAGCCGCCGCCGGTGCCGCCCTCGGCGAGGTCCACCCCCATCTCCGCGGCCACGTCGCGCGCGATGCCGAACAGCCGGGCAACGCCCTCGGAGCGCTCCATCGGCGGACGGTTGAAGCCGCCGCTCACCTCGAGCGTCGCGCCGGGCACCTGGGCCTTCAGCCCGCGGAAGGTGCGGTCCAGATAATCAGCGTCCGCCAGGGTGCTGGCGCGGACGTCCACGGTCGCCCTGGCCACGTCGGGCACGACGTTCGGGCGGGATCCGCCGGACACCAGCCCGACGTTCACCAGCCTCCCGCGGTCGATGTCGCGAATGGCGTCGAGGGCCAGCACCTGGAGTGCGATCTCGCGAATGGCGTTCACGCCCCTCCGCGGATCCACGCCGGCGTGGGCGGCCACGCCCCGCGCCACGATCTCGTACTGCCCGATGCCCTTCCGGCTCGTCTTGAGCGCGCCGCCGGCCAGGGCCGGCTCGAGCACGAGCACGGCCTCGCTCCGCGCGGCCTCGGCCTCGATGAGCGCGCGCGAGGTCTCGCTGCCCTCTTCTTCGTCTGTCGTCCAGAGCATGGTGATGCGCGCGTCCCCGGGGGGCGCCAGCTCCAGCACGGCCTTCGTCGCCAGCATGCCGAGGGCGATGCCGGCCTTCATGTCGAGCACGCCGGGACCGTGCAGGCGACCGTCCTCGCGGCGGAGGGGCATGCGCGCGAGCTGCCCGACGGGCCACACGGTGTCGAAGTGGCCAAGGATGAGCACCTGCCGGGGGCCAGGGCCGAATCTGGCCACGAGGTGGTCGCCGGCGGTGGCCGCGGCGACACGGGTCACCTCGGCTCCCATCGCCCCCAAACGCTCGGCCAGCACCAGCCCGCACCGGTCCACCGCGGCCTTGTCGTCCGTGGGCGACTCGATCGCGACGAGCGTTTCGATGAGCTCGAGCATCCACGGCGTGTGGGTGCGGCAGTACTCCAACAGGCGTCTGGTCATGCGCGTGCCTATAATACTGGTCATGCGTGGCGTGACCGGACTCGTGTTTCTCGCGCTCACGGCGTCGGTGGCCGCACAAACGCCGCAGCCCTTTCCGACGCCGAGGAGCAGCCAGCCGGCCCCGGCCGCCCCGGCGGCGCCGCAGACACCACCTGCCCAACCGGCTCCGCAGCGTGCGGCTCCGGCGCCAGCGCCCGCGGCGGCACCACGGGCGACGACGCCCACATCGCCCGGCGCGCCGGACCTCGGCGGCGTGCCGCTCTATCCGAGTGCGGTGTACCTGACGTCGTACGACGCCGGCCGCGGCCAGCGCTTTCATCTGTACGGGGTGATGCTGTCCTACGCTGACACGGTCTCGTACTACCGCAGCGCGCTCAAGACGCGAGGCGACGAGCTCTTCGAGTCGCCGCCCACCCACCAGTTCGAGCTCGGACGCTTCCGTGATTCCGAGATGGCGTTTCCGCCCAGCGTGACGGTAAAGGACTACACGTGGGGTGGCTCGGCCGGCTACGTGAACCCGGCCCTGGGAGGCACGCCCGAGCGCTTTCCCACCGTCATCCAGATCGTCCTGGCGCCACCGGTGCAGTAAGCAGCCCCGGGAAGCCCCAGGGGCGTGGGGCTTGGGGCTTGGGGCTTGGGGCTTGGGGCTTGGGGCTTGGGACCGCCTAATCCACGGACTTCACGTAGATCGCGCCGGCCTTCCTGAACTCCTCCGACTTCTCGGCCATGCCCTTCCGTGCCTCGGCGCGAAGCTGCTGGGTGAGTTCCATGCTGCAGAACTTCGGGCCGCACATCGAGCAGAAGTGGGCCACCTTCGCCCCATCGGCGGGCAGGGTCTCGTCGTGGTACGCGCGCGCGGTGACGGGATCCATCGACAGGTTGAACTGATCCTCCCACCGGAACTCGAACCGGGCCTTCGACAGCGCATCGTCCCAGGCGCGGGCGCGAGGGTGCCCCTTGGCCAGGTCCGCGGCGTGCGCCGCGATCTTGTAGGCAATGACGCCGGCCTTCACGTCGTCGCGATTCGGCAGGCCCAGGTGCTCCTTGGGCGTGACGTAGCACAGCATCGCCGTGCCGTACCAGCCGATCATCGCGGCGCCGATGGCCGAGGTGATGTG
>JADZCN010000056.1 GCA_020851565.1 Acidobacteriota bacterium | reverse complement strand
TGTCGAGGCAGCCGTGTCCGATTCCATGGCTGACGCCATCGCGCAGCAGGACCTGCACGCCAAGCTGTATGTGACGGAGTTCGGCGCCGAGGCCCACGTGTGGACTGGGTCGCTCAACGCGACCGACGCCGCGTTGAAGCGGAACGTCGAGTTCCTCGTGGAGCTGGTCGGTCACCGGAAGCGCCTGGGCATCGACAGCCTGATGGCGCCGGAGAAGGACTCCGTACGCCTGATCAACTTGATCAGGGACGTGACGGATGCGGGTCTCGTGGCCCTCCAGCCTCCTGACGCGTCGATCGACGCACTCGAAGACCTGATGGACGGACTTCGACTCGCGCTCGTCGATGCGAAGCTGGAGGCCCTGGCCGAACGCCGGGATGACGGCAGTTACGACGTATCGGTCATCTGCCGGGGACAGGCTGTCGAGGTGCCAGAGGGGCTGGGTGCAGCATGCTGGCCCGCGTCGACGGACTCACGTCGCTCGCCGTTTTCCGGCTGCAGACCAAATGAAGCACTGGTGGCGTTCCCTCAACTGTCGTTCGAGGCGCTGACCACCTTCTTTGCGTTCGAGTTCACGGGGCGGGCGGCAGGCGAGGAGCGCCAGCTGCGGTTTGCCCTCAATCTGCCGCTGATTGGGGCGCCGGAGGACCGCAAGCAGAAGGTGCTGCGCTCGTTCCTCACGGATCGGGCCCGCTTCATGAAGTTTCTGATGCTGCTGCTCGCAGACGAGGGCTTCGATCCTGGCGCCTTCGGGGACGCCCTGGTTGAGCAGCGCGGCGGGGCGGAGAAGACCGAGAACGTCCCGGCGGTGGGCCTGCTCGAGATGCTTCTCCATGCGCTGGACTCGTCGCCCGGTCGGCTGGATCACCTTCACTCCCTGCTGCAGCAACTGACCGGTGAGTCCGAGGGGCGCGAGCTGCTGCCACCCGGATTCAACGACGTCTGGGAGCCCACCTGGAAGGTCCGGGAGGAGCGCCGGCAGGTGGAGGCTCAGGCATGACAGGCGCGGAGATGGAACGCACGCTGTCGGTCCTGAAGGACTTTCAGCGGGACACCGTTGATTACGTGTTCCAACGCATGTACGAGGACCCGGATCCCGCCACCCGGTTCCTCGTCGCAGACGAGGTCGGGCTGGGCAAGACCATGATTGCGCGCGGCATCGTGGCCAAGGCTGTGCACCATCTCTCGAACAAGGGCGTTGGCCGCATCGACGTGGTCTACATCTGCTCCAACGCGGGAATCGCGCGCCAGAACATCAATCGCCTCAACGTCACCGGTACCAGAGACCATCGGCTTCCCGACCGGATCACGCTTCTGCCGAGGGACGTCCGGAGCCTGCAGAAGAACAAGATCAACTTCGTCTCGTTCACCCCAGGCACGTCCTTCAACCTTGGCTCGGGGCAGGGTCGCGCGAACGAGCGCGCGCTGCTCTACTGGCTGCTGCCCGAAGACTGGAGGAACAACAAGGCTGGGGCCATTTCGGTGCTGACGGGCAGCGTCAGGCGGGAACGGTTCGAAAGTCGGGTGGAAAACCACCTGTCGGCCTGGTCCGTGGACGAGGCACTTCGCGAACAGTTCCGTGCCAATTTGGCGAAAGCGGATGCGGCACAGGCCGACCCCGCTCAGGGCCTGGGCGCCAGGTTCAGGGCTTTGGCGGATCAGCTGGGACGCCGCACGACCTTCGACGACGATCAGAAGGACGAGCGCCGCCGATTGGTCGGAGCCCTTCGGGGAGTGCTCGCCGCCACCTGTATCGATTCGCTCGAACCGGACCTCGTCATCCTGGACGAGTTCCAGCGATTCCGCGACCTCCTTCGTGGCAAGGACGAGGCCGCGCAGCTCGCCCATCAGCTGTTCACTCACCAGGACGTGCGGGTGCTGATGCTCTCTGCCACGCCCTACAAGATGTACACCCTTAGCGAGGAGACCGCCGGCGACGACCACTACGCCGACTTCGTCGAGACGGTGACGTTCCTCCAGCGTGACCAGGTGAGGACCGAGGCCTTCCGGGCCGATCTGGATCGCTACCGGCGGGAGCTGTTCCGTGTCGGATGGGACGATGGCACTGCCCTCAGGTCGGCCCGAGATGCGGTAACCGGACACCTGAAGCGGGTCATGGTCAGGACGGAGCGGCTGGCGTCCACCCCCGATCGCAGCGGAATGCTCCGGGAGGTCCCGGCGCGGTCGTCCCTCGAGGCTGGCGACATCGCCTCGTTCCTCCAGATACAGGCTGTGGCCCGGGCGCTCGGCCACGGAGACATCACGGAGTTCTGGAAGTCGGCCCCGTACCTGCTGAACTTCATGGACGACTACGCGCTCAAGGAGGACCTGGTCGCGGCGATTGAGAAGAGGGACACCGCCACGCTGACGCCAGCGATTCACGCAGCGGACAGGGCCCTGCTGGCATCGGAAGACATCGATGCCTACAGGAAGGTCGATCCCGCCAACGCGCGGCTTCGGGCGCTGATGGCCGATACCGTGGACAGAGACATGTGGAGGCTGCTCTGGATGCCGCCCGCCCTGCCGTACTACAAGCCGGCCGGGGTTTTCGGGAGCGCACCGGCTGACTTGACGAAGCGCCTGGTGTTCTCTGCCTGGCAGGTCGTCCCGAAGGTGGTCGCGGGCCTGCTCACGTACGAGGCCGAGCGGCGCATGATGGCTGTGCCCGACGCGGGCGAGCCTGGAGCCCATGCCAGCGATGCCCGCCGCACCAAGGGGCAGCGTCTCAGCTTCTCGGTCAGTGAAGGCCGGCCGGCCGGCATGCCGGCGTTGGGCCTCCTGTATCCATGCGTCACCCTGGCCTCGGAGTTCGACCCGCTCCGGTTGCCCAGGGCGGAAGGGGACGCCTTGCCGGATCTCGGGGAGGTGCTCGAGGTTGCGCGGGCCCGGTGCCGTGAGCTTCTGGACCCCGTCGTCAGTGACGCAGAGTCGGCGGGAACGCAGGAAGACGAAGCCTGGTATTGGGCGGCGCCTCTGCTGCTGGACCGGCACTATCACGCCCGGGCCACGGAGGAGTGGTTCGGACAGGCCAACCTGGCGGCCACGTGGAGGGCCGGAGACGCGGGCGCGGAGGAGCCGGACGAAGAGGAGCAGGGGACAGGTGCGCGCGGCTGGTCCCAGCACGTCGAAGCCGCCAGGCGGGTGCTTCGGGGGCAGGAGACACTCGGCCGGCCGCCCGCCGATCTGGCGGACGTGATCGCATGGCAGGCCCTTGCCGGGCCGGCCGTGTGTGCCCTTCGCGCCCTGAATCGGATCGCTCGCGGCCATCGCATGACGGAGCCTGTTGTCCGGAACTGCGCTGGAGCAGTCGCGGAAGGGCTCCGGAGCCTCTTCAATCAGCCCGATGTCACCGTCATGCTCCGCCATCGCCACGGGGAGGGCGAAGGCCAGGCTGTCCGCGACACGCCGTACTGGCGGCACGTCCTCACGTATTGCGCCGAGGGCGGCCTGCAGGCCGTGCTCGATGAGTATGCCCATGTTCTCCTTGAGTCGAACGGGCTCCTCGACCGCTCGTGGAAGGAACGGGGGCAGGTTGTTGCCGATGAGATGACCAAGGCGCTCAACCTCCGTACGGCCGCGGTCCCGATCGATCGTGTCGAGGTTCATCCCGAGACCGGGCAAGTCGCGATTGCACAGGAGAAACTGACCCTGCGCGCCCGGTTCGCCGCGCGGTACGGGGGGCGCACCCAGGACGATACGGCGCAAGTGCAGCGGTCAACAGATCTGCAGCGCGCGTTCAACTCACCCTTCTGGCCATTCGTGCTCTGCTCCACGTCGGTCGGGCAGGAGGGGCTGGACTTTCATCCCTACTGCCACGCGGTAGTCCACTGGAACTTGCCGTCGAATCCCGTGGACCTGGAGCAGCGCGAGGGCCGCGTGCATCGCTACAAGGGGCACGCTGTCCGGAAGAACGTGGCGGGGAGGTTTGGGGGCGAGGTACTGAGGAGATCCGAGAGCGCCGTCGTCGACCCTTGGAACCAGCTGTTCGAGAAGGCGCGGCAGTCCCGTGACCCCCACGAATCGGACCTGGTGCCGTTCTGGGTCTACTGCGTGGAGGGCGGGTCCCGAATCGAGCGTCACGTTCCGGCCCTCCCGCTCAGCCGGGATGCGGTGCGCGCGGACCAGCTGCGCCGCTCGCTTGCTGTCTACCGGATGGCGTTTGGCCAGAGCCGGCAGGAGGACCTCATCTCCTATTTGCTGGGGCACGTCGAGCGGTCGAAGCTCGACGAGCTGGCGACCGAATTGTGCGTGGACCTGTCACCCGGGCGCTCGCCGCACAGACAAGCCACCGTGTCGTTCGACTGGAATGGTGCCGATGGGGATCAGGCCACGCCGGTGGAGCAGGGCCATGACGGTCCAGGCGTCCTGAGCCTGGTAAGTCTCGAGCGCCTGCTGGATGACTTCGCCAGGGTGCAGCAGCCGCCACCCATCCGGGCCACGGTGAAGATGGTTGCAAGCCTGCTCCAGGCGTTCTCGGCCGTACGCGGCCAACGTGGGAGTGTCGTCAAATGAATACGCCGTACACAGATGTGGATCGACTGATGCTGGACCGGTGGGCCGAGGTGTCAGCCTTGGTCGATGCGCACGACGAACTACTGCGACGGATGTCCGAGGTTGTTCGGTCGGTCGGCAATCGGGTCGGAACGTGGCTCGAGGAGCAGGGATATGTCTGGGACCTGGTCGAGAAGGAGGCGAGCCTCTGCGCGTGGAAACGGGAATGGGAGAAACCACGGAACGACTCGCTGGTGCTGCTCCAGTTCGCCGACTTTGCGCCGCTCGGATTCGGCGAAGTGATGGAAGCGCACCCTTGGGTCTGGGTCAGAATCGAAGGCCTTGAACGAATCAAGCTCCGCGAGGCTGACCGGGCCCGCTTTGCCAGGGATCTCCGTGCGCGACTTGGCCCTGCCGCCGCGAAATGGGAGCACGCCGACTGCGAGGATGATTCAACACCCTTGGGGCGGTACTTCCCGGAGATCTCCGACCAGGAGAGAGCCGCGATGCTCGCTCACCCGGCGCGGCTGGTCGAGTTCCTGGAAGCTGGTTTCAAGGAGCTGTTCGAGCTGGAACCGGCGATCAGCGAGACGTTGCGAAAGTACCGCCAATGAGTGGGTGTGGCTGCTGGCAGCGGCGCGGTTCACCGATACGCCATCATCATGAGTGAGCGTCAACTAATCCTCGAACCTCTCTGCGCCGCCCTGCCACAAGCGCTCGGCTGCGGGACCCGCTATCTGCGTGTCTGGGACGCGAAGCTCGGTCCCGGCGGGGGCTACGCAGACCTCGTCGTCATCAGCGATGAGCCGTCGGTGGTCGTCGTCGAGGCGAAGAAGCGCACGAACCATTCGTTCAAGGCCAATGTGGCGGGCCAGCTACTGCTGTATCTTGTGACGGCTATGACCGCAACCGTCGATGAAAGGATTGAGGGCCTGAGGAAGTCCAGGTGGAAACGCAATGGCGCGCCCTCGCTCGAGTCGTTGCTGGAGCGGGCCGGCATCAACGAGGGCCAGCTGAGGGATTGGATAGAAGGGGCGCGAGCCAGTACTCGCGGCGGCGCCGACGGATTCCGCGCCGTGATTGCGACCGACGCCTGGAACGAAAGAAGCGACCTGAAGCGCATCGGCAGGATCGTCAGGTTTCTGGGTGAACGCGGCATCGCGGTCGACATTTTGGAAGTGAAGGATCAGATGGTCACGCCCGTTCTGAAGGGAAAGGCGGCCGCCGCATGAAGCGCATTCTGATGCCGACTGCCGGTCCAGGCGACTGGGCCCGGGATCTTGCCAGGCATGAGCACTGGAGGAAGGGCGCTTCCGCCATGTCGCTGGCGGCGAGTTGGGAAGGTGCTGCGCCAGGTTTCCCGCGCGAGGTGGCGGCGGCCCTCGCTGCCAGCGGCAAAGCTGAACTCGTCGATCTCTCCGTCGTCTTGGCCATCCCGGAGTTCAAGATTGCGCTCCCGGGTGGATCCCGCTCGTCGCAGACCGACCTGATGGTATTGGCCAGGAACGAGCAAGGCGCGGTCGCGATCGCCGTCGAAGGAAAGGTTGACGAGCCCTTCGGGCCCACGGTTGGCGAGAAGCGCCGGGAATCGTCGGAAGGACAGGCCGAACGACTGGCGTACCTGGAGCGGAAACTCGGGCTGACGGGGCGTTGCGACGACGCTATTCGGTATCAGCTGTTACACAGGGCAGTTTCGGCGATGCTCTTCGCCGAGGAGGTCCACGCCACACCCGCGGTGCTCGTTGTGCATTCTTTCAGCCAGCAGGGGTTGTGGTTCGGAGATTTCGAGGCCTTCGCTGGCGTCCTTGGCGCCACGGCCGTCAAAGAAGCGGTGGTGCGCGCCTCTGCGCCGACGTCGGTGCCGCTGTATCTTGGGTGGGTCACGGGCGAACGTCGGTTCGCCGAAATGGACATCCCCCGAACCCAATAACAGAGATGCCCGTAGCCTTCGACACCCCACCCACCCCCGGCGAGCTCGTCCGCGTCCGCCAGCGCCGCTACCTCGTCGAGGCGGTCCAACCCGCCCCTCGCCCGGAAGACCAGACGCTCGTCCGCCTCTCCTGCCTCGAGGACGACGCCGAAGGGGAGGAGCTGGAGGTTCTCTGGGAGAGGGAGCTGGACGCCCAGCGCTTCAACGCCGCGGACTGGACCAAGCTGGCGCAGGGGAACTTCGACGAGCCGCGCTACTTCGGCGCCTATTACCACACGCTCCGCTGGAACGCGGTCACGTCCACCGACCCGCAGCTGTTTCAGGCGCCCTATCGGGCCGGCATCCGCGTGGACGCCTATCAGCTGGAGCCACTTCGCAAGGCGCTGCTGCTGCCGCGGGTGAACCTGTTCATCGCAGATGACGTGGGTCTCGGCAAGACCATCGAGGCCGGGCTCATCGTCCGCGAGCTGCTCATGCGCCAGCGCGTCCGCCGCATCGTCGTCGCGGCGCCGCCGTCGGTGGTGCTGCAGTGGAAGGAGGAGCTGGATCAGCGCTTCGGGCTCACGTTCGTCGTCTTCGACCGGGACTACGTCCGCCGCATGCGCCAGGAGCGCGGGTTCGCGGTGAACCCATGGGCCACGCACTCGCGGTTCATCGTCTCGCACCACCTGCTGCGCGACGAGGATTACGCGTCGCCGCTCCGCGACTGGCTGGGAGACGAGGTGGCCGGTAGCCTGCTGATCCTGGACGAGGCGCACAACGCCGCGCCGGCCAGCGGAGCCAAGTACGCTATCGACTCGCAGTTCACCAGGTCCATCCGCGAGCTGGCGCCGCGCTTCGAGCACCGGCTGTTCCTCTCTGCCACGCCGCACAACGGGCACTCGAACAGCTTTTCGGCACTGCTGGAGATCCTGGATCCGCAGCGCTTCTGCCGCGGCGTCCCGGTAGACACCGCGAAACAGCTGGAGCCGGTGATGGTCCGCCGCCTCAAGGAGGACCTGCGCCGTCTCGAGGGCGGATTTCCCGAGCGCAAGGTCGTCGAGGTAGTCATCGACGGCTTGCCGCCGGACGCTCCGGAGCTGGAACTGCCGAAGCTGCTGGACGACTACAAGGCCGCCCGCGAGGAGCGGCTGAAGGACGCGCCGAAGTCTGTCCAGAACGCGTCGTCCCTCGTGCTGTGCAGCCTCCAGAAGCGGCTGCTGTCGTCCATCGAAGCCTTCGCGATGACCCTGAAGGTGCACCGCAAGGCGTTCGAGGCGGTGGCGGCGAAGGCGGTTGCGGCCCCGGCGGTCGCACTCGCGCCCGCCAGGCTCTCCACGCCGGCGCTGCGAGAGCTGCTGGAATCACCGGACGCAGACGATGAGCGGGCGGAGACGTCCGAGGACGAGGTTTCCGAGCAGGAAGCGGCCGCCATCGAGGCCGCGACCGCCGGCACCATGCTCGGAACCGGCGCCGACCCGTTTGCTGCCGAGCGAGCACTCCTGGCTCGCATGACCGAGGTAGCCGAATCGGCTCGCGGCCTGTCCGACGCCCGCGTGAAGTACCTGGTGGACTGGATCCGGGCACACCCCGACGACCGCGTCCTCGTCTTCACCGAATACGCGGACACGAAGCGCTATCTGGAGCGGCGGCTTCGCGCGCAATTGACCCCTGGGCGCGAAGGGGATTCCCGCATTGCCACGTTCCATGGCGGCATGCCGGACGATGCGCGCGAAGAGGTGAAGCGGGCGTTCAACAGCGACCCGGCGAAGCATCCGCTGCGCGTCCTCATCGCCACCGACGCCGCGCGTGAGGGCGTGAACCTTCAGAACCACTGCGCGGACCTCTTCCACTTCGACGTGCCGTGGAACCCGAGCCGGCTGGAGCAGCGCAACGGCCGCATCGACCGCAAGCTCCAGCGAGCGCTGGAGGTGCGCTGTCACTACTTCTTCTACGCGCAGCGCGACGAGGACCGCGTCCTGAAGGCGCTGGTGCAGAAGACGAAGGTCATCCGCCAGCAGTTGGGAAGCCTTGCGCCGGTGCTGGAGCGCCGCTTGGAGGACCGGCTGGCCGGCGGCTTCTCCCGCCGCGATGTGGCAAAGCTGGCGAAGGCCATCGAGGACGATCAGCTCGACGCTCCGCGCGAGACCGCCGCCCGCGAGGAGCTGGAGGCCACGCGCGTACGCGACCAGGAGCTGGCCGGCGAGATTGCCGCCCTGCAGGGACTGCTCAAGAAGTCCCGGGACTGGCTGAAGCTCGATGAAGACGACCTGCGGCAGGCCATCTCGTGTGGCCTCGAGCTGATGGGGGAGCCGGGGCTGGCGCCGGGCACCACCGCCGGCGCGTTCGCGCTCCCAGCCCTGTCCGACCGCTTCAAGGGCGACGCCTCGTGGATGCACACGCTGGACACACTACGCGCGCCGCGCGGGCGGAACCAGGACCTGAACGCCTGGCGGCGTGAGAAGGCGATCCGGCCAGTTGTCTTCAAGGACCAGGGCACGCTGGATGCGCAGGCCGTGCACCTGCACCTGGAGCATCGGTTCGTCCAGCGTTTGCTGGGGCGCTTCCGCTCACAGGGGTTTGTCCACACCGATCTTCAGCGCGTATGCGTGGTCCTGACAGACGATCCGGTCGCCCGCGTGATGCTGCTGGGCCGCCTCTCGCTCTACGGCGACCGCGCCGCACGCCTGCACGACCACATCATGGCGGTGGCCGCCCCGTGGCTGGACGCGGAAGCGCGAAAGGAGCCGCTCGCCATGGACGATCAGGCGACCACCGAGGCCCTGGACCTGCTGGAGCGGGCGTTGAAGAGCGGCGACGGCGCGCCGGCGTCTCCGCAGGTGCGCGCGCGCCTGGCCACCAGCGCGGCGAAGGACCTGGAAGAGCTGCGCAAGCACCTCGAGCAGCGGCAGGCCAGGCTCGCGAAGGATGCCATCGCCACGCTCCGAAAGCGCGGCGACAAGGAGGCGGCCGAGATGCGCGCCATCCTGGAGAGCCAGAAGAAGCGCATCCTGGACACGCAGAAGCGGAAGGAGAAAGAGGCCACGCAGCTCGCGCTGTTTGCGGCCGATGAACTGAAGCAGCTGGAGGCCGACAAGCGCTACTGGCACCGTCGCCTGGACTCGCTGGAGCAGGAGCTGACGACCGAGCCGGAGCGGATTCGGAAGGGCTACGAGGTGCGGGCGACGCGGTTCGAGCCGGTGGGGCTGGTCTATCTGTGGCCGGTGACCGGTTAAGGACCCTGATGCTGGTGGATTCAAGGAAATGCCTCCACAACCACTGAGAGTCGTACGACTCGACCTCGCAGATGTGTACAGGGACCTCGTGCGAGTGCCTGAGACATTTCGACGTTACGAAAGCGGCAAGACAGTGCCTGAAAGCACGATCTGTAAGGTAACTGTGGAGGGGCGCTCGATCCTCGTCTCGGCGCGCGGTTGGGACGGCCAGACCGAACCGACGATCCGAATGGATGACAAGACTCGGAATGCGCTTGGCGTTGCGGTCGGGCGAGATTACTCCTTCGAGTTCCGTGAGGCTTCACTCCTAGAGAAGCTGAGCTGGGCGTGGAACTCGTCGGACCCCACACCTCGTATAGCCGCCAGAATTGGCGTGGTTTCGCTTGGATTGGGCGCACTTGGGGCCATTCTCGGGTTGGTTGGCGTAGGTCTTGGGCTGCTGTCCCTGAAGGGGGTTGGCAGATGACAAACGTCAGGGCAGCGGCCATAGCTTCGGCAGTTCAAGCGCGATGAAGGACGTCCCAGAACTCGCCATCCACAAGGAATGGCTCGGCCAGATCCAGCAGGTCGGCCTGGTCGTGTCCCCGCACGTCCTGGTGAAGCAGAACGTCGGCATCGACCGGCAGAAGGCGCTGGACGTCCAGACACGGCTGCGCGCGCTCGGTCCCGAGGACGCCGAGGAGCCACGCGTCAATGCCTTCCTGGACCTGGCGACGCAGGTCCTCGAGTGGCCCGCGGACCTGATCGCCGGCACTCCAGGCGGCCTCGAGCTCGCGGACCTCCTGACAGTGGCCCTGCCCGAGTACGAGGACCGACTCGCGCCCGAGTACGCACTTCTCGGCCCCCGCGAAGAAGCCCAATCCGCGGAATCCGCGAAATCTGCGGCTCCAACTTCCGCGCAATCCCCGTCGAAATCCGCGCCATCACCATACCTGGCACTAATCAGCGTCGTCTCCGTCGGTGCGGACCTGGACAAGCCGAATCCAGGCCACAAGGACGGCTGGCGCGCCTCCCACCACGCGCGCCTGGAACGCCTCCTCCGCGAATCCGGCGTCTCCATCGGCCTCCTCTTCAACCACACCCATCTGCGGCTCGTCTACGCGCCGCGCGGGGAGTCCTCCGGCCATCTCACGTTCCGCTTCCGCCACCTGCTCGAAACCCAGGGCCGCCCCATGGCCGGCGCGCTCTACGCGCTGCTCGGCGAGCGCCGCGTCACCGACGCGCTCCCCGACGCCGAGCGCCTGCCCGCGCTGCTCCACGAAAGCCGCAAGTACCAGAACGTCGTCTCGACGAAGCTGGCGGACCAGGTGCTGGAGGCGCTGTGGGAGCTACTCCGCGGCTTCCAGCGCGCCAACGACGAGACGAAGGGGACGCTCCTGGCCGAGGCCCTTCGCGAGAGCCCGCAGGAGGTGTACGGGGGCCTGCTCTCCACGCTGATGCGCCTGGTCTTCATCCTCTACGCCGAGGACCGCGGCCTGATGCCCGGGAGCGACGTCTACCAGAAGCACTACGCCGTCTCCGGCCTCTTCGAGCGGCTGCGCGAGGACGCGGCGCGCTATCCCGACACCATGGACGCGCGCTTCGGCGCGTGGGCGCAGCTGCTGGCGCTGTTTCGGCTGATCCACGACGGTGGCGGTCACGGGGACCTCCGCTTCCCGCCGCGCCACGGCCGGCTGTTCGACCCGGACGCCTATCCCTTCCTCGAAGGCCGTCCCCACGCCTCCACGCGCGTGCAGGGTGCGCTGGTGGACCCGCCGCGCGTGCCGGACGGCACTGTCTTCCGCGTCTTGCAGAACCTGCTGGTCCTGGAGGGCGAGCGCCTCTCCTACCGTGCGCTGGACGTGGAGCAGATTGGCTCGGTCTACGAGGCCATGATGGGCTTTGCCCTCCAGCAGGCCGCCGGGCCCGCCATCGCCGTCCGCCCCAAGCACATCGTCGTCAACCTGGCGGAGCTGCTGGCCGAGAAGCCGAAGGACCGCGCCGGGTGGCTGGCGAAGACGGCGGAGCTGAAGCTCACGGGCGACGCGCTGGCGAAGGCCGCCACCACCGAGGAGCTGCTGGCCGCCATCGGCAAGAAGGTGTCGCGCGAGTACGCGCCCGCACCGCTCCCGCCGGGCGCCATGTTCCTGCAGCCCACGGAAGAGCGCCGCCGCTCCGGCTCCCACTACACCCCGCGCTCGCTCACCCAGCCCATCGTCGCCACCACCTTCCGGCCCATCTTCGAGCGGCTGGGGGAGCGGGCCACGCCGGAGCAGATCCTGGACCTCAAGGTGTGCGACCCGGCCATGGGCTCCGGCGCGTTCCTGGTGGAGGCGTGCCGCCTGCTGGCCGAGCGCCTGGTCCGCGCGTGGGAGGTGCACAAGGCCACGCCGAAGGTGCCGGACGACGAGGACGTGCTCACCTACGCGCGGCGGCTGGTGGC
>JADZCN010000055.1 GCA_020851565.1 Acidobacteriota bacterium | reverse complement strand
TCTCGCAGACCGGGGCAGCCTGCGTTCCCAGCGACCGGCTCCCACTCGCCTCCCACCGGCTGACGACTGCTCACTGCTCACCCGTGGCGCCTGTCTCCCGCGCCAGCCGCCGCACCTCCTCCTTGAATTGCCGCCCGCGATCCGCGTAATCGGCGAACATGTCGAAGCTGGAACACGCCGGCGCGAGCAGCACCACGCCGTCCGGCCGCGCCAGCTCCCACCCGCGCCGCACCGCCTCGCCCAGCGACTCGGCCTCCACCACCGGCACCGTGGCGCCGAGCGCCTCGCGCACGAGCGGCCGTGCCTCGCCAATGGCCACGACCGCGCGCCCGTGCGCCGCCAGCGGCGCGGCCAGGTCTCCGAGGTCACCGCCCTTGAACTTCCCCCCGACGATGGCGACCACGTCGTCGAAGCTCTCGATGGAGCGCCCGGCGGCGTCCACGTTGGTGGCCTTCGAGTCGTTCACGAAACGCACGCCGCCCATCGTCGCGACCGGCTCCATGACGTGCTCGAGCCCGGTGAACCCGTCCAGCGCTCGAGTCGCGGCCGCGCCATCCGCGCCCGCGAGCGTCGCGATGGCCGTGGCAGCGACCACGTTGCTCAGCAGATGGCGGCCCGACAGCTTCACGGCTGAGAGCGGGACCAGCGGCACCTCGCCCTCCGATGTCCGCTGCCAGATGAACCCGCGGTCCGCGAACACCGATGCGCCCGGCGTGGCGGGGTCCACGGCGTACCGCACCTGACGTGCGCGGCCCTGCCCGGCGATCGCGACGGCCTCGGCGCTCTCGGCGTTCACCACGGCCCAGTCCCCGGGCCCCTGGTTGGCGAAGATGCGTGCCTTGGCGCGCGCGTAGGACTCGACGTCGGGATGGCGGTCGAGGTGATCCGCCGAGAAGTTCAGCAGCGCCGCAATCCACGGGTGGAACGTGTCGGTCGCCTCCAGCTGGAAGCTGCTCGCCTCGACCACGTGCACGGTATCCGCGGTGGAGTCGTCCACCTGGGCCGAGAGCGGCACGCCGATGTTGCCGCCCACCCGGACGCGCCGGCCCGCGGCCTCGAGCATCCGGCCCACCAGCGTCGTCGTCGTCGACTTCCCCTTGGTGCCGGTGATGGCCACGATGGTGCCCGGCAGCCACCGCGATGCCAGCTCCAGCTCGCCCACGACCGGCACGCCGGCCGCCCGGGCGCGCGCGACCTCAGGCAGCTCGAGCGGCACGCCGGGGCTCGTCACCACCAGTTCGGCGCGCTCGAAGCTCTCGGCCCTGTGCCCGCCAAGCTCGAGCGCGATGCCGGCCTCCCGGAGGGCGTCGGCGTCGCGGATGGCCTCCTTGCGATCGGTCAGCGTGACCACGGCGCCGCGGCGCACGAGCAGCAGCGCGGCGGCCACTCCGCTGCGGGCGGCCCCGACGACCAGCACCCGCTGGCCCCTCACGGAGAAGTCGCGCGTCGTCATCTCAGCTTCAGCGACGTGAGGCTCATGAGCGCGAAGAGGATGGCCACGATGAGGAACCGCGTGATGACCTTCGGCTCCTCCCAGCCGACGAGCTCGAAGTGGTGGTGCAGCGGGGCCATCTTGAAGACGCGCTTCCCGCGCAGCTTGAACGACCCGACCTGGATGACGACCGAGGCCGCCTCCAGCACGAACACGCCGCCGACGATGACGAGCAGCAGCTCCTGCTTGATGAGGATGGCGACGATGGCCAGCGATGCGCCGAGGGCGAGCGAGCCCACGTCGCCCATGAAGATCTCGGCCGGGTGCGCGTTGTACCAGAGGAACCCCAGGCTGGCCCCGACCAGGGCGCCGCAGAAGATGGTCAGCTCGGCCGCGGGCGCGAAGCGCACGAGCAGCAGGTACTCCGCGAAGACCCGGTGGCCGGTGACGTAGGCCAGCGCCGTCAGCGCCGCGGCGGCCACGGCGAACGTGCTGATCGCGAGCCCGTCCAGGCCGTCGGTGAGGTTCACCGCGTTGCTCCAGGCCACGAGCACGAACACCGCGAACGGGACGTAGAACCACCCCAGGTCCGGGATGAGCTGCTTGAAGAACGGGAAGATGAGCCGCGTGTTGTACAGGTCCTGCGCCGCCAGCCACATGAGGACCAGGCCGACGGCGAGGCCGACGACGATCTGCAGGCCCATCTTGTAGCGCGGCGCGAGCCCGCCGGACGACCGCCGCGTGATCTTCAGGTAGTCGTCCAGGAACCCGATGCCGCCGAACGCCGCCGTCGTCATCACCGCGATCCACACGTAGACATTCGCCAGGTCTGCCCACAGCAGCGTGGGCCCGAGCGCGGCGGCGAGGATGAGCAGCCCGCCCATCGTGGGCGTGCCCGCCTTCGCCTTGTGCGACTGCGGCCCTTCCTGCCGGATCACCTGCCCGATCTGGAACTCGCGCAGCCGCCGGATGAGCCACGGCCCCAGCACCAGGCTCACGGCGAGCGCCGTCATGCTCGCCGCCGCCGTGCGGAACGTGATGTAGCGCACCACGTTCAGCGCGGACACGTCGGGGATGAGCGGGATCAGGAGGTGGTAGAGCATGGTCAGCCACGCACCGCGACGAGCCGATCCACCACCAGCTCGGTCCTGATCCCGCGCGATCCCTTCACGAGCACCACGTCCCCGTCGGCGACGAGTGACGGCACGAGCTCGGCGGCCTCGGCGCTGGTGGCCGCGTGAGCCACGGCCTGCCGGTTCATGCCCGCGGCCACCGCCGCCTCGCCCATCATCCGGGCCGGCTCACCGCCAACGGTGAGCAGCACCGCCAGACCTGAGCCAGCGGCCGCCCGGCCGCAGGCCTCGTGCAGCGCCACCGACTGGTCACCCAGCTCGAGCATCTCGCCGAGCACGGCCACCCGCCTCGCGGCGTGACGCTCGCGCGACAGCATCTCGAGCGCCCGCGCCAGCGCGGAAGGGCTCGAGTTGTAGCTGTCGTCCACCACCCGCACGCCGCCAAGCGTCAGCACCTCGCCGCGACGGCGCGCCGGCTTCAGCGTGGCCGCGCGCGCCACGACGTCTTCGAGCGCGACGCCCAGCTCGGTGGCCACCGCCGCGGCGCACAGGACGTTGGCCAGGTTGCCGCGGCCGAGCAGGGGCACCCGCAGCGCGCGCCGGCCGCCTGCCGTCACGATGGTCGCCCGCATGCCCTCGAGGCCCAGGTCCTCCACGTCCACCGCGCGCACGTCGGCGCCCTCGCCGTACCCGAAGGTGACGGTCCGCCCCGCGAAGGCCTGCGCGCGCGCCATCACGCGCGCGTCGTCGGCATTGCCGACGAAGAGCGTGTCCGGGCCGGCGCCCTCGAGGATCTCGGCCTTGGCGTCGGCGATGGCGTCGGCAGACCCGAAGTGTCCGATGTGAGCGTCGCCCACGTTCGTCCACACGCGGACCTCGGGCTCGGCGATGCCGACGAGCACCCGAATCTCCCCCGCGTGGTTCATGCCCAGTTCCATCACCGCCACATCCGCCCCATGCCGCATCTCGAGCAGCGACAGCGGCAGGCCGAGGTGGTTGTTCAGGTTCCCGGGGTTCTTCACCACCGTGAACGCCGCCTCGAGAAAGCCCGCCGTCGCTTCCTTCGTGGTCGTCTTGCCGGCACTGCCGGTGATCGCCACGACCTTCGCCCCGGACCGCCGCCGCACCTCGCGCCCCAGCTCCTGCAGCGCGCGCGTGGTATCGGCCACCTCCACCACCACCGGCCCCGCCGCCGGGAGCTCCACCGCCCGGCTGACCACCACCACCGCCGCGCCCTTCGCGGCGGCGTCGGCCACGAACTCGTGCCCGTCGCGTTCCGCGACGATGGCGAAGAACGCCTGCCCCGGGGCGATGGTCCGCGAATCGATCGAAAAGCCGCCCGGCACCGTCGCCGGTTCGCCCGACACGACGTGTCCCCGCATGGCCGACGCCATGTCCGCCGCGGCCAGCGTCACTGCCCGTCCTGCCACTACATCGCCTTCGACCGCGCCCGCCGCCGCCGGGCCAGCGCCTCGCGCGCCACGGCCACGTCGTCGAACGGCAGCACCCGGTCGCCGATCTGCTGGTACTTCTCGTGCCCCTTGCCGGCGACCAGCACGAGGTCGCCCTCGCCTGCCATCTGCACGGCCCGCTCGATGGCCTCGGCGCGATCCACGACCGAGACGACGTCGGTGGACCGGCCGCCCTGGGCGCCCGGGGTGATCCCCCGGCGGATCTCCTCGATGATGCGCGCCGGATCCTCGCTGCGCGGGTTGTCCGACGTCACGATGACCACGTCGCTCAGGCGCGACGCCACCATGCCCATGAGCGGGCGCTTGGTCCGGTCGCGATCGCCGCCGCAGCCGAACACGGTGATGAGCCGCCGGGCGGCCAGCGGCCGCGCGGTCTCCAGCAGGTTCCGCAGCGCATCGTCGGTGTGCGCGTAGTCCACCACCACCGTGACGGCGTCGGACGAGGACGAGACGACCTCAAAGCGCCCGGGCACCCCCGGAAGCGCACCCACGCCCGCGGCCACCGCCTCGAGCGGCAGGTCGAGCGCCACGGCCGCGGCCGTCGCGGCGAGGATGTTGTAGACGTTCGGGCGCCCGACGAGCCGGGAGCGGATGGCGACGCTGCCCTTCGGCGTGCGGACGTCGAGCGACAGTCCTTCGAGCGCCAGCGTCAGCGGCCCGGGCGCCACGTCCGCGGGCTGCGTGATGCCGTAGGTGACGGCCCGCCGGCACACGGCGACGAGCGAGGCCGCGCGCGGATCGTCGGCGTTGATCACGGCGGGGGCGTCGCCCTCGAGCATCTCGAACAGCCGCCGCTTCGCCGCGAAGTACGACTCCATGTCTTCATGGAAGTCCAGGTGATCGCGCGTGAGGTTGGTGAAGATGGCGGCGGCGAACCGCATGCCGTCCACGCGCTTCATGGCGAGCGCGTGGGACGAGACCTCCATGACCGCCGAGCGGCATCCAGCGTCGATCATCTCCGCCAGCAGCTGCTGCACGTCCGGCGCCTCGGGCGTCGTGCGCGCGGCCTCGCGCTCCTCGCGCCCGACGCGGTACGAGACGGTGCCCATCACGCCGGCCGGAAGGCCAGCCGCGTCGAGCACCGAGGCCAGCAGGTAGGCCGTGGTGGTCTTGCCGTTGGTGCCGGTCACGCCGATCACCGCCATGCGCCGGCTCGGGTGCTCGTAGAAGCGGTCGGCGAGCAGCGCCAGGGCCAGCCTGGCGTCCGCGGTCTGCAGCCAGGGGACGGCAATGCCCTCGGGCCGCGGCGTTTCGGCGACGATCGCGCTGGCGCCCCGCGACACGGCCTGTGCGGCGAAGGCGGCGCCGTCGGCCTTGAGGCCGCGCAGCGCCACGAAAACCGCGCCCTCGTGCACGCGCCTCGAGTCGTACGCCACCGACGACACCACCTGGCTGGGGGGCCGTCCCTCGAGCGCCTGCTCTCCGCCCACCGGCCGCACGACCTCGAGCACGTCACCCAGGGTCACGGCTGCGACACCCCTCCCGCGGCATCGGGCCGCGGCCGCGGCTCGCGGCCGAGGACGATGGTGCTCACCGTACCGGGCTCGAGCGGCGTGCCGGCCGGCGGGAGCTGATCGACGACGACCCCCGTGCCGCGCACGCGCGGCGTCAGTCCCAGGCGGGCCAGCTCGTGGGTGGCCTCCCGGGCGCCAAGGCCCGTCAGGTCCGGAATGACGGCCGCGCCCTCGACCACCGACACCCGCACGGGTCGGGGCGCGATCGGGACCGGCGCCGTCACGTTCCGCGGCCGGTGGACGAGGACCGGCGGCTGCGCGTTGATGTTGGGCGGCACGCCCAGGTGACGCAGGGAGTCCTCGGCGATGCGCTGGAAGATGGGCGCGGCCGCCACGCCGCCGGTGTCCGCGCCGTCGCGCGGCGAGTCCACCATCACGATGATGGCCAGCGCGGGATTCCGTGACGGCACGAAGCCCACGAACGAGACGTTCTGCTGGGTGGCCGAGTAGCGGCCGTTCACGAGCTTGTCTGCCGTCCCCGTCTTGCCGGCCACCGAGTAGCCCGGCACCTTCGCACGGGTCGCCGTGCCCCGCTCGACGACCGCCTCCATGATGGCGGTGAGCGTGGCCGCGGTCTCCGGCTTGATCGCGGTTCTCACCGCGTTGGGCTTGATCACCGTTCGCACGCCGCCCTCGGTGACGGCCCGCACCAGCCTCGGCTCGTACAGCGTACCGCCGTTGGCCACGGCGCTGGCGGCGGTGACGACCTGCAGCGGCGTCACCCCCACCTGGTAGCCCATCGACACCGACGCCAGGGCGCTGTCGTTGAGGTTCGACCAGACGATGCCCGGGCTCTCGCCCTGGAAGTCGCGCGACGTGGCACGGCCGAAGCCGAAGCGCCGGACGTACAGGTTCATGCGGTCCGCACCCACGCGGGCGCCGATCTTGATGGCGCCGACGTTGCTCGACTTCACCAGCACGTCGGTGAACGAGAGCGGGCCGTAGCGGTGCATGTCGTTGATCACGCGGCGCCCGAACCGGATGATCCCCGCGCTCACGTCGATGATCTCGGCCGGGTTGAACAGCCGGTCCTCGAGCGCGGCCGAGGCCGTCACGATCTTGAACGTCGATCCGGGCTCGTACAGGTCCTGGATGGCCCGGTTGCGCCGCGCGTTCTCTGGCGCCTCGCCGTAGGCGTTCGGATTGAACGTCGGGTAGTTCGCCATCGCGAGGATCTCGCCCGTCCTCGGATCCATGACGATGGCCGTGCCCGCGTCCGCGCGATGCTGCCGGACGCCCACCTCGAGCTCGCGCTCGGCGATGTGCTGCAGCTGCTCGTCGATGGTGAGCTCCAGCGATCCGCCCGCCGTCGGCGGGCGCTCGAGGCGGTTGAACGCGCGGCCGCGCGCGTCGGTCTGGACGAGGAGCGTGCCCTCCCGGCCGCGCACGATCTTGTCGTGGGTGGCCTCGACGCCGCTCAACCCGATGTTGTCGAGCCCGGCGTAGCCGATCAGGTGCGCCGCGAGCTCGCGATTCGGGTAGAACCGCTTGTTCTCCTTCATGAAGCCGATGCCGTCGATCTCGAGGGCGGCCACGCGGCGGGCCTCGGCCGGCGACACGCGCCGCTTCACATAGGCGAACGCCCCGTCTCGGGAGAGCCGGGCGATGAGCGCGTCTCGGAACTTGCGGTCGCAGTCCTTGAGCGCGCCGCACAGCGCCGCCGCGGCCCTGGGCGCGTCCGCGATCTCGCTCGGCACGGCGTAGATGGTGTCGGCGTCCACGCTGTAGGCGAGCAGGCGCCCGTTGCGATCGAAGATGTCGCCGCGCTTGGCCGACACGGTGATCGTCCGCCGCTGCTGGCGTTCCTGGCGCGCAAGCAGGTCCTCGTGCGATACGACCTGCAGGAACACGAGCCGCACGACGATCGCGGCGGCCCAGAACACGAAGAGCCCCGCCAGGACGACGAGGCGGCTCTGCAGCACAGGGCGCCAGCGGAACAGGGGCTGTTCGGCCACGGGGCTTCTCTCGCGTCTCAGCGGGCCGCGACCACCGAGGCGGCGGGCGGCGATGGCGGCACCACGCGCTCGAGGACGATGGCGTCCTCGGGCCCGGGCTCGATCATGCCGAGCCGGCGGATCGCCAGCTTCTCGATGCGCTCCGAGGCGCGCAGCGTCTCGATCTCCAGCCGCAGGTGGCGGTTCACCTCGGCCTCGACGGCCCGCTCGCGCTGCATGCGGTCGAGCTCGTAGCCGTGCCGGAGCAGCTCGAAGTGCTGCCACGCCGAGAAGAGCAGCACCAGCACGAGCAGCGCGCCGATGCCCGTGGACTGCCACAGCTCGCGCTGCCGCTGCTCGTCCACCTCGCGGACAATCGGGTTGTTCCGGACGTCCTTGCGGATGGCGTACTCGAATGCCTCGGTCTGCTCCATCACGCCCTCCTCACCACCAGCCTCACAACCGTTCCACCGCGCGGAGCTTCGCGCTCCGGGCACGGGGGTTCGCCGCCACTTCTTCGTCGCCCGCCACGACCGGCCGCTTCGTCAGCAGCCGCACCGCGCGGCGGTCCCCCTGGGCCATCGCGCGGAACGCGTGCTTGACGATGCGGTCCTCCAGCGAGTGAAACGCGATCACCGCCATCCGGCCGCCCGCCGCCTCGCCCGCGGGCTGCAGCCGTTCCACGGCCCGCCCGATACACGACTCGAGCCCGTCCAGCTCGGCGTTCACCCAGATCCGCAGCGCCTGGAACGTCCGCGTCGCCGGATCGATCCGCTGCCACGGCCCGCCCACCGCTCGCCGCACGATCGCGGCCAGCTGGCCGGTCGTCTCGACGGGCGACGCGCGCCGCGCCTCCACGATGGCCCGCGCGACGCGCCGCGACTTCCGCTCCTCGCCGAACTGGTAGATCACGTCGGCGAGCTCCGCTTCCTCCACCGTGGCCAGCCGCTCGGCCGCCGTCTCGCCGCGCGACCGATCCATCCGCATGTCCAGCGGCTCGTCCCGCCGGAAGCTGAACCCGCGCCCCGGCTGGTCGAGCTGCATCGACGAGACGCCGAGGTCCAGCAGGATCCCCGCCACGTGCGCGATGCCCCGCGCGTCGAGCACCTCGTCGAGCGAGCGGTAGTCCGCGTGCACCAGCTCGACGCGGTCACCGAACCCCGCCAGCGTGCCGCGCGCGACGGCCAGCGCGTCCCGATCGCGATCGAGCCCAATCAGCCGGTCCGCACCGCCCTCGAGCAGCATGCGCGCATGGCCGCCGAGCCCCACCGTGCCGTCCACGAACATGCCGCCCCGCGCCGGATCGAGCAGCGACCGCACCTCGTCGACGAGGACCGGGACGTGTTCTGCTCGCTCCTCCACCTAGATCCCGTAGTCGGCCAGCGCCTTCGCGTCGTCCTCGGTGAAGTCTTCCTTCAGCCTCGTGAGGAACCGGTCGTGGTTCCAGACCTCGAGGTAGTTCTGCTGTCCCAGCACGTCGACCTCGCCGGTCATGAGCGCACTCTCGCGGAGGCGGGGGGGAATGAGCACGCGCCCCTGCGGATCGAGCTCCGTCACCTGGCCGTAGAAGTTCACGCGGTCGAGGTACTTCTGGCGGGCCGGGTGCGTGGATGGCATCTGCGCGAGCCGGCGCTCGATCTCGAGCCACACCGGCATCGGGTAGATGCGTACGGAGTCCCCCTTGAGGCTCGTCACGAACAGCTCGCGGCCATGCTCGTCCTGGATGGCGACACGAAACCCGTTCGGGACCTTGAGCCGGCCCTTCTCATCGATTTTTGCCGGCGCGTTGCCCCGGAGCACTATTTACTCCACTTCACTCCACTGAAGACCACTCGGATGGTAGGTGAGGGGGTGTGGCTTGTCAACGCCTAAGTCCTGCAACTCGTCTACTGTCTTTGATTTACGCCTTTGTTTCGCCAATTGTTCGGGCACCCGCCAAAAGATTGACAAATAGGCCGAATACCCGAATCTGGCGCGACGAGCCCGCATGCTACGATCTCGCGGCGCCCTGGCCGACCCACCCCCGCAGCATGAGCATCCGCACCGTCCTCGTCTGTGAAACGCAGGTGCCCTTCGTGCGCGGCGGCGCCGAGTTGCTGGTCCGGCAGCTGGTCGACGAGCTGCGCGCCCGCGGATTCGAGACCGATCGCGTCTCGCTGCCGTTCAAGTGGTACCCGAAGGACGAGATCCTCGCGCACGCCGCGGCGTGGCGCCTCCTGGATCTGAGCGAGAGCAACAGCCGCCCGGTGGACCTGGTGATCGGCACGAAGTTCCCGAGCTACTTCGCGCGCCACCCGCGCAAGGTGTGCTGGCTCGTGCACCAGCACCGCGCGGCGTACGAGCTGGCCGGCACCATCTACAGCGATTTCGGGCACGACGAGCGCGATGTCGGACTGAAGGAGCGGCTCATGGCGCTCGACGAGCAGATGCTCGGCGAGTGCGTCGGGCGCTACACCATCTCGCGAACGGTGACCGATCGATTGCAGCGCTTCAACGGGCTCGGTTCCACGCCGCTCTATCACCCGCCCCTGCTCGCCCCGCGCCTCGCACCCGGCGAGTACGGGCCCTACGTGCTCTCGGTGTCGCGCCTCGAGGGCAACAAGCGCGTCGACCTCATCGTCCGCGCCATGGCGCACGCGCCGGCGCCGCTCTCGCTGGTGGTGGTCGGCGAGGGCAGCCATCGCGCGCTCATCGAGCGGGCAGCGGAGGAGGCCGGCGTGACCGAACGCGTGCGCTTCACCGGGGCGGTGGACAACGAGGCGCTCGTGGCGCTGTACCGCGACGCGCTGGCGCTGGCATACGTGCCGTTCGACGAGGACTACGGGCTGGCCACGCTCGAGGCCTTCCTCGCCGCCAAGCCGGTGGTCACCGCCCGCGATTCCGGCGGCACGCTGGAGTTCGTGCAGGACGATGTGACCGGCGTGGTCGTGGAACCGGACGCAGCGGCCATCGGGGACGCCCTGGCGCGCCTCGACGCCGATCGCGGCCGCGCGCGCCGGCTGGGCGAGGCCGGCCGCGAGGTGGCGTCGGCCATCACCTGGGACAGCGTCATCGCGCACCTGGTCAGCCATGGCTGATCCCTCGTCCATCACCGTGGCCATCCCCGCCTTCAACGAGGCGGCGGTCATCGGCTCGGTCGTGCAGGCCCTCTCCGCGGCGGCGCCGTGGCGCGAGATCCTCGTCGTGGACGACGGGTCCACCGACGGAACGGGCGCGGCTGCGGCCGCGGCGGGCGCGCGCGTCGTCTCGCATCCCTACAACAAGGGCAACGGCGCCTCGGTGAAGTCGGCCATCCGCGCCGCATCCGGGGACTGGATCGTCGTCGTGGACGGCGATGGGCAGCACAGGCCGGTGGACGTCCTCGCGGTCACGGCGAGGCTCGGCGAGTACGACCTGGTCGTCGGCGCCCGGGCGGCGTCGGCGCAGGCCACGCACGGGCGGCGGCTGGGCAACGGGCTGCTGAACGCGCTGGCGTCGTACCTGACCGAGCGCCGCATCCCCGACCTCACCTCCGGCCTCCGCGCGGCCCGGCGCGAGCACCTGCTGGAGTTCATCCACCTGCTCCCGAACGGCTTCTCGACGCCCACCACCACGACGCTCGCGTTCATCAAGGCGGGCTACAATGTGGCCTTCGAGCCGGTGCAGGTGCAGCCGCGGGTGGGCACCTCGAAGATCCGGCTGGCCCGCGACGGCGCGCGGTTCTTCCTGATCCTGATCAAGATGATCACCATCTTCAGCCCGCTGCGGATCTTCG
>JADZCN010000054.1 GCA_020851565.1 Acidobacteriota bacterium | reverse complement strand
TCCGCGGAGCGAAGGCTGGAGCGGGAAACGGGATTCGAACCCGCGACTTCGACCTTGGCAAGGTCGCACTCTACCACTGAGTTATTCCCGCTCGCGAACGAAGCCTGATTGTAACAAAGGTCCCGGCAATCCGGCAAACTTTGCGGCCAGCGAGGGTTGGCCCCCGCTCGATTACCAGCCCGGGCGAAACGCGTCGCAGTACACCGTGACCCGCGGCGGCTCCACATCGGTCTCCACCGCCACGACGTCGAACCGGCAGACCGAGTCCGCGACGCCTTCCCGGCCCAGAAACGACTCCGCCATCGCCGCCACCCGTTGCTGTTTCTGCGCGGTGACCGACTCGGCGGGGTGGCCAAACCTGCCACTCCCCCGCGCCCGGACTTCCACGAACACCAGCACGCCGCCGTGCCGCGCCACGATGTCGATCTCCCCGTACCGCGTGCGATAGCGCCGGTGCAGCACGGTGTACCCCCGTGCCTCCAGCTCCGCGCATGCGACGTCCTCCCCGCGGCGCCCGAGCCGTTGCCGCGCCATGGTCATGCCAGGCCCAGAGGCAAGCCGCATGCCGGGTGGGCGCGCCTCCAGCGCGTGGGCCGGCCCGAACGCGAGACACGGCAGGAACACCTTCGGCCGGCAGGCGGCGCATCCGCGCCGTGGGACGGCAGCTCCCACCGCGCCCGAAAAGGCGCGGCCCAATCGAAGCGCAGCCCACCGCGAAGCGGCCCACCGCGCCCGACGGGCGCGGCCTACTTCAGTGTCGCGAGCACCTCGTCCAGGATGCCCACCGCCGTCTTCGCCTGCGCCTTGGTCAGCACGAGCGGCGGCGACAGCCGGAGGGCGTTCTGCCCGGCGCCGAGGATGAGCATCCCGCGGTCGAAGCAGGCGTTCACCACCTGGTTCCGCTCGGTGGTGGCGCGCTCCTTGGTGACGCGGTCGCGGACGAGCTCGATGCCAATCATCAGCCCCCTCCCGCGCACGTCGCCGATGATGGCGTGCTTCTCCTGCAACCCCTTCAGCAGGTCCATCATGTAGGCGCCCACCTCGGCGGCGTTCTGCATCAGCGAGGTGCGCAGCAGGTCGATCGTCGCCAGCGCCGCGGCGCAGGAGACCGGGTTGCCGCCAAAGGTGCTGGCGTGCGCGCCGGGCGGCCATGACATCACCTCCGCGCGCGCCGTGGTCACGCCCAGCGGCAGGCCCGATGCGATGCCCTTCGCCGCCGTGATCATGTCCGGCTCGACGCCGAAGTGCTCGATGCCGAACATCTTCCCCGTCCGGCCCATCCCCGACTGCACCTCGTCGCAGACGAGCAGGATGCCGTGCTTCTTCGTCAGCTCCCGCAGGCGCTCGTGGAACTGGGGCGCCGGCACGACATAGCCGCCCTCGCCCTGGATGGGCTCCACCACCACGGCCGCCACTTCATCGGGCGAGATCAGGTGCACGAGGATCTGGTCCTCGAGGAAGTTCAGGCACTCGGCCTGGCAGCTCTCCGGCCGCTTCCCCACAGGGCACCGGTAGCAGGTGGCGTAGGGCGTATGGAACGTGCTCGACAGCTGCGGCCCGAACCCGCGCCGCTGGATGGCCTTGCTCGACGTCAGCGACAGCGACCCCATCGTCCGGCCGTGGAAGCTGCCGAGGAACGCGATGATGCCGGGGCGCTTCGACGAGTAGCGGGCGAGCTTGATGGCCGCCTCGTTGGCCTCGGTGCCCGAGTTGGCGAAGAACGAGCGCTTGGGCCCGCTGAAGGGCGCCACCTCGTTCATGATCTCGCCGAGCCGCACCTGTGGCTCGTAGTAGAAGTCCGTGCCCGACATGTGCAGGAACTTCTGCGCCTGATCCGTAATGGCCGCCACGACCTGCGGGTGCGAGTGGCCGGTGGCGGTGACCGCAATCCCCGCGGCACAGTCCAGGAACCGGTTGCCGTCCACGTCCTCGACGACGGCGCCCTCTCCGCGGGCCATGACGAATGGATAATCGCGCGTGTAGGACGTGGAGACGACCTTCCCGTCGCGTTCGATGATCGCCTTGGCCTTCGGGCCAGGCAGAGGAGTCTTCAACAGAGGGGCATCCATCCGCCCATTATCCTCCGGGCGTGCCCTGAAAGAGAAACCACGAAGACACGAAGAATCACGAAGTCCACGAATGCAGCACCCGGCGGCGGCCCGATATCGGGCGCGTAAGCCGGCTTCGCGTTCTTCGTGACGCCTTCGTGTCTTCGTGGTCTCCTTCCCGGGACTATTTCCGCTTCCAGCGCGTGCCCTGGGGGCCGTCCTCGAAGATGACCCCCTTCGCCGCCATCTCGTCGCGGATGCGGTCCGCCTCGGCGAAGTTGCGGGCGCGCCGGGCGGCCTGCCGCGCTTCGATGGCCGCGGCAATCTCTTCCTCGGGGATTGGCGGGCGCCGGTCCTCGTCCCGCCGCAGCGACAGCACGCCGAGCACCTTGTCGAAGTGGGCGAAGGCGTTGCGGATGGTGGCGACGTCCGGCTCGCCGATCGCCTTCTGGTCGATGGCCGTGTTGACCGTGCGCACCAGGTCGAACATGGCCGCGAGGCCGGCCGATGTGTTCAGGTCGTCCGAGAGCGCCTCGTCGAAGGCGGCGCGCGCGGCGCTTGCCGCCCGCACGATCTCCGGGTGTGCCGGGCCGCCGCGCACCGTGTCGAGGCGATCCAAAAAGTCGATGAGCCGCCGGAGCGCGTTCTCCGCATCCTGCATCCCGGCCCACGTGAAGTTCAGCTGCTTGCGGTAGTGCGACGAGAGCAGCAGGTAACGCAGCGCCGACACGCGGAAGCCTCGTGCCGTGATGTCGCTCAGCGTGTAGACGTTGCCGAGCGACTTCGACATTTTCTGGCCGTCCACGAGCAGGTGCTCG
>JADZCN010000053.1 GCA_020851565.1 Acidobacteriota bacterium | reverse complement strand
GGTCGAAGATGTACTCGCCCGTGGCCGCATGGTGCATCCACGACAGGCCGATGATGGCGACGAGCATGAGGACGCTGCCCGCCATCGTGTAGAGGATGAACTTCACCGCCGCGTAGATGCGCTGGTCGTAGCCCCAGATGCCGATGAGGAAGTACATCGGGATGAGGAGGATGTCCCAGAAGACGTAGAAGAGGAACAGGTCCAGCGCGCAGAAGACGCCGATCATGGCGGCCTCGAGCACGAGCATGAAGATGGAGAACTCCTTCACCTTCTTCTCGATGCTCTCCCACGAGGTCAGGAGCGCAATCGGCGTCAGGAAGCCGGTGAGCACGATGAGCATGAGGCCGAGGCCGTCGATGCCCAGGTAGTACTCGATGCCAAACGTCGGGATCCACGGGTGGCGCTCGACGAACTGGAACGACTCCGCCGCCGGCGACTGGTCGAAGCCGGCCCACAGCATCAGCGTCACGCCGAACGTGACGAGCGACACCGCGAGGGTGATGTTGCGGATGAGGCCGTCCTTCGCGCCGTCCCGGTTGCCGATGAACAGCAGCAGGATGGCCCCGACGACGGGGAGGAGGATGGCGAGCGAGAGCATCGGGAGGCCGGTCACTGCGCGCTATCTCCAGAGGTAGTAGGCGAGGATGGCGACCACCCCCACGAAGGTGCCGGCCGCATACGTCTTGACCGACCCGGTCTGCAGCAGGCGCAGGCCGGCGGCCAGCGCGCCCACCACGTAGCCGGTGGCGTTCACCGTGCCGTCCACCACCTTGACGTCCATCCCGCGCCACAGGCCCTCGGTGGACACGGCCTTGAGCGGCTGGACGATGGCGGCGTCGTAGACCTCGTCCACGTAATACTTGTTGAGCAGCAGCCGGTGCACGCCCGCGAACTGCGTGGCCAGCTGCTCGGGGATGTGGCGGTTCTTCAGCCAGAGGAAGGCCGCCAGGCCGATGCCGGTGAACGCAATGAGCGTGGAGATGCCCATCAGCGTCAGCTCGAGGGCGGTCTCGTCGTGCGCCTCCGCCGCTTCCTCCGCGTGCGCGGCCTCGGCCGCGGGCTCCGCCGGCGCGGGAGCCGGTTGCGCCACCGCGAGTTCCGGCGCCTGCGTGGCGACCTGCGTCATCGACGCCAGCGCGGCATCCTGTCCAGGCTCGCAGTTCTGGATCGCGAACCCGGCCAGCTCCCCCGTCGTCACGGGCGCGCCGCAGTTGGCATAGGTAAAGGCCGGCTCGAGCCACGTGCCGAGCGCGTTGTGCCCGCCCAGCGCGTGCGGGATGCCAATCCAGCCGGCCACGACCGAGCCAATCGCCAGGACGATGAGCGCCGTGGCCATCGCCGGCGGGGCGTCGTGGAGGTGGACGCCGTGGCCGTGCCCATGGGCGGGTGCAGGGTGCACGGGTGCAGAGTGCATGGGTGCTGGGTGCGCGGCGCCGGCGTGCCCGTGGGCACCATGCACCTGTGCACCATGCACCCCTGCACCCTGCACCGAAAACCGTTCCTCCCCGTGAAACGTGAGGAACACCAGCCGGAACATGTAGGTGGCCGTCAGGAGCGACGTGAGCACGCCCACCACCCACAGGATCTGGTGCCCGTGGCGGAAGGTCTCGAACAGGATCTCGTCCTTCGAGAAGAAGCCCGCCAGCGGCGGGATGCCCGCGATGGCGATGGACGCGATGAGGAAGGTCCAGTAGGTGATGGGCAGGTGCTTTGCCAGGCCACCCATCTTCCGGATGTCCTGCTCGCCGTGCAGCGCGTGGATGACGGCGCCAGACCCGAGGAAGAGGCAGGCCTTGAAGAACGCGTGCGTGTAGAGGTGGAAGATGCCGGCGCCGAAGGCGCCCATGCCCATCGCCAGGAACATGTAGCCCAGCTGCGAGACCGTGGAGTACGCCAGGACGCGCTTGATGTCGTTCTGCACCAGGCCGATGGTGCCGGCGAAGAGCGCGGTGGCCGCGCCAATCACCGCCACGATGCCCAGCGTGATCGGGGCGAGCTCGAAGACCGGGGCCAGGCGCCCGATCATGTAGACGCCCGCCGTCACCATCGTGGCTGCGTGGATGAGGGCCGACACCGGGGTCGGGCCCTCCATGGCGTCCGGCAGCCAGACGTAGAGGGGAATCTGCGCCGACTTGCCCGTCGCGCCGATGAACAGCAGCAGCGTGATGAGCGAGATGGTGCCGAAGGTCACCTCCGGCGGCAGCGCCTTCGCCGCGTTGGCGATCGTGACGAAGTCCAGCGACCCCAGCGTCACGATCATCAGAAGCGAGCCCAGGATGAACGCGTAGTCACCCACGCGGTTCACGATGAACGCCTTGTTGGCGGCGTCGGACGCCGACTTCTTCTCGTAGTAGTAGCCGATGAGCAGGTACGAGCAGAGGCCCACACCCTCCCAGCCCACGAACATCACCAGGACGTTCGAGCCCAGGACGAGCAGGAGCATGAAGAAGACGAACAGGTTCAGGTACGAGAAGTAGCGCGCGTACTCCGGGTCCGTCTCCTCGTGCATGTACGCCGTGGAGTAGATGTGGATGAGCGAGCCGATGCCGGTGATGACCAGGATCATCACGGAGGAGAGGGCGTCCAGGCGGAACGCGAGGTCCAGCGAGAAGTCCCCCGCGGTGATCCACGTGTAGAGCGTCTGGGTGATCTGGCGGCTCTCGGGCGCCATGCCGAAGAGCGCCCACACCTGGCTGGCGGCGATGAGGAACGACGCCACCATCACGGCGCAGGCCACGCCGCCCGAGACGCTCTTGGGCAGCCGCTTCCCCATCGTCACGTTGACGAGGACGCCGGCGAACGGAAGCAGGGGAATGAGGGCTAGCACCGCGTCACCATTTGAGCGAGGTAAAGGCCTCGGGGTTGAGCGACTCCCGATGGCGGAACAGCCCGATGACCAGCGCGAGGCCGACGGCCGCCTCGGCGGCCGCCACGGTCATGACGAAGAAGGTGATGATCTGCCCGTCCACGGTCCCGAGCTGCCGGCCGAAGGCCACGAACGCCAGGTTCACGGCGTTCAGCATGATCTCGACCGAGAGCAGCAGGGTGATGATGTTGCGGCGCAGGAACACGCCCGCCGCGCCGATGGCGAACAGCAGGCCCGAGAGCACCAGGTAGTAACCGATGGCCATCGCGTCAGCTCTCCCGCTTCCGGGCGAGCGCCACGGCGCCCACCATGGCGACGATGATGAGGATGGACGTCACTTCGAAGGCGAACATGTAGTCGGTGAAGAGCACGCGGCCCAGCTCGGCGACCGACGAGATGGCCGGCCGCTCGTCGGCCACGCCGACTCCCAGCCCCGGGGTCCGCGACAGCGCCCAGCCGAGCTGCAGCGCCATCACCACGGCCAGCGCGGTCCCGACGCGCAGTGCCCACGGGCGATAGTACGGGTGCGCGCGATCCCACTCCGCGGCGTCCTCGCGCGGCACGTTCAACAGCATCACCGTGAAGAGGAACAGCACCATGATGGCGCCGGCGTAGATGATGATCTGCACCACCGCGACGAACGGCGCCTCGAGCAGGACGTAGAGCCCCGAGAGGCCGAAGAACGCGACGATGAGCGCGAGGACGCTGTAGATGGGGTTCCGCTGCCCGATGACGAGCAGCGAGCCCAGCACGGCCACGCCCGCGAACACGAAGAAGAGGAACTGATCAAAGCCCAAAGTAGAGCACCCCCGCCGCGCTCACGAGCAGGTTGATAGTGGCCGCGGGCAGCAGCAGCTTCCACCCGAATCCCATCAGCTGGTCGTAGCGGAAGCGCGGCAGCGTCCAGCGCAGCCACAGGTAGCCGAAGCAGAGCACGCTCAGCTTGATGAGGAACCAGATCCAGCCGTAGGCCTCGGGAATGAAGGGCCCGTGCCAGCCGCCGAGGAACAGGTTCGTCGCCACCGCGGCGACGGTCACCATGTTGATGTACTCGGCCAGGAAGAACAGTGCGAAGCGCATCGAACTGTACTCGGTGTGGTAGCCCGCCACCAGCTCCTGCTCGGCCTCGGGGAAGTCGAACGGCGCGCGGTTGGTCTCCGCGATGCCCGCGGTGGTGAAGATGAGGAAGCTGATCGGGTTGATGAACGCGTACCACTTCGGGATGAACCCGAGCCAGTAGCCCTGCTGCGCGTCCACGATCTCGCGGAGCGAGAGCGACCCGGCCAGCATCACGATGGTGGCCAGCGACATGCCGTAGGCCAGCTCGTAGCTGATCATCTGCGCCGAGCTGCGCAGGCCGCCCAGCAGCGAGTACTTCGAGTTGCTGGACCAGCCGGCCAGCACGATGCCGTACACCCCCATCGACGTGACGGCGAAGATGACCAGGACCGCCACGTTGATGTCCGCGACCATCAGCGGCATCGGCTCCGGCAGCAGCCCGAAGAACGTGGTGGCGGCGCCAAAGGGCACCGGCGCGAAAGCGGTGAACGCCGCGATGGCCGAGATGACCGGCGCGGCCGCGAACAGGAGCGTGTCGGCCGCCTTCGGCTTCAGCTCCTCCTTGAACACGAGCTTGACGATGTCGGCGATGGGCTGCAGCAGGCCCTTCGGGCCCACGAGGTACGGGCCATAGCGCTGCTGCATGAACGCCGCCACCTTGCGCTCGGCGTACACCATGACGGCCGCGGAGATCTGCAGCGCCAGGAACACGACCATCGTCACCGAGAGGAAGAAGATGGTCTGCGGGGCGGTGAGCCAGTCGAGCATGGTCAGTGCGTCTCCACCGGCTGCTGCGCGCGGTAGTCCGCCGGCGCAGGGATGTCACCCTTCGCGTAGGCCTCGAACTCGGGCTTGAACCACTTGAGCGTGGTCAGCACAGGCGTCGCGGCCGCGTCGCCGAAGGCGCACAGCGTCTTGCCGTTGATCTGGCTCGCCACGCTCTGCATCAGCGCGATGTCCTTCGGCGAGCCCTGGCCCATCAGCATGCGATTCAGCAGCCGGTACAGCCAGTGCGTGCCCTCGCGGCACGGCGTGCACTTGCCGCACGACTCGTGCATGTAGAAGTGCAGCAGGTTCTCGGCGAGCCACACGATGTCGGTGGTCTCGTCGAAGGCCATGATGGCCGCCGAGCCAAGGAGCGATCCCGCCCGCTGCACGTCGTCGAAGCTCGCCGGGATGTCGAGCTGATCGGGCATCAGGATGGGCACGGACGATCCGCCCGGAATGACGCCCTTCAGCGCGTGGCCGTCGCGCACGCCGCCGGCGTACTCGAAGATGAGCTCCTTCAGCGTCACCTTCATCGGCGCCTCGAACACGCCGGGCCGCTTCACGTGGCCGCTGACGCAGAACAGCTTCGGCCCGCCGTTCTTCTCGGGGCCGAGCGCCGCGTACCACTCGGGGCCGCGCGTCATGACGATGGGCACGTTGCACAGCGTCTCGACGTTGTTCACCGCCGTCGGGCAGCCCCACGCACCGGCCACGGCCGGGAACGGCGGCTTGAAGCGCGGCTGCGCGCGCTTGCCCTCGAGCGACTCCAGGAGCGCCGTCTCCTCGCCCGCCTCGTACGCGCCGGCGCCGCGGTGCAGGTAGACCTCGCAGTCGAAGCCGCTGCCGAGGATGTTCTTCCCTACCAGCCCCGCCGCCCGCGCATCGTCAATCGCCTTCTGCAGGACGGGGAACAGGTGGTAGAACTCGCCGCGGATGTAGATGTAGGCGGCGTTCGACCCGATGGCGTAGCAGCCGATGAGGCACCCTTCCACCAGCAGGTGGGGATTGCGCTCCATCAGCAGGTGGTCCTTGAAGGTGCCCGGCTCGCTCTCGTCGGCGTTGCAGACGATGTACTTCGGCTTGGGCGACTTCTTGTCAACGAACTGCCACTTCAGGCCCGTCGGGAAGCCGGCGCCGCCGCGGCCGCGGAGGCCGGACTTCTTCACCTCTTCGATGACCGCTTCCGGCGCCATCGCGAGCGCCTTCTTCAGACCCTCGTAGCCCTGCTGGTGCTGCCGGTAGTGCTCCAGCGTGTTCCCGCCCGGCGTGAACGCGTACTTCGTGAGCACCGGCTCGTAGTCCGGATTCGCCTTCGGTTTCGCGGGCGTCGTGGTCTTGCCCTTGTAGGCGCTCTCGGGCAGGTGCTCGATGTCCAGATGGCAGCCACCGAGCGCCTTCAGGCCCTCGGCCTTCATGCGATCCACCAGCGGCCCGGCCTGCTCGGGCCGCAGGCACTCGTGCCAGTGGTCGTTGTTGACCATCATCACGGGCGCCTTGTCGCACGCGCCGAGGCACTCCATCGGCATGATGGTGAACATGCCCGTCGGATCCGTCTCGCCGG
>JADZCN010000052.1 GCA_020851565.1 Acidobacteriota bacterium | reverse complement strand
CGCCGCTCAGGCGGCTCGGTAGGCGGGCCTTCGGCCCGTGGGGGTTTCCCACACGCCGCAGGCGTGCCCACGGCGCGAAGCGCCGCCGACGCGGCGAAGCCGCGCCCACGCGCCGCAGCCGCGCCCACCCGAAGGCCTCGCGGCGTGCGCCGCTCGGCAGGGGCCGCGTTCTCGCGCGGCGGGCCGGCGGTGGGCCTCGCCGCTCAGGCGGCTCGGTAGGCGGGCCTTCGGCCCGTGGGGGTTTCCCACACGCCGCAGGCGTGCCCACGGCGCGAAGCGCCGCCGACGCGGCGAAGCCGCGCCTACCCGAAGGGCCCACGCGGGCCCACGCGCCGCAGGCGCGCCTAGATCCCGATGACCAGCAGCGTCTGGTCGTCGTCGGCCTCGCGGCCACCGGCAAAGGCCTCGATGTCCTCGGTGAGCCGCTCGACGATCGTGGCCGGCGCGAGCCGGCCTGCGCGGGCCAGCGACTGCGTCAGGCGGTCCCGGTCGTACAGCGTGCCGTCGGGCGCCTGCCGATCCGTGATGCCGTCGGTGTAGAGGACGAGGCGGTCGCCCGGGAGCAGGGCCTGCGCCGGCACCGTGGCCTCGTGCAGTTCCCGGAAGAGGAGCATCATGCCGGTGGCGGCCTCGGCGGGCGCCACCTGGTCGCCCGAGCGGACCAGGATAGGGCGCGGATGACCCGCACACACCGCGCGCCACGTGCGCCGCTCGAGATCCAGCACCCCGTACACCGCCGTCGCGAACATGGCCGTCTCCCAGAGGAACTGGAAATGACGGTTGATGTGGTTCAACACGGCCAGCGGGTCGTCCGGCACGCCCGGAAACGTGTGCAGCACCGCCCGAATCATCGCCATCACGATGGCGGCCGGCGCGCCGTGCCCCGAGACGTCGGCGACCATCACGCCGAACCGGTGCGCGTCGATGGGGATGACGTCGTAGTAATCCCCTCCCGCATGGCGGCTCGTCTGGTAGAACGCCGCAAAGGCGGCTTCCGGGTGCGTGGGCATCGATCGCGGCAGCAGCAGCCGCTGCATGTCGGCGGCATTGGCCAGCTCCCGGTCCAGCCGGTCCCGGCTGCGCCGGAGCTCGCGCTCGAGGTGCTGCCGCGTCAGGTGGTTGGCCACGCGCGCCCGCACCTCCTCGGCCTGGATTGGCTTGGTGATGTAATCGGCGGCGCCGATGCTCAGCCCCGACACCTTGTCGGCGACCTCGTCGAGTGCCGACAGGAAGATGACGACGGTCTCGCGCGTCTCGGGGTGGGCCTTGAGCGCCCGGCAGACCTCGAAACCATCCATGTCGGGCATCATCACGTCGAGCAGCACGAGGTCGGGCCGCGCGCGCATGGCGATGTCGAGCGCGGCACGCCCGTTGGTCGCCGCCAGGATGCGGTGGCCGCCCGCCTGGAGCGTGCGGACCAGCACCTGGAGGTTCACCGGCGTGTCGTCCACCAGCAGGATCGTGGAGGCGGGCAGCCCGTGGACGCCCGCCGCGTAGGCGTCAGGCCAGGCCATCGGGCTCCCTCGGGCCGCCGAGCAACTTGCCGGCCGCCTTCTTCAGCCCCTCGAAGTCGAACCGCGCGGTGAGCCGCGCGATGCGATGGCCCAGCACGGCCTCGCCCGCGTCTCCCGCGACGAGCTCCTGTGCGAGTGCCTCGAGATCCGTTACGCTGCCAATCTCCGCCGCCTCGTGCAGCCTCCGCGCGAGCCCGACGCGGCGAGAGTGGTCCGACAGCTCCGGCTCGTCCGGCGCCGCGGGCGGCGCGTTGACGACGAAGCGGACGCCGAGGTGCTCGCGAATGGCCGCGAACAGCGACTCGGCGCGAACCGGCTTCGAGAGATACGCGATGCACCCCGCGTCGCGCGCGGCCTGGCGCGTGTCGCCGAAGGCGCTGGCCGTCACGGCAATCACGGGGATGGACGTCACGGCGGCGTCGCGCTTGAGGCGACGCGTCACCTCCAGGCCGTCGAGGTCGCCCATCCGCAGGTCCATGAAGATGACGTCTGGCCGGTGGCCGCGCGCCAGGCGCAGCGCCTCGTCGCCGCCGGCGGCCGTGATCACCCGCACGCCGGCGCTCTCGAGCAGGCGGGCCAGGATGCGTCGATTGACGGTGCTGTCGTCCACCACCAGCGCGGTCAGGTCCTCGCCCGGCGCGAGCCGCGCGTCGAGGGAGGGCTCGTCGGGCTCGTGGGCCGCCGCGCCCACATTCGTCCCGTCGCCGGCCGGCACGAGCGGCAGCGTGAAGTAGAACCGGCTGCCCTCACCCGGGACACTCTCCACGCGCAGGTCGTCGCCCATGGTCTGGATGAGGTGACGGCTGATGGTGAGCCCGAGGCCGGTCCCGCCGGCCGCCGCGCCCTCGCGCGTCTGCGTAAAGGCCTCGAAGATGCGCATCACGGCCTCGGGCTCGATGCCGACACCCGTGTCGCTCACCTCGAAGTACAGCCTCGCGTCGTCCACCGCCTCGATGGCGAGGCGCACCTCGCCCTGGTGGGTGAACTTGACGGCGTTGCCGAGCAGGTTCAGCAGCACCTGGCGCAGATGGCGGCCGTCGAGGCACACCCGCCGCGGCACGTCGGGCGCGATGGTCATCGTCAGCAGGAGGCCCTTGCGGCGGGCGGCCTCGGCGACGACGTATTTCAGGTCGATGATGAGCTGCGCCAGGTCGGTCGCCGTCGCCTCGATGTCGATGCGCCCGGCCTCGATGCGCGAGAGGTCCAGCACGTCGTTGATGAGGTCCAGCAGGTGCGCGCCGCACTTGGCGATGGCCTCCAGGGCATCGCGCTGCGCCGCGTTCAGCGTGCGGTCCCGCTGCAGCAGCTGCGTGTAGCCCAGCACGCCGTTGAGCGGGGTGCGCAGTTCGTGGCTCATGGCCGCGAGAAACTCGCTCTTGGCCCGGGTCGCGGCCTCGGCCGACTCCTTCGCCGCGCGCAGCTGCGCCTCCTGCTCGCGCCGCTCGGTGATGTCGCGGAGGAACGCCCCGAAGAAGTAGCCGCCGGCCAGCGGCATGGGCGACGTGATGGTGATCTCGATGGGGAACTCCCGGCCGGACCGATGGATCGCCGTCAGCTCCAGCCGCTGATTGACGACCGGGGCCTCCCCCGACTCGAGGAACCGCCGCATGCCGCGGAGATGCGCCTCGCGATAGGCGGGCGGAATGATGGTCTCCGCCATGTCGCGGCCGAGCGCTTCGTCCCGCGTCCACCCGAACACGGCCTCGGCCTGCGCGTTCCAGGCGATGATGCGGCCGGCGGTGTCGGCGCCGACGAAGGCGTCGTGCGCGGTGTCGACGATGAGGCGTGCCCGCGCTTCGCTGTCGGCCAGGCGCGCCAGGGCCTCGCGCCGATCCTGGTCCGCCAGCGCCGTGGCGATGAGGTTGGCCGTGGACACGGCGAAGTTCTGCTCGTCCACCGTCCACGCGCGTGGCGAGCCGACGTGCTCCGCGCAGAGCACGCCCACCATGCGGTCTTCCTGGCGCAGCGGCACGTCGAGCATCGCGCCAATCTGGTTGGGCCCCAGGTAGGCGTGCTCGAACCCGCGCGTCCGCGGGTCGGCATTCGCATCCTCGGCCGCGATCACCCGGTCCCGCTCGAGCGCCGCGAAGTAGGCCGGCGCGTCCTGGCGGCGAAGCACCGCGCCGGACTCGTAGGTGTCGGTGGCGCGCTGGTGGAGCCCCAGGCACCGGATGGCCTGCCGATCGTCGTTCATCAACCAGAGGCTGAGGCGCTCCACCTGCAGCGTGCGGGCGGATGCGGAGAGGATGCCGCGCAGGCGATCGTCGAAGCAGCATCCGCTCGAGTCGGCCTGGCGCGCGGTCAGCTCGGTCAGGGCGTTGCTCTGCGCGACCAGCCGCGCCTCACTGGCCTTCAGGATCCGCTCGGCGATCACCTGGTCGGTGATGTCGCTGAAGACCGTGAGGATGGCCGGCTCGCCGCCAAACGCGACGCGGCGCGACGAGGCGCTCGCCCAGAAGGTCTCGCCGGTCTGCCGCTTCAGCTCGAAGCGGAAATTGTCGGCCCGCCCCTCGCGGGCGACCAGCTCGGCCAGCCTCCGCCGCTCCTCGGGGCGGACGTAGTAGTCCGGCGCATGCCGGCCCAGCGCTTCGTCCTGCGGGATGCCGAACACATCGGACGTCCGCTGGTTGATGGCGAGCACGATGTGATCCCGCAACCGCGTGACGACCGCCGGGAACGGGCTCGCATCGAACAGCTGGAAAAAGAGACCGTCGTCCCCCGAAGCCGCCTCGGAGTCGATCCCGGCCGTGGGGCCAGGCGCAGGCGAAGCCGAAGGCGGGTCGAAGTCCGACATGATCGTGGTGCGCGCGCGACGGGGACGCCGTGAGGCGGGCGCGCAGCCAGCCAAGGTACCTGCTGGGGACGAACGCGTCAAGCGGGCCCGACCGGGCCGCGCTCTCGCACGGTGGGCCCGACGGGTGGGCCCTCCCACCCGAGCGAGGGCCCCTACGGCGCCGGATCCGGCGCCGCCTGTGCGGGCGCCGGCGAGGCCTGCTCGGTCAGGTGCATCCGGCCGGCCGGCGCGGCGAAGCCCTTCACGAAGCGCTCGTCCGGCGTGCGGTCCAGCACCGTCTTCATCGCGAAGTAGTCCATTTGCAGCCGCTCGCGCGTGAGATCCAGGACGCCGTACCCGCGATAGCGACCGTCCACGTAGTGGAGGTGCGGCATCCGCTCCCGGAGGCCCGCCAGCTGCTTTTCCCCGTCCGGCCCGCTGCCGAGCGTGCTGTGCGAGGTCACCGACGTGACCGTGAACTCCACCCCCAGCGAGCCCTGCCCGGTGGCCGGGTCGTAGGCGCCATAAGGACGGCGTGGCAGGTCGTATACCCACGAGCTGTGCACGTCGCCGGTGAGCACCGCGAAGCTGTCGATCTTCAACTGCGACACCATGTCGAGGACGCGGTCACGCGTGGCGCGGTAGCCGTCCCACGAGTCGGCGTTGAAGGAGGGTTTTCCCGGCTCGGTCTGCGGCGCGAACATCACCTGCTGCCCGACGAGCTGCCACCGGGTACCGGCGCGCTTCGATTCGGCGAGCTCGCCGCCGAGCCACCCTTCCTGCGCGCGGCCCAGCAGCGATCGGTCCGGCGACTCGATGGCCGCCACGTCGTCGCGGAGCACCTGCTGGTCGCGCCCGACCAGTCGCGTGTCGAGCATGACCAGATCCGCCAGGTCGCCGAAGCGCAGCGTCCGATAGATGAGCGGGCTCAACGCGGCTGCATCCTCGCGGATGGGCATCCACTCGAAGAACGCCTGCACGGCGGCGTTCCTCCGGGCGAACCAGTCGCCCTCGCCTTTCTCGGGATTGTGGTTCTGGGCGCCGCCCGACCAGGTGTTGTTCGCCAGCTCGTGATCGTCCCAGACGACGATGAAGGGATGCTGGCGGTGCACGGCCTGCGAGTCCGGATCCGCCTTGTACTGCGCGTGCCGGGCGCGGTAGTCGGCCAGAGCGACGATCTCCTTGTTGGGCTCCGGAATCCGCCCGATGGCGGTGCCGTCACCGAACTGCGCGTTGGGATACTCGTAGATGTAGTCGCCGAGGTGCAGGACGGCATCGAGGTCCGTGCGTCGCGCCAGCGCGGCATAGGCGTTGAAGTAGCCGAAGGGGTAGTTCGAGCAGGACACCACGCCGAAACGCAGTCGGCCGACGCCCGTCGCAGGCAGGGTCCTCGTGCGCCCGATGGCCGAGCGGCTGCCTCCGGATTCGAAGCGGTAGTAGTAGGTCGTCCCGGGCCGGAGGCCGCCGACATCCACCTTCACGGTGAAGTCCCGCCAGGCGCCGGTCTGTCCCTCCCCCCGCGCGACCACCTGCGCGAGCTTCGAGTCGCGCGCCACGACCCAGCGCACCGTGGCCGTGCTCGCGCCCGGCGCCGTCACGCGCGTCCACAGCATCACGCGGTCGGCCAGCGGATCCCCGCTGGCCACGCCGTGCCGGAACCCGGCATCGCCGGCCTGTGCGGCCTCGCTCCTCGTCGTGCGGATCAGTGGAAGCGCCGCGGCCGCGGCGCCGGTGGCGAGAAACAGCCGGCGGGGTATCCGTCGCATGCCGAGAGTGTAGCGTCGAACGGTCACAGGCGTGTGGCGGACACAGGAAACCACGAGGGCGGCACGAAGACTCTTGGGGCTTGGGGCTTGGGGCTTGGGTCGTTCTTCGTGCGTTCTTCGTGTCCTTCGTGCCTTCGTGGTTTCGTTTCGTCGTTACAGCAGGCGGCGCTTGCCCTGCTCCAGGTCGAGCAGCGCGCGCTTGGTGGGGAGGCCGCCGCCGAAGCCGGTGAGCGAGCCGTTGGCGCCAATCACGCGGTGGCACGGGATGATGATGGCGATGGGGTTGGCGCCGTTCGCCGCGCCGACGGCGCGCACGGCCCTCGGCGCGTCGATGCGACGCGCCAGCTCGCCGTAGCTGACGGTCTGCCCGTACGGAATGGCCTGCAGCTCCTGCCACACACGGCGCTGGAACGACGTACCGTCGGGGGCCACGGCCGTGCCGAACCGCACGAGGCGGCCGGCGAAGTACTCGTCCAGTTCCCGGCGAACCCCGTCCAGCACACCGCCCGCGTCCGGCGCCCAGGCCTCATCCGGTACCGGGTATCCGTCCCGCACGAAGGCGAGCACCCGCAGCGCCCTTGCGTCCCCGGCGATCATCAGGGAGCCGACAGGGCTGTCGATGGTCCGATACACCACGAAGGTTTGGGGAACCACGCGTCAGATCATAAGATCACCCGGTCACCAGATGCACGAGACCGCCTTCCCGCTCCCACTCGCCGATTACCTCGATCCCGTCGGCGGCTCCCTCATCGACGTGCTGGCCTCGAGGCTGGCGGCGCAACCGATCAACGGCGTCGCCACGGCGATCTTCCTCCTGGCCGTCCTGCACACGTTCGTGGCGAACAAGTTCCGGCGCTGGGCCCACGAGGCGCAGCACGCCTACGACGCCGAGCTCCGGGCGCGCGGCGAGACGCCGCACCCGAGCTTCAAGGCCGAGATGTTGCATTTCTTCGGCGAGGTCGAGGTGGTGTTCGGCCTCTGGGTGCTGGTGCTGCTGGCCGCCATCACGGTCACGCTGGACTGGCAGACGGCCCAGGCCTACGTCACCGAGACCGTCCACTACACCGAGCCGATGTTCGTCGTCGTCATCATGGCCATGGCTGCGACGCGGCCGGTCGTGGGCTTCGCGCAGAGCATGCTCCGGCGGGTGGCGGCGCTGGGCGGGGGGACGCCGGCAGCGTGGTGGTTCACCATCCTGACGCTGGGGCCGGTGCTCGGCTCGTTCATCACCGAGCCGGCGGCCATGACCATCTGCGCGCTGCTCCTCAGCCGCCAGTTCTACGCCATGCAGCCCAGCCGCCGCCTCCGCTATGCCACGCTCGGCCTGCTGTTCGTCAACGTGTCCATCGGCGGCACCTTCACCCACTTCGCCGCACCGCCCGTGCTGATGGTGGCCGCCCCCTGGGACTGGGGGCTTGGATACATGGCCACCCATTTCGGGTGGAAGGCCGGTGTGGCCATTCTCGTGTCCACGCTCGCGTACTTCCTGCTGTTCCGCCAGGAGCTCACGTCGCTCGAGACCACGGCCGCGGTGACGACCGTGGACGACGGCGACAGGATGCCAGCCACGCCGGGGTGGATCACCGCCGTGCACCTCGCGTTCCTCGCGTTCGTCGTTGTCGAGGCACACCATCCCGCGCTCTTCATCGGCGCATTCCTGTTCTTCCTCGGCTTCGCGCAGGCCACCGCGCACTACCAGTCGCCCATCGACCTCAAGCCGCCCCTGCTGGTCGGGTTCTTCCTGGGAGGCCTGGTCACGCACGGCGGGCTGCAGGGCTGGTGGATTGCGCCGGTGCTGGGCGGGCTCACCGAGCAGCCGCTGTTCTGGAGCGCGACGCTGCTCACCGCGTTCAACGACAACGCGCTCATCACCTACCTGTCCACGCTGGTGCCGAACCTGAGCGACACGTTGAAGTACGCCGTCGTGGCGGGCGCCGTCACGGGCGGTGGCCTGACGGTCATCGCCAACGCCCCCAACCCGGCCGGGCAGGCCATCCTCGGCAGGTACTTCCAGAACGGCGTGTCGCCGATGTGGCTGGCGGCCTCGGCCGCGGGCCCCACGCTCGTCGCCGCGGCCTGCTTCCTGCTTCTGTAGCGCCGCACGCCGACTCCGTCAGCCCAGGGCGACGTCGAGCGTCATCATGACGGCGAAGCCCACCATCGCGCCGAGCGTGGCCGAATCGGCGTGACCGCCGGCCTGTGATTCGGGCACGACCTCTTCCACCACCACGAAAATCATCGCTCCGGCAGCAAACGCGAGCGCGTACGGCAGGACCGGCCGCATCAGCACGACCGCGGCAGCGCCGGCGACGGCGGCCAGCGGCTCGACCGCGGCTGAGAGCTGTCCGTACCACCAGCTCTTGAACCGCGACAGTCCCTCGCGGCGAAGCGGCACCGCGACGGCCGTACCCTCGGGGAAGTTCTGGAGCCCGATGCCGATGGCGAGGGCAATGGCGCTCGCCAGCGTGGCTCCCTCGTATCCGGCGGCGACGGCCCCGAACGCCACGCCCACCGCGAGCCCCTCCGGGATGTTGTGCAGGGTGATGGCGAGCACCAGCAGCACGCTCTTGCGCCACGTGGTGGAGATGCCCTCGGCATCGGCCAGCGGCCGGAAGAGGTGGAGGTGCGGCAGCAGGTGGTCGGACAGCCGCAGGAACGCGCCGCCCGCGACGAAGCCCACGACGGCCGGCACCCACGGGACCATCCCCATTTCCTCCGCGAGCGCAATGGAGGGTGCCAGCAGGGACCAGAAGCTGGCCGCCATCATCACGCCGGCGGTGAAGCCCAGCGCCGTGTTCAGCGCGCGCTGGCTGAGATCCCGAGCCAGGAACACCGCCGCCGCCCCCAGGGCGGTCAGCGACCAGGTGAAGAGGCCCGCCGCCAGCGCCTGCGCGACGGGATCGAGCGCGGTGAACCACCCACGCAGGTCCATGGTCACGCGAACATGACGGGCTATCGCACCCGGCGGAACGTCATGACCCCGGCGGCCTGCCCGTTCGGGTTCTCCTGCCACACGCGCAGCGTGTCGCCCTCGATGGCGAAGTGCCGCCACGCCGAGGGCTCCGACGCCTGCGGCACCATCTGGTCCGCCGGCGCGCGGCGCTCGAGGCCCATGTAGGTGAGTTCGTCCGGGCCGCTGACCGCGGCTTTTGCCGCGAAGTCGAGGAGCACCACTCGCGGCGGGGTGACGCCGGCCTCGCCTGGCGCCAGCTCGGCGTGCACCGCGATGTTGTTGAACTGGTCGTAGCTGAGGCGGCCGCTCCCCTGGAGAGGCCGGCCCTGCGCCTCGATGCCCACGAGCTCCCACTGGCCGAGCAGCGCCGCCTCCACCGGCGAGAGCGGCGGCGGTTGCGACGCACTGACCGACGGGCGCCGCCCGCCGCCGCCCATGCAGGCGGCCGAGGCCAGCGCCAGCACCAGCACGAGGACGGTCTTCGTCATGGTCACCACTATAATCCTGCGGTGCCCGTCACGCTCGGCTCCACGCACCTGCTGGCTTCGAACCGGCTCAACGGCCGTCGCGTCGGCATCGTCTCGAATCCCGCCTCGGTGCACGGCGCGTTCACGCACATCGTCGATGCGCTGATGGCCGCACGCGGCGTGACCGTGTCGGCCATCTTCGGCCCGCAGCACGGCTTCAGGTCGGACGTCCAGGACAACATGATCGAGACGCCGCACGCCGAAGACGCCGAGCGGCGCGTGCCCGTGTACTCGCTGTACAGCGACACGCGGGAGCCGACGGCGGACATGCTCGCCGGCCTGGACGCGCTGGTCATCGACCTCCAGGACATCGGCGCGCGCATCTACACCTACATCTACACCATGGCGAACTGCCTGCGCGCCTGCGCGCGGCACGGCGTGGACGTGATCGTCTGCGATCGGCCCAACCCCATCGGCGGCCTCGCCGTCGAGGGACCGATGCTCGAGGCCGGGTACGAGTCCTTCGTCGGGCAGTTCCCCATCCCGATGCGCCACGGCATGACCATCGGCGAGCTCGCGCGCCTCTTCAACGAGCACTTCGGCATCGGCGCGCGGCTCGAGGTGGTGCCCATGACCGGGTGGGCGCGGCACCAGTACGCCGACGAGGCCGGAGCGCCGTGGGTGATGCCCTCGCCCAACATGCCGACGCTCGACACCGCGATCGTCTATCCGGGCACGGTGCTCTTCGAGGGCACGATGGCCTCGGAGGGCCGCGGCACGACGCGCCCGTTCGAGCTGCTGGGCGCGCCGTGGGTACGGGCCGAGCGCCTGGCGGCCGGGCTCAACGCGCGCCGCCTGCCGGGCGTGCACTTCCGGCCCGCCGTGTTCGAGCCCACGTTCCAGAAGCACGCGCGCACGACGTGCGGCGGTTGCCAGATTCACGTCCTGGATCGGCACGCGTTCCAGCCGGTGCTGACCGGGGTGGCGCTCATCGAGGCCATTCGCGGCGAGGACCCGGCTCGCTTCGCGTGGCGTCAACCACCCTACGAGTACGAGCACGACAAGATGCCCATCGACATCCTGGCCGGATCGGCGGCCCTTCGCGCGGCCATCGACCAGGGCGCCACCGCCGAGGCCATCGCGCGGGAATGGCCATTGGGCCATGCACCCTTCCTGGCGGCGCGCGAGCGCGTGCTGCTCTATCGCTGAACGATGGCAGCCTCCGAGCCGGGGCTCGTGCTCCAGCGTGCCGTCCGCATCCGCTCCACCCCGAAGCGCGTGCTGGCCGCGTTCTTCGATCCGGCTGACCTGGCCGTGTGGTGGGAGGCGTCGCGGTCGGTCACGCTGCCCTGCCTGCTCGGCCCGTATGCCGTCCAGTGGCCGCCCACGGATTACGAGGACGAAGTCCTCGGCAAGCTTGGCGGGACGCTGCATGGCGTGGTGATGGATTATCGCCCGGCCTTGTCGTTCTTCCTGGCCGAGGTGTACTACCACCCGCCGAGCGGCGATCCGATCGGCCCGATGGCGCTCAGCGTCGAGGCGCGGGCCGCGGGCGCCGAGCGCTCGGTAGAGCTCGTCGTCCGCCAGACGGGCGACGACGAGGGGCCCCGGTGGCAGCGCTACTTCCTCGTCATGGAGAACGTCTGGGATCGCGCGCTCGAGGCGCTGCGTATCCACATCGAGTGGTCCGGCGTGATCGACCCGAGGGCCGGGCCATGACCACCGATGTCCTGATCGTCGGCGGTGGCGTCATCGGGTCGAGCGTCGCGTGGCACCTGCGCGAGCACGGCTTCACGGGCCGCATCATCGTCGTGGAGCGCGACCGTTCGTACCGCCGCGCGTCGTCGTTCCTGGCCATGGGCGGCATCCGCCAGCAGTTCTGCACCGCCGTCACGGTGCGGATGGTCCAGCACAGCGTGCCGTTCTGGAAGCAGTTCGACGTGCGCATGGGTACGGCCGAGGCGCGCCCGCGCGCGTGGTTCCGCCAGCGCGGCTACCTCTTCCTGGCCGATGCCGCGACTGCGCCGGCGCTGATGCAGCGCTACGAGCAGGAGCGCAGGGCCGGCGCCGTGGTGCAGATGCTCCCGCCTGACGACATCGCGCGTCTCGTCCCCGACGCGCGGCTGGACGACATCGTCTTCGGCGTGCTCGGGCCCGATGACGGCTACGCGAACCCGCGGGAGGTGCTGAGCGGCTTCCATCGGGCGGCCGTGGCGGCAGGCGCGGAGTACGTCGAGGACGCGGTGGCATCCGTGGTGGTCGAGGGCGGACGCGTTTCGGGCGTGACCCTGGCCGGCGGCACCCGCGTCAGCGCCGGCGTCGTCGTGAACACGGCGGGCGCGTGGGCGGGTGAGATCGCCAGGCTGGCCGGGCTCGATGTCCCGGTCACGCCGATGCGTCAGATGCTCTTCCGCGCGACCCTGCCGCGAACGTGGCCCTATCGGTTCCCGATGCTGATCGACCCGGGCGGCGTGCACTGGCGGCACGACGACCCGGTGGAGCCCGGGCAGGCCGACCGCATCGTCGCGGCCTTCACCAACTGGCGCGAGCGCGAGGGCGAGAATCTCGAGGCAAACGAATCGCGATGGGCGCAGGAGTTCCAGCCGGCGATGGTGCGGCGCATGCCCGGCCTTGCCGGCCTGACGGACGCCCACGGGTGGGCGGGCCTCTACGAGATGACGCCGGACCACAACCCCGTGCTCGGGGAGCACCCCGAGCGGCCGGGCCTCGTCTTCGCGGCCGGTTTCAGCGGCCACGGCCTGATGATGTCGCCGGCGACGGGAGTGATCGTCTCCGAGATGATCCGCATGGGGCGGAGCGAAACCTTCGACGTGTCCCTGTTCGCCCCCGACCGCTTCGCCCGCGGCGCGCTGGTCCACGACGCCGCGACTATTTGAGTGCCCGCACCTGCCCGCACCCGTTCGCACCTGCCCGCACCCGCCCGCACCCGTTCGCACCTGCCCGCACCTGCCCGCACCCGCCCGCACCCGTTCGCACCTGCCCGCACCTGTCCGCACCCGTCCCTACACCCTCCTCACCCGCAGGAAGTTCGCTGTCCCCCGGTCGAGATCGGGTGACACGTTCACGACGACCACGGTCGCGCCCGCCTGAAGGGCGCCTGACTGGCGGAGCTGCTCGATGATGCGCGCGGCCACCGTGTCCACGTCGCCTTCGATGGCCGTGACGAGCGGCCACGTGCCCCACCACTGCCCCACGCGCCTCGCCACGTCCTCGCGATCCGTCGCGGCATAGATCACGGCACGCGGCCGGCGGTTCGAGAGCAGCCGGGCGGTCCGCCCCTCGCGCGTCACGGCAACGATGGCATCGGCGCCGGCCTGGTGGGCCAGCGTGACCGCCGCGTCCGAGAGAGCCGCGCCGTGGTGCATGGGCGGCGCCGGCCGGTCGGCCTGCAGGTCCACCTCGGCTTCCCGAATGATGGCGTCCAGGGTGTGGACGGCACGCACCGGCCAGGCGCCGGTCGCGGTCTCGCCCGAGAGCATGATGGCATCGGCGCCCTGGGCCACCGCCGTCGCGGCGTCGCTCACCTCGGCGCGGGTGGGCCGCGACTCGGTGCGCATGGATTCCAGCACCTGCGTGGCCAGCACGGCGGGCACGCCCTTCTCGCGTGCGCGGCGCAGCACGTCGCGCTGCACGCGCGGCACGCGCTCCAGCGGGATCTCGAGGCCGAGGTCCCCACGCGCGACCATCACGCCGTCGGCGGCGTCCAGGATCTCGTCGAGACGCGCCACGGCCTCGGGCCGCTCGAGCTTCGCGATGATGGGCACGTCGGCCCGGCCCTCCCGTGCCGTGACCGCCCGGGCCGCCGCGATGTCGGCCGCCGACTGCACGAAGCTGAGGGCGACCACGTCCACGCCCAGCGCAAGGCCGAAGGAGAGGTCGCGCTCGTCCTTCTCGGTGAGGCCGGCCGCCGGCAGCGGCACGCCCGGCGCGTTGATGCCCTTGGACTCGCCCAACTGCCGCCCATGGACCACGGTGGTCTCGATGGCCGACGCCGTGGCCGACTCGACCCGCAGTTCGACGTGGCCATCGTCGAGCAGCAGGCGGTCGCCCGGCGAGACCGCGCAGGCCAGCGGGGCGTAGGCCGTGAACACGCGCCCGGGCTCGCCCAGCCCCTCCCCAATCCGGATGGTGAGCGCGTCGCCTGGTGCCAGCGGGATCGGGGCGCCGCCCGCCAGGCGGCCGGTGCGGATCTTCGGGCCGGAGAGGTCCTGCAGCACGGCAATCGGCCGTCGTGCACGGGCCGCGGCGTCGCGCGCGGCCTTGAAGCGGCCCGCGTGCTCGGCCTGCGTGCCGTGGGAGAAGTTCAGCCGGAAGACGTCGGCGCCGGCCGTGGCAAGAGCCTGGACGATGGAGGGATCGCTCGACGCGGGCCCGAGCGTGGCGATGATTTTCGTGTGGCGCACCCCGGTAGTCTACAATCGGGGTTCCGATGGCATCGCTGGTGACGCCCGCTGTCGTCGCCTACCTGGCGGGACTGTCCCGCCTCCCTCATCCGCAGTTGGACGTCGTGGCGCGCGAAGGCCGGGCCGAAGGGCTCCCGATCGTGATGCCGGAGACCGGTGCGCTGCTCCACGCGCTCGTGCGCCTGACACGCGCCACGCGCGTGCTGGAGATTGGCACGGCCATCGGCTACTCCGCGCTCTGGATGGCCACGGCCCTGACAGGCGAGGGGCGGCTCATCTCGCTGGAGCGCGACCCGGCGCGCGCCGCGCGGGCGCGTGCCCACGCGAAGACCGCCGGACAGGACGCCCGGGTGAACGTGATGGTGGGCGATGCCTCGCGCTTCCTCCACAAGATCGCGGGGCCCTTCGACCTCATCTTCCAGGACGGCGACAAGCCGGGCTACCTGTCCATGCTCGACAGGCTGGCTGCGTTCCTGCCGCCGGGCGGCGTGCTCGTCACCGACAACGTGTTGTGGAGCGGCACGGTCGTGCCGGGCATGACGCCGATCGAGGAACGCGACCCGGAGGACGTCGCGGCCATTGCCGCGTACAACGAGCACCTCAGGCACGACGAGCGGTTCTACACCGTGTGGCTGCCGATTGGGGATGGGGTGGCGGTGTCCACGAAGGTTCAAGGCACGTAGGTTCAAAGCACGAAGGTTCTCAATGAGCGAACGCCTGAAGGAATTCCGCGAGTTCCGCGAGAAGATGAACGCCCGCATCCTCGAGAGCGGGAACCTGGAGGTCAAGCGGTTCTTCGCGCTCGACTCCCGCGCGTACGAGGAGGGCGCCCTGCCGGTGAAGACCAAGGAGCTGCTCGGGCTGGTGGCGTCGCTGGTCCTCAGGTGCGACGACTGCGTCACCTATCACATCGTCCGGTGCCGAGAAGAGGGCGTGACGCGCGAGGAGCTCTTCGAGACGTTCAACGTGGCCCTGGTCGTTGGAGGGTCCATCACCATCCCGCACCTCCGTCGCGCGGTGGCGACGCTGGACGAGGTGGAGGCGCTCCGATGAAGCCGGCCGACTGGTTGGAAATGACAAAGGCCGATGCCCGGCGCAGAGGGCTCGAGCCTGTTGTGTCGCTCCTGGAGGGCCTGGCTACGTCGGTGCAGGCCTTGAGGGGCGCCGCGACGCGGATGGACGCCGATGATACCGCGGCCGCAGATGCCGCAGGCAAACCCAAGGCCGCAGAGGCCGCAGATGGCGCCGGCAGGGCGGGGGGGCGGCACGCGGATCACTCGACTCACACGCGTCTCGCCGACCAGCCGCGGCACGCCGAGCACACCGCACGCCCAGGGCTCACGAACGCGCCCGAGCCGCCGCCTCCAGCGGGCAGCCTCGCCGATGTCTCGCTCCGCCTGGCGCGCGGGGAACTGACGGCCGAGCGGCTTGTGGAGGATTGCCTCCAGCGGATCACGGAGCGCCAGCCCGAGCTGAACGCGTTCATTACCGTCACCGCCGATCAGGCGCTGGCCGCGGCCCGCGCGGCGGACCGCGAGATGGCGGGCGGCCGTCACCGCGGCGCGCTGCACGGCATCCCCGTCTCACTCAAGGACCTCATCGACCAGGCGGGGTTGCCCACGACGGCAGGATCGCTCGTCAGGAAGGACCACCGCGCCGCCCACGATGCGCCGGTCACCGCGCGCCTCCGCTCGGCCGGCGCCGTGTTCGTCGGCAAGACCAACCTGCACGAGTTCGCCTTCGGCACCACCAGCGACGACTCCGGCTTCGGCGCCGCGAGGAATCCGATCGACCCCAGCCGCTCGCCCGGCGGCTCCAGCGGAGGCTCCGCCATCTCCGTCCTTACCGGCATGGCCCTGGCCACCGTGGGCACCGACACCGGCGGGTCCATCCGCATCCCGTCTGCCGCGTGTGGCATCGTCGGCCTCAAGCCGCAGTGGGGCGAAATCTCTGCGGACGGGGTCGTACCGCTCAGCCGACAGCTGGATCACGTGGGACCGATGGCCCGCACGGTGTCGGACACCTGGATCCTGTACGAGGTGATGCTCGGCGCGGGCGTCGCCGCTGGGGCCACGCTCCATCCCAGCCCCGTCCCGGCCCTGCGTGTCGGCGTGCCTCGTGGCTATCTCTTCGATCGCCTCGACGAAGACGTGGAACGCCTGGTCCTGGGCACGATCGAGGAGCTGGCGTCGGCCGGCGCGCAGGTCGTCGATGTCGAGATTCCGCACGTCGCGGACACGCCGCACGTGTACCTGCCGCTCGTCCTGGCCGACGCGGCCGAGTACCACGCGCGCACCCTCGAGGCACAGCCCGGCGACTACACGCCCAACGTGCGGTTCCGCCTGGAGATGGGCCGCTACGTGATGGGCGAGGACTACGTCCGGGCCGAGCGGCTGCGGGCCCGGCTCTCCCGCGAAGTGGACGCGGCGCTCGCGGACATCGACGTGATGGTCCTGCCCGCGCTCTCCATTCCGGCGCCGCCGATTGGCGCCGCGACCGCGCCGGTCAAGGGCGGCACCGAACCGGTGCGCGCGGCGATGCTCCGCTGCACACAGCTGTTCAACCTCACCGGGCACCCGGCCTTGTCGCTTCCCTGCGGCCTGACGCGTGCGGGCCTCCCCGCGGGCCTGCAACTGGTCGGCCCGCGGCGCGGGACGCAGCGGCTGCTGCAGCACGCGCTGGCGGTCGAGCGCGTGCTCGCCGCCTCATGATCGCGCCGTTCTTCCACCGGTGGGAGCTCCGGCTGGCCGAGGTCAGCCGGGCCGACCGCGTCGTCCGCCCGTTCGAGTGGGGGCTCGACTGGCTCGTGCCGCCAGAGGTCACCAGCGTTGCCCATCTCGCGGGGGAGCCCGGGGGGAGCCAGCCGCCAGCGACCCGGTCGGAGTCGCGTGCGACCACAGATCCGCGCGCGGCCATCCGGGCGTGGGTGGACCAGGTGATGCGCGACTCGGACGCGTTCTTCACGCCGGCGCCGACGCGGGACTACGTGCTCATCGAGGCGCCCGAGCAGCTGCGCGGGGGCGGTGAGGCGGGCACGCTGACCTTTCCCAGCGGCTTTACCACACCGCATCCCGCGAACAACACCGTGTACGCCCGGTACTTCCCGGCCAATCCCGTTCGCCGGCCGAAGGCCGGCACGCCGCGCCGCGCGGTCGTCGTGCTGGCGCAGTGGAACTCGGATCCCGAGGGCCACATCGGGCTGTGCAAGCTGCTCGCGAAACTGGGCATCGCGTCTCTGCGCATCAGCCTGCCCTATCACGACAGCCGCAGGCCCCCGGAACTGACGCGGGCCGACTACATCGTGTCGTCCAACGTGGTGCGGACGCTCCAGGTGTGTCGGCAGGCGGTGATGGACGTCCGCCTGGCGCTGTGGTGGCTGCGCGATCAGGGCTACGAGCACCTGGGCCTGCTCGGCACCAGCCTCGGTTCGTGCCTCGCGATGCTCACCGGCGTGCACGAGCCGCTGGTACGCGCCCAGGCGTTGAACCACGTGTCGCCGTACTTCGGCGACGTAGTGTGGCGCGGCCTCTCGACCGAGCACGTGCGGCAGGGTCTGGAGGGCCACATGGACCTGGAGGGTCTGCGCGAGCTCTGGCGCCCGATCAGCCCGTGGTCCTATCTCGACCGCGTTCACCACAAGCAGACGCTGCTCGTGTACGCGAAGTACGACCTCACGTTCCCCGTGGACCTGTCGCTACTGCTGGTGAAGGAATGGCAACGCCGCGACCCGCGCGTGAAGGTGGCCACGCTGCCTTGCGGCCACTACACGACGGGCGAAGCGCCCTTCAAGTTCCTGGATGGGTACTACCTGGGGAACTTCCTGGTGAGGAACCTCTAGGCGGGTGCGATCGGGTGCGGGCGGGTGCGAGCAGGTGCGGGCGGGTGCGGGCGGGTGCGAGCAGGTGCGAGCAGGTGCGGGCGGGTGCGGGCGGGCCCCACACCGCGAGAACCCCAGAACCCCAGAACCCCAGAACCCCAGAACCTGAGAACCCGAGAACCTCAGAGATACTTCAAGAGCCTGACCAGTGCCTCGTAGATGGATCCGGCCAGCGACTGCACGAGCGGAGACACTTCTCCCGTCTCGACGGATTCGGCAACGGTCACCGGGTCGGTGAGCAGCAGCCACACCGTGGCGCCGGCGACAATCAGGGCCAGGAGCCCGACGATGCCAACGAGGCTGAAGCTGAAGCTGCCGAGGCCGGACTGTCGCTGGATCTGGACGTCCATGGCTGGCCAAACGCGGATCATACACCCGCGCACTCTCTATGGACGACGGACGAGGCCTGGCAGTTTCTCCGGGCTCAGCACGAAGAATTCTCCGGGCTCGGCACGAAGAACGCCCGTTCGGTCAGACGGACAGCACGATCTTGCCGAACGCCTCGCGTGACTCGAGCCGCCGGTGGGCCTCGGCGGTCTCCGCCAGGGGGTAAACGCGGTCCACGGCCGGCATCAGCTCGCCGGCAAAGAACAGCTCTGCCGCCCGCAGGAGTTCGGCCTTCTGCCCCATGTAGGACCCCAGCAGCGACCACTGCCGGGCGAACAGGAAGCGCAGATCCACGCGGGCGTCGTGGCCGGTCGTGGCGCCGCAGGTGACGAGCCGTCCACCCCTCGAAAGGCACCGCAGGCTCTTGTCCCACGTGGCCGTGCCGACGTGCTCGACCACGATGTCCACACCGCGCCCCTCGGTGAGGCGCCGGACCGCCGCGGCAAAGTCGTCCGCAGCGTGGTTCACCACCTCGAAGGCGCCCAGTTCCCGCGCGCGGGCCAGCTTGTCGTCCGAGCCGGCCGTGGCGATGACGCGAGCCCCGTGCAGCCGGGCAATCTGGATGGCGGCCTGCCCGACGCCGCTCCCCGCGCCCAGCACCAGCACCAGTTCGCCTGCCTGCAGCCGGGCGCGCGTGACGAGCATGTGCCAGGCGGTGAGGAACGCCAGCGGGAAGGCGGCGGCCTCGATGAAGCCGATGGCATCGGGCAGCGCGATGAGGTTCTGGACCGGGACACGGACGTACTCCGCGTAGCCGCCGTCGCTCTGGTAGCCGAGCACGTCGTAGCGCGGGCACTCGTTGTCGCGTCCTTCCAGGCAGCGGGCGCATCGGCCGCACGCGAGGCCCGGCTGCAGCATCACGCGCTGGCCCTCGGCGAAGGTACCCGCCGGCGCCTGCGCGACCTCGCCCGCCACGTCCGCGCCGGAGATGTGGGGGAAGGGAATCGTCACGCGCTCGAGGCCGCGGCGCTGGAAGAGGTCCAGGTGATTGAGCGCGCACGCCCGGACGCGCACCAGCACCTCTCCCGGGCCGGGCACGGGCACGGGCGCGTCCTCGTACCGAAGCACCTCGGGCCCGCCATGCTGGTGAAATCGCGTGGCTTTCATCTCTTCAGCGCAGATTTTACTGGGTCTTTACAGGGACTTTACAGGGACTGTCCCCGTGACAACCCCGTGACAACCCCGTGGCCACCCCGGTCAGATCGGCGGGAGGACGGGGACCGCCTCGCCAAGGCCGAGCTCCGCAAGCGACGTGCCGACCTTCTCGATGTCGCCCACCACCACGGTGGCCATCCGCGCGGGATCCAGGTACCGCTGGGCGACCTCCGCGACCTCGTCGCGGGTCACAGCCTCGAGGCGCGGGACGAACTCCTCGAAGTACGAGTCGGGCAGCTCGTGCAGCGCCAGCTGCGCGGCCGAGCGCGCCACCTGCTGCACGGTCTCGAACCCGCGCGGGTAGCCCAGCGCCACCGATGACCGGGCGAGCGCGAGCTCGTCCGCCGTCACGGGCCTGGCACCGCGTATCTCCTGGATCTCCCGGAGCGCCTCGCGGAGCGCCGGCACCGTCACGTCGGTACCCACGCTCGTCTGCAGGACGAAAGGCCCCTCACCGCGACGCAGGTCGAACCCCGTGCGCACGCCGTAGGTGTACCCCTTGTCCTCGCGCAGGTTCATGTTCAGCCGGCTCACGAACTGCCCGCCGAGCACCGTGTTGAGCAGCACCAGTGCGTGGTAGTCGGGCGTCGCCCTCGACGCCGCGACGTGACCCAGACGCAGTTCCGACTGCGCGGCGCCCGGCCGCGGCACCACGCCAAGCCGCACGGCTGGCGAGCGCGGCGCGGCCTCCCGGCCCCGGTCCCGGGGGAGCGGCTCCACCGACGGATCGGCGCGCCACCCGGCGAACGCCGCCTCGGCTTCGGCCAGCATGTCGGCCACGGGGCGGTTGGCGGCGACCACGAGCGTCGCGCCCACGGGCTGGAACATCCGCGCGTGGAACGCGCGCACCTCCTCCACGGTGGTGGCGCCGAGCGACGCCGCCGTGCCGTGTCCCGGCTGGGCATAGGGGTGCGACTGGTACAGCACCTGCGCGAAGGCGCGATCCGCCAAGGCGCTGGGATGGTCCTTCAGCTGCCGCAGGCGCTCGAGCCGCAGCTGGCGGACGCGCTCGAATTCGGACGTCGCGAGATTCGGCGCCGTGCAGATCTCGTGCACGAGCGCGAGGCCGGCGGGGAGGAACCGGTCGAGGACCGTGAGGCTCACCACGATCGCGTCGGGCCCGACCTCGACGTCGAGATCTCCCCCCAGCCGCGCGATGCGATCAGACACCTCCAGCGCCGACCGCCCGCGGCTGCCCTCGTCCAGCAGGTCCGCGACGAGCGACGCCAGCCCCGCGCGATCCGGCGGGTCGGTGGACGATCCGCCAGGCACCAGCAGTACCATCGCCGCCACCGGGACCGAGTGGTGCGCGATGGCCCGCACCTGCAGGCCGTTCGACAGCCGCGCCCGCTCGATGCGGGGGAAGGTGAACGCACCCGGCGGTCCGGGCACCGGCAGCGTCGACCGATCCACGCGCCTCACGAGACCAACACCTCGGAGGCGTCCGGCAACGCCAGCTGGCGCTGGCCGCGCGGCACGAGACTCAGCGCGACGCGCGGAGCGCCGACGATCCGCTGGCGAACGGCATCGGCCATCTGCGACGGCGTGACGGCGCGGTAGCGCGCGAGATCCTGGTCGAAGTAGCCCGGATCCTTCCGGAAGACGTTGTACGCGTTCAGCTGGTCGGACTTGCCGCCGAAGCCCCCGACCGTCTGCAGGCGATAGACGAACTGCGCCTCGATCTGCACCTCGGATCGCTCGAGCTCGTCGGAGGTGGGCCCCTCGGCTGCCAGTGCAGCCAGCGCCTCTGTCACGGCCTGCTCGAGCACCGGCAGCGCCACGCCGGCCGCCGCCGTACATGCCACCTGGAACACGCCCGACATCTCCCGCGAGTGCTGGTACGCCGACACGTCGGTCGCCACGCGCCGCTCGTAGACCAGCTGCTTGTAGAGCCGCGAGGTCTTCCCATGGGCGAGGACGTCCGCGGCCAGGTCCAGCGCCGCGTCCCCGTCCTCGAACATCGCGGGCGAATGCCAGCTCAGGTAGAGGCGGGGCAACTCGACGCGGTCCTCCAGCAGGAGCGAGGCGCCGGCCATTTCGGGCCGCGCGATCGACACCGGCGGGACGACCGGCCCTCGGGGAATCTCGCCGAAGTACTCCTCCGCGAGGTCCAGGGCGCGCGCGGTCTCGATGTCGCCTGCCAGCGTCAGCGACGCGTTGCCCGGGTGGTAGTAGGTCTCGAAGAAGCGCCGCACGTCCTCGAGCGTGGCCGCGCGGAGATCGTCCGGGTCGCCGATCGTGATCCAGTGATACGGATGATCGGGCGGAAAGAGCGCCGCCGAGAGCGCGACGCCGGCCAGGCCGTACGGACGGTTCTCGTAGTTCTGCCGCCGCTCGTTCAGCACCACGTCGCGCTGGTTGGTGAATTTCTCCTCCGTCAGCGCGGGCAGCAGGTGCCCCATGCGGTCCGACTCCATCCACATCGCCAGATCGAGGGCGCCGGTGGGCACCACTTCCCAGTAGTTGGTGCGATCGGTGTTGGTGGATCCGTTCAGCAGCGCGCCGGCGCGCTGCAGCGGCTCGAAGTAGCCCGAATCGTGGTGCGCCGAGCCCTCGAACATGAGGTGCTCGAAGAGGTGCGCGAAGCCGGTGCGCCCGGGCCGCTCGTTCTTGGAGCCGACGTGGTACCAGAGGTTGATGGCGACCATCGGCAGCTGATGGTCCTCGTGCACGATGACGTCGAGGCCGTTGTCGAGCGTCTTCTTCGTGTAGGGTATCTGCACGTCGCTTTGATCCTATCCCACGAGCACACCGCGACACGCGGCG
>JADZCN010000051.1 GCA_020851565.1 Acidobacteriota bacterium | reverse complement strand
TGACGCCCATCCCGTCCACGCCCGACCGCGATGCGCGCGGGTTGTTCCAGCCCGGCAACCGGATCGCCTACCGCCACGGGCTGCGCGCACAGGTGGACGCGGCACTGGCTGACGAGCGGCGGGCCTTTCTCAATGCGTCGCTGGCCGATGACGGCGGACCGGGCGAGGTGCCGACGCGGCGCCGCTCGCTGCACGAGTATCGCGCCCGCCTCCACGTCCACATCGGCCAGCTCAGTGGCGCCATCGAGCGGCACGGCGTGTTTGACGGACGGGGCCGATTGCGCACGGCATGGTTGCAGCGGCTGGACGGCCTGATCGACCGCGCACGGGCGCTTGACGCGACCCTAGGATTGGACCGTCGCGCGCGGCCCATCGTCGGCGCGTCCGACCTGTTGCTCGGCCGCCGGCCGGAGGACACGCCGTGACCATCCTCGATGCGCTCCGCCATCCGGACGTGCTGGGCGGCCTGCCCGCCTTCGCCGACCTGGCATCGTGGCGCGCGTGGCTGGTCTATCTGGCGGCGATATACGGCCTACCGTGGTCGGCGCTGGCCGATGTCGGGGTGTCCGAGGACGACGCCGAGACGCTGTGGCGCACGCACACCGGCCGGACGACCTACGCGCCTCCGCCGGGCGGGTTTCCCGAGGCCGTGGCCATTGTCGGCGTGCAGAGCGGCAAGACGCGCGTGTCGGCCGCCCTCGCGACCTACGAGGCCCTGCGCGGGCCGGCGGGCACCTACGCCGTGCTGGTCGGGCAGGACCATCGGGGCGCCCTCCGCACGCTGCTGCGTTACGTCCGTGAGCCGCTGGAGACGGTGCCGAGCTGCCGCGCCGAAGTCGCGGGCCAGACCACCGACAGCATCGAGCTGCGCCGGGGCGTCACCATCGCGGCCTACCCGTGTCGCCCGGCGGCCATCCGGGGTCTGCGCGCGTGCGTCGTGGTCATCGACGAGCTGGCCTACTTCGTCGCGACCGATGGGCGGCCCACCGACATCGAGATGCTGCGCGCGGCCCGTGGGCGCACGGCCACGACGGGCGGCAAGGTCATCATCCTGTCGTCGCCCTATGGGCAGACCGGCGCCCTGTGGGAGCTGCATCGGCGCCACTACGGCCGTGACGACTCGCTGACGCTGGTGTGGCAGGCCAGCGCCCCCGCGATGCACCCGACGCTCCCGGCGGACTACCTCGCGCGCATGCAGCAGGACGATCCGGAGGCCTACCGCAGCGAGGTGCTGGGCGAGTTTCGCGCGGGCGTCGCCACGTTGCTGGACCCGGACGCCCTCGATGCGTGCGTGGACCTGGGCGTGCGCGAGCGACCGCCGTGCGGCCGGCACGTGGCCTATTACGACGCGAGCGGCGGGCGGACCGATGCCGCCGCCCTGGGCATCGCGCATCGCGACGGGGACGACGCCATCCTCGATGTCGTGCGGGCATGGCCGGCGCCCCACAACCCGGCGGGCGTCATCGGGGAGGTGTGCGAGCTGGTCCGCGCCTACGGCTGTCGCGAGGTGGTCGGCGACCGCTACGCGGGCGAGTTCGTAGCCGAGCAGTTCCGGGCGCGCGGCATCGCGTATCGGCCGGGCGACCGTGACCGCAGTGCGCTGTATCTGGATCTGCTCAGTCACGTGCAGGCCGGCACCGTCGTCCTGCTCGATGACGCGGCGACGCTGCGCGAGTTGCGCGGGCTAGAGCGGCGACGAGGGCCGAGCGGGCGGGATCGGGTGGACCATCGGCCCGGCGCCCACGATGACCGCGCGGTCGTCGTGGCGGGGGCGCTGCTGGCGTGTGTCGGGCGCGGGCAGGTGGGCGGCATGCTCGCGGGCAAGGTGACCTGGTGACGACGCGCCGTGATCCGACGCCGTGGCGCCTGCCCGAGTCCGAGTGGGACAGCGTCGGCATCTACCGCCATCGGCCGAGTGGCATCCCCACGCACATCAGCCGGGGCGACGGGCACGCGTCCGACATCATCGCGGGGCGGTATCCGCTGGCGCAGGCGCAGGCCGACGAGCAGCGGCGCCGAGCGCTGGTGACGCAGATCGCGTGGGCGCGCCGGGCCGACCGTCCGCTGACGGGCGCGGACGTGCTGCGTCGGCGCACGGGTGAGGACTGACGGCGACGACATCACGATGGGTAGGACACAGCGATGGAGGACATGATGGAGATGCGATACCGGACACTCACGGCCGCAGGCACACCCTGTTGCGCCACGAACCCCATCGAGCACTTGTGCCCGCGCTGCCGGGCGCAGGTGCGCACGCAGGCCCGCGCGACGACGGCGCGGCCAGCGACGCCAGCGCCCCCGGCGCCAGGGGCGACGACACCGGCGATCACGGTGTCGCCGGCCGACCACTTCCGGCTGTCCCTGTGGACCGGCTGGAGCACGCCACGTGCGGAGGTGACGCGATGATCACCATCGACAGCGCCCTCACCACCTTGGACGCGGCGCGGGACACCTGCCCCGATCCCCTCGATTGCGTCACGGAACGGCAGCGCATCGCCGCACAGCAGCGCCTGCGCCGGATCGACAGCCTGCGCCACGAGCTGACGGCGGCGCAGCATGCGCATGGCGTCGCCGCCGAGCGACTGGCCGCACTCGAACGCGAGGCGGTCCCTGTGGCGGACCGTCTGCGGCAGATCGCCGCCTCGCTCGCCGAGCTGGGCGAGGTGGACGGCCACGACCACAGCCCCGAGGGCACGGCGCGCTGGCGCCTGCGCGAACGACTCCAGCACGAACAGGCGCAGCACGCGGCCTATCAGCGCGCGCTCGACGGGCGACGGGCGGAGCTGACGGCCCGCGAGCAGGACGCGCACGCCCGGCTGACGCAGTGTCTGCGCGCCATCGCGGCGCTGGAGGTGTGATCATGGGGCGGCGGCTGAAGCGTCCGCTGACCCAACGCGAATTCCGGCAGTGTCACGGCAAGATCCGCTGGCCGTCGAAGACGATGGCGCAGGCGAAGGCGCGCGCCTTGTTCGTGCGGGGCGCCGCGTATCGGTGTGAACGCTGTGGACATTGGCACATCAGCGCGCGGGGCGGGGCGTGGCGCACTCGCAGCGCGTAGGCGTCATGCGGCGCGACGATCAGGTGCTCGGCTGGCAGGATGTCCAGTCCGGCGATCTGGTCATCGTCGCCGATGACGATCCCGTGCTGGCGCTGGGCTGCGTGCCGGACGTGCCCGCCACGTCTGCGGCCCCGGCGCCCGCATGGGACGTCCGCGATCCCCCGACGCGGTTGTGGACGACGCAGAACGTGCGCACGCTCTACACCAGCACGTTGCAGGATCTGGGGCGCCAGCTCGCCGCGTATCGCCAGCGCCGCACCCCGCACGTGGATTGGTGAGGATTGATCCCGCATCGCGCGGGCGATTGACCGGCCGACGGGCGGATGGGATACTCGGGATGTCGGCCGTGTTGGACGCACGGACCGACACCCCTAACCCCGGAACCGCAGACACGGTTGCGAGGCTGCCCCTATTCTATGGGGCGTCCCATCGATCCGCTGTCGTCGGTTCTCGTAGTGAAAGGATCACGACGATGAAGGGATCACTCGTGCGGCGCGGCAAGAACCGCTGGGCTATCGTGCTCGACCTCCCGCGCGTCGCGGACCCGGTGACGGGCCTCGCGCCCCGTCGCCAGAAGTGGGTGACGTTCCACGGCACGCGGACGAATGCCGAAAAGCGGCTCACCGATCTCGTGAGCGCCAGGAACAACGATGCGTTCGTCGAACCGAGCAAGCGCACGCTGGGCGACTGGCTGCGCGAATGGGTGGAACTGCGGCAGGGACCGCAACGACCGTGGAGCGATGGCACCTACGCCCGCTACAAGGGCATCGTGGACGACTACCTCGTCCCGTCCGCGCTCGGCGCCTTGCCGCTTCAGGCGGTCAAGGCGCACCACGTCGAGCAGTATCACGCGGACCATCGCAAGTCGCTGGCGCCAGGCACGCTGAGCCTGCACCAGAACATCCTGCAGCGGGCGCTGCGGAAGGCAGCCCGCGACAAGCTGGTGGCGCGGAACGAAGCGAAGGAGGTCGAGGGGAAGCCCAGCGCCCGTCACACCCGCGACGACGCCGCACGGGATGCCCGTGTCCATTGCTGGACCGCGGCCGAGGCCGCGCAGTTCCTCGCCCACGTGAAGGCCCACGGGACCAGCCAGCAGGCCGCGTTCTACGCGGTGCTGTTGGACAGCGGAATGCGCCGTGGGGAAGTCGCCGGCCTGCAGTGGCCCGACGTGAATCTCGACACGGGCACCGTGACGGTCGCGCGGCAGTTGCGCAAGCCGGACGTCGAGCACCCGGTGTTCGGCCCGACGAAGACGGGCATCGTGCGGACGATCCCGCTCGCACCAGAAACCGTCGCGCTCGTGAAAGTCCACAGGGCCGCCCAGGCTGCAGTGAAGATGCGGCGCCGACGCGAGTATAAGCCGTTCGATCTGGTCTTCGCCAAGGACGGGTTGTCACCCGGTGCCCCGCTGCAGGTGAACAACATCGCGGCCATCGAGTTCAACAAGCTGATCAAGACCGCCAAGGTGAAGCGGATCAAGCTGCACGGCTTGCGGCACACGTGCGCCACGCTGTTGCTCGGCGCGCGGGAACCCATTCACAACGTGGCGGCCCGGCTCGGGCACAAGAACCCGACCGTCACGCTTCAGGTCTACGCGCACGCCCTGCCGGATCAGCAGGAAGCCTTGGCCCGAACCATCGGCAGCCTGATCCACGCCGCGAAGACCGATACGACCCGGGCCGCAGGCGAGTAGACTGCTAACCGATTGCTAACGAACGGGCCGATACAGGACGATACGAGCCAGCCCGAACGACGGGCAAATCGGCGGAAACACAGAACGAAACCGCACGGGACGAACAGGCCAATACGAGCCGATACGGCGTTCACCCTATCCTCTCTTCCGCACCATCGCGCCTTTTCGTTCGCTATACTGCGCCGGCATGCTCTCCGACCTGAGGCAGGCCTGGCGAGGGCTCCGCACGCAGCCCGGGCTCGTCGTTGACGCGCTGGCCACGTTTGCCGTTGGCATTGGCGCGACCACGGCGATGTACTCGGTGGTCGACGGCGTCCTGCTCCGGCCCCTTCCGTATCCCGAATCCCAACGGATTGTCCGGCTCTGGGAGGAACACCCGGGTGCGCCGGTGACGTTCCAGCAGCACTGGCTGAGCAACCTGACGCTCGACGCGTGGCAGCCACGGGCGACCGCCATCGCGGCATTCGCGCCATACGGCCAGGGCACCGATACCGTCGGACGGGAGAACCCGGAACGCGTCATCTCGGGGACCGTGTCGGCCTCGCTCTTCCGGGTTCTGGGGAGCCAGCCGCTCATGGGCCGCTTCCTCGAGCCGTCGGACGAGATCGAGGGCGCGGCGGACGTGGTCGTCCTGAGCCATGCGTACTGGCGGACGCCCCTGGGCGAGTCGCCTGAGGCGGTCGGCCAGACCCTGGTGGTCAATGGTCGCTCCCATACGATTGTCGGCGTGGCGCCACCGGATTTCGCGTTCCCGGGCCCGGCCGCCATGTTCTGGCGCCCCCACATCCCCTCTCGCGAGGATGCCGCTCCCGGGCGCATCCGCGTGATCTCGGTGATTGCCCGCCTTGCCGAAGGGGCCACGCCGGGCGCGGCGGCACAGGAGGGCACGACGGTCGCACGGGCCCAGGCCCGGCCGCCCGCCGCAGACCTGATATTCGGCAAGGGCGGGCCGGTCGAGGTCCGGGCGGAGGTCCTCGCCACGGAGATGACCGAGAGCGTTCGCCCGGCTCTGCTGGCCGCCACGGCAGGCGTGCTGATCGTGCTGCTGCTGGCCTCGGCGAACGTGGCGAACCTGTTCCTCTCCCGGGGCGTGTCCCGGGAGCGCGAGCTTGCCGTGCGGGCGGCGCTGGGGGCCGGGGCGACCCGGCTGGTGCGGCAGGCCCTGGCCGAATCATGCCTGCTCTCGGCAGCCGGCGGTCTGCTCGGCGTTGGCCTCGCGTGGGCCCTCATCCGTGTGTTCCCGCGGATCGCACCACGGGGATTTCCACGCCTGGACGAAGTGGCGCTCGACGGCCGGGTGTTGGCCGTCACGGTGGCTGTCGCGATGACCGCCGGGCTGCTCTCGGCCCTGGCGCCCGCGTGGCGTGCCTCGCGGGCGCGCGCGACGGCGCTGCACGACGGCGACCGCCGATCCACTGGATCGTCGGCCCGCCACCTGCGGGGCGTGCTGCTGATCGCCGAAGCCGCGCTCGCCGTGATGCTGCTCGTGGGAGCGGTGCTGATAGGGCGGAGCCTGGTGCGACTGCTCCAGGTCGATCCGGGCTATCAGCCGTCGGGGGCCCTCACGGCTGACATCGTGTTCCCGGCTGACGCCGGCAGTGCGACGCACGTGATGCCGCGCATGGACGAAATCCTCTCGGCGATCCGCGGTTTGCCGGGCGTGGTGGCGGCGGGCGGGAGCAACATGGGGCCCCTCGTGCCGATCAGCGCGCTGCAGATGCTGACGCTGCGCGAGACGACGGCCGACGGCCAGCCCATCAGGGCCCGCGCGCTGTCCTGGGCGGTGACGCCCGGCTACATGGAAGCGCTGGGCATGCGCCTCGTCGCCGGCCGGTTCCTGCAACCCTCCGACGTGGGTGCGCCCACCCAGGCCTTCCTGGTGAACGAGGAGTTCGTCCGGCAGTATTGGAACGATGGCCACCCCGTGGTTGGCCGGCGGTATCCCGGGCTCCTGCACTCGAAGGGCACGGTGGCGGAGGTCGTGGGGGTGGTTGCCAGTGTCCTCAAGGACGGCCTCGACCGGCAGGTCCAGCCGGAGCTGTTCGTGCCGGCCGGAACGGCCGAGCGCGGGCTGTCCACCCAGGTCGTGGTCGCGGTCCGCACCACCGGCCCACTAGAGGCCCTGGCGCCGATGGTTCGCCAGGCCGTTGCCGGTGTGGATTCGCGCCTCGCCGTCGACCACCTGTCCGCGCTGTCCGACAAGGTATCGGCATCCGTTGCGACGCCACGCTTCGCCGCCTCGCTCCTGGCGGGGTTTGCGGGGGTAGCACTGTTGCTGGCGGCCATCGGCCTTTACGGTGTGCTGTCGTACGGGGTATCGGAGCGGCGGCGCGAGATGGGCGTCCGCGCCGCGCTGGGCGCCAGCCGCGCTCGAATCGTCGGGATGGTGGTGCGCGAGGGCCTCACCGTCGTCCTGGCCGGCCTTGCCATCGGCCTTGCCGGCGCCGCCGCCCTGTCGCGCTTCATGGAGGCGGCGCTGTTCGGCGTGGCACCGCTCGACCCCTGGTCCTACGTGCTCGCGCCGGCCGTCCTGGTGGCCGTGGCGATCGCCGCGTGCCTGATCCCGGCTCAGCGGGCCTCACGGGTCGAGCCGGCAGAGGCGCTCAGGTGTGAATGACGGACGGTCAGGCGTCCTATGGGTTCTTGCTGCGACTGAGCAGGTAGGCGCCGAGGGCAGCGAGGCCGCCAGCAATGATGGCGGCCCGAATGACCTTCATGAGGCTGATCACCCAGGCGATGCCGATGCCGAGCGCCGCCCACTGGACCCACCAGTGGCCGGGTGAGGTCATCAGGTTGACGACCGCCAGGAACAGCACGATCACGGGCCCCATGAACAGGAACTTCACGGCTCGCAGGGTCTCCAGCACGGCTCCTCCAGCCCGATTCGGCGGCGGCCGAATCTAGAACGATCATACGAAGAGCCCCACGCGAAGTTCAGCTACACTCCCGCCATGCTGCCCCCGGCAATGCACCGCGGCGCGAGCGCTCTCCTGTTGGTGGGCGCGCTCGCGACCCTGATGAGCGTTCCGCCGCGCGCGGCACTCCTGGCCCAGCCGTCGAATGGCTTCGGTCCTGAAGTCCTCGAGGAACTGCAGTGGCGAAACATCGGGCCGCATCGCGCCAGCCGGACCAAGGCGCTGGACGGGGTCCCGAGTCAGCCGCATACGTTCTACATGGGGGTGGTCAACGGCGGCGTGTGGAAGACCACCGACGCCGGCCGCACGTGGGTGCCCGTCTTCGACGACCAGCCAACCGGTTCGATTGGCGCGCTCGCGGTGGCGCCGTCGAACCCGAGCGTCATCTACGTCGGGACCGGCGAAGCGCAGCAGCGGCCCGACCTGGCCACCGGCGATGGCGTGTACAAGTCCACCGACACCGGCCGCACGTGGACGCACCTCGGGCTTCGCGACTCGCAACAGATCGCCCAGGTCGTGGTCGATCCGACCAATGCGGATCGCCTGTTCGTCGCCGCGCTGGGGCATCCGTACGGTCCCAACGAGGAGCGTGGCATCTTCCGGTCGGTGGACGGCGGCCGCACCTTCGAGAAGGTACTGTTCAGGGACGAGAACAGCGGCGGCGCCGACGTCCTGATCGACCCGAAGAACCCCGCCGTCGTCTACGCAGCGCTCTGGCAGGCGCGCCAGGGCCCGTGGGAGAACGCGGATTTCCGGGGGACGGGTAGCGGCCTCTTCAAGTCCACCGATGGCGGGTCGACCTGGCGGCCGCTCACCACCGGGCTGCCCACATGGGCCGACGATCGGCTCGGCCGCATTGGCATCGGCATCGCGCCGAGCCTGCCGTCGCGCCTGTTCCTCGTGGTCGAGGCCGGCAGGAAGAGCGGCATCTACCGGTCAGACGATGCGGGGGAGACGTGGGCGCTCGTCAACAGCGACCCTCGGGTCGTCGCGCGCCCCTTCGACGCCACCGACATTCGCGTGCACCCGACGAACCCCGACATTGTCATCGTGCCGACCATCGTGGCGTGGAAGTCTACGGACGGGGGCCGGACATTCACGGCATTCCGTGGCGCCCCCGGCGGAGACGACTACCAGCGCGCGTGGATCAACCCGACGAACCCCGACATCATTGCCATGACCTCGGACCAGGGGGCCATCGTGTCGCTGAACGGCGGCGAGACGTGGAGCAGCTGGTACAACCAGCCGACTGCGGCCTTCTACCACGTGAGCACCGACAACGCGTTCCCCTACCGGGTATGCAGCGGCCAGCAGGAGAGCGGCTCGGCCTGCGTATCGAGCCGCGGGGACCACGGGCAGATCACGTTCAGGGACTGGTCACCGGTCGGCGTCGAGGAGTACGGCTACGTCGCGCCCGACCCGCTCGATCCCGACATCGTGTACGGCGGGAAGGTTTCGCGCTGGGATCGACGGACCGGTCAGGTACAGAACGTCGGACCCAGGCCGGCGAGGGGGGCGGACTACCGCGTGGTGCGCACGATGCCGGTGCTGTTCTCCCCGGTCAATCCGCGCAAGTTGTTCTTCGCCTCGAACGTGCTCTGGCAGACGACGACCGGCGGCCAGTCGTGGCAGCAGATCAGCCCGGATTTGGCGCGGCCCGAGTGGGAGGTGCCCCCGAACGTCGGCGTGTACGCGGGCCTGCCCGACGCCCGTCCCTCGCAGCGCGGGGTCATCTATACGATTGCGCCGTCCTCCCTGGACGAGGCGGTCATCTGGGCGGGCACCGACGACGGCCTCATTCATGGGACCCGGGATGGCGGCCGGACGTGGACCAACGTGACGCCGCCCGACCTGAAGCCATGGATGAAGGTTTCCCTGATGGACGCGTCACACTTCGACGTGAACGCGGCCTACGCTGCCATCAACACGTTCAGGCTCGACGACCTGCGGCCCCACATCTACCGGACACGGGACGGAGGGCAGACGTGGGCGCACATCACCAGCGGGATTCCGGACGGCGGCATCATCAACGTGGTCCGCGAGGACCCGAAGCGGCGCGGGCTGCTGTTCGCGGGCTCAGAGCAGGCGGTCTACATCTCGTTCGACGATGGCGAGCACTGGCAGTCGCTGCGCGTGAACATGCCGGCGACTTCGGTGCGGGATCTCGTGATCAAGGGCGACGACCTGGTGGCTGGCACGCACGGCCGGGGTTTCTGGATCCTGGACGACATCACCCCGCTGCGGCAGCTGCCTGACGTCACGCTGCCGGCTGGACCGCACCTGTTCACGCCGCAAGACGCCGTGCGTGTGCGGTGGAACATGAACACCGACACACCGCTGCCGCCTGACGAGCCGGCGGGACAGAATCCGCCGGACGGGGCCATCCTCCATTACTGGCTGCCCGCGAACACCACCGGCCCCGTGACGCTGGAGCTGCTGGACGGCACTGGCGCCGTGGTGCGTCGGTACTCGAGCGACGATCCGCCGGAGCCGCTGGTGGAGGGCCGCAACACGCCGGACTACTGGATCCGGCCGCACCAGCCCCTGGCGAGGACGCGCGGCCTGCACCGCTTCGTGTGGGACCTCCGCCACGAGCGCCCCGCGGTGCCATCGTTCTCGTATCCCATCGCCGCCATCCTGCGCAACACACCGCGCGCCCCGCTGGGGTCGTGGGTGATGCCCGGTCGCTACACCGTGCGGCTGACGGCCGACGGGCGGGCGCGCACCGCGCCGCTCGTGGTCCGCATGGATCCCCGCGTGAAGACACCGGACGCCGGGTTGCGGCAGCTCTACGAGCTGTCGCGCGCGCTCGACGCCGGCATCCGCCGCGCATCGACGGCGCTCGCCGCCGCGCGCGCGCAGGGAGGCAGCGGGCAGGCCCGCGCGCAGGAGATCCAGCGGCTCATGTCCACGCTCGTGCAGTTGTTCGGCCTGATCGAGGGCGCCGATGCCGTCCCGACCGACCAGGCTCTGGCGGCCGTGAAGGACACCCTCGCGGCGCTGGACAAGCTGACAGGGCCAAGGTAGAGGTCTCTCCCTTTCGAGGTGCCAGGTGCAGTTCATCTCGTTGATGTTCGGTGCGCTTCTCCAGGCGGCCGCACCCGTCGCGGCGCCCGGCGTGGACGCAATATTCGCCGAGTGGACGACGGCCACGCCTGGCTGCTCGGTCGGGGTCGGCCGGGACGGCTCGCCCGTGGTCGAGAAGGGCTTCGGCATGGCGGACCTCGAGCGAGGTGTGCCCAATCGCGGCGACACCATCTTCGAGGCCGGCTCGGTTTCGAAGCAGTTCACGGCCGCGGCGGTGCTGCTGCTGGCGCGTGACGGCAAGCTCTCGCTCGACGATCCCATTCGCCGCTACCTTCCCGAGCTGCCCGACTACCAGACGCCCGTCACGATCCGGCAGATGCTGAACCACACCAGCGGGCTGCGCGACTGGGGCAGTGTGGCCGGCATTGCCGGATGGCCGCGGACCACGCGGGTGCACACGCACGCCCACGTGCTCGACATCCTGTCCAGGCAGCGTGCGCTCAATTTCCCGGCGGGCACGCGCTGGTCATACAGCAACTCCGGCTACAACCTTGCAGCCATCCTCGTCTCGCGCGTGAGCGGGATGTCGTTCGCCGAATTCACGCGGCGGCGTATCTTCGAGCCGCTCGGCATGACACACACGTCGTGGCGCGACGACCACACGCGCCTGGTGCCGGGGCGCGCGCTCGCCTACGACCGCCAGGACGACGGGTACCACCTGGAGATGCCTTTCGAGAACGTGCACGGCAACGGCGGCCTGCTGACGACGGTGGGTGACCTGGTGAGATGGACGCGGAACTTCCACTCACCTGTCGTCGGTGATGCCGCGTTCGTCGCCGAGCAGATCACGCCCGGCCGGTTCACCGACGGGCGAGCCCACGACTATGGGCTCGGTGTCTGGGTGGGCGAGTATCGTGGCGTGAAGGAGATCCGCCACAGCGGGTCCACCGCCGGCTACCGGGCCTACCTCACCCTGTTCCCCGAGACGCGCACCACGGTGGCGGTGCTCTGCAATGCGGGCGACGCGTCCGCGCAGGCGCTGACCTACAAGGTAGCCGACGTGGTGCTCGGTCCCTCCCTCGTGCCTACGGGCGCCACGAACGGAAGCGCCTTCGTGCTGCGCGAGCCCGATCTGTCGGCGCTTTCCGGCTTGTACCGCAACACGATCACGGGGGCGCCCGTGCGAATCGTGAAGGAGGGGACCGGGCTTCGCGTGGAGCAGGGCGCGAGGCTGACGGCCGCGTCGGGCTCGCAGCTGATCAGCCCGTCGGGAGAGCGCTGGGTCTTCGACGGCGATGGACGCTTCACGGTGACCGACATGTTTGGCCGGAGCGACACCCTCCAGCGCGTGCAGCCGTGGATGCCATCGGCAGGCGACCTGCGCGCCTACGAGGGCAGCTACGCCAGTGCCGACGCCGAAACCGGGTTCACCGCCGCCGTCGAACAGGGCGTGTTGGTGCTGAAGCAGCGCCCCGACCGGGTGATTCGCCTGACGCCGAGTTACGAAGGCGCGTTCACCGGCGCACTCGGCACGGTCGTCTTCCGCACGGATGGGACAGCCCGCGTGACGGGATTCAGCGTGTCGCAGGAACGAGTGTGGAACCTGCACTTCGCCCGGGAGGCGACGCTGTCGCGCTGAGCGCTGCTCCGAGCGGCGCGCGCAGCCGTACCTCTGCCGTTTGCGGCCCCATCTGCGGCATTTGCGGCGGCCCATCTGCGGCATCTGCGGCGGCCCCATCTGCAGCATCTGCGGCGGCTTCGGTGTTGCGGCTTCGGCGTCGCGGCTTCGGCGTTGAGCCTATACTGTGTCTGTGAGCCTGTCGCGCGGCGTGCGCTTCGTCCTCGGCCTTCTGGTCGTCGCGTCCTTCATTTCGCTTGGCGTGATGGCGCTGCTCTACGTCGCCTTCGGCCGCAGCCCGGGCGTGAGCGAGGGGTCGACCCTCACGCTGCGTCCGGCGGGCGACCTGCCCGAGATGGTTCCCGACGTCGTGCTGCCCATCAGCAATGGCCACACGCTCACCGTCCGGGGCTACGTCGAGCTCATCCACAAGGCCAAAGTCGACCGGCGCGTGGCCAGGCTCCTGCTGAAGCCCGGCGCACTCGACTCGCCGTTCTGGGGCAAGCTCCAGGAACTCCGGGAAGCCATCCTCGACTTCCGTGAGAGCGGCAAGCCAGTCTACGCCTTCCTCGAGCAAGGCGGTGACCGCCAGTACTACCTGGCATCGGCGGCCAACCGCGTCTTCCTGATGCCGACCGCGACGCTCGACCTGACGGGCCTTGCCAGCTACGAGGTGTTCCTTCGCGGCGCCTTCGACTGGGTCGGCACCTATCCCGACTTCCTCCACGTCGGCGATTTCAAGACCGCGGTGAACACGTTCACCGAGAAAACGTTCACTCCTGCGCACCGCGAGATGAGCGAGTCGATCAACCGCGACCAGTTCGAGCAGCTGGTGCGGGCAATCGCCGACGGGCGCCGCAAGCCCGAGGGCGAAGTCCGGGCGCTCATCGACCAAGGCCCGTTCCTGCCGGAAGAGGCGCTGCGCGTGGGACTGGTGGACGAGCTCGCCTACGAAGACGAGCTCGACGACCTCGACGACGTGACCATTGAGCCCACCATCGAGATGGAGCGCTATGTGGGCGTCAGCTGGGAGGCGCTCGGCGTGCGCCGCCGGTCGCGCATCGCGGTCATCAACGCCGTTGGCACCATTGTCAGCGGCGAGAGCGGCTACGACCCCGTCAACGGCCCCGTGCTCGGCTCCGACTCCATCGTCGAGCACATCCGCCAGGCACGGGCGAGCGGCGCGAAGGCCATGCTGGTCCGCATCGACAGCCCGGGCGGGTCGTCGGTAGCCTCCGACGTCATCTGGCGCGAGTTGACGATCACCCGGTCCGAGTCGATGCCGGTCGTCGTGTCGATGTCGGATCTCGCCGCGTCGGGCGGCTACTACATCGCGGTCGCGGGGGATGTCATCGTGGCTCAGCCCGGCACGCTGACGGGATCCATTGGCGTCTACACCGGGAAGTTCGTCACCGGCGGCACCTTCGACAAGCTGGGCGCGAACATCGAGGCGGTCAGCCAGGGCCGGCACGCCGAGATGTATTCGCCCGATCGCCGGTTCACCGACGAGGAGCGCACCAAGGTCCAGGAATCGATGCAGGCCACCTACGATCATTTCGTCGAGCGCGTCGCCGAGTCGCGGAATACGACGCCCGAGAAAGTGGATCAGGTCGCGCAGGGCCGCGTCTGGACCGGCCAGCAGGCCCGCCAGGCTGGCCTGGTGGACGAGCTGGGGGGGCTGCGGGTGGCGCTGGCCGCCGCCAAGCAGCGCGCGCGCATCCCGGCCGAGGAAGAAGTGGAGCTGGTCGTGTACCCGCCGACGCGCAGCTTCTACGAGGTCCTGAGCGAGCAGTTCCAGTCGCCGGTCGGCGCCTTGCGCACCAGGGCCACCGCCGACGCCGTTCTGACGCTGCTCGGGCCGCGCGATCGGCAGGCTCTGGCGGCGCTGCTGGCCCCGTCCCGACTGTTTCGCTCGGGGGAGCTGCTGGCCCACATGCCGTACGTCTTCATCCGCTGACGCGTCCCGAAGGGTGGGCGAACCGGGTACACGGAAAAGCCCGGCGCGGGCGGGAGCTCCGGGCCGGGCTTCGTAATTTGGTGGAGTCGCCTACTGCAGCGGCGGGAGCCCCGGCACGGACGGGGTGCCCAGCACCTGGTCCATCACGTCCTGCCGGATGTTGATCTTGAGGCCGCTCTTCGCCTTCTGCAGGTAGGCGCTGAAGAACCGGTCCTGGCGCTGGGCGGCCAGCTCGTCGCGGAGCTGATCCCGTCCGGCGGCAATCTGATCCTCTGTCACGTCCTGGCGCTCCGCGACGCGGATGATCGCGGTCCCGCTCGGCGTGGAGATGGCGTCGCTCACGCCGCCGATCGGCAGCGAGAATGCGGCCGTGTCGATATCCTCGCTGATCCCGATGTCCGGGATGGCTGCGCCGCGGGCGATGAGGTCGGTCGGTTTCACCTCAAGGCCGAACTTCTTGGCGGTGGCCGCGAAGTCCTTTGCCGTCTTCAGCTCGGCGGCAATGGAGGCGGCACGCTGTTTCGCCATCTCGTTGGCCTTGTCGCGCACGACGTCGTCGCGCACGCGATCCCTCACCTCGTCCAGCGCGGGCACGTAGGGATCCTGCCGCCCGGTGACGGTCGCCAGCACCCAGCCGCGCGCCACGCGCTGCGGCGTGCTGATCTCGCCCTCCTTCAGGCCGAAGACGGTGGACGCGAGCTCGGGCTGGACGCCCAGCTGGTCGATGGGCTGATCCGAGAGGAACAGGCCGGTCTCCGCGAACTCGAGGCTCCGCTCGCGGGCGAGGCGCTCGAGATCCGCCGGGGTCTTCGCGGCCGAGGCGACCGCCTTGGCGATGCTCTCGGCCTCCTGCTGCGCCTTCTGCCAGCGGAGCTGGTCCACGATCTCGTCGCGGACGTCGGCGAGCTGGCGGACCACCTCGGGCTGGCTGTCCACGACCTTGATGATGTGGAAACCGAACGATGTCTTCACGAGGTCGCTCACCTCGCCGCTCTTCATCGCGAAGGCGGCGGCCTCGAACTCCGGCACCATGCGGCCCCGGCCGAAGTAGTCCAGGTCGCCGCCGCGGTCCTTGTTCGACTCGTCTTCCGAGTACTGTTTCGCCAGCGCCTCGAAGTCGGCGCCCGGCGCCTTCGCCTGCCGGAGCACCTCTTCGGCCCTGGCCCTCACCGCGCTCTCGTCCTTGCCCTCGGTCTTGAGGAGGATGTGGCTGGCCCGCACCTGCGCCGGGGTCGTGTACTGCGACTGGTTCTGCCTGTAGAACGCCTCCACGTCGGCGTCGGGCACCTCTATCGAGGCGCGCACCTTGTCCACGTCGACGAGGGCGTACTTGATCCGGCGCTTCTCGCCGATGCGGTAGCTCTCCTTGTTCTTGTCGAAGTGCGCGGTGAGGTCGGCGTCGGAGACCGTGACCTGGCTGCGGAACGCGTCGGCGGTGACGGGCACGACGTCCAGCTTCACCTTCTCGTTGCGGCGGCGGTACTCGTCGGCGATCTCGGCGTCCGTGACGCGAATCCACCCGGCGACCGAGGTGCGCAGCTTTTCGATCATCAGCGCGCGCCGCAGGTTGTCCTCGAACTCGGTGGTCGTGAACGGCGGCGTGTTGAACTGCAGGACCTGGCGGTAGCGCTGCTCCCCGATGAAGCGACCGTTCTCCTGGAAGGCGGGCATGTTGAGGATGCGCTCGCGAATCTCGACGTCGCTGACCGTGATGCCCTGGCGGCGGGCTTCGGCGACCATGGCCTCTTCGTCCACCAGCTGCTGGAGGATCTGGCGATCGATGCCGAGCTGGCGGAGCAGTTGCTCGTTCATCTGGCCGCCGTAGGCCTGGCGATACGCGTTCATCTGCGCGGCATAGCGCCGTTGGAACGTGCCGACCGTGATCGGGGCGCCTTCGACATCGGCCAGCACCTGGCCGGGCGCCGCGCCCGTGCTCGTCGACAGGAAGTCGGGGATGTAGAAGACGACGAAGGTGAGGACGACGAGGGCGAGGCTCCACTTGAGCCACCCCTTGTGTCGTCGCATCCGGTCCAGCATGGTCATGTGCGGGTAGGTCCTCGAAACGCTCATCGTAACACGGCGGCGCCCTTGCGCTCCGGGCGAGCCAGATGGGCGGGGCCGGCCGAGAAGCTCGGCTGGAACCGGCCGGGACCGCCATGGTATATTCTGGCTATTGAATGACTTACGGCGGTTCGCGCCGCGTCGATCTGGCCCAGCGGCTGGGTCGTAGCCAGCGCACGCTCAAGGGGCGGCTGGGCCGTCCCGAGACGGTGCTGGCGGTGATGCGTGCCGCCCACGAGTCGCTCGACGCCACGGAAATCGGCGAGCAGGTGGTGGCGCTCGCCCTCGACTGGTTCAAGACGCCCGCCTGTGGGGTGTTTGCGGCCGATCTCGAGGGGCAGGTGTCTGCGCTGGCGTCGCGTGGCCTCGGTACGACCCTCTCCCCGGCCGCGCTCGAGATAGCGCGCTGGGTGCTGTTGCGCGGGCGGGAACTGACCACCGCCGACGCGCGGCACGACAATCGGCTCTCCGCCGCGGCGGGAGCCGCCATCGGATGGCCGCTTCGCTGCCGGACACGCACGGTGGCGGCCCTCGTCGTGATAGAACGCGCCGCCTCCTCCACGGCGCCCCGGATCACGCCGGCGTTCGCCGAGCTGCTCGCCCTGGCCCTCGAGGGGCCCGCGCAGGCGCTCGACAACGCGTTGATGTTGCGGCGCGCCGAGGCGCTCTCGGTCACCGACGACCTGACCCAGCTCTACAACTCCCGGTACCTGAACCACGTGCTCAGGCGGGAGGCCAAGCGCGCCTCGCGCTCGGGCCGGCCGCTGTCGCTGCTCTTCCTGGACCTCGACGGGTTCAAGACGGTCAACGATGGCCACGGGCACCTCGCGGGCAGCCGTGCCCTGGTGGAAGCCGCCGCGGTCATCCGCGGGTCGGCGCGCGAAACCGACGTGGTCGCCCGCTTTGGCGGCGACGAGTTCTCCATCATCCTGCCGGACACCGGCGCCGAGGGCGCCGTGGCGGTGGGCGAGCGCGTCCGGGACCGGATCGAAGCGCATCCGTTCCTGGCCGGCGACGGGTTGAGCCTGCGGCTGACCGCCTCGGTCGGCATCGCCACATTGCCCGATGTGGCGACGTCCGCTGAAGAGTTGGTGCGAGCGG
>JADZCN010000050.1 GCA_020851565.1 Acidobacteriota bacterium | reverse complement strand
TCCGGCTGGCCCGCGACGGCGCGCGGTTCTTCCTGATCCTGATCAAGATGATCACCATCTTCAGCCCGCTGCGGATCTTCGTGCCGCTGAGCGCGCTGTCGTTCCTCGTGGGCGTGGCCTACGGGCTGTGGACGGTGGCGCACCAGTCGCGCATCCCGAACGGCGCCGTGCTGCTGCTGATGTTCTCGGTGATCGTCTTCCTGGTGGGACTCGTCTCCGAGCAGATCGCCTCGCTCCGGCTCGAGGGCCGACGCTGACGGCGCGCGCATGAAGTCGCTGGTCGTCGTCCCGACCTACAACGAGCGCGAGAACCTGCCGCGGCTCGTGCCCGAGATCCTGGCGGTGCCCGGGACCGAGGTGCTCGTGGTGGACGACCAGTCGCCGGACGGCACGGGCGCCATCGCCGATGCGCTCGCCGCCGAGCATCCCGGGCGTGTGCACGTCATGCACCGCACGGGGCGCCGCGGCCTTGGCGTCTCGTACGTGGACGGCTTCACGCGCGCGGTCCAGACCGACGCGGACGTCGTCGTGCAGATGGACGCGGACCGCTCGCACGATCCGCAGCACCTGCCGGCCATGATCGCCGCCGCGGGGGCGGGCGCGGACCTCGTGGTCGGGTCGCGCTACCTGCACGGCATCAGCGTGGTCAACTGGCCGCTCCGGCGCATCGTGCTCAGCCTGTTCGCCAACTGGTACATCCGCGCGGTGACGGGCCTGGGCGTGCGGGACTGCACGGCGGGCTACCGCGCCTGGCGGCGCGACGCGCTGGCGCGCCTCCCGCTGGATCGGATCCGCTCGGAAGGCTACTCCTTCCAGGTGGAGATGACGTTCCTGGCGACGACGCTGGGCTTCCGGGTGGTCGAGTCGCCCATCATCTTCATCGAGCGGCGCGAGGGCGCCTCGAAGCTCTCGTCGGGCATCCTGATCGAATCGCTCCTCGCCCCGTGGCGGCTGGTCTTCCGGCACGGGCGCCAGCGCTCGCACGCCGCCGAGGTGGCAGAGTACAATTCGTAGGTTTCGCCATGACCTCCCAGCCGGCGCCCGGCCTCAGCGTCTTCTTTCCCGCGTACAACGACAGCGGGACCATCGCCAGCCTGGTGATCAGCGCCGTCAAGGCCGCCTCCGCGCTGACGCCGGACTTCGAGGTGATCGTCGTCAACGACGGCAGCCAGGACGACACGCCGCAGATCCTCGACGAGCTGGCGCGCGTGTACCCCGATCACGTCCGCATCGTCCATCACGCGAAGAACCGGGGGTACGGCGGGGCGCTGCGCTCGGGCTTCGAGCACGCGACCAAGGAACTCGTCTTCTACACCGACGGCGACGCGCAGTACGACCCGTCCGAGGTGGCGCTGCTGTGGCCGGCCCTCACCAGGGACGTGGACTGGGTGAACGGCTGGAAGATCAGCCGATCGGATCCGCTGCACCGCATCGTCATCGGACGGCTGTACCACCACACCGTCAAGCTGCTCTTCGGCCTGAAGGTCCGCGACGTGGACTGCGACTTCCGCCTGATGCGGCGGCGCATCTTCGACGTGGTGCAGCTCGAGAAGAGCAGCGGCGTCATCTGCCTCGAGATGATGAAGAAGTTCCAGGACGCCGGGTTCAGGGTGGCGGAGGTGCCGGTGCACCACTATCACCGCGCCTACGGCAAGTCGCAGTTCTTCAACTTCCGCCGCATCGCGCGCACGGGCGTCGACGTGCTCAAGCTGTGGTGGGCGCTGGTCGTCCGCCGCGAGCACCTCGCGGCGCAGAGGGCGCGGGCCGCGGCGATTGGCGCGCGCCAGCCCTCATGACCCCCGCGGACTTCTACCGCGGCCGCCGCGTGATGGTCACCGGGGGCCTCGGCTTCATCGGCAGCAACCTCGCGCATCGCCTGCTGGCCCTCGGCGCCGACGTGCTGCTGGTGGACTCGCTCATCCCGGACTACGGCGGCAACCTGCACAACATCGCGGGCATCGAGGACCGCGTGCGGGTGAACGTGGCCGACGTGCGCCAGGCCAGCACGATGAACTACCTGGTGAAGGACCGCGACGTGATCTTCAACCTGGCGGGCCAGGTGAGCCACATCGACAGCATGCGCGACCCGTTCACCGACCTCGAGATCAACTGCCGCAGCCAGCTCACGATCCTCGAGGCGTGCCGGCACCACAACCCGGGCGCGAAGGTGGTCTACGCGAGCACCCGCCAGATCTACGGCAAGCCCGAGTCGCTGCCCGTCACCGAGCGCCACCTCGTGCGCCCGACCGACGTGAACGGCATCAACAAGGCGGCGGGCGAGTACTACCACCTGGTCTACAACAACGTCTTCCACGTGCGCGCCTGCGCGCTGCGCCTCACCAACATCTACGGGCCGCGCCAGCTGCTGCGCCACAACCGGCAGGGCTTCATCGGCTGGTTCATCCGCATGGCGCTCGAGGACCAGGAGATCCAGGTCTTCGGCGACGGCTCGCAGGTCCGCGACTTCGTCTACGTGGACGATGCCGTGGAGGCCTTCCTGCTGGCGGGCGCGACCGACAGCGTGAACGGCGAGGCGCTGAACGTGGGGGGCGACGAGCACATCGCGCACCGGGACCTGGTGACGCTGCTCGTCCAGGCAGCGGGATCGGGCCGCTACCGCCTCGTCGAGTGGCCGCCGGAGAAGAAGGCCATCGACATCGGCAGCTTCTACGCCGACTCCTCGCTGTTCAAGACGCGCACCGGCTGGTCGCCGCGGGTGGGACTGGCCGAGGGCCTGCGCCGGACGCTCGACTACTACCGCCCCCGGATGGCCCACTATGTCTGAAGCGACGCGCGTGCCCTTCAACGCCCTCGCGCCGGGGGAGGACCGCGCGGACGTCGACGCCGCCATCCGCCGTGTCATCGACTCGGGCTGGTTCGTGCTCGGCCCCGAGGTGGAGGCCTTCGAGGCCGAGTTCGCCGCCGCCTGTGGAACGCCGCACGCCGTGGGCGTGGGCACCGGCACCGACGCCATCACGCTCGTCCTCCGCGCGCTCGACATCGGCCCCGGCGACGAGGTGATCACGCCGCCGCTCTCCGCCGCCTACTCGGCCCTGGCCGTGATGATGGCCGGCGCCCGTCCCGTCTTCGCGGACATCGATCCCGCGCGGCTCACGCTGGACCCGGCGGCCTTCGAGGCGGCCATTACTTCGCGCACGCGCGCCGTGCTGCCCGTGCACCTGTACGGCCAGCCCGCGGACATGACGGCCATCCTGGCCATTGCCGCGCGCCACCGCCTCGCGGTGGTGGAAGACGCCGCGCAGGCCCACCTGGCCACCAGCGAGGGGCGGCCCGTCGGCACCATGGGCGTCGCGGGCGCCTTCAGCTTCTACCCGACGAAGAACCTCGGCGCGCTGGGCGACGGTGGCGCCGTCGTCACGCGCGACGGGGAGCTCGCGGCGCGCGTCAAGCGCCTCAGGAACGGCGGTCAGACCACCCGCTATCACCACCAGGAGCCGGGCGCCAACAGCCGGCTCGACGAGATGCAGGCGGCCATCCTCCGCGCGCGGCTGCCCTACCTGCGCGGGTGGACCGACCGCCGCCGCCAGATTGCCGCGGCCTACCGCGCGGGGATCGACTCGCCTGACATCCTGATGCTCCCGCAGTTCGACGGGGGCCACGTCTACCACCTGTTCCCCGTCATCGCGCGCCACCGCGCCGCCCTGCAGGCGCAACTGGCCGCGCACGGCGTCGAAACGCTCATCCACTACCCGGTGCCCATCCCCCGGCAGCCGGCCCTGTCCGCCACCGGCCCGCACCAGTGCCCCGTGGCGGATCGCATCTGCGGCGAGGTGCTCTCGCTGCCGGTCTATCCCGCCCTGACCGACGCGCAGGTCGGCCAGGTCATCACGGCCGCGAACCTCCGAACCTGAGAACCCGAGAACCCGAGAACCCATGCGTATCCTCATTACCGGCGGAGCCGGCTTCATCGGCTCGCACCTGGCGGAGGCCCTGCTGGCCGACGGCCACGAAGTCTTCGTGCTCGACGACCTGTCCACCGGCTCCATCGACAACATCGCGCACATCAAGGCACACGACCGCTTCCACTACACCATCGACAGCGTCTTCAACGAGCCGCTGGTGGCCGAGCTCGTGGACCGCGCGGCCGTCGTCTTCCACTTCGCCGCCGCGGTCGGCGTGAAGCTCATCGTCCAGGAGCCGGTGCACACCATCGAGACCAACGTGCACGGCACGGAGGTGATCCTGCGCCACGCGGCGAAGAAGAGGAAGCTGGTCTTCATCGCCTCGACCTCGGAGGTGTACGGCAAGAGCGCGGACGTGCCCTTCAGGGAGACGGCGGACCTGGTGCTCGGCGCGACGACGCGCCATCGGTGGGCCTACGCCTGCAGCAAGGCGCTGGACGAGTTCCTCGCGCTGGCGCACTGGAAGGAGCGCAAGCTGCCGGTGGTCATCGTGCGCTTCTTCAACACGGTGGGCCCGCGGCAGACCGGCCAGTACGGCATGGTCGTGCCCACCTTCGTGCGCCAGGCGCTGGCCGGCGAGCCCATCACGGTGTTCGGCGACGGCACGCAGTCGCGCAGCTTCACCTACGTCGGCGACGTCGTCGGCGCGCTCCTGAAGCTCATGGTCGAGCCGCGGGCCGTCGGCGAGGTGTTCAACATCGGCAACGTGGAAGAGGTGAGCATCCGCGGCCTGGCCGAGCGCGTGAAGGCGCTCACCGGAAGCGCGTCGGAGATCGTCACCATCCCGTACGACCAGGCCTACGAGGCCGGCTTCGAGGACATGCCGCGCCGGGTGCCCGATCTGACCAAGATCGAGGCGCTCATCGGCTATCGGCCCGAGGTCGGGCTGGACGAGATCATCCGGCGGGTGGTCGAGAGCCAGCGGGGCGTATAATTCGTCTGTAAGAGGTGATATGCGGACCATCTGTGTCGGCGTAGTCGTGCTGGCGCTTTCCGCGTCGGCCTCTGCCCAGCAACTGACCCTCCAGTTCCAGGACGGCCGGGTCACCGTGGACGCTGCCGGCGTGCCCGTGCGCACCATCCTCTCCGAGTGGGCGCGGCTGGGGGGCACCAGGGTGGTCGGCGGTGAGAAGGTGGCCGGTGCCCCGGTCACTATCCGCCTCGAGAACGTCCCCGAAGCCCAGGCGCTCGAGATCATCCTCCGCAACGTGGCCGGCTACATGGCCGCGCCACGGCGCGCGGACTCCACCGGCGCGTCGGCCTACGACCGTATCCTGGTGCTCCCGACGAGCTCGGCCCCTGCGGCCGCGAGCGCAAGCGCCGGCACGCGCGCGAACGGTAACGGTAACAACGCCAACGCGCTGAACGGCACGCAGCGAGGCGTCCGCGGCGGGTTCATCCCCCCGCCGCCCACCGAGGAGCAGCAGGCGGTCGCGGAAGAGCCGGACCCCGGCGTGAACCAGCCGCCCTTCTCGTTCCCGGCTCCGGGACAGAACCCGTTCCAGGCGGCGGGACAACCTACGCCGTTCGGCACGCCCGTGGCGCCGGGTGCCGAGCCGCCGGTCGTGCAGTTCGGGCCGTTCGGCGCGCCCGCCCAGGGGGGCCAGGCGGTCACCGTGAACCCGACGCCGCAACAGCCCACGCCCTTCCTGCAGTTTCCCGGCATGGCGCCCGCCGGACCCGCGCCGGGCACGACCGGTGGGTTCGGCATCATCGGTGCGCCCACACCAGGCGTGGTCACGCAGCCTGCCGCGCCCGGCCAGCCGGTACGCCCGCCGGGCGGGAACTGACGCGCCCGGGGCCGTCGTACAATGACGAAGGGCGCGCGTGCGCGCCTTCGTGTTGTTCATGGCGGATATTGAACCGTACTCCCCCGACGATCGGCGCGGACTCGAACAGCTCTATCGACGCACTTTCGGCCACGAAGCCGTGGATCGGCTGCGCTTCCTCTGGGATTGGGCGCGGCGCAACCCGGCCATCGGCACCGAACCGCCGTACCTGGTCGTCCGCGAAGGCCCGACCCTCATCGCGGCCTGCCCGATCACGCCCGTCCGCGTGACGGTGCGCGGCCACGAGGTGCCCGGCACGTGGAGCGCGGGGCCGCTGGTCGTGAGCGAGCGCCAGCGCCAGGGCCTCGGCGGCTCGCTGCTGCGGGCCTGGGATCGCGGCACCGGCGTCGCCCTGGGCGCGGGGTTCTCCGATGCCACGCGCCAGCGCCTGGACGAGCTGCGCTGGCCCAGGGCCATCGTGCTGCCCTGCCTGGTCAAGCCCATCAGCCGGCGCGCGCTCAGGCAGCCCACGTGGCCGGTGACGGCCAACCGTCTCGTCTCGGCCCTCTCGCTGCCCGTCGTGCGGTACGTCTCGCGCCCACAGCCGCTCAAGGAGGAGATGCAGGCCCTGCGTCGGTTCGACTCGGACGTCGATCGGCTGTGGGAATCGGTGGCACCGTCGCTGGGGCTGGCCGTGCGGCGCGACGCCCGGTACCTGAACTGGAAGTTCATCGAGCCGCCGCACGTGCGCTATCACGCCGCGGTGCTGCGGCGCGATGATGCGGTGGCCGGGTACGTGATCTACCGGCACCTGCGGGAGCCGCAGGGGCGCGTCACGCAGATCGTGGACTTCCTGGCGCACCCCTCCGACGAGCACGCCATCTCGACGCTGATCCGCTGGGTGGACCGCGAGGCGCGGCTCGAGGACTCGGACAAGATCCGGTGCTACACCACGCACGCGGCCTTCCGCCGCGTGCTGCGCCGGAACCACTTCTTCGTCGTCAAGTCGGGCATCGACGTCATCGTGAAGGTGAACGGCGTGGACGTGCCGAAGGACTTCTACGAGTCGGGGAAGGACTGGCATCTCACGCTCGGCGACGGAGCGCTCGACCATTAGGAAGAAGGCTGACACATGTCACTCGAACAACGACTGAACGCGGACATTGCCGCGGCGATGAAGGCGCGCGAGGCCACGAAGCTGGGCACGTTCCGCATGCTGAAGACGGCGCTGACGAACAAGAGCATCGAGAAGGGTCGCGCCCTGGACGAGGCCGAGGAGCTGCAGGTGGTGGCGTCCCTGGTGAAGCAGCGGCGCGACTCCATCGAGCAGTTCACCGCCGGCAACCGCCCCGACCTCGCCGCGAAGGAGCAGGCCGAGATCGAGGTGCTCGAGACGCTGCTCCCGCCGGCCGCCTCGGCCGAAGACATCGCGGCCATCGTCGAGCAGGCGGTGGCGGAGACCGGCGCCGCGGGGCCGAAAGACATGGGGAAGGTGATGAAGGTGGTGATGGCCGCGCTGGCGGGCAAGACGGTCGACGGCAAGAAGGTGAACGAGGCCGTCCGGGCGCGCCTCAGCCGCTGAAATCCTCAGGGACGGACGGGTAGAACCATTTTGGAGGGTTGTCCGTCTATCTATTGTGAAAGGCCTAGTCAGCCTCTCACCATCCTCCTAGGGGCCCCCGCCGCCCGGCCGGGGCCTCATTTTTTTGTACGTGCTACGCTTTTTGCGCCCCGATGCCCCAATCCGCGCCCCGACTGGCCCGTTCCGCGGGCGTGATCGGGCTAGCCACCATGACCAGCCGTGTCCTCGGGCTGGTCCGCGAGCAGGTCCTCGCCTACTACTTCGGCGCCGGTGACGCGATGGACGCCTTTCGCGTGGCGTTTCGCGTCCCGAACCTGCTGCGCGACCTGTTTGCGGAAGGCGCCATGAGCGCCGCCTTCGTCCCCACCTTCACGAGCCATCTCACCCAGGGCGGGCGCGAGCGCGCCTGGCGGCTCGGCAATTCGGTGGTGAACGGCCTCATCGTCGTGACCGGGGTGCTGGTCATCGGCGGGTTCTTCCTGGCCCCGGCGCTCGTCCATTTCTTCGCGGCCGACTTTGCCGCGGTTCCCGGCAAGCTGGACCTCACCATCCTGCTGGCGCGCATCGTCCTGCCGTTCCTGACGCTGGTGGCCCTCGCGGCCGCGCTGATGGGCATGCTGAACGCCCTTGGCCACTTCTTCGTCCCGGCCGTGTCGCCGGCCACCTTCAACCTGGCGGGCATCGTCCTGGTGGCGGCGCTGGTGCCCGTTGCCCCGGCGGTGGGCGTGGAACCGATCATCATCGTGGCGGTGGCGACGCTCGTGGGCGGCCTTGCGCAGGTGGCCATGCAGTGGCCGCCGCTGGCGCGGGAGGGCTTCCGCTATCGCCCCGTGATCGACGTGCACGACGAGGGGCTGCGCCGCGTGCTGCTGCTGATGGGGCCGGGGACGATCGGCCTGGCGGCGACCCAGATCAACGTCTTCGTGAACACCGTGCTGGCCACGGGCCAGGGGACCGGCGCGGTGTCGTGGCTCGATTACGCCTTCCGGCTGATGTACCTGCCCATCGGGCTCTTCGGGGTGTCAGTGGCGACCGCGTCCACGCCCGCCGTCTCGCGCATGGTGGCCGAGCAGGCGTTCGACCGCGTCCGCTCCACCATCGCGCACGCGATCGGGCTGATGATGCTGCTGAACGTGCCCGCCACGCTCGGCCTCATCGTGCTGGCCGAGCCCATCGTCCGGGTGATCTTCGAGCATGGCAGCTTCACGGCCGCCGACACCGCGGCCACGGCCGCCGCGCTGCGCTTCTACGCGCTCGGGCTGCTGGGCTACTCGGTGGTGCGCATCGTGTCGCCGACGTTCTATGCACTGGACAAGAGCCGCATCCCGGTGGGCGTGAGCATCGGATCGGTCGTGGCGAACGTGGCGCTCAACCTCGCGCTGGTGGAGGTGCTCGGCTACCGCGGGCTGGCGCTGGGCACCTCGATCACGGCGCTGCTGAACGGCGCGGTCCAGCTGCTGCTGCTGCGCCGCGAGCTTCGGGGCATCGAGGGCGGCGTCATCGCCGGGACGTTCGCGCGCGTGCTCGCCGCGTCGCTGGTGATGGCGGCGGTGGCCTGGGGCGCGGACCGCGTGTTGCTCGACGCCCTGCCGGGTGACGCCCTCGTCGTCCAGGCCCTTCGACTCGGGCTGGCGATCGGTCTCGCGGTCGCGGCACTGGGGGTGGCGGCCACGGCGCTGCGGATTCCCGAGTTCCGTGAGGCCGTGGACCTCGTGCTGCGACGGTTGAAGAGGCGGGCGTCGTGAGCGTGCGCGGATGGTTCGGGCTCGACACGCGGATCTGGAAGGTGGCTTCGACCCACCTCGTGGTGGATGCGTACACGAACATGTACGCACCGCTCCTGCCGCTGCTGATTCCCCACCTGAACCTGTCGCTGGCCACCGCGGGCACGCTGGCGATGGCCTTCCAGATGGCGAACTCGGTCTCGCAGCTCGGGTTCGGCGCGCTGGCCGATCGGTGGAGGCCCCGGGCGCTGATCCTCGGCGGGCCCCTGCTCGCGGTGCTGGTGCTGAGCTTCGTGGGAATGGCCACCTCGCCGCTGATGCTGGGTGCCATCCTCGTGTTCGGCGGGTTCGGCGGCGCGGCGTTCCACCCGCCGGCGGCGGCGCTGGTGTACCGGCTCGCGGATCATCGCAAGGGCCTCGCGATGTCGGCGCACATCTCGGGCGGCTCCCTCGGCTTCGCGCTCGCGCCGCTGGTGTTCGTGCCCGTCATCGCGCGGCTCGGCCTCCAGTGGTCGCCCATCATCATGCTGCCGGGCCTGCTGGCGCTGTCGTGGACGCTGCGGCAGGTGCCGCCGATGGAGCGGCCAGAGGCGCACGAGCGGTCGAGCTGGGCCTCGCTCCGACCGGCCGCCGTGCCCCTCGCCCTCCTCTATTTCACCGTCGTGCTGCGGACCGCCACGTCGTACGGGTTCATGACCTTCGCGCCGACGCTCCTGACACGGCGCGGGCTCACCATCGACCAGGCCAGCGCGGCCGTCTTCCTGTACCTGCTGACGAGCGGGATTGGCGGGTTCTTCGGCGGGCCGCTGGCCGATCGCTTCGGCCCGCGCCGCGTGATGGTCGCGACGCTCGTGGCCTCGGTCCCCTTCCTTGCGCTGGCGCCCGTGCTGCCGCCCTGGGGCTTCGCGGCGATGCTCGCCATCGGCGGCCTGCTGCTCCAGTCCACACTGCCGGTGAGCGTGACGTTCGCCCAGGCCGTGGCCAAGGCGGGGGCCGCGACCGTGTCGTCGCTGATGATGGGCTTCGCCTGGGGGATGGGCAGCCTCGCGGTGCCGCTCATCGGGATGGCCGCGGACCGCTTCGGCATCAATGCGGCGCTGGTGGGCCTCTCGACCGTGCCGCTGCTGGCGGCGGGGCTGGCGGCGGCGCTGCCCTCGGGCCGGGACCAATCGGAGGCGCCTCGGCCGGCCGCATCGTAGTACGATCCGCCCGTGGCGCGATACGGATCCCAGTACTCCTACCAGTTCGGCCCCGGCCCCCTCACCCCGGCCGTCAAGATCCTGCTCATCGTCAACGTCGTCGCGTTCCTGCTCAACCTGATCGTCCCGGCCATGACGCTCAGGCTGGGCCTGTCGCCGCAGGACGTGTTCGAGCACCTTGCCGTCTGGCAGCCGTTCACCTACATGTTCCTGCACAGCACGAGCGGGTTCAGCCACATCCTGTTCAACATGCTGGCCCTGTGGATGTTCGGCGTGGAGCTCGAGCGCACGTGGGGCACGCGCTTCTTCACCAAGTACTACGTGGTCACCGGCGTCGGCGCCGCGGCGACCACGCTGCTGCTGTCCCTCTTCTCGACCAGCGTCTACTACTCGCTCACGGTAGGCGCGTCGGGCGCCATCTACGGCCTGCTGCTCGCGTGGGCGATGTACTTCCCGCACCGCACCATCTACTTCTACTTCCTCTTCCCGATCCCGGCGCGCATCTTCGTGATGATCATCGGCGCCATCGCGTTCCTCTCGTCCTTTGGCGGGACGGGCAGCGGCATCGCGCACGTGGCACACCTGGGCGGTCTGGTCGTCGGCTACATCTACCTGAAGTCGCTACGCGCCCGGCCACTCGACGAGCTCCGCTATCGGTGGTTCCGCTGGCGCATGGGCCGCGCGCGGAGCAAGTTCGACGTCTACTCGGGCGGCAAGGCGACCGACGACGAGTGGAAGCGGGAGTGGAAGAAGCACATCCACTAACAGGGGGCGCGCCTTCGGCGCGTGGGCCGCGTTTGCGCGGTGGGCCGGGCGGCTGCACCGCCCGGGAGGGGCGCCCTTCGGGCGCGTGGGTTCCCACCGCAGGCCCTCGGCGCGATAGCGCCGCCTACTCGAAGGGCCTACGGCCCGACGCGCCGCCCACCGAGCCGCGAAGCGGCGAGGCCCTTCCCGCGGGCCGCCCTACCGAAACGCCATCGCCCTCAGCGCCGCGATGCGCTCGCGCATCGGCGGGTGGGACGCGAAGAGGTCCGCCCAGCGGCCGCGCCGCTCGTTGACGCGACGGCCCAGCGGGTCCGCGATGCAGAGCTGCGCGCTCCCCTCGTGAATCGCCTTCGTCGGCTCCACGCGCGACTCGATCACCTCGAGGGCGTCGGCCAGGGCGTCCGGGTTGCGCGTCAGCTCGGCGCCCGACGCATCGGCGAGGAACTCGCGCTGGCGGGACACCATCATCGCCAGCAGGCGCGCCACCAGTGGCGCCAGGATCATCGCGACCAGCCAGATGGCCACCAGCAGGATCCCGGCGATGCTGCCGCCCTCCTTCCTTCCGCCGCCCCGTCCCGCGCCACCTCGGCCCCCGACCAGCCCGTACCGCCAGCCGCGCGCGGCCCAGTCGGCCAGCAGCGCCACGGCGCCGATGAGCGCCGCCACGATGGTCATGAGGCGGATGTCGTAGTTGCGGATGTGTGACATCTCGTGGGCCACGACGCCCTGCAGCTGCTCTCGCGAGAGCAGGCCCAGCAGGCCCTCGGTGACCGCGATGGACGCGTGCTCCGGATCCCGGCCGGTGGCGAACGCGTTGGGGTCGGGGTCCCCGACGATGAACACCCTGGGGCGGGGGAGGCCGGCGGCAATGGCCATCTCGTCCACGACGTTCTCCAGCTGCCGGTAGGGCAGGTGGTGCGGGTTGGCGGCGAGGGCCGACTCGAGGCTGACGGCCCGCGTGGACGCGATGACCGCACGGTCGCCGTTGAAGTACGAGTAGGCGGCGGTGCCGCCGCTATAGAGGAGCGCCGCGGTCGTGCCGATGGGCACGAACGATCCTTGTGCCGACGAGGTCGCGGCATCGAAGCCGAGCCCGAGGAACAGCACGAGCCCGACGAACGCGGCCATCACGAGCCACGTCCGCCGCCGGTTGCGCGCCTGCTGCTCGTAGAGGTTCATCGGCAGGAAGAAACCACGAAGGCACGATGGGCACGGCTGCCTTCGTGCCTCTTCGTGCCTTCGTGGTCTCGTTTCCTTCAGCTCTTGCGCGTGGAGAGGTCCACGGTCGGCACCACGCGTTCCGCCTCGTTCGTGATCTCGAAGAGCTCCGCGTTCTTGAAGCCGGCGAAGTTCGCGATGATGTTCGTAGGGATTACCTGCGTGGCGGTGTTGTACTTCGTTGCGATGTCGTTGTAGAACTGGCGCGCGAAGCCGACCTTGTTCTCGGTGGCGGCCAGCTCCTCCTGCAACGCGCGGACGTTCTGGTTGGCGGTGAGCTGAGGGTACTGTTCGGCGAGCGCGAAGAAGCGGCCGAGCGCGGCGTTGAGCTCACCTTCCCTGCGGCCCGCGTCCGCCGGCCCCGTGGCGGCGGCGGCGCGGTTGCGCGCGGCGATCACGGCCTCGAGCGTGTCGCGCTCGAACTCCATCGCGCCCTTCACGGTGTTCACCAGATTGGGAATGAGATCGTGACGCCGCTTCAGCTGCACGTCGATCTGCTTCCACCCGTTGGTCACCTGGTTCCGGAGGCCGACCAGTTTGTTGTAGCCGGCGACGAGCCAGAGGCCCACCAGCGCCAGTACGCCGATCGTGATCAGCACGCTCATGTCGACTCCCCGCGCTTCCCGGCTGGGGACAGTCCCCGTCTCCAGTTGTCACCGGTTCGGAGACAACTGGAGACGGGGACTGTCCCCATGTCATTTGTTGTGAAAGTACGTATCCGTTCCGTCGAGCCAGTCGTGCCGGATGGGGCTGAAGATGTCCATCTCGAACGTGTCGTCGAGCGCCTCGGCCTGGTGCGGCACCCACGAAGGGATGTGCAGCACCTCGCCCTCGCGGACGGTGATCTCCTCGCCGCCGATGAGGAACTTCAGCGCGCCCTGGAAGATGTACGTCATCTGCTCGCTCTCGTGCGAGTGCATCGGCACGATCGCGCCGCGCTTCAGGTGGATGTGCGCGATCATCTCGCGCTCCCCGGTGATCAGTTTGCGCGAGATCATCTCGGTGACTTTCTCGAGCGCGATCTCGTCCCAGCGATAGAGGCGAACAGAGGGTGAATTCATGCGTTTTCCGAGTGGAGTGGCGCGGATTATAGCATCGACCCGGATGGTATAATTTCGCTCGTCATGAAGGCATCCACGCTGGCTCCCGCCGCCGACGCCCGCGCCGAGAAGGCGCGCGCGAAAGACTGGGACGGACTGACGCGCGAGGACCTGGTGCGCGCGTACCGCACCATGCTGCTGTCCCGTCGCCTCGACGACAAGGAGATCCAGCTCAAGAACCAGAGCCGCATCTTCTTCCAGATCAGCGGCGCCGGCCACGAGGCCGTGCTCACCGCCGCGGGCCTGCACCTGCGCGCGGGATACGACTGGTTCTACCCGTACTACCGCGATCGGGCACTCTGCCTCACGCTCGGCATGACGCCGCTCGAGATGCTGCTCGGCGCGGTGGGCGCGAAGGACGATCCGAACTCCGGCGGCCGCCAGATGCCGTCGCACTGGGGCCACAAGAAGCTGAACATCCCCTCGCAGGGCAGCCCCACCGGCACGCAGGCCCTGCAGGCCGTCGGCGCCGCCGAGGCCGGCATGATCTTCGAGCGCGTCCCGGACATCTCCGATCGCGAGTCGCGCTTCCACGGCGACGAAGTCGTCTACATGTCCATCGGCGACGGCGCCACCAGCGAAGGCGAGTTCTGGGAGTCGCTCAACACGGCATGCACCCGGCTCACGCCGGTGCTCTTCATGGTGGAGGACAACGGCTACGCCATCTCGGTGCCCGTCGAGGTCCAGACCGCCGGCGGCGACATCTCGAAGCTCGTCGAGTCGTTCCCGCACCTCGAGGTCATCCGCTGCGACGGCACCGACTTCCTCGAGAGCTACCGCGCCGTCGGCCGCGCCGTCTCCTACATCCGCCGCGAGCGCAAGCCCGCGCTCGTCCACGCAAAGGTCATCCGGCCGTACTCGCACTCGCTCTCGGACGACGAGCGGCTGTACAAGACGCCGGAGGAGCGCGAGGCCGAGGCGAAGCGGGACCCGCTCGCGCGCCTGCGCGCGTTCCTGCTCAGGGAGGGGCTCTCCACCGAAGCGGATTTCGAGGCCATTCTCGCGGACGTGGACCGCGAGATCCTCGAGGCCACCGACGCCGCACTCGCCGCGCCGAAGCCATCCGTCGAGACCGCGGACTGGTACGTCTTCTCACCGGACGTGGACCCGACATCGGCCGCCTTCGAGACGCCCGAGCAGCCCACCGGCAAGCCCGACACGATGGTTGCCGCCATCAACCGCACGCTCAAGGCCGAGATGGCACGCAACCCGCGCATCGTCGTCTTCGGCGAGGACGTGGCCGACGCGAGCCGCGAGTCCGCACTTGCGAAGGTGCCGGGCAAGGGCGGCGTCTTCAAGGTCACGCACGGGCTGCAGCGCGCCTACGGCAGCGACCGCGTCTTCAACTCGCCGCTCGCCGAGGCCAACATCATCGGCCGCGCCGTCGGCATGGCCACGCGCGGCATCAAGCCCGTCGTGGAAATCCAGTTCTTCGACTACATCTGGCCCGCCATGATGCAGCTGAAGGATGAGATGTCCATGCTGCGCTACCGCTCGAGCAACAACTTCTCGTGCCCGATGGTCGTGCGCGTGCCCATCGGCGGCTACATCACCGGCGCGCCGTACCACAGCCAGTCCGGCGTCAGCATCTTCGCGCACTGCCCGGGCATCCGCATCGCGTTCCCCTGCAACGCCGTGGACGCCGCCGGCCTGCTCCGCACCGCCATCCGCTGCGACGACCCCGTGATGTTCCTGGAGCACAAGCACCTGTACCGCCAGACCTACAACAAGGGCGCGTACCCGGGTGACGACTTCATGATCCCGTTCGGCAAGGGCTCCCTCCGGCGGCCCGGCACCGACGTCGTCGTGCTCACCTGGGGCGCGCTCGTCCAGCGCTCGCTCCTCGCCGCACAACAGGCCGAGAAGGACGGCATCAGCGCCGCCGTGTTCGACCTCAGGACGATCATCCCCTACGACTGGGCAGGGATCTCGGAGCTGGTCCGCCAGACCAACCGCGTCGTCATCGTCCACGAGGACACGCTCACGTGCGGCTTCGGCGCCGAGATCGCCGCGCGCATCGCCGACGAGCTCTTCGGCGAGCTCGACGCGCCCGTGCGCCGCGTGGCCGCGATGGACTGCCCCGTCGCCTACGCCCCGGATCTCGAGAAGGCCATCCTGCCGCAGTCGGCCGACGTGCTGAAGGCGATCAAGGAGACGGTCGCGTACTGATCACGTCGGGAGCCGGGAGCCGGGAGCCGGGAACCGGGAGTCGGATAGCGGTCGGGAGTCGGGCGGGGAGGCAGGGGCCGACGGTGAACAATCGCTTCGGCACGCTTCTCGCCGCGATGGCCCTCCCGGTCATCGCCATGCCCCTTTCCGGCTTCCCGCTTCTCCCTTCAGCCTTCTCACTTCCCGCTTCCCGCGTCGCACTTCTCACTTCTCCCTTCTCACTTTCCCTCCCCGCCTCTCAGCCTTCCCCCGGCCGCGTCGAGATCCTTCGCAGCGTCGCCGCCCTGCCTCCCGACATCGTCGGGCGCTTCCGCGAGCCGGCGGGATTCGAGAAGGTCCCCCGCGGTCCGTACTACGTGTTCGACCGGCGCGGGCATTCGGTCCACACCGTCGGTGAGCGGGGCGAGGACTTCCGCACACTGGTGACGATTGGCGGGGAGGAGGGTCGCCTCCTCGACCCCGGCGCGTTCGACGTCGCGCCTGACGGTTCCTTTGCCGTGGCCGACGCACCGGGCGGGCGCGAGCGCATCCAGGTGTTCGGCCCGGCGGGCATCCGGACGGGCGGCTTCACGCGCGCGGGCGCCATCGCGCCGCGCGTGACGATGGGGCCGCTGGTCCTCAGCGGCGTGGGGAGCCTCGTCTACACCGGGAAGACGGTGGTCCTGAGCGAGCCGGACACGGGCTGGCTGCTCACCGAATACACGCCGATGGGCGCGCCCCTGCGCAGCATGGGCCGGCCGCGGCGCACGGGGCAGGAGGCGGACCAGGAGGTGCACCTGGCGCTCAACGCCGGCCTCGCGCTCCCGGAACCGGACGGTGGCTTCTACTTCGTCTTCCTCGCGGGTGTGCCAGCCTTCAGGAAGTACAGCGCGAAGGGTGACCTGCTGTTCGAGCGCGTGATCCAGGGCCGCGAGATCGACCCGGTGGTGGCCGCGCTCCCGGAGCGATGGCCACGGCGGCGCGTCGGCGATCGGGAGTTCCCCCTGGTGCCGCCGGTGATCCGCACGGCCGCCGTGGATCCCCAGGGCCGGCTGTGGGTGTCCTTCGTCGTGCCGTTCACCTACGTCTTCGACGCCGATGGCGAGAAGGTCCGCACCCTTCAGTTCCGCGCGGCCGGCATCATGGCCCCCTCGAGCCTGTCGTTTCCCGGCGGCAACCGGGTGCTGGTCACCCCCGGCTGCTACGAGTTCGCCTTCTGAACGGGCCGGTGGCGCCCTGGCACGAGCCCGGTCCGGGCGCGGGGTAAAATCGACGGCTGAGCTGAATGAAGGCGCGATTCACCCCCCTGATCGCCGCGCTGCTGGCCGTGTCCTGCGGCGGGGCCGACTCGCCGACCTCCCCGACGCCTACGCCGACGCCTCCGGGGGCCTTCAGGATCACCTGCCCGACCGGGGTCGTCGGCTCGACGACCGGCACCAGCGTCGCCGTCACGTTTCCGCAACCCACCACGACGGGCGGGGTGGCACCCGTGACCGTGACGTGCTCGCCCTTCTCGGGCTCGCTGTTCAATGTGGGAACGACGAACGTCTCCTGCCAGGCCGTGGACGCGCGGAACACCGCCGCGGCGTGCTCGTTCACGGTCGCGGTGAGCCGCATCCCCACGCTGACGCGCACTCGGTTCCTGGCGTTCGGCGACAGCACGACCGCGGGCGAGGTCACGGTCCCTGGGGCGACGGGGGCTTCCGGCCAGGGCATGGCCTGGGCGCCGCTGCGCCTGGTGCCCGAAGCCTCGTACCCGACGCAACTCCGCACCTTCCTGCTCGGGCGCTACACGGCGCAGGCCTCGACCATCCAGGTCATCAATGCCGGCAGCAGCGGCGAGAGCGCGCTCGACGGTGCGGCGAGGTTCCCCGGGGTGCTGTCGTCCACCAACGCCGACGTCGTGCTCCTGCTCGAGGGCTACAACGACCTCAGCCTCTACGGCCGGCGCGGCATCAACGTCGGCATCGCGGGGCTGGACGCCATGGCGAAGGAGGCTCGTAACCGAGGCGCACGGGTGTTCATCGCGGGCCTGACGCCGTCCAGGCCCGGCGGCATCAACACGCTCGACCAGGAGGTCATCGTCGAGTACAACACCCGCGTTCGGGCGCTGGCATCGGGAGAGGGCGCGGTGTTCGTCAACCTGTTCGACGCGTTCCTTCCGTCGCTGACGACGTACGTCGGCGTGGACGGCCTGCATCCCACCGAGGCCGGCTACCGGCGCATGGCCGAGGAGTTCCTCACCGCCATCCGGACGACGCTCGAAGCGCGCTAAGCTGACGCCGTGGTGGAGACGCGCGCGCTCACGCGCCGGTTCGACGACCGTGTCGCGGTCGACGGGTTGACGCTCGACGTGGGCGCGGGCGAGGTCGTCTCGCTGCTGGGCCCGAACGGCGCGGGCCAGACGACGACCTTCCGGATGCTCGCGGCGCTGCTGATGCCCACCTCCGGCGAGGCGACCATTGCCGGCACGCGCCTCACCCCCTCGTCGGCCGACGCGACGCGGTCGCGCGTGGGCCTGCTGACCGAGGCGCCGGGCCTCTGGGAGCGGCTCTCGGTGCGGCGGAACCTCCTCACCTATGCGGACCTGCACGGCGTGACCGACTCGGGTGCGCGTGTCGCGGCCGTGATGGACGCGGTGGGCATTGCCGATCGCGCCGACGATCGCGCCGGCGCGCTCTCGAAGGGGCTGAAGCAGCGCGTGGCCCTCGCGCGCGCGGTGGTCCACGATCCCCAGGTCGTCCTGCTGGACGAGCCCACCTCGGGCCTGGATCCCGCCAGTGCCCGGCAGGTGCGGAATCTCATCCGGCAGCTGCGCGGGGACGGGCGCGCGGTGCTGGTCTCGACGCACAACCTCTCGGAGGCCGAGGAGCTGTCGGATCGCATCGCGGTCCTCAACGCGCGCCTGCTCGCCTTCGACACGCCGCGGCGCCTGCGCGAGGAGCGCCGTGCGGCCGTGGTGGCGATCGAGGTGGAGGGTGAAGCGACGGCGTGGCTGCGCGTGGCGGCGCAGCTGGAGGGCACCTCCGCCACAGCGGACGGCGCCGTGCTGACGCTGCGCGTCCCCGATCACGATAGCGTGCCGGACATCGTCGCGGCCCTGGTAGCCGCGGGCGCGCGCGTGCGTCGCGTCGAGCCGACGCACGCCACCCTCGAGGACGCCTACCTCGCCCTGGTGAGAGACGATGGGTGATCGGTGGCGGCGCATTCGCGCGATCGCGCGCAAGGACGCGGAGGAGGTGCGCAGCCAGCCGGCGCTGCTGCTCCCGGCCGCGGCCATGGTGCTGGGCCTGGCCGTCCCGGCGCTCACGGTGCTACTCGTCGTGCCACGCCTGAGCGGCGAGTCGCTCGCCGATGCCGGCTTCACGGATCCCGGCGCCGCGGCGGCGGCAATGGGCATCGAAGCGGGGCGCCTGACGGACGAGGGCCTCGCGCAGGTGTTCCTGCTGCAGCAGTTCCTCGTCTTCAGCCTGCTCGTGCCCATCATGGGCTCGCTCTCGCTCGCCTCGCAGGGCATCATCGGCGAGAAGCAGGCGCGCGCGCTCGAGCCGCTGCTCGCCACGCCGATTCGGACCGGCGAGCTGCTCGCCGGCAAGGTCGTGACGCCCTTCGTGTTGTCGATGGCGCTCCTGGCCGCGACCTTCCTGCTCTACCTGGTCGCGATGAGCACGTGGGGCGAGCCGGGTGTCTGGCTCACGCTGCTCGGGCGGCGCACGCTGCTCCTCTTCCTCGTGCTCGGCCCGCTGGTATCGTTGATGGGGCTGCTGGCCGCGGCCATCATCTCGTCGCGGGTGAACGACGCACGCACGGCGCAGCAGTGGGGCGCCCTCCTGGTGCTGCCGCTGACAGGCTTCTTCGTGGCCCAGCTGACCGGGCAGTTCCTCCTGGGCACGGGCGCCCTGCTCGTCACGGCGCTGATGCTCGTGGTGGTGTGCGCGGCGCTGCTCGCGGTAGGCGTGCGGGTGTTCCAGCGGGAAACGATTCTGATGCGGTGGAAGTAGGAGGACGAATGACGACAGCAGCGCGCGTGCACGGAGGGTTTCACTCGATCCTGGAGCAGGACCACCCCTGGATCTTCATCGACTCCTGCATGCAGATGTGGCCCGATGCCGACTTCGCGAACGCGCACCGGCACGGCGTGACGGCGTACGGGGTGACGGCCTTCGAGCCGAACGACCCGCTCGACACCGCGCTCGAACAGCTGATGTTCTGGCACCTGGTCGCACGGCGGCACCCGAACCTGCTGGTCGCGTTCACGGCCGACGACATCCGGGCCGCCAAGGGCGACGGCCGCGCGGTACTGGTCCTCTTCGCGCAGGGCGGCGACTTCATCGATCGCAAGCTTCACCGCATCGAGGCGTTCTACCGCCTCGGCCTGCGGGTGATGATCCCCGCTTACAACCGGACGAACGCCATCTGCGACGGCATCCTGGATCGCACCCAGGGTGGCCTCTCCCGCTTCGGTTACCGCGTCGTCGAGGAGTGCAACCGCCTGGGCCTGGTGCTGGACTGCACGCACGTGGGCAAGAAGTCCACGCTGGACATCATCGAGGCCAGCGCCGCGCCGGTCATCTTCAGCCACTCGAACCCGAAGGCCCGCTGCGACAACCCGCGCAACATCGACGACGAGCAGATCAAGGCGTGCATCGCGAAGGGCGGCATCATCGGCACGGTGTCGTGGGGCCCGCTCGTGATGCCCCCGGGCGGCACGTCGCGGCCGACGCTCGACATGTTCCTGGCGATGATCGACCACGTCGCGCAACTCGCGGGCAATGCGCGGCACATCGGTATCGGCACGGACCTCTCCATCGGGTCGTACCCGCCGTACGGCGCCGACGCGTGGGGTGACGCGGAGTACCCGAACCCCTCCGAGGAGTACGGCCGCGTGGTGACACCGGACATCCGCTCCGAGAAGCGCATGGTGGAGGGCTTCGACGACTACCGGCAGGTGGTGGACGTGGCGAACCGCCTGCTGCAGCGCGGGTACAGCGAGGACGACGTGAGCGGGATCCTCGGGGGGAATTATCTGAGGCTGTTTGAAACCACCTGGCGCTGAGGGGTCACACTCGATTCAGGGTGCAAGGGTGCAAGGGTGCAGGGGTGCAGGGGTGCGGGGTGCAGGGGTGCAGGGATGCAGGGTGCAGGGTGCAGGCGCTTGTGCTGCCGTCTGCCTTTGCGCCGGGCACTCTCCTCCCTGACGCCCCACCGCCTCCGCCGGCCGCCCTGGCAGGTCTCCACAGAACGAACGCCTCGGCACCCGTGCACCCTGCACCCTTGCACCCTTGCACCCGTGCACCCTTGCACCCCTGCACCCGTGCACCCCTGCACCCTGCACCCATGAATCGAGCGTCGGCTCCCGGAGGCCCGGGCCGCCACGCGAGGCCGCGCCACCGCCCAGCGCGCTGCAGCGCGACTCTGTGAATCTCCCAGCTGCTCTTCGTGCGGCCCTTCGTGCCCTTCGTGACCTTCGTGTTCCCGTGATCCGCTACTTCCGCCCGTACGCGCCGCCCTTCGCCACGCGGTCGAAGTAGCCCCACGCGGCCGCCGCCATGTCGCGCACCGCGCTCGTCCCCTCGTCCGGCGTCGCCAGGTACGTCGTCATCACCGCGATGGAGAACGGTCGCCCCTCGACGTCCACCACACCTGCTTCGCTGATGACGCCGTCCAGGCTGCCGGTCTTGGCGTAGACGGGCACGCCTGATGGCACGCCGCGGCGAATCGATCCGGACACGAGCTTCAGCATCCCCATCGCCGTCTCGCGGCTCTCGGGCTTCAGGCCCTCGCCGCGCCACAGCAACTCGGCCATCCTCGCCAGCGACGCCGGCGAGGCGACGTTCTCGTCACCGCGCTTCACCGCAGCGGCGTCCATCATCAGCCGCCGCAGGCGGATGTCGCTGAGGCCCAGCGCGGCCATCCGCGCGTTCACCTTGTCCATCCCCACCGCCTGGATGACGACGTTCGTGGACGAGTTGTCGCTCACCATAATCATCAGCGTCGCGTGATCGCGGAGGGAGAGCGATGGCGTTGTCAGGTGCTGCAGGACGCCGCTCCCGCCCACCAGCTGCGCCCGGTCCACGGGCTTGGGCGCATCCAGCGGCAGCGTCCCGGCCTCGGCCTGCTTCAGCAGCTCATAGAGGATGGAGAGCTTGATGGCCGACGCCGTCGGGAACGGCTCGCGCTCGAGGCGGGCCGCCACGCGCTCGTTGGTGGTGAGGTCAGTGACGATGTAGCCCACGACGCCGTCCGCCGCGGTGGCAATCTCGTCGAGAGACCGAACGAGCTGGGCTTTCAGGTCGGCCTGCAGTGGGCCGTTCGCTGGCTTCTGGGACGCTGGCGGGGCCTGGGCGTGCACCAGGGCGCCGGCGGCGAGTGCGGCAAGGACGATGAGGGCTCTCATGACGGCCGGATCATATCCGGTTGGCCCGCCTCGCGCCTTCGCGTGATAATCATCGTGCCGCACGCAAGGGAGGGCGGCCCACATGACGCCACTCCACCGCCGGCTTCTCAGCCGGTTCACGTTCGCGCTTGCCGTTGCCGTCGTCCTCGTGACGACGACGCTGCCCGCGCAGCAGTTCGGGACCCTCTCCCCCGCCGAGGTCCAGCGGCGCAAGGACCTCGAGGCCGAGCTGCAGTCCATCGCCGTCGTCGAGCGCAAGGTGATGATGCCCATGCGCGACGGCATCCGCCTGGCCACCGACATCTACCGCCCGAAGGGCGCGAAGGGCCCGGTGCCCATCGTCTTCTCGAAGACGCCCTACAACTTCAACTACTGGGACGTGCGCAACCGCGTGCCGGCCGACATGTCCACGCCTCTCGCATGGGTGAAGCGCGGCTACGCCTACGTCGTGCAGAACGAGCGCGGGCACTTCTTCTCCGAGGGCAACTACGACATCCTCGGGGCGCCCATCACCGACGGTTACGACGCCGTGGACTGGATGACGCGCCAATCCTGGTCCAACGGCAAGGTGGGGACGACGGGCTGCTCGTCCACGGCGGAGTGGCAGCCGGCCGTGGCCTCGCTGGGGCATCCGGGCTTTGCCGCGATGAACGTGCAGGGCTTCGGCGCCGGCGTCGGGCGCGTCGGCCCCTACTACGAGCAGGGCAACTGGTATCGGGGCGGCGCCATCCAGATGCTGTTCATCGCGTGGCTCTACGGCGAGCAGAACCAGGTGCGTCCGCAGTTCCCGATGGAGACCGGCCGCGAGGATCTGGTCGCCGCGTCGCGCCTGTTCGATCTCGCCCCGCAGATGCCGCCGGTGGACTGGAGCAAGGCGCTCTGGACGCTGCCGGTGCAGGACATCCTGAAGGAGGCCGAGGGACCACGCGGCATCTTCGCGGACAAGATGGGTGTGCCCACGGGCGGCGCGATGGTGCGGCGGGGTCCGAACGACCCGGCCTGGTACAAGGGCGGGCTCTGGCACGACAACATGCCGCTCAACCTGCCGGGCCTGTGGTTCATGTCGTGGTACGACGTCTCGGTGGGCCCGAACCTCGAGATGTTCAACCACGTGCGGAAGACGGCGAAGCCTGACGTGGCCAATCAGCAGTGGGCCATCATCGCGCCGGTGGCGCACTGTTCCTTCCTGCGGGCGACGGCCGACACCATCGTCGGCGAGCGCAGCATGGGCGACGCGCGGCTCGACTACACCGAAATCCTCAACGGCTTCTTCGACAGGTTCCTGAAGGGCGAGAGCCTCACGCGCATCGACTCGCTGCCGAAGGTCACCTACTTCACGATGGGCAGCAACCGGTGGCAGTCGTCCGAGACGTGGCCGCCGGAGGGCGCCAAGCCGATGACGCTCTACCTGTCGAGCGGCGGCCGCGCGAACTCGCTCTACGGCGACGGCGTGCTGTCGGCGGCGGCGCCGGCGAACGACGTGCCAGACACGTTCACGTACGACCCGCTGAACCCGGTCGTGTCGTACGGCGGCAACGTTTGCTGCACGGGCAACGCCATCGAGGCCGGCTCGTTCGACCAGCGGCGGATGGAGGCGCGGTCCGACGTGCTGGTGTACACGTCCGAGCCGTTCAAGGAGGGCACGGAGCTGACCGGGCCCATCACGCCCACGCTGTATGTCTCCTCCGACGCAAAGGATACCGACTTCACGGTGAAGGTGCTGGACGTCTACCCCGACGGCCGCGCGTACAACCTGGACGAGTCCATCCAGCGGATGCGCTACCGGGACGGCTACGACAAGCCGCCGATGTTCATGGAGAAGGGGAAGATCTACAAAGTGACGCTGCAGCCGCTGAACACGAGCAACTACTTCGCGCCCGGGCACCGGCTGCGCATCGAGGTATCGAGCAGCAACTTCCCGCGCTTCGACCGGAACCTCAACACCGGCGGGAACAACTACGACGAGAGCCAGCCCGTCGTCGCGCGGAACGTGGTGCACCACTCGACGCAGTATCCGTCGAGCGTCACGGTGACGGTGGTGCCGGCGAGGGGTGGCACGGGGGCGGGGCGGCAGTAGGAGCCGACGACCACACTCCGCCAGGTGCGGCGTCCCACGTCGGCCGGCCGACCGGTCGGTCGGCCCGAGTGGGTCGCCGGGACACGCCCTGTGCTCCGGCAGACCGGTCGGCAGGCCGGTGCCCGCCGCCGGGACACGCCCCGTGCTCCGGCAGACCGGTCGGCAGGCCGGTCAACCTCGCCTCCGGCGGGGTACAAGCACTTGGGCAACTCGCGCCCACTGGCGCCCGCGCTCAAACAGGCCGAGTGGCGGCCTCCGGCTCGGTTGTCTGAACACTGGGTCGGCCAGCCTCCAACGGTCTACCGGATCACGGGGCGTGTCCCGGCGACCCGCGGCCCGGTCGCGCCCGCTCGACCTCGACCCGCGACACCGATCAGGGCGTGGTGTATGTCAACTCACGAGGGCAGGCCTTCGTTGACAGTGCCGCTCCTCTCGCCAGGAGCAGAGGCGTCGCACCGTCACCGGGCGACGGCCGAGCCGGGCCGAGCAACCTGATCCTTCTTGCAGACCTGCCTCGATAGTCGGTGCAGTGATCGCAGCCGACTCAGGTCCCGGGCAGACAACCGAGCCGAAGGTCGCGACGTGGGTTCTCGCAACGCAAACTGGCGCTCCTGCCCTGTGATCGTCGAGAATCAGCGCACGTCATGAAGAGCGGAGCACAAGTCGTCGTAGCCCTCGGCATCCTGGCGACACTGTTCTCCCACGATGTGGAGGCCACTCAGCCCACCGCGTCATGGCGTGATCCGTCACCGCACCAGCTTCGGTGGATCACGGTGGATTCTTCAGTTCGATTGGAGGTGCTGGACTGGGGCGGTTCGGGCCCGCCCCTCGTCTTGCTCGGATGTTATCTGACCGCTCATGCGTACGACGAGATCGCGCCGAAACTGACGAGTGAGTTCCGTGTCTACGGAATTACCCGACGAGGCATTGGCGCATCCGACAGACCGGCTGGCGGCTATTCCGTGCAGCGATCAGCGGATGATGTGGTCGAGGTGCTCGATTCGCTGGGAGTTGAGAGATCGATTCTACTCGGCACCTCATGCGCCGGTCAGGTGCTGACGCTGTTTGCGTCGAGGCACTCAGGTCGCCTCAGCGGGCTCGTCTATCTGGATGGAGCCAGCGACCCGACCACCCCTGCGTATGACCCACCCATGCCCGATCTCACAAGGCTGCCCCGCCCGTTGCGCAACGGTCCGAGAGTCACCCTTCCCGAGGCTGAACGACGAGCGCCCCCGTTCACTCCAGACGTTCGACGGGCGATCACGATGGACGCGAGGATCAAGCCGGACTATACGGGCATTCGAGTGCCCGTTCTGGCAATCTATCAAGCGCAACTGCCGTTCGAGGACGTTGTGAAGCAGTACGATATCCGGACCGAGGACGAGCTCGCCGCGCTTCGACAGGAACACGCCGCCACACGTGCCATGTATACGAGATGGCAAAGGGACCTCCTTGCTGCGGTTCCGGCGGCGCGGATTGTGGAGCTGCCAGGCGCCAGTCTCTTCATGTTCCTGTCCAACGAAGCGGACATCATCAGGGACCTGAGGGGATTCGCGCGGTCACCCGACTGAGTCGGCGTGCGCTCAACGACGCGCGGCCGCACGACCCTGGAGCCGCGGAAGCTCACGCTCAGGGACGCATCCGGTCGGGTTCCACCTCGGACTGGATGAACCCGAACGCCCGCCACCCGAGCACGCCAGGGAGCCCGCGGGGAGGCGAGACGAGTGGTCATGGGCCTACTGCGTTCGAGTGGTGCGCATGATTGCAGGCGGCTGGGCCGGACGACGAACTGGCGCTTCGGCTCCCTGATCGCCGAGAATCAGCGCACCTTGCGATTCCGGTCCAAGATCGATGCATGGCTTATCGTGCCTGTAGCCATCGGCGTGTCCATTCCCGCGATCATCGGGATCAGCCGGCTGCTGGCGGGCCGGCCGGGATCAGCACCAGCCTGGTGCTGATCGGCCTGTCTCTCGCCCTTGCCTCAATGTGCGTGGTGTCGTACACAATCACCGAAGACACGATCATCGTGCGGCGCGGGCCCATCCGCTCTCAGATTCCCCTCCATCGCATTCGTGAGCTGCGGGGCACTCGTGAGGCCATGGCCGCCCCGGCGCTGTCGCTCGACCGAATCGAGATTCGGACGGATAAGGGACTCTGGCTCCTGGTGTCGCCGTCAGATCGGATCGGGTTCATCCGGGAAATCCAGGACAGGGTGCCCTCGGTCACGACCGATGGGATCTGACGGCCGTACTGAGTGGCTCAGGAGCCTTCGCATGCCAATCCTCGCCCACAACCCCAGCGACGTCTTTCCTCCCTACCGAGCCTACTGCCACGGCATGGAAGTCAGGGGTGAATCCAGGCTCCTGTTCATCAGCGGCCTGAACGGATACATGGTCGACGGCAAGACCATGCCCGACTCGTTCGAAGAACAGGCAGACCTGATCTGGGGACACATCCAAGCCATCCTCGCCTCCGCAGGCATGCAGCTGACGAACATCGTCTCGTTGCGCACCTACCTGGCCGACCCCGCCTTCGACGATGCAAACGTCAGGATGCGCGCGAAGTACATGGCGAATCACACGCCTTCGTCTACGGTGATCTGTTGCCAACTGCTCGATCCCCGCTGGAAGCTCGAGATCGAGGCCGTCGCTGCCACGTGAACCACGACGGCTTATGACGCCGGGGCAACGAGCCCCTCGCTCAACCCTGCTCCGCTCACCTCACCTGCCAGCTCGTCCGCGGTGCGGCACCGGCGAACGCCGCGTGCGTAGAATAGGCTCTCGGCCAGGACGGCCGGTCCGGCTCTGCCGGTGACATGCACGCACGGAGGTCCCCAATGAAGTCTGCTGCCCTGTTGGTGATCGGAATCCTGGCCGTTTCGGTGGTGTCGTTTGCCCAGCAGGGCGGCCGCCCCGCTCCTCCCCCGCCGCCGCCGCTCGAGCCGGGCGCGTCGCAGGCCGACGTGGACAAGGCCCTCATCGCCGCCCCGGGCAGCCAGAAGGCCCAGGCGACCGTCATCAAGTGGAAGCCGGACTTCACCTACGACACGCTCAGGAAGGGCACGAACCGGCTGGTCTGCTACGACCGCTCCGGCTTTCCCCTGCAGGCGCCGTTCTCGGTCCAGTGCACGAGCATCGCGAACCTCGATCGCGTGGCCCAGAACCTGAAGGCGCAAGCCCTGGGCGACCGGGACAAGTCCGAGGCGATGCTTGCCGAGGCCGAGAAGAACGGCACGCGCGTGAAGCCCGAGTACGGCTCGATGTGGTACAGCGTCGCGGGCCCGAGCCAGGATCAGGCCCGGCCACACCACACGATGATCGCGGTGCCGGGCGCCACCACGCAATCGACGGGCCTGCCCGAGAACCCGAAGCTGGGCGGCGCGTGGATCATGAACGCGGGGACGTCCACCGCCCACGTGATGGTGCCGGGGCAGTAGCGACGCCCGCCTCGAGCGCGGGTATGGCAGAATCGGCGGATGGCCATGACCGCGGGAACGAGACCAGGCATCGTGGCGCGCCCTGCGACGCCTGATGACATCCCCGCGCTCGTGGATCTCATGCGCGAGTTCTACGCGGAGTCCTCGTTCCCGCTGGATGGCGCGTGGGCAACAGATGCCTTCCGCGCGTTGCTGGCGGACCCGTCACGCGGCGCGGCGTGGATCATCGAGCGCGACGGGCAGCCTGTCGGGCACGCCGTCCTCTCGGTCCGGTTCGCCATGGAATTCGGCGGGCTGAGCGGCTACATCGACGACATTTTCGTCCGGACCGAGCATCGAAGGATCAGGGCCGCAAGCGCCGGGCTGGATGCGCTGGTGGCCGAGTGCAGACGCCGCGGCTGTCGTTCCATTCACGTCGAGGTGGCTCCCGACAACCACGCCGCCAACGCGCTGTATCGCCGGTACGGGCTCGCGCCTGGAGACGATGAGCGACTGCAGCTCAAGTTGGTGATGGACGCCAGCGGCTGATGCGGCCCGGCCCCGCGGGGGTCCTCAGGGAGGGAACGTGGACTATCGATTCGACGAGGCGCTTCCGGTCCTCCAACGCACGCCGGCCGTCCTCCGCGAGCTGCTGGGCGGGCTGCCCTCCCGCTGGATCGATGCAACGGAGGGCCCCAACACCTGGAGCCCGTTCGCCGTCGTCGGACACCTGATCCACGGCGAGCGCACGGACTGGATACCGCGCGTCGAGCACATCCTCGCACACGGCGATGCCGCCCCGTTCCCACCCTTCGACCGCGAGGCGATGTTCACGGCCTCGGAGGGGCTCTCCCTCGGCGAGCTGCTCGACACCTTCGCGCGACTGCGCGCGGAGAACCTGGACCGCCTGGCGGCGCTGAAGCTGACCGACGCCGACCTCGCGCGCCCCGGTCGGCATCCGGACCTCGGTGCGGTGACGCTCGGCCAGCACCTCTCCTCATGGGTGGCGCACGATCTCAGCCACATCGTGCAGGTCGCGCGCGTGATGGCGCGGCAGTACACGGACGCCGTCGGGCCGTGGCGCGCGTACCTCTCGCTCCTCGGGACGCAGATGGCGCAGATGACTCAGATAGCGCAGAAGACGCCGGCCGCGACTCCGAACGTCCGGCAGGCGGTCCCCTTCCTCGGCGTCCGCGACATCGAGGCGTCGCTGCGCTTCTACGTGGACGGCCTCGGGTTCACGGTGACGAAGGACTGGTCCCCCGAGGGGCGCGTCCGCTGGTGCTGGCTCGAGCTCGGTGACGCCGCGCTCATGCTCCAGGAGTACTGGAAGGACGGCAAGCCGGGAGGCGCGCCCGAGGGGCGGCTCGGACAGGGCGTCACCGTCTGCCTGATGTGTGCGGACGCCCTCGCCGTCTACCGTGACGCCCTCATGCGGGGACTGTCTCCCTCGAGGCCGTTCGTCGGCAACCATCTGTGGGTCACGTCGTTCACCGATCCCGATGGCTACAGACTGGACTTCGAGAGCCCGACCGACGTGCCGGAGGGGACGGTGTTCGCCGAACTGGCCGATCCAGCGTGACAGGTTCAGCGAGCCCGCGCGCCGGTGCTCGCAATCGTGGTTGACTGCGGAGCGGCCAGCGCATACCCTCAGCCGTCCCTCGCACTTCATTCCCCCAGGAGAGCAGACCGATGGCTTCGATCAGACACACCGCCGAGCAGTTCTTCGACGCCTGTGAAACCGGCAAGGGCTGGAGCACGTGCAGCGCGTATTGCCATCCCGACGCCACGTTCTCCGCGCAGGCCGATGCCCTGGCTGGCGTCAACACGCTCGAGGCCTACACCGAGTGGATGAAGCACCTCTTCACACCGGTTCCGAATGGCAGCTACGAGCTGCGTGCCTTTGCCGTGGACGACGCGCGCAACAACGTCGTCGCCTACGGCGTCTTCCGCGGCACGCACACCGGGGACGGCGGGCCGGTGCCGCCCACAGGGAAGAGCGTGGAATCCGATTACGCCTACGTGATGGAGTTCGACGGCGACAGGATCCGGCACATGACGAAGATCTGGAACGACGGGTTCGCGCTGAAGCAGGCCGGCTGGGCCTAGCCACACTCTCCCGGGCCGGTGGGGACACCCGCTGGCCCGGACGCCCGGTCCAGGTGACCTTCGCTGCTATACCAGAAGCAGCGCAAGGTACACGCCGTAGGTCGCGAGCAGCACGCCGCCCTCCCACCGCATCACGCGGAAGCCCGTGTACATCAGCGGGAACAGCAGCAGCGTCGTCCCCAGCATCCACCACGAGTCGCGCGCGACGATGAGCGGGTTCACGGCCAGCGGGCTGATGAGCGCGCTCAGGCCCAGGATGCCCAGGATGTTGAAGAGGTTCGACCCGATCACGTTGCCAATAGCCACATCGTCCCGCCCGCGGAACGAGGACACGAGCGACGTGACGACTTCGGGGAGGCTCGTCCCGGCGGCGACGATGGTGAGGCCGATGACGCGCTCGGAGAGCCCGAAGAGGCGTGCCAGGTCCACGGCTCCAGTCACGGTCGCCTGCGCGCCCGCGCCCAGCACGGCGATGCCTCCGAGCACGAACGCCAGCAGCACGGGCAGGCTCTTCACCGTCGGCGCGTCCCCGCCCAGGTCCTTCACCTCCGCGCCGAACTCCTGCACCTCGGTGGCGCTCATCTGGTCGCGCACCAGCGCCACCATGTAGGCGGTGAAGCAGACGTACACGGTCAGCAGCAGCACAGCATCCAGCCGGTTGACGCTGCCGTCGTTGATGAGGGCGAGGCACATCAGCGTGACCAGCGCCATCACGGGGTACTCGAGGCGGATGGTGTTGCCGCCGATGGTGAGCGGCTTGATGAGCGCGCACAGGCCGAGGATGAACACGACATTGAAGATGTTCGACCCGACGACGTTGCCGACGGCGATGTCGGTCTGGCCCTCGACAGATGCGATGAGGCTGACCGCCAGCTCCGGAACCGAGGTTCCGGCCGCCACCACGGTGAGGCCGATGATGGCCGGCGTGAGCCGCATGCGCGAGGCCAGGCCGACCGCGCCGCGCAGCAGCAGCTCGCCTCCGCCCGCCAGCAGGGCGAGCCCGACGATGACCAGGAGGATGGGAATCAGCACGACCGTGCCCTCGCGTGCGACGGACGCCTCACGCGCGCGCTCCCTCGGCCCGATGTTCGGTGATGGTGGTCGAGAAGGTCTGGCCGTCCAGCTCGAGGTAGAGCTCGCGCTCGGTCACGGACAGCGAGAGCGATGAGCGGCGCTCGAGACGCGCGGCCACCTCCTCCACCAGCGCACGGTCGAACGCGTACACGGGGATATCGCCGACGTTGTGGATGCGCCCGCCCGACCACTGCGCCAGCAGCTGCGCTGGGTCGCGGTGCGTATAGACGGCGACGCGACGGGCGAGCTTACTGGCCCTGTGAATGCGCGCGGCGTCGGGCATGCCGACATCGATCCACGTCGTGACGCGGCCGGTGAGGTCGCGCACCACCACGGCCGGCTCGTCCCCGGCGGCTATGCCCTCGGTGAGCGCGATGCCCTCGGCGTACTCGAGGCAGTAGGCCAGCACGCGCGTCAGCATGTACTCCGCCGTCTCGGACGGCTGGCGCGCCACGGGCAGCGTGAACGACTCGTACACACCGCGATCGATGTCGGCGAGCTCGATGTCCAGTTTGTAGATGGTGGCGGTCAGGGCCATGTGGACGCGGGAGCCGATATGCCCGGCGCCCGTGTCCATCGTACTCCACTCGGCTGACGAGGCTCAGCGGACGCGCCACAGGACGAGCAGCAGCGCCGCCAGGGCGACGGCCACCACGGCCAGCGCGCGCGTCCGCCGGGCAGAGCGGAACGCGGACCACGCCTGCGGGTCCAGCCACAGCCCGCCCGACGGCGCGGCGTGCACCACTCCGGCGGTCCGAAACCGACCCATCCAGTAGCGGGCCAGCAGGTCGGACGCCGGCACCGCGATGGCGCGCTCGGGCGTCGTCGCGTCCACCGACAGGAAGCGCCGGACCAGCCTGCGCCGCGCCGCCGCGAGCGCCAGTCCCACGCCCATGACCACGGGCGCAAGGATGGTGAGCAGGTTCCTCACCCGATCAAGCCCCCGCGCCCACGTGCTCCACGCGATTCACCTGCGCCCTCTCAACCTTCAGGTCCCAAGTCCCACGACCCAAGCCCCAAGTCCCAAGCCCCAAGTCCCAAGTCCCACCTACTTCTCGCTCCCCGGCTTGTACTCCCTCTCCGTGTGCCCCTTCAGGTCCTCGCGATAGAAGTACACGTCGCGCAGGTTGCCCGTGGCATAGCGCTCGGCCTGATCGTTGAAGTGCTTCGAGCCCGGGACCGAGTTCAGCCCGCCGGCGGTGACGGCCTTCGCGCGCACGCGATCGCCGAACTCCACGGCGGCCACGAAGCTGTTGCCGCTGGTGCCGTACCACTTCTTCGTGCCGGGATAGGCGCGCGCGCCGAACGAGGCGAGCGACCCGTAGCGCGCGGAGGTGAACCCGACCGGTGTGCTGGGGGCGCTGTCGTCGAACTTCTGGACGATGTCGGCGGTGAGCCGCTGGAAGCGGTTCACCTCGCCCCACGGCGTCTCCCACTTGCCGAAGTCGGTCGTCAGCTTCTCCGTCGCCGCCACGAGCGCTTCGAGCTTCGCGGCGGGCGTGGCCCGGCGGCGCATGAACTCGTAGACCGACACGCCGGACTTCTGCGCCTCCGGCTGCGAGCGCCGCCACAGCTCGTCTCCCCAGAACGTGGCCACGGTGTTGGCCACCGAATCCACGCCCCAGCGGTAGTCCCACTTGCGGAGCAGGTCCACCTGCGCCTTGAGCGACGCCTTCATCGGGCTGGAGGCCGGCAGCTGATCGTACGCCCGCACCAGGCCGGGGATGAGGTTCTCGAACTCCGGCTGCAGGCTGTCGAACGCCGCGTCGCGGAGCGTGTCGAGCGTGAAGCCCTTCTTCCCCTGGAACACGCGCACGGCGTGCACGCCGCGCGGGTTCTCGCCCACCCTGTCGAAGTAGGGCGCGAAGTCCCGCTCCTTCGGGCTGTCGGCCCCCGCGGCGGAGTACGGCCAGTTGTTGGTGTTCTGGATCCAGCCGCCCGCCGGGTTGATCACGTTCGGGCTCTCGTCGAAGGTGTGGATGCCCTGCCAGTCTGTGGCCGGATTGCTGCCGTCCACCGGCCTCGACCAGTCCAGCTTTGGATCCCGCTTCGGGACGAAGTTCGAGTGGAAGTACGCGATGGTGCCGTCCGCGTCGGCGTACACCGTGTTGTTGGACGAGTTGGTGTGCAGGTCCATCACCTCGCGGTACTCCTTCAGGCTCCGCGCCTTGGTCCGCGTGTACGACTGGATGAGCGCCTTCATCGGCTCTTCCATCAACTTGACGGCTACCCACTTCCCGTCCACCTGGCGGACGACGGGGCCGTGGTGCGTGCGGTAGACGGTGAACTCCCGCTGCGCCATCCCCGTGGCCGTCTTGTACGGCACCGTCACCTTCTTCATCGTCATCGGCCGTTCCTCGTTGCCGTAGCGGTAGAAGACGCCGTTGTCCTTCTTCACGACGGTCTCGAGGAACTCGTCGATGTTGTCCACGCCGCTTGACGTGTGCATCCAGCCGGCGCGGTCGTTGAAGCCCTGGTAGATGAAGAACTGCCCCCAGGTGAGCGCGCCGTAGGCGTTGAGGCCCTCCTCGCTCACCATCTGGGCTTCCTCGCGGAAGAAGAACGACG
>JADZCN010000049.1 GCA_020851565.1 Acidobacteriota bacterium | reverse complement strand
GGGCTGGGCTTGTAGCGGAAGATCGCGAACATCAGCGCGATGGCGGTGAGCGCCTTCTCGCCACCCGACAGCAGCATCACGCTCTGCAGGCGCTTGCCCGGCGGCGACGCGACGATGTCGATGCCGCTCTCGAGCGGGTCGCTCTCGTCGAGGAGGCTGATGCCGGCGCGGCCGCCTCCGAACAGCGTGGAGAAGGTCTGCTGGAAGTTCGCGTTGATGGCGGTGAACGCGTCGCGGAAGCGGGCGTGCGTGGTCTCGTCGATGCGCTTGATGGCCTCGTTGGTCTGCGCGATCGAGTCGATGAGGTCCTGGCGCTGGGTGGTCAGGAAGACGTGGCGGTCCTCGAGCTCGCGGTGCTGCTCGATGGCCATCATGTTCACGGGGCCAATCTTGTCGATCTTGCTCCGGAGCTCGGCGATCGCCTCCTCCGCCGTCATGCGCTCCGGCGCCGGCGTCTCGGCCGTCTCCTCGGCCGGGGCTTCCTCTTCGTCGGGCTCCACGGCTTCCGCCGCGCGGATGGCGCGCACGTCCGGCTCGACCACGCCGTCGGCTTCCATGCGCTCCACTTCCTCACGCACGGTGTCCAGCGAGGCGCCGACGGCGTCGATGGCCTGCTGCGCCAGGTGGCCCAGGTCCGACTCCGCGGTCGCCCGGTTGACCTCCAGCTCGGAAGCCAGCGCCCGGACGGCCTCGAGGGCCCGGCGGGCGTCGCGGATGACACCCTCCTGGGTCTCGACCCCCGCGCGCAACTCCGCCGCACGATCGTCGGCCTGGCGCATCTCGTCGCGCAGGCCGTCGAGGGCGCGGACGTCCTCGTCCATGCGCTGCTCGTGCTCGACGACCCCGGCCAGCAGGCGCTCGCGCTGCTCCCGCATCAACCCGATGTCACGCACGCAGGCCGTCACCCGGTTCTCGAGCTCGACGGCCGCGGCCTCCATGCGGGTCACCTCGCCGGCCGCGGCGGCGCAACGCTCGACGAGCGCGGCATGATCGGCCCGGGCCTCGGCGGCTGCCCGACTGGCTGTTTCCGCAGTCTCCCGCGCCTCGGCGAGCTTCTGCTGCGCGCCGGCGAACGCCTCTTCCGCCACGCTCTTGTCTTCACCGAGCCGCGCGATCGACTCGTGAGCCTCTGCCTGCCGCTGGTCGAGCCCGGCAATCTCCTCTCGCACGCGGCGAATCTCGGTGGCCACCAGGTCGGCGCGCTGCTGCAGCCGGAACTCGTCCTGCGCTGCGCGCGCAGCCTGTGCCTCGACCGAGACAATGGCCTTTTCCTGGCGATGGATTTCGGCCCCGAGCGCCTGGATGGCCGCGGTGGCGTGCGCGATGGTCTGCTCGAACTGCGCGGTTTCGTCTGCCAGGGCGGCCAGCGCCGCACGCTCGGCCCCGACGCGCTCGCGCAGTTCCTTGATCTCGCGCTTGGTGCCGAGGATGCCCCGTGCCTCGGCCTTGTCACCCCCCGTGACGATGTAGCGGCCGCGAAACACGTCGCCTTCGACGGTAGCCACCGGCACCGGGACGTCCTGCGCCACGCGCGAGGCCGTCTCGAAGGAGTCGGCAATGAGGGCATCGCCCATCGCCGCCCGGAGCGCCGGCGCGAATGGACCGTCCACGCGCACCACGCTCTGCAGCCGCACGGTCCCCGCAGGCACTTCCGTGCCTTGAACGTCCGTGCTTTGAACTCCCGTGCTTTGAACTTCCGTGCTTTGAACTTCCGTGCTTTGAACCTCCGCGCCTTGAACCTCCGTGCCCGGCCTTCCCACGATGAATCCACACCGGCCGGCGTCTTCCTGCCGGATCAGTCGGAGGCCCGCGGACACGTGCTCGAGGCGTTCCACGAGGACGTGCTGCAGGAGATCGCCAAGGCAGGCCTCGACGGCACGCTCGTAGCGAGGCTCGACCTCGAGGAAGTCGGCGAGGGCCCCCATCTGTCCTACGCGGCCGTTCGCGTTGACCAGCACCATGCGTGCCGCATCGGCAAAGCCCGCCCGGTGCGCGTCGAGCTCCTCGAGGGACCGCAGCCGCGCCGCCGCGCCCGCCAGTTCCTGTTCGCGCGAGCGCACGTCACGGGCACGCCACTCGTGCTCGATGCGCGCGCTGGCCAGCTCCGACTCGCGCGCGGCACGGGCCACGCGGGCCGCCTCGAGGCCTTCCTGAGCCCGCCGCAGCTGCTCGCCGGTGGCCTGGCGCTCGGCCTGCACCCTCTCTATCTCGGCGTGCAGTTCGCCGGCCTCGACGTCGAAGCGACGTTCGGCCTCGACCGCGCGCTCGCGCTGCGCCCCCGCCGACTGAATCGCGGCGTTGAGCGCCGTGAGCGTGTTGACCACCGCATAGACGCCGGCCCGCGCGCTCTCGACGTCCTGTTCCACGGCCTCGATCGCCTGCTGAGCCCGGGCGTAGTCCTCCGCCGCGGATCGCGCCACCCCCGCGGCGGTGTCGCGGCGCTCCTGCGCCTCCGCCGCCGCCTGCCGACGGCCCTCCAGCGCCAGGCGCTCGGGCTCGCGGCGGGCCTCGAGGAGGAGCCGTTCCTGGTCCAGCTCAGCGGCGCGGGTCTCGAGCATGCCGGCCTGCTGCCTGTCCAGGGCGATCTGCTGCTGGCGACGGTTGATCTCCAGCTCGCGTTGGTGCGCCACGTCGCGCACCTTCGTCGCCGACGCGTCGGCTTCGGCCTGGGCGAGGCGCAGCGTCGCAAGAGCGGTTTCGACTTCCGCCAGGCGCGCGGCTGCCGCCGTTTCGGTGCTCCGGGCGTCGGCCAGCCGGGCCCGTGCCGTGTCGATGGCCTCGGCGAGCGATCGGTAGCGGCGCGCGAAGAGCACCTTCTCCCATCGCCGCATCTCGTCGCGCAGCCGCGTGTATCGCCGGGCCTTCGCGGCCTGGCGCTTGAGGGCCCCCTTCTGCTTCTCGACCTCGTACACGATGTCGTCGAGGCGGGTGAGGTTCTGCTGCGCCGCCTCGAGCTTCAGTTCCGCCGCGCGCCGCCGGGCCTTGTACTTCGTGATGCCCGCCGCTTCCTCGATCAGCTGGCGCCGATCGGTGGGCCGCGAGCTGAGGATCATTCCGATCTTGCCCTGCTCGATGATGGCGTAGGCCTTGGCGCCCAGGCCGGTGTCCATCAGCAGCTCATGGATGTCCTTCAGCCTGACCTGGTGGCCATCGATGAGGTATTCACTCTCGCCCGATCGGAACAACCTCCGCGTCACCTCCACCTCGCGCGTCGGCGGCACGATCAGCTCGGACAGCGCCGCGTGGCCGTTCCCCTCGACCGGCGGGTAGTACCCGTGCCCGTTGCCGGGCTGGTGGCCCACTTCCTTGTCGAGCGAGGGCGGCACGATGACGCCGCTCAGCTTGAGCCGGACTTCGGCAGCCCCGGTCGGCTTGCGCGCGTCCGACCCGCTGAAGATGACGTCCTCCATCTTCTCGCCGCGCAGGCTCTTCGCGCTCTGCTCGCCCAGCACCCAGGTGAGGGCGTCGGCCACGTTGCTCTTGCCGCAGCCGTTGGGGCCGACGATGGCCGTCACGCCCTCGTCGAAGGAGAGCTCGGATCGGTCGGAAAAGGACTTGAAACCGGAGATTTCGAGACGTTCGAGGCGCATGACAGGTCGGCTGAGAGGGAAACCGCCGGCCAGTCTAGCAAGCCCTTCCCCTTGTAGCAAGGCGGAAGGTAGACCCCAATATTTTGGGGTCTACTGCCCTATACGGCTGGAGCGGTTCCGGGAGAGTTCCACGAGCTTCTCGGCCTCGGGGAAGCGCGAGAGCGCGAAGCGCGCCTGGGGGTCGGCGGCGATCAACCGGCGCCGGGCGGTGGCGATGTCGAAGATGGCCTGATCGATCTCGAAGCGGATCATCGCGCGGATGAACTCGACGTCCTTCGCCCACGCCTCCTCGTCGATCTTGACGTTCCGCCCGGCGGCGAACGCCTTGAAGTCGTCCATCATCGCGGGTGTGACATCGAAGTCCCGCGTCACATACTTGAAGCCCGCGGCCTTTGCACCCGGACGGGTGTCGCCCTCGAAGTAGAACTGCTCAGCGAACGAGGCGAACAGGCCCCGGTTGAACAGCGACCGTCCGAAGCGCGTGGGGTTGAATCCCTCGAGCGGGCCATCGAAGCGCTCGTCCGGTTCGATGCCGCCGCCCGAGTAGACTTTGCGGCCGCCCGTCGTGTACTTCAGCTGATCCGGCGAGTGCGTGCGCGCGCTCTGATCCTTCATCGTGTAGGTGAGGTACTCGTCGAATGTGCCGTCCCACGGCCGCTGGATGAGGCGCCCGCTCGGCGTGTAGTAGCGCGCCGTGGTCAGCGCGAGGCCGGCGCCGCCGCTGACGCGGTACACCGACTGCACGAGCGCCTTGCCGAACGTCGTCTCGCCGATGATGAGCGAACGATCGTAGTCCTGCAGCGCGCCCGATACGATCTCCGAGGCGCTGGCGCTGCTGCGGTTCACGAGCGTAATCATCGGGAGATCGGTGTACTCGGGCGTGTCGGTGGCGCGGTAGTCCTGGTCCGAGTTCGGCACGCGGCCCCGCGTGTAGACGACCATGGAGCCCTTCGGCACGAAGCGGTTCGTGATGCGGATGGCCTGATCGAGCTGGCCGCCGGGGTTGCTCCGCAGGTCCAGCACCAGGCGCTTCATCCCCTTCTTCGTGAGCGTCTCGAGGGCCTCGCCGAGGTCCTCGTCGGTGTGCTCGGCGAAGTCGGTGATGCCCACGTAGCCGGTCTGATCGTCGATCATGAAGACCGCCGACAGGCTGGGAATGCTCACCTGATCGCGCATCACGGCCATCGGGATCAGCGCCTCGAGACCCTTCCGCCGGATCCCGATGTTGACGAAGGTGCCCTTTGGCCCCCGCAGCTTGGCGACGGCGTCCTCGGTGGTCCAGCCCTTGGTGCTCTGTCCCTCGATCTCCGCGATGACGTCGCCGCGCCGGATGCCCTTGTCGTGCGCGGGCGAGCCCTCGAAGACGCGCACGGCCGTGATATCGCCGTTGGGCGCCTGGATGGTGATGCCCAGACCGTAGTAGCGCCCCTCCTGCCGCTCGCGCATCTGCGCGTAGCTGCGCGGGTCCATGAAGCTCGAGTGCGGGTCCAGCGTCTGCAGCATCCCGTTGATGGCGCCGTAGACGAGCCGATCGGACTCGACCTCCTCGGCGTATTGCGACTGGATGGCCGCCAGGGCCGCCGTGAACACGCGGTAGTGCTCGGGCACACGGTCCTGGGTCGCCAGGGCGCTGGTCCCGAACATGCCACCGACGACCGCTGACCCGGCCACGGCCAGGATGGCCGCCAGAACCGACTTCGTGCGCATAGGGCGATGCTAACCAATAACCCCCGACCCGGCAAGGCTTTCCACGGAGCGGGTGCGGTATACTGCACTTTGGACGTCAGGGCCGGTCCGCCGGCCGCTTCGACTCGCAACTGGAGCAGTACCATGTTTGGTTCCATTGGCATGCCCGAGCTGGTCATCATCCTGGTGATCGCGCTCATCATCTTCGGCCCCAGGAAGCTCCCCGAGCTCGGCAAGTCGCTCGGCCGCAGCCTCAACGAGTTCAAGAAGGCGTCGAACGACCTGCAGAACACCCTCGAGCAGGAGATCAAGCTCGAGGAGCAGAAGGAATCAGCCGCGGCCGCCCGCAAGGCCGAAGCCGATCCCGCCGCCGTGGCTCCCGACAACGCGGCCCCGAGCCAGACCGTCTCCCGATAACCCGACGCCATGGCGCTGGTGCCGTTCCCCAACAGCCCCGCGCGGCGGGACGAGGAGTCGCCTCAGCCCTACGCCCCGGAAGGCGGTGACGCGCCGTCGCCGTTCGGTGACGAGGAGGAGCCGCTCGACGGGCGGATGACGTTCCTCGAACACCTGGACGAACTCCGCCGCCGCATCACTCACGCCGTCGTCGCCCTCCTGGTCGGATTCCTCGCGGCCTTCGGCTTCATCGATCGCATCGTCGCGTTCGTGTATGCCCGCCTCGTCGCCGACGTGCCGGGCGGGAAACTCATCTACACCGAGCCGGGTGAGGGCTTCTTCCTCTACATCAAGATCGCCGCCGTCGCGGGGCTGCTCCTCGCCTCGCCGTACGTGATGCTGCAGGTGTGGCTGTTCATCGCGCCGGGCCTTTATGCGCGCGAGAAAAAGCTCGCCGTCCCGTTCGTCGTCTCCTCGTCCACGTTGTTCATTTCAGGCGCGGCGTTCGCGCACTACATCCTGTTTCCGGCCGCCTGGCGCTTCTTCGCCGGTTTCACCAACGAGTTCATCGAGTTCACCCCGCGCATCGACCCGGTGTTCGGCCTCTACGTGAAGCTGCTGCTCGCGATGGGGCTGGTCTTCCAGATGCCGGTTCTCATGTTCGTGCTCGCCCGGCTCGGCATCGTCACGGCCGGCTTCCTGCTCCGGAACATCAAGTACGCCATCCTCCTGATCTTCGTCGTCGCCGCGGTGGTCACCCCCGACGGCAGCATGGTCGTCCAGACGTTGATGGCGGCCCCGATGATCGTGCTCTATCTCCTGGGCATCCTGGTGGCCTGGCTCTTCGGTAAATCCAATAAATCGGATGACGAGGAGGCTTCCGCGTAAAGTCTCGACTTGGTTTGACTTCCGGCGATCTCGGACCGTATCATCGCCCTATGAGCATCCTTCGCGGTTTGGCCACATTCGTGGTAACCAGCCTGGTGGCGACCGCCCCTGTGTGGGCGCAGCCGGCCGACCAGGAGACCCGCCCCGCGAGCAGCACCATCATCGGCGACACCGGCCTCTGGTTCGTGCCCCTGGGTGAAACGCTTCCCAAGGGCAAGGTGTCGGGGATGGCGGCCCGCATCAACTTCGATCGCTCGGAAGGCTTCTCGGACATCTCGGACCTCAGCGGAATGTTCGCGTTCGGCGCCACGGACCGCATCGAGTTGTTCGGCGCCGTTGCCGTCCAGCGGCGGATCGACGCCGATCGGCGCCCGGTCGCGGAAGGCGGCCAGCCGATGGACTATCCCATCAACGAGGGTTGGCAGACCGGACTCGGGGACATCACCGTCGGCGCAAAGTTCAACGTCGTCTCGCAGGCCACCAACAACGGCGTGGCCTTTGCCGTGCGGGCGGCGGTGAAAGTCCCGACGGCCAGCTACGACGATGGACTCGGCACCGGCAAGCCCGACTTCCTGGTGGACGGCATTCTCAGCCGTGAAATCGGCTCGGTGGTGGACCTGGCCGGATACGGCGGCGTGCGCTTCCGCACCAACCCCGACGAGTACGAGCTGAGCCACGGCTTCCGCTACGGCGTCGGCGTGGGCTTCCCGAGCCGCTCCCGGCTCAAGGCCTTCGGCGAGCTGTCGGGCGAGTACTACTTCGATAACACCGTCACCTTCACCGGGCCTCAAATCGCTGTGATCGGCGGCCCACCGACTTCGTGGGAAGTGGATCACCCGGCTGACGTGTTCCTCGGCCTGCAGTACCAGGCCGCCAACGGGTTCTACCTGGGCTCGGGCGTCACGGTGGGTCTCAACCACATCAAGCGCCAGGGCATCGGGGCGTTCTCGAGCAACGGCGGTGATCGCCTGGGCTTCAACGTGCGCCTCGGCTATCACCCCGGCGTGCGCTACTGGGCGCCGCCCCCGCCGCCTGCACCGCCGCCCCCGCCGCCCCCCCCGCCGGTCAACCGGCCGCCCACCGTCAAGGCTCGATGCGAGCCCTGCACCGTGCAGGTGGGCCAGAACTCGACCGTGACCGCCGACGCCAACGATCCGGATGGGGACACGCTCACCTACCGGTGGACCGCCCCGACCGGAACGTTCGCCAACGCGGCGGACCGGCAGACGACGTTCACCTGCCCCGCCCAGCCTGGCGCCGTGCCCGTGACGGTCACGGTGAACGACGGCAAGGGCGGCACCGCAAGCGATACGGTCACGATTCAGTGCACGCAACCGCCGCGCAAGGAGTACACGTTCGAGGACGTGCACTTCGACTTCGACCGCTACTCGCTGCGAGCGGAGGCCACGCGCGTGCTGGACGAGGCGATCAAGGCGATGACCGAGGACAACACGCTGCGCCTCACGGTCGAGGGCCACACGTGCAACATCGGCACGACCGAGTACAACCTGGCCCTGGGTGAGCGTCGCGCGGCGGCCGTGCGCGACTACCTCACGGGCCGCGGCGTCAGCGCGGATCGCCTCCAGACGGTCAGCTACGGCGAGGAGCGTCCGAAACACGACAACAGCCGCGAGGAGACGCGCCGGTTGAACCGCCGCGCCGCACTGACGGTCAGGCTGCAGTAGGCAGATCGTCGGCGAGAAGACAAAGGGCGGGCTCCCTCACGGGGGCCCGCCCTTTTTGTCTCGAGGACCTTGGTCTTGGGGTTTGGGTCTTGGGTCTTGGGTCTTGGGGCGCGCGTCAGTACGCCTTCGCGAACCACGGCGTCGCCACCGCAGGGCGTCCGCACTTGATGCACGGCGCAGACGGGGGCTGCTCGAAGCCGAACGGGATGTTCCGGATCGTCGCCTGCGTCTCCGTCTTGATATCGGCCTCGCACTGCGCGTCGCCGCACCACGGCGCCTGGACGAAGCCCGGGCGGCCTTCCATGACGGCCTTGAACTCCTCGTAGCTCGTCGTCGCCGACGTGTGACTCTCGCGGAACGTCCGGGCGCGCTCGAGCAGCGTCGCCTGGATCTCGTCGAGCAGCGACGTGATGGTGGCCGCAAGCCCCTCCATGGGCAACGCCTGCTTGGCTCGCGTGTCCCGCCTGGCGGCGAACACTGACGACTTCTCGATGTCCTTCGGGCCGATCTCCAGCCTGAGGGGCACGCCGCGCATCTCGTACTCCGAGAACTTCCACCCGGGCGTGTTGCTGTCGTCGGCATCGAGCTTCACGCGGATGCCGGCCGCCTTCAGCTGGTCGCGGATCTCCTCGCACTTCGGGAGCACCGTCTCCTTCCAGTTGCCACGGGGAATCGGCACGATGACCACCTGCCAGGGCGCCACCCGCGGCGGCAGGATGAGCCCGCTGTCGTCGCCGTGCGTCATGATCACGCCGCCGACGAGCCGCGTCGAGACGCCCCACGACGTCGTCCAGGCGTACTGAAGCGTCTTGTCCCGACCCTGGAACTGGATCTCGAACGCCTTGGCGAAGTTCTGGCCGAGGTTGTGCGAGGTGCCGGCTTGCAGCGCGCGACCATCGCCCATGAGCGCCTCGATGGAGTACGTCTTCGACGCGCCCGCGAACTTCTCGCTCTCGCTCTTCTGTCCGTCGACGACGGGCATGGCGAGCACGTTCTCGCAGAACTCCTTGTAGAGCGCCAGGATCTTCAGCGTCTCCTCCTGCGCCTCCTCCGCCGTCTCGTGAGCGGTGTGCCCCTCCTGCCAGAGGAACTCGGTGGTCCGCAGGAAGGGCCGCGTCACCTTCTCCCACCTCACCACGTTCGCCCACTGGTTGATGAGCACCGGCAAGTCGCGCCACGACTGGATCCACTTCTGGTACATGACGCCGAAGATCGTCTCGGATGTCGGCCGGACGATGAGCTTTTCCTCGAGGTCCTCGGTCCCACCCTTGGTGACCCAGGCCACCTGCGGCGCGAAGCCCTCGACGTGCTCGGCCTCCTTCAGGAGAAGCCCCTCGGGGATGAAGAGCGGGAAATAGGCGTTGACGTGCCCGGTGGCCTTGAACCGGTCGTCGAGCTGCCGCTGGATCAGCTCCCAGATGGCGTACCCGTAGGGCCGGATCACCATGCAGCCCTTGACCGGCGAGTAGTCGGCGAGCTCCGCCTTGCGCACCACGTCCAGGTACCAGCGCGAGAAGTCCTCGGACTGGGGCGTGATCTCCTTGATGAACGACTCTGCGCTCTTGCCTTGGTTGTTGCTCATAAGCTTCCGTGTCGGCTCCGCTCCACGATATGAGCCGACCAGTGTACATCGTCCCGCTCGGGGAAGTCCGAGCGGAAGTGCCCGCCGCGGGATTCGGTCCGGCGGAGGGCGGCGCGCGCGATGAGCCAGCCCACGGTCACGAGGCTTCGCAGCCGCCAGTCCTGGTCCGGAGTGGGCCCCGGGGCCGGCCCGCCGAGCGCGGCGCGGGCGGCAGAGAGCGCGCTCGCGGCCCGCTCGAGGCCACGGCCTTCGCGCACCAGGCCGACCGCGTCCCACATCAGGCGCCGGATTGCGGGCTCATCCAACGCGGGGGGGCCGGTTGGACCGGCCGATGTGTCCCCGGGCACGTCCGTCCAGTCGCGCACACCCGCGGCGAGGGCACCGGCCTGTGGTGCCTGCTGCATGGCCACGGCGGCGCGCGCCCCGAACACCAGTCCCTCGAGCAACGAGTTGCTCGCGAGCCGGTTGGCGCCGTGCACGCCGGTGCAGGCCACCTCGCCCGCCGCAAAGAGCCCCGGCAGCGTGGTACGTCCCCAGAGGTCGGTCTCGACCCCGCCCATCACGTAATGCGCGGCCGGGCCGACCGGGATTCGATCCCGTGCGAGATCCAGGCCCACGGCGCGGCACGCGGCCGACGCGGTCGGGAATCGCGCATGCACCGTGGCCGCATCCAGGTGCTGCAGCGACAGGAACACCGGCTGGCCGGTGCGGGCCACTTCGCGCACGATGGCGCGCGACACACGATCGCGCGGCGCGAGGTCGCCGGCCGGCTCGTACCGCCCGGTGAATCGCTCCCCGGCGGCGTTCAACAGCCGTGCGCCCTCGCCGCGCAGCGCCTCGGAAAGGAGCACGCGAGGCGCGCCCGGGACATTCAGGGCGGTCGGGTGGAACTGGACGAACTCGAGGTCGGCCACGCGGGCCCCGGCGTCCCAGGCGAGGCAGACCCCATCACCGGTGGCAATCGTCGGGTTGGTCGTGTCGCTGAACACCTGGCCGGCTCCACCCGTCGCGAGCAGGACGGCCCGGGCGCGCACCTCACCAGCCGTCTCACCGGCGTCACCGCCGACGTAACGGACGCCTGCGCAGGCGCTGTCCTCGACGAGGAGCGCCACGGCCCGGGTGTGATTGAGGACCTCGATGCGGCCGCCCCGTCGTGCCTTCTCCCAGAGCGCCCGTCCGATCTCGCGGCCCGTCGCATCGGCGGCGTGGAGCACCCGCCTCACCGCGTGGGCTGCCTCGCGCGCGAGGGCGATCGCGCCGTCGGGTGCGCGATCGAACCGCACGCCCCACTCGGTCAACTCGCGGACATAGCGGGGGCCCTCGTCCACCAGGACGCGGACGGCTGCCTCCACGCAGAGGCCATCGCCGGCCGCGACGGTATCGGCAAAGTGGAGGTCGGGGTGATCGTCGGGGCCGACCGCAGCGGCGATGCCGCCCTGTGCGTACCCGGTGTTGCTCTCGGTGGGGTCGGCCTTGGTCAACAGGACCACGTCGCCCCGGGCGGCAAGATCGACCGCGGCACGCAGGCCGGCGATGCCGCTGCCGATGATGACGAAATCCGCCCGCCGGTTCACGGGATGCTATTCTACCTGTCCGTCATGGCCGCGACGCGCATCGAGGTGGCCGCATCCGCGGGCGCCTATCCCATCCTCGTCGGTGCCGGCGCGCTGGAGGGCCTTGGGGCATGGCTCGATGCCGGGGGGCTCGGCCCGCAGCGCCTCGTGGTCTCGAGCCCCGCAGTCTGGGCGCTGCACGGCGATCGCGTGCGGTCGATCCTCAAGGGGAAAACCCGCGAGCCCGTGCTCGTGCCCGACGGCGAGCGCTCGAAGACGGTGCAGACGGTCGGCCGCGTCTACGATGCCTTGATCAAGGCGTCCGCGGATCGATCGGTGGTGGTCGTCGCCCTCGGCGGCGGCGTCATCGGCGACCTGGTCGGGTTCGCCGCGGCAACCTATTTGCGCGGAGTCCGCCTCGTCCATGTGCCGACCACGCTGCTCGCGCAGGTCGACAGCGCCATCGGCGGCAAGGTTGGCGTCAACCATCCCCTCGGCAAGAACCTCATCGGCGCCTTCCATTCACCGCGCATGGTCGTGGTCGATCCGCTCGTGCTGTCCACGCTGCCGCGGCGCGAGTTCCGCGCGGGCCTGTACGAGGTCATCAAGTACGGCGTCATCGCCGACGCCGCGCTCTTCGAGCGGGTGCGCGCGACGCGCGACGCCCTGTTCGCGCACGAGCCCGGCGCCCTCGAGTCGGTCATCGCGCCGTCGTGCCGGATCAAGGCGGAGATCGTCTCGCGCGACGAGCGCGAGTCGGGCCTGCGACGCATCCTGAACTTCGGCCACACGGTGGGCCACGCGCTGGAGGCGGTGACCGACTACCGGCGCTTCCGCCACGGCGAGGCCGTGGCGTACGGCATGCTGGCTGCCGCCGCCGTCGGCGCCCGGCGTGGCATCACGCACGTGGACACGGCCGCCGCCATCAGGGAGATGGTCCTCGAACTCGGGCCCCTGCCGCCCGTCTCGGACTTGAAGGCCACGGACGTGGTGGCCGCCACGAGGCGCGACAAGAAGGTCGTGGCCGGCACGCTCCATTTCGTTGCAGCCACGCGGCTGGGCGCGACCACGGAGCTCACCGACGTCACCGAGAAGGAAATGAAGCAGGCCCTGCGCGGGATCGGCATCCGCTAGCCGCCGTCGCGTCAGACCTTCAAGTCGGCTTCGAGCCCGAGGTCCCTGATCTTCGCGAGCAGGGCCTTGTATCCCACCTGGAGCAGGTCGGCGGCCCTGGCGCGGTCGCCGCCGGCCTCCCTGACCGCCCGCGCGATCTTCCGGCGCTCGGCCTCGGCGGTGACGCGCGCCAGCGCTTCCGACAGGCTGCCGCCCAGATCGATGCCGTCCCACGGGTCCTGCGGAGGGGCGGCCGGAATGGAGGTGGCCTTCACGTTCAGGTGTCCGGGGTGAATCGTGTCGCCCTCCGCGAGGATCACCGCCCGCTCGATGGCGTTCTGGAGCTCCCGCACGTTCCCGGGCCATGCATGGTTGCTGAGCATTTCCAGGGCGCGATCGCTCAGGGCCAGCGGCTTGCGTCCCATCTCGTTGCACGTGTGCTCGACGAAGTGCCGCGCCAGCAGCGGGATGTCCTCGCGTCGCTCGCGCAGCGGCGGAATGGTGACCGGAAAGACCGACAGGCGGAAATACAGGTCCTCGCGAAACTGGCGCGCGGCGACCGCCTGCCGGAGGCCCCGGTTGGTCGCGGCCACCAGTCGCACGTCCACCTGGATGGTACTGGTCCCACCCAGGCGCTCGAACCGCCGGGTTTCAATCGCCCGGAGCAGCTTGGCCTGGAGAGCCAGCGGCAACTCCCCGACCTCGTCGAGGAAGAGCGTGCCGCGCTGCGCGAGCTCGAAGCGGCCCGGCTTGCGCTGGGCCGCGCCGGTGAACGCCCCCTTCTCGTAGCCGAAGAGCTCGGCCTCGAGCAGCGTGTCCGGGATGGCGGCGCAGTTGATGGCGATGAAGGGGCCCGAGGCGCGTTCGCTGAGCGCATGGAGCGCACGCGCGAACAGTTCCTTGCCCGTGCCGCTCTCTCCCTCGAGGAGCACCGTGGTCTCGGAGCCGGCCGCACGCTGCACCGACTGCATCGTGTGCCGGATGGCGGCCGATTCGCCGATGATGGCGGGCATGCCGCGCCGTTTCGCCGCCTCCTCTTTCAGCAGGTTGTACTCGCTGAGGAGCCGGCGCTGCGCCAGCGCGCGCTCGATGACGAACAGCAGGTGCTCGGGATCGACGGGCTTGGCCAGGAAGTCGAGCGCGCCGTCCTTCATCGCCGCCACGGCATCCTGGATGGAACCGTAGGCCGTCATCACGACCACGGGCAGGTCGGGGTCGGCATCCTTGGCGGCGCGCAGCACACCGAAGCCGTCGCCATCCGGCAGCTTGAGATCGGAGAGGACGACCGCCGGAAGGGATTGGCCGAGCGCGGCACGCGCCTCGGACTCGTCACGCGCCTCGATGACGGCGTAACCCTGCCCTTCGAGCGCGTGGCGGAGCATGGTGCGCAGCGAGTCCTTGTCCTCGACAAGGAGGACGGGCTCGGCGCCACGGGCGGGTCGGTCCACGGTCAGGACCGCAGCCAGCCTGGCGGCACGCCTGCCCGGCGTGCCTCATCTTCGATGTCGGCGATGGCCTTCGTCTGCGCCTCGATGTCCTTCCGCACCCGATCGAGCTCGGCCAGCGCCTTGATGCGCTCCTGCTCGATGCCCGCGCGCTCCACCGGGTTGTCGCGGTTGATGAAGTCCGTCATCAGCGCGTCGATGCGATTCTGCAGGGCGGTTGCGAACGTGCGGCTCCGCTCCAGTTGACCGCGCGCCTCCGTGATGCGGCCGGACCAGTAGGCCTGGTCCCGTTGAGCCGCAGCCGGCGCGCCGGGCGCCGCCGGCGCGGCCGCCTCGCCGGCGGGCTTCGCGGCTGCACCCGTGGAGCCCGCGCCCTCCGCAGCTTCCGTCGCAGTCGGCGGCGCCGCGGGCCGGGAGAAGTCCGGCTTGAGATCGTCGTTGGTGTAGGTCTTCGCCGGCTGCTGCTGGGTCTTTCGCCGGCTCTGCTCGGCCCGGGCGACATCCGCCAGCGATTGCGCGTGCGCCCATCCGACGTGCGTGGCCACGATCGCGGCGACGAGAACGACGCGGTACATCATGGGCGGATCGTACGACTCGGCGGCCACGAAATCAAGGAACTGCCTGCCTCACATCGCGCCAGGATTGCACACGAATGCCGGGCAAGCAGCCGGGAGACGCGACATCGGGCCGGCACACGCGAACGAGTTCGGCCTCGATCGCCCGCCGGCCTCCTGCCCGCCCGAAGGCATCGGCACGCACGCGCACCACGCCGTGGCCCGGCGCGTCCACTGTTCCGTCCCGCTCCGAATCGCCATCCACCTCGCGCCCATCGTCGGCCACCCAGGCGATGACGTAGATGTTCCCTGCGAAGCGATAGTCGGCAAAGCTGCGCAGGGGGCCGTACAGGAACGGGCGCCAGTAGGGATTGTCCGCGCCCCACGGCCGGTCCACGGTGACCGCCTGGAGTTCGGCCAGGCCACAGCCGGCTGGCATTCCGCAGTTGAGCACGTTGGTCTGCCAGTCGAGGTCCAGCTCGCCCGCCTCGATCGGGCGCGTGCCTGACGGCGGACCGTCGGCGCCCGGGGCCTGCACGGCGCCTGACAGCACCTGGTTCCAGTCCGGCGCCTGCGCCATGGCACGAGCCGTCAGCTCGATTCCCGCATCGGCCGCCTGGAGCAGGGCCGCCGACTCGCGGTGATTGCGCACGGCAAGGTGATCCACCGAGACGATGAGCGACAGCCCGAGGGCCATCGTGAAGACGATGCTGGTGATCAACAGGACGGTGATGAGCGCGATGCCTCGATTCGAGAGTGTTTGCATGGCCAGCCCCTCAGGGTTTCAGCGCGATGCGGACGCTCAGCGCGCGGTCCGTGACCCAGTGGCGCGCGTCGGCAGCCGTGCCGCCGCGGGCGAACAGGCGACCCGCGGGTCCGCGGAATGTCGCCGATCGCACCTCCACGCGCAGCCGTACGTCGATGCGCCGGATGCGGAACAGATCGGCATCGAAGGCTCCCGCGTACCCGTCGTGCGGGCACCACGGCCCGTCCGCGAGATCGGCCGGCCCCAGGCGCGCCAGGCCCGTGACGTCGGGTGCGTACTCCTCCAGGCGTGTGGCTGGCAGGCCACCGGTGCGGGCCGCCATACAGTGTTCGCCGGCGGGCCAGTACCCGCTGTCGTCCACGGCGCCTGCCGCAGGCGGGTGCAGCCCATAGGTGGCAAGGCCCGGGCCCGTGGCCGCATCGCGCAGCCGCGGCGCCTCGGCTTGCCCAAACACGTCGATGTCGATCGCCGTGACGCCGTCTACGATGGGCTCGCGGGCCCCTGCCCAGGTGACGCGCGTCAGCGTCTGTGATCCGTCCGGCTGCCGGACCAGCCCGAATCGGTCGGCCCCCGCTTCCACGACCCAACTCCCGGCCGAGTATGCGCGCGACAATGGCGCCAACGGTGTCACCTGGCCAAGCGAAGGCGACACCGCGCCGACTTCGAACATGTCGAAGTGGCCGCGGTCGTCGAAGACGACGGCCTCGTCACCCACGTCGAGCCCGCACACGGCCGCCGTCAGCGGGCAGGAGCCGCCCGTCTGGTCGAGCGTGAGCGCGGCGCCGGGTCCGGGGGCAGGCACGAGAGTCCGACCGCGGCCGCCTTCACCCACCACCCTGAGGACCCAGAGAGCGGTAAACATGGAGGATGGCCCGCCGTCCAGGTCGGTGAGGGGCCAGACCGCCGGGATGCTCGAGCCGAGCCCGCTGACACCGTCGCCCACCGACAGGGCACCGCCGGCCCCCCTGAGCGCGCTCGCAAGCGCATCCGTGCCATCTCGGAGCCGCCTCGCGGTGTCGAGGGCGGCAGGCTCTACCAGGAACGTCGACCGCGCCGACCCGGCAATCACCAGCGCGCCGGCGACGACCAGCAGCGTGATCACCGTGGCGATCAGCAGTTCCACGAGCGTGAACCCGCGAGCGCTCATGGCTGCCTCGTGCGAGCGGACGCCAGGCACACGAGCGGCGGCGCGCCGGGCGGCGCGGGCCACGTGAACGTGCAGACTTCGATGGCGCGGCTGCTCGACGCGTCGTTGTTGAGCGGCCGCAGGGCCCACCTTCGGGTGAAGGCCGGCTGCACGTCACCGCCCTCGTCCACCGGCATGCCGGCGGCATCGACGAGATCGTAGAAGCCCACCGCATTCCGATCGAGGGCATCTGGCGGCGAGAAATCGAGCGCGCCGGCCTCGGGCTCGCCGCCTGCCAGGTCGTACACCCAGGGGATCGCCAGCAGTGTCTCGAGGCGGCTCACAGCCGCGGCTACTGCCACCGTCATCTGATCGGCCGTCACGGCAAACCGGTGGGTCAGGAGGAAGAGGTAGGCGACACCTCCCGCCAGCGTGAGGAGAAGGCTCGCGGCCACCACGGCCTCCACGAGGGTGGTGCCACGCTCGGATGCGCGCGTCCTGCCTGTCGTCATGAGGTCCGGGAGTGCAAGCGTCAGGCCGTCAGGACACGCGGCATCCTCGCGCCGAATCCACGCGAGAAACGGTCGATTCGCCGTGGCACGAGTCGTGTGCGTTGCAGAAACCGCGCGTGGCGCGGGGGGACGGAGGCGCAGTTATCGCGCGGTGGTGGCCAGCGGCAGCTGAATGCGGAACTCCGCGCCGCCCTCGGGCCGATTGGAGGCCGCGATGCGCCCGTTGTGCGAGACGATCACCTTCTGGACAATGGCCAGCCCCAGGCCCGTCCCCTGCGCCCTGGTCGTCACGAACGGCTTGAAGATGCGCGGCAGCGCGTCGGCGGGAATGCCAGGGCCGTTGTCCTCGATGCTGATGCGCAGGTGAGGCGGCTCGGCGGCGCCATGCACGCGAATCAGCGGCTCGATGCCGGCCGCCGCACAGGCCTCGATGCTGTTGCGCAGCAGGTTGCTGATGGCCTGGCGCAGCAGCACCTCGTCACCCAGCACCTCCCCGAACGTGCCCGTGCGCTCGATGCGCCCCGTCTCGATCGGCAGATCCGACGCGGCCCGCTCGACAACGGCGCCCAGATCGACGGGAACAAGGCTCAGCGGCTCCGGCCGGGCGAAGTTCAGGAAGTTCGTGACCACCTCGCCCAGGGCGGAGGTCTCCTGCCGGATGCCATCCACATACGGGCGGTAGGCCTCGGGTAGCCGGGAGGGGTCGAGCAATCGGGCATAGCCATGGATGGTGGCGAGGCCGTTCCTGAATTCGTGCGCCAGCCCCGCCGTCAGCTCGCCGACGCCCGCCAGCGCCTCCTTCAGGCGCAGCTGCTCTTCCAGCTCGATGACCTCCGTGAGATCGGTGAAGAGGCACACCGCCGCCTGCAGCACGCCATCGGGGCCCGCGAGCGGCGACACGCTGACGCCCAGGTGCGAGGGCCGGCCCTCGAGGCGGAGCTTGCGGCGCGCCACCGGCACGCCGGTCCTCAGCGTGTTGGTGATGACCTCCGCCAGTGGCGTACTGCTCGAGAGAAGGCTGGTCAGCGTGACACCGCGCCCGTCACCGGGAAGCCCGAGGATGCGCCGGGCCGCGGGGTTCACGATCTGCACCACGTCTTCCCGGTCCACCACGATCAGGCCGGCGCCGACACCGCTGATGATCTGGTTCGAGAGCTGCTCCGACGCCTCCGCGCGGGCGGCCATGGCGCGCTCCTGCGCCTTGAGGCGCATCAGCGCCTCCTGCAGCGCGGCGGACATCACCGAGGTCTCCACGCGCGTGTCCTTCGCGTGCCGCGACATGCGCGACATGCGGACCAGCGACACGAGCAGGGCCATCAGGACGAGCACCATGATGGCCGTGATGCCGAGCAGTGCGTAGCCGGCGATGGTCAGGGTTGGCACGGCAGGTGGCCTGACATGTTCCGGGGCGTCATGGGACGAAGAAGCCGGCGTACCAGGTGACCAGCGGCTCGCCGACGAGCATCGCCGCCAGGGCGCCCAGCGAGAGGAACGTGCCGAACGGCAGCGCGAGGCGCATGCTGCCTCGGGAGAAGGCGATGATGCCGACGCCGACGATCGCCCCGGCGAACGACGACAGGATCAGCGTCACCAGCACCGCCTTCCATCCGAGGAAGGCGCCAATCATCGCGAGCATCTTGACGTCTCCCATCCCGAGGCCTTCCTCGTGCCGAACGGCGTAGTAGGTCCAGGCAATGGCGTAGAGCACGCCGCCCCCGAGAAGGATGCCCAGGAGGCTGTCCAGCCAGCCCGGTGGGCCGGCCAGGCTGAACAGGAAGCCGATGGCGATGCCCGGCAGCGTGATGACGTTCGGCAGGATCTGGTGATGGAGGTCGATCCCGAAGAGGACAATGAGGATGAGCACCAGCGTGAGGCGTGCCGCGAGTAGTGGCCCGACAGGCGTCAGCCACGTCACCAGTACGAAGAGCACGCCGGTGACCAGCTCCACGAGCGGGTACTGGATGGAGATGGGCGCGCGGCAATGGTGGCACTTCCCACGGAGGACCATCCACGACAGCACCGGGATGTTGTCGATCCAGCGGAGCCTGGTCCGGCAGGACGGGCAGGTGGAGGGCGGGCTCGCGAGCGACTGCCCGAGCGGCACTCGGTAGATCACCACGTTCAGGAAGCTGCCGATGGCGAGCCCGAGCACGCCGGCTAGCACCAACAGGGAGAGGGAGGGCGTCATGACGGCGGCTCCGGCACCGGGCGCAACGCCTGCGGCTCTTCTGGCAACGGCCACAGCGGGGAGTCCTCGGCCAGGCCCACGCGCCCGGTCACGGGGTTGATCACGTAGGGCACGCCGGCGGGATCGAGCGGGATGCCGCGCAGGCGCTCGCCCTGCACCAGGGCCGGCCAGCTCTGCGCCACGCGCCCTTCGCGCGCCGCGTAGCGCGCCGCGATGACGTTCAACTGATCGAGGGCGTCCATGGCATCCAGCTGCAGCAGCCGCCGCTCGGCGCTCGATCGAATCCAGTCGCTGTCAGCGTTCTCGAACAGCTGGCGCCACATCGTGCGCGACGATTGCCGGTCGCCGCCCTGGGCCAGGGTCGTGGCCGCCAGGGGCGCCAGCCAGGGGGGGCCGCCCGGCGCCCGGCCGCCCCGCTCGAACCACTCCGCTGCCTTGGTGTAGTCCCGCAGCCACCAGTAGTAGATGAAGCCGATGTCGTGCATGTACTCCCACCGCTCGCCGTCCCGCCTCAGGCCGTTCTCGAGAAGCGCGATGGCCTGGTCGGGCCGGCCTGGTCCGTCGGGGTACCCCTCGGTCAGGAAGATGGCGCCGAAGCGATACGCCACCTTGAACCGGGGATCGAGTGTGGTGACGAGATCGAGCATGGGGTACAGCAGCTCGTAGCTGCGCTCCGAGCGGTCCCGGAGCCGCTGGCCGCCGTAGTACACGACGGCACGGATCCAGTAGAGGTCGGCCACGAGGGTGTCGAAGCCGAGCGCCATGCGCTTCATGGCGGTGCCCGACTGGATCCAGAGCATGCCCCCCGGTGGCTCGAAGGGGACGCGGTCGCGATCCCTCACGGCCTGGATGCCCACCGACGCCGCGAACAGCAGCATCACGGCCACGATCAGCCCGCGGTTGCGGGGCTTCACCGCGCCGCCTCGAAGGCCGAGGGAGGCCTCACTTGAAGTCCCTCCGCCGGAAGACGGCGATGGCGCCAAGGAGAAGGATGGTGATGTAGACCGCCGCGTAGGCCAGGGTCAGCGCGACCTGCGAGGCTGGCACCGGCACGCCGTGCACGACCTCGGCGCGGATGTTGAAGGGCGCCAGGTTGGGCAGCAGGTAGTACACGGCGCGAGCCAGCAGCGCAACCGGCCGCACGTCGAGGACCGCCTCGAAGTTCCGAAGGTCGGCGTTGAAGTGCCCGGCCACCCACACGCCGAGGGTCAGGAGCGCCGAGAGCAGGGGGCTGGAGAAGGTCGAGAAGAACAGCGCGATGGCCGTCACCAGCATCAGCTCGGCGACGATGAGGACCACGGCGATCACGAGCCTCGGGTCGAGCGCCGGCGCCGGCCACGCGGCCTTCAGGAGCGCGTCCGTCGTGAGATCCACGTAGAGCAGCACGGCGTAGAACGCCAGCGTCATGACGGACAGGTTGACGACCAGCGTCAGCGCCAGGCCGAAGTACTTCCCCAGGATGAACTGACTGCGGCTGAGCGGCTTGGCCAGGACGGCGAAGACGCTGCGCCGCTCCACCTCCTTCGAGACCAGGTTGATGCCGATGAAGACGGCGATGAGCAGGCCGAAGACGGCAATGGCCGCCAGCCCGAGGTCCTTGAGGATCTTCATGTCCTGACCCGCGGTCAGCTGGCTGATCAGGTAGGAGGCCGCGATGATCAGCACCGCGAAGGCCACCATCGAGTAGGGGACGCGGTCGCGCACCGACTCCTTGAAGACCGCCTGCGCCACCAGCGCAATGGACCGCATCGCTACAACCCCGTCTGCCGCGACTCGGCGGCGCCGACCGACTGCACGAAGTAGTCCTCCAGGGTCTCACGCAGCGGGTTCAGCGAGACGACCTGCGCGCCCCGGCTGCCGAGCTCGTGGAGAAAGCGGTCGGGCGACTCCTCTGCCGGCAGCTCGATGGTGAAACGCCCGCGCGCGAGGGCGGTGATGCTGCGCACGCGCGGCGCGATCGCGGCACGCGCCTCGTCGGACAAGTGGGATACCACCAGCTCCCATCCGCGCAGCTCGAAGGCCAGGATCTCGGAGAGGTGCCCCGACGCGACGAGCCGTCCCTGCGCCAGGATGGCCACCCGACTGCACAGGGCCTCCGCATCGGACAGGATGTGCGACGAGAAGAACACCGTGCAGCCACGGTCGCGCAGCCGGAGCATGATCTGCCGGACGTGGCGGCGGCCCAGCGGGTCGAGGCCCGACATGGGCTCGTCGAGGAACACGACGTCGGGCTCGTTCAGGAGCGCCTGCGCCAGGCCCACGCGCTGGATCATGCCCTTCGAGTACTGGCGCAGCCGCAGGCGCCGCTCCGATCCGATGCCCACATCGTCGAGCACGCTCGACACGCGCCGCCTCGCGTCCGCGCCGCGCAGCCCGAAGAGCCGGGCGAAATACGAGAGCAGCTCCTCCGCCGTCAGGTGATCGTAGAAGTAGGGGTTCTCGGGGAGGAACCCGGTGCGCTGCTTGACCGACCTGTCGCCGACGGGCCGGCCCAGGATGCGGGCCGTTCCCCCCGTCGGGTAGAGCAGCTGCATGAGCAGCTTGAGGGTGGTGCTCTTCCCCGCGCCGTTTGGCCCGAGGAAGCCGAACACCTCGCCCTCGCCGACCGACAGCGTCAGGCGATCGAGCGCTCGATAGGGCCGTGGACGCCAGAACCCGACGAGAAAGTCCTTTGACAGATCCTCGGTCTCTATCGCCGCCACTCTACTTGCCTCCGCCTCCCACGCGGCGCAGCTCCCAGGCGATGGCGGCGTCGAAGAACTCGGGGCGCAGGCCGGGCAGGCGCATGCCGTTCAGGAAGAACGTCGGGGTCCCGGTGATCTTCATCTGCGCGCCCTGCTGCGTGTCGCCGCGGACGAGCGCCAGGGTGGCCGCGTACCGCGCGTCCATGTCGGTGACACCGCCGACATCACGGGCGGCCTGCCGCACCGAGGCGGGCGTCATCGCCGGCTGGTTCGCAAAGAGCCAGTCCTCCATCGCCTCGCCCTTGCCCTTCTCGCGAGCGAGCCGCACGGCCACGGCCGCGTCACAGGCCGCGGGGTGCACGTCGGTGGCCAGCGCCGCGTTGCACTCGCGCTCGAGGGGATAGTCCTTCGAGACGACCTTGATCTTGCCCGGCGCCTGTTTCGCCCACTTCTCGAACACGGGCTTGTACTCGCGGTGCGTCTGGCCGCAGGCCGGGCACTGGTAATCGTTGAACTTCACGATGACGACGGCCGCCCCGTCGTTCGGGACAACGACAGGCTCACGGGGCTGCTGGGCGAGCCAGCCTTCGAACTCCTTCACGCGCGCCGCATCGGCGGTCGGCACGGTCGCGGCCGGTGCCTGCCCGGCAACCGGCTCCGGCGCCGCCGAGACCGAGCCGCCCGGGAAGAGGAGGATGGTGGCTGCGGCCCCGCCGATGAACAGCAGTGCGGCCGACAGGGCCGCCGGGGTACGGAGGAGCGTGCGGAAATCGCGAGCGGCGCGGGCAGGAAGGCTGGTCATGGGATCCTTTGCGGCTGCCCCCGATGTGAGGAACAGCCCGATGACGGCGACATAGGTGCCCACGCACAACAGGCACACCGTCCCGAGAATGAAGTACGACGCGTAGCCGAGGTAGAGCACCACCGCCAGCCCCAGCGTGGAGGCGGCGAAGACGTACCCGGGAAGGTTGGCCGAGGCCGCGGCCGATTGCCTGCAGAGTGCGACGAGCCCGATGACGAACAGGAAGAACAGCATGCCGAGCAGCGCCACCGGGACGCCTCCGAACGATCCGTAGGCGCTGGTGTACGCCTGGCTGCAGCTGAGCGTGCTGTTCACGTCGCAGACGCTCACGTAGGTCGGGTCGTTGATGAGCCGGTAGTGCACCCACGTCGATGCGGATGACGCGGCCAGGCCGAGTGCGGCAAACCCGGGAAACCAGCGAGACATGGGCGAATTATAAGCCGTGTGACCGTACAGGCGACGGGCGCGGCCCCTGGAGGAAACCGCGCCCGCCTGCCCCTGTCCCCCGTGTGAGAGGACCCGAGGTGTTACTGAATCGGCGCGCCACCCGGGACGGCCATACCGTCCGTCGAACCCGAGAGCGTTGCCACGTCCGCGTAGATGGTGCCCAGCGTGCCGACCCAGAAGAAGCGCGTGCCCGTCGCGCCGGGCGAGATGGGATCCGCCGTCGCGTACCAGTTGGACGTGAGGGAGCCACCCGCCACCGCGTTGCACGAAGGGTTCACCGACGTGGGCGCACCAGGCGTGCCGGCCAGGGTCACGGTGTAGCCGCTCTTGTCGACCGGGTTGGAGATGCCCAGGTCCGGGCTGATGAACGGCGCCGCGCCTGCCGCAGGAGGCGTCCCAAGATCCACCAGCGAGGTAGCGTAGAAGCCGCCGGCGCAGGTGGATGCGAACGCCTGCTGCGAGCTGGTGATGGCGCGCAGCGAGCCGATGGCCGAGGCCTCGTTGCCCGAGCGGCGGGCGCTCAGAAGGCCCGGCACCGCGATGGCGGCGATGATGCCGATGATCGCCACCACGATCAGCAGCTCGATGAGCGTGAAGCCCTTGTTGTCGCGAATACGCATGTTCGTTGTCCCCCAGAATCGAAGTAATGAACCGTTGCCTGCCCTGTTGCTGTTCCTGTTGTCTTGCCGTCTTCCCGTGTGCCGACGCCGCCCATTCCGTTGGCGGCGTCCGCTCGGCCCCGATATGAGCAACCCGCGTACCAACAGCCCGGCCATGCGGGAGGGCAGGTGTTCCGGGCCGCCAAGGTGTGTGTTCCTGTGCACTTACGGGCGGTACAGTGAATGCGTCGAGAGGCTGGGAAGGCGCCAAACCGTGGATGCGCTGACAGTTCATGTCAAGGGGGTGTGCCAGTATCTGTCACGGCACACGAATTGGTAGTTCGGCCGTGAAGAGCATCCTGCGGTCGGCGTCCCGTGCATGCCAGTGGAGCAGCGTGCGCAGGTCCTCGGGAACCACGGCATTGAAGAGAACGGAGTTGTTCACGACCACGGTGATGGGTGCCGCGAGGTCCACCACCTCTGGCGACAGCAGCAGCCGGAATGCCGACACCCCGCGTGTCCGCGCCTCGAAGCGATTGCCCTGGCGCCGCACGTCCACCCGGCCCGACGGCCACGTCCGGACGAACATGCGCTGCGAGCCGCCCTCGACGCCAAAAGTGTTCACGTCCGTCAGCGCCGTGTCGTCTCCCGGCCGCCGCCCCAACTGGTCGATGACCAGCCAGTGCGCCCTGTTGTAGCGGTCGGTGCGCTCGCTCTCCCACGAGAGAAACGCGGGATGGGGGTCGCGCGGGTGCTCACGCACGAACCGCTCGAACTGCGCGCGCTCGGCCGGCCACCAGCTGGTGTCGTGGCCCGCTTCGGGCTGGGGGCGAAACATCACCGCCGCTCCGGCCCCAGACAGCATCTCCACGTGCGGCTCGACCGCCGACAGCGGGTAGAGCGGATCCCGTCCGCCATTGACGATGAAGAGCGGCTTGTTCACCATGTTGCCGGCGTAGAGCTGCCCGTTGGCGCGCGTAGACGGCGTGGCCAGCACGCGCATGTTCCCGTTGAGCGGCAGGAAGGCCGAAAAGGGCGTGGTCAGCTTCATCGCGTAGAAGTACGCGCCTGTCGCCCCGTCGGACACGCCGGTCATGTAGACGAGGTTCTCGTCCACGTTGTAGGTGCGCTTCACGCGATCGAGCAGCGCCACCATGTTCTCGAACTGGTTCAGGTGCCACCATTCCGCCCGGCCGTGCCCGCGGGGGTGCAGGTAGATGGCCTCCTCGCCCTGGATCCGGTTCGGGCCGGGCGGCCGCGCGTCGCCGCCCGCCGCAGGGCGGCTCACGCCTCCGTGGAGCTGCACGCGAACGGGCCAGCGCCGCCCGGGCGTATACGCGGCGGGCACGTCGATGAGCGTCTCGATGACGGTGCCGTCACTCGAGGTGAAGCGGATGGTGGAGGCCCCGGAGGGCATCGGGGCGTAGGACCGGCCGGCCCTCAGCCGCGCCACCGCCTGCGCCACGCCGATGCCGGACTGCGCCACGGCCTCGGCCGCGGCAGCCGCCGCGGCGGCGTCGGGGGCCTGCAGGTAGCGCTCCATGGCCTGCTCGGCCCTGGGCTGGACCAGCGTGCCGGCCACGGGCGCGACGGCCACCGTGCCGGCGACCACGCACACCCCGGCGGCCAGCCGGATCATCGGCTCTCCGCCCCCTTCAACCCGTATTTCTTCGCGAGGTAGCGGAACTGCCGGAAGCTCAGGCCGAGCAGCTCGGCGGCATGGGTCTGCACGCCGCCCGCCTGCCTGAGCGCGCGCTCGAGGTGCTGGCGCTCGATCTCCTGCAGGTGGTGCTCGAGGTTGAATCCCATCTCCGGCAACGAGGGCGGTGCCGGCGCGCCAGCGGGCACGATCTCGCGAAGCGGTGTGGCCGGCCTGCCCGCCTGGATGTGCTCGGGCAGCGTGGCCAGCTCCACGCGACGCCCCTGCTCGAGCGCCACCGCGCGCTCGACGACGTTCTCGAGCTCTCGTACGTTGCCCGGCCACTGATAGCTCTCGAGTGCCGCCATGGCCTCGGCCGAGAAGCCCTCCAGGGGCTTGCCCATCTCGCGCGTCAGCCGCGCCAGGAAGTGCTCGGCAATCAGGGGCACGTCGCCGGGACGCTCGCGCAGGGCCGGGAGCCTGATCGGAATCACGTTGAGACGATAGAAGAGATCCTCACGGAACTTCCCTTCCGCGACCGCCTTCGGCAGGTCGCGGTTGGTCGCGGCGATGACGCGGATGTTCGCCGGAGTCTCCTCGGTGCCGCCCACGCGCCGGAACTTCCGTTCCTGCAGCACGCGCAGGAGCTTGACCTGCATGGCGGGCGTCATCTCACCGATCTCGTCGAGGAAGATGGTCCCCCCGTCCGCCACCTCGACGAGGCCCTTCTTGTTGCTCTCCGCGCCCGTGAACGCGCCGCGGACGTGGCCGAACAGCTCGGACTCGAGCAGCGCCTCGGGCATCGCGCCGCAGTTGACGGCAACGAAGGGCCGTTCGCGCCGCAGCGACTGCGTGTGGATGGCCTGCGCGACCATCTCCTTGCCGGTGCCCGACTCCCCGGTAATGAGGATGGTGCTGTTCGTGCGGCACACCGTGTCCACCATCCGGAACACGTCCAGCATGGGCGCGCTGCGCCCGATAATGCCCGCGAAGCCCTGGTCGGCCGTCGTGCTCCGCAGCACGACGTTCTCGTGCCGCAGCCGCCGCGACTCGAGCAGCTGCCGCACCTGCATCGTCACCAGGTTCACGTCCCGGAAGGGCTTCTCGAAGAGCGCCTCGGCGCCGGTGTCCCTGGCCTGCTTCCACTCGTCCGAGTCCTCGCGCCAGTGCGCGGTCATCATGAGGACCACGACGTCCGGCGCCAGCTCCCGCACGGCCTGCAGCAGCCGGACACCGTCCATGCGGGGCATCCGGATGTCGGTGAGGACCACGTCGAAGTACTCGCGCGCCACGATGTCGCGGGCGGCCAGGCCGTCTTCCGCGATGACCACGTCGAAGCCATCCCGCTGGAACAGGATGCGCAGCCACTCGCGCATCGACTGCTCGTCGTCAACGATCAGAATCCGGGGCATGGACGCAATTCTACTTTTCCGCGTGCGCGGGCGCGGACGGCGCCTCGCTGACGGTGCCAGCCGGCAACGTCCCCGCGCTTGGGCTCGGGAAACGGACCGTGAAGGTGGTGCCCTCCCCGGGCGTGGACTGCACGTCGATGCGGCCGCCGTAGTCGGTCACGATGCGATGGACGATGGCCAGGCCCAGCCCCGTTCCCCGGCCAAAGGACCCCCGGAAGGGCTGGAAGATCCCGTCGATGTCCTCCGGCGGGATGCCGACGCCGTGGTCGGTCACCTCCATCACCGCGTAGTGCGACCCGTTGCCCCCGTGCTCGCTGCGGGCACCCAGGCGCAGTTCCCCGCCCTCCTGCATCGCGCGGAGGCCGTTGGTCGCCAGGTTCCACAGGATCTGTCGCAGCTGGCTCTCGTCGCCGTCCATGGGCACTTCGCGATCGGGCAGGCTGATCTCGATCCGGTGCTTCGTCGCGACTTCCGGGCTGTTCCGCAGCAGCATGCCCGTTTCTCTGACGACTGTGCGGAGGTCGAGGCGCGTCACCTGGAGCTTCTGCGGCCGCGCATAGGCGAGGAACGACTTGATCGTCTGGTTGAGCCGCTCCGATTCCTTGAGCACGATGTCCATCAGCTGCGCCTGGTCGCCGGAGAGCGAGAGCTCGTGTCGCAGCATCTGCATCGACCCCGACATCGAGGCCAGGGGGTTGCGAATCTCGTGGGCGATGCCGGCAGCCATCTCACCCACGGCCGCGAGGCGCTGCTGCAGGCGGGCCGTCCGCTCGATGCGCTTCACTTCCGTCACGTCCTGGAAGGTGTAGAGGTATCCGTGGCCGCCGTCGGGCAGCGGCAGGCCGGCCACCGTGAGGCCGATCTCGATCACCTTGCCATCGGGCCGCCGGTACTCGAAGTCCGTGCGCCTGGTGCGCGACTTCGCCAGCTCGTCGTCCAGGTTTGCCGTGAACGCCGGCAGGAGCTTCAGGACGTCGGGCGCGGGACGGCCGATGGGCAGTTCCCCGGTGAGCCCGGTGATGGTCATCGCGGAGCGGTTGAAGGTGAGCAGCCGGTTCTGCGCGTCCGCCGTCGCCAGCCCGCTCGGAAGATTGTCGATCACGTACTGGTTGAAGGCCTGGAGGTCCGCGATCTCCTCGGTGGCGCGCTCCAGCCGCACGTCGGCGCGGCGCGCCCGTTCGGCCAGCGACCCGCTGAGGAGCGCGACGGCGAAGAATCCGAAGATGTTGAGGCCGACGGTGTAGAGGGCCACCGTCGGATCCGGCAGTTCGCCCGGGCCAGGGTCGAGGAATGGCAGGTCGATGGCACCCGACGCATCGAGGTACTGCGCGATGACCAGGCCGACGAACAGGACGGCGGTGAGGGCAGCCGTCTGCAGGCCACCCCGGCGCAGGCGGGCCGTGCTGGACGCGACGATCGGCAGCACGTACAGCGTGGTGAAGAGACTGTTGATGCCGCCGGTCAGGTAGACGCACGCGGACACCAGGACCGCGTCGATGCCGAAGTGGACGCCGGCTATCCACGGATGCCGGTCCACGAGCCGCAGTGAGGCCAGCAGGCCCATGCTGACGGCGAACGTGGCGCCGATCAGGACGAAGAACGGGTTGATGGGCAGGGCGCCCGGGGCGCGCACCTGCACCACCACCGCCAGCCCCAGCAGCACCGTGGCCACGACCAGCCGCAGCGCGGTGTGCGCCGCGAGGCGCTGCCGGAGCCAGGACTCGCTCATCCAGCCAGCTTGCTGATCAGGCCGAAGATCGGCAGGTACAT
>JADZCN010000048.1 GCA_020851565.1 Acidobacteriota bacterium | reverse complement strand
CGTGCACGATGACGTCGAGGCCGTTGTCGAGCGTCTTCTTCGTGTAGGGTATCTGCACGTCGCTTTGATCCTATCCCACGAGCACACCGCGACACGCGGCGCCTGGTTCCAGCTCTTCGTGATTGCCCTGGCCGAGTTCCTGGGCATGACGCTGTGGTTCTCCGCTACCGCTGTGACGCCCACGCTCGCGCGCGAGTTGCGGATGACGCCCGCCGAGGCCACGTGGCTCACCATGGCCGTGCAGGCCGGCTTCGTGGCGGGCACGCTGGCCGGCGCGTTCGTGAACATCGCCGACATGGTGCGGTCCCGCCACCTCGTGTGTGCCGGCGCGCTCGTCGGGGCCGCCGCCAATGCCGCCGTGCTGCTCGTTCCGGGCAGCTGGTCGGCCATCGCCCTGCGTCTCACTACTGGCGTGGCCCTCGCGGCTGTTTACCCGCCCGCCATGAAGATGGCCGCCAGCTGGTTCACGGCGAGGCGAGGCCTCGCCCTGGGCCTGCTCATCGGCGCGCTCACGCTGGGCAAGGCCGTGCCGTATCTGGTCACCACCCTGTTCGGCGATGCCTGGCGCGCGCCCATCCTGCTGGCGTCTGGCCTGGCGGCGCTCGGCGGCCTCCTGGTCCTGGTCGCCGCCAAGGACGGCCCGCACCTCGCGGCCACCGCGCCCTTCGATCCGCACGCCATTCGCCGCATCCTCTCCATCCGCGGCGCCCGCCTGGCGATTGCCGGCTACCTCGGTCACATGTGGGAGCTCTACGCGATGTGGACCTGGGTCGGCGTCTTCGCCACCGCCAGTTTCACCGCGGCGGGCCTTGGGCCCTCGGCCGCCACGGCTGGATCGCTGGCCGCGTTCCTCGCCATCGGCAGCGGCGCGGCCGGCTGTATCGCGGCGGGCTATTACGCCGACGTGCTGGGCAAGGCGCGCGTCGCCGGCTGGGCGCTTGGCGCCAGCGCCCTCTGCTGCCTGCTCGCCGTGGCCGCGTACGGGCGTGCCCCGATGTGGACCTTCGCGCTCGTCATCGCCTGGGGCGTGGCGGTCGTCGCCGACTCGGCCCAGTTCTCCGCGCTCGTCAGCGAGCACGCGCCGCCGGCGCACGTCGGCACGGCACTCACCTTCCAGACCTCGCTTGGATTCCTGCTGACGATGGTGACCATCGACCTGCTGCCGCGCCTGGCCGCGGCCGTGGGCTGGCAGTACGCGTCGCTGCTGCTGCTCCCTGGCCCGGTCCTGGGCGCCGTCGCGATGCGCGCGCTCGCGAACCCGAGAACCTGAGAACCCCAGAACCCCAGAACCTGAGAACCTCAGAACCTACCTAACGGGCGTCAGCGGTATCTTCCCCTTGTTCTCCATCTCCGCCTTGATCGCGCGCATCGACACCTGTGCCGCCATCTGCGATGCGACCTTGGCGAACGCCTCGGCGGCACCGGACTGCGGCTCGGCGATCACCACCGGGATCCCCACGTCACTGCCGACGCGAATGGGCTCGTAGATGGGCAGCCGGCCCAGGAACGGCACGCCCATCTGCTCGGCCATCTGCTCGCCGCCGCCGTGGCCGAAGATGTTGGCCGTGTGGTGGCACTGCGGGCACTCGTAGTAGCTCATGTTCTCGACGACGCCCAGCGCGGGGATGTTCAGCTTCTCGTACATCCGGATGGCGCGCCGGCTGTCGGCCAGCGACACCTGCTGCGGGGTGGTCACCACGATGGCGCCCGCGACGGGCACCGTCTGCGCCAGCGACAACGCCACGTCGCCCGTCCCCGGCGGCATGTCGATGATCAGGTAGTCGAGATCCCGCCACGCGACGTCGTGGAAGAACTGGCGAATGGCGCTGTGCAGCATCGGCCCGCGCCAGATGACCGGCGCCTCGTCCTTCGTCATGAAGCCGATGGACACGACCTGCAGGCCATAACGTTCGGCCGGGCGAATCTTCTGCCCGTCGGACTCGAGCTGCGCCTGCAGCCCCAGCATGATGGGCACGTTCGGCCCGTAGATGTCGCCGTCCAGGATGCCCACGCGGCTGCCGGCCTTCGAGAGCGCCAGGGCCAGGTTCACGGCCACCGTCGTCTTGCCGACGCCGCCCTTGCCCGCGCCTACCGCGATGACGTTCTTCACGCCCGGCAGCGCGGCAGGGCCGGTGGTCGGCGCGCTGACCGACCGCACTTGAGCCGTCATGGTGACGTTCACGGCCGACACGCCGGGCAGCGCACGGACCAGGTCCTCGGCCTGGGCCTTCATCAGGTCCTTCACCGGGCACGCCGGCGTCGTCAGCTCGATGTCGAAGGCGACCGTGCCGCCGTCGATGACGAGGTTCTTCACGAAGCCCAGCGACACGATGTCGCGGCGGAGGTCGGGGTCCACGACCCCCTTCAGCGCATCCAGAACGGTTTCGGCAGTCATGGTCAACTTTCGAGCTTACCACGCGACTGGCAACCGCCGTGGCCTTGGGGTATGCTCACGCGCAAGCTTCCCTCTTTCAAGGAGTTACCGATGGCCGACGCGACACCAGGGAGTGCCGCTCCCTCCAGCAACCGCACGGTGATGATCGTGCTGTCCTACCTGTGGCTGCTGGCGCTCATCCCGCTCCTCGTGGAAAAGGAGGACAAGGAAGTCCAGTGGCACGCCAAGCACGGCCTGGTGCTGCTGCTCGCCGAGATCATCCTGTGGGTGCTCATCACGATGATCAACATCGTGACGGGCTTCTTCATCGGATGCCTCGTCGGCGTGCTCAGCCTCGGGCTGTGGGTCGCCATCGTCATCCTGCACATCCTGTGCATCGTCAAGGGCGTCAACGGCCAGCGGCTGACGATTCCCTACGTCAGCCAGTACGCAGACAAGTTCTGAGCAGACGCACCCTCGTCCTCATCGTGTCGGCCGCGGGCGTCCTGCTCGCGGCCGACCTCTCCCGCCCGCCCGCCGCGCAACTCGCCACGCGCGCGGCCATCGGGGCCATCCACGTGTATCAATCGACGCTGTCGCCCCTCTACGCGCGCACCGGCGTGATCTGCCGCTTCAAGCCGACGTGCAGCCACTACGGCGAGGCCGTGGTCCAGGAGTTCGGCGTCGTGCGCGGCGGCTGGATGGCACTGAAGCGCGTGCTCCGGTGCGGACCATGGACACCGATGGGCACGGAAGACCCGCCGCCGCAATCACTCAATCACTCAATCACCCAATCACGAATGCCCCAATCACCAATCGCCAATCCTCGATGAATCGCCAATCATCAATCGGCAATCATCAATGGACGGGCGCTTCAAACACCCTCCTCCCCTCCTCCTTCAACAGCACCCAGCACGCGTAAGCCCCGAGTGCGGTGCCGAACGGCAGCAGCACCATGTTGACAACGGCCAGCCCCAGGGCGAGCGTGCGGGCCCAGGGGCGGTAGGCGCCGAGCGCGCGGCCGATCCACAGGTGCAGGATGGCCCAGGCCAGCGCGATGAAGGACAGGACGGCCAGCGTCACGGCGGTCAGCTGCGCAGCCATGGGCGAGCGGACGGCCACGGGGCTGGTGCCGGTCGAGATGGCCAGGGCGCCGGCCGCGAGCGCGCCGCCGGCCAGTGCCACCAGCAGGAAGATGAAGCCCCACGCCAGGTGGAGCCACGAGAGGAAATCGACGTGCCGCTTCACGGCCGCGCGTGAGTCCCTGAGCTGAAGCCCGGGCGGCTAGGTGACCGCGAGCCGGACGCTGACGCGCGTGCGCGGGCCCCGCCGTGGCGTCACGGCAAACCGAAGGTGATCGCCGTCGGCTGCCCCGCGAGGCACCCGCACCTCGATCCAGAGGGGGCCGACCGCGTGGCCCTCGCCCATGCACGACGCGCACGGTTCGTCCCAGACCTCCCCGCGCCCCCCGCACTCGGCGCACGTGTGCCGAAGCTCCAGCGAGAGCGGCACCAGGGCCCCGGTCGCGGCCTGCGCGCGATCCAGCACGATCTCGGCCGACACTTCCAGCGCGGCGTCCGCGTCCATCGACGAGCGGCGCAGGCACTCCACCGCCGCGCGCGCCGACGGGAAGTCGATGGCGACTTCGTCGGTCAACGATCGGCGATACGCGCGATCGTCGGGCGCGAGTGCGTGAATCTGCGCGCGCGATGTGTGAAAGCGTCGAGGCAGCACGTTGGCCGTACCATAGCGCGGTTGCACGCAAAAAGGAACCGCGAAGCTGCTACCATGCGCGCATGTCCGGGAAGGAATGCCCGATGTGCGGGGAGTTCATGCGTCTGGTGACGCGGGAGTCGGTGGAGCACGTCCCCGGCCTGCCCCAGCCGGTCACGCACGTGATCCGGGAGTGGGTCTGCCCCGAGTGCGACTATTTCGAGGAAGTGGACGACTAGCGCGCGCCCAGCGTGAGCAGGATCTCCTTGCGAACGGCGTCCTCGACCTCGTCGAACCCGAGGGTCGTGTCGCACTCGTCGCACAGGCACTCGATCACGCCGGGGCGGCCCTCTTCGGCCACCTCCACGCGATCACCATCGATCTGCACCACGTGCATCTGCAGGGTCTTGATCAGAAACGTGCGGGAATTCCCGCAATTCGGACAGGTCAGCGCCACCAGGTAAGGTCTCCTTGGGACCGCAAGGATTGTATGGGATAGGTTAGCCCCGGCAAAGCACAATCCGCCGGATCCCGCCGATCACACGTAGATCAGCTGCCCCGTCACCCGCCGGCCCGCGCTCATTCCGGCCACGGCCTCCTCGTAGGCCTTCAGCTGTGCCCGGTGGTCGTCGCGCGGGGCCCCGGTCTTGAACTCGAGCACCGTCACTTCGTCCGCGGTCCACACCAGGCAGTCGATGGCGCCGCGCTCGACCGCGCCGTCCGGCCGGCGCCGGGAGTATGCGGCCTCGAACACCGTGCGGCCCCTCGCGAACAGCTCGGCCAGGTCGGCGCGCGACAGCACGCCCCGGCTCATCGTCACCGCCCGCGTCACCAGCGCGGCGGTGTCTTCGGGCTCCCCTTCCAGCAGGCGTTCGGCCATCGCCGTCAGCGTGGCTGCGTCCGTGGTCCCGGCCTGCTGTCCGTAGGCCAGCAGGCGATGGACGAGCGTCCCGAGGATCGCTGATGACGCCTCGGCCCTCGAGGCGTCCGGCGCAGGTATTGCGACGTGATCGCGGGCCGCCGGCACGCGCGGCGCCCCGTCCGGCTCGAGGGCTGCGAAGTCCTGGGCCACCCGAACGTCGCGTGGAGGAGCCCCGGTCCACGCCACGGGCTCGGGTCCCGGTGGCGGGACGACCGTGATCGCGTGAGACGCCGACGGCCCGGCCCAGACCGCAGCGCCCCCCCGGGCGCCGCTGCCGATCACCGCCTGCAACGAAGGCGGCAGGAGCCTCCCCAGCGAGCCCTTGGCCGGCGCGAACCGCCCCTCGCCGTTGACCGTGGCGCACAGGTACAGCCGATCGCGGGCGCGCGTCAGTGCCACGTACAGCAGTCGCTTGGTCTCCTCCGCGTCGCGCGCCTCGGCGTCGGCATCGGCCTCCGTCCGGTGATCGCCGATGCCCACCATCGGCTCGCCCTCGCTGCCCGCGTCGAACGCGCCGGCCGCGATGCGGATCGGCTCGCTCCCGCCACCGCTTCCCCGGCCCAGATTGACGATGAAGACGACCGGGTACTCCAGCCCCTTCGCCGCGTGGACGGTCATCAGGTTCACCGCGTCCGCCGCGTCGATCATCGCGTTGGACTCGTCGCCGCCGGCCACGAGCTGCGAGAAGTGATCCACGAGCCGCTCCAGCGTGGCGTAGCCCCGGTTCTGGATGCGCCTCACCAGGCCGCGGATCTTCTTCAGGTTCTCGCGCGCCTGGGGCAACCCCGGGCCCGCGAGCTCCATCATGTAGGCCGACTCGGCGAGCACGCGGTCGAGGAGCTCGGCCGGGGGCAGGCGATCGACCAGCGGCAGCCAGCCGGCCAGGCTTCGCCGCGCCAGCTCGAGTCGCGCGGCGTCGTCGGACGCCAGTGCCGGGGGAAGCTCGCGGCTTCCGGGGACCAGCGCGCCCGCCAGGTCAGGGGCCAGGTGCTTCAGCGTTTCGTCCGAGACCCGCACCAGCCGCGACCGCAGCAGCGCCGCCGCGCGCAGGTGCGAGGACGGATCGGCCAGGTAGCCCAGCAGGGCGAGGACGTCCTTGATCTCGTCCGCGTCGAAGAACCCGAGCCCCTTGTAGACGTAGTACGGCACGCCCCGCCGCGCCAGCGCCTGCTCGATGAGGCGGTGACCTTCGCGCGTGCGGAACAGCACGGCGATGTCGCCGGGCCCGATGGCCCGGCGGGCGCCGCTGCTCCGATCGCGCACGGTCACCCGTTCCTCGAGCAGCCGCGCGATCTCATCGGCCATGGCCTCCGCCTGCAGCGTGTCGGAACTGCCCGTCACCAGCCCCAGTGCGTCGCGCCCCGTCCCCGCGTCGGTGGCGAGCGGAAACCGGTCGTCGTCGGAATAGCGGAACGCGTCGGGCCGGTCCGGCTGCTTCTCGACCGCGTCGAACACGTCGTTCACGAAGTGCAGCAGGGGCAGCACCGATCGGTGGCTGCGCGTGATGGCCGCGCGCGCCGGGGCGTCGGGCCGCAGGGCATCGATGTGCCGGCCCGCCTCCTCGAGCACGGCCACCTCGGCGTCGCGGAATCCGTAGATGGACTGCTTCCGATCGCCGACGATGAAGATCGAGGGCGGGATGGCGGTGTCCGACACGCCCGCGCCTTCCGTCCACGCCGACATCAGCTCGCGCACCAGCCGCCACTGCGCGCGGCTGGTGTCCTGGAACTCGTCCACCAGCACGTGCCGGTAGCGCGACTCGAGCTTGAAGCGGCTGCGCGAGAACTCGTCGCGCTGCTCGAGCAGGGCGAGCGTGCGCTCGAGCACGTCCGAGAAGTCGAGCACGCCGTGCGCGTCGAGCGTGCGGCGGTACTGCTCGCGCGCGATGACGAAGAGCTGCCTGACGCCGCGCGCCAGCACGAGGTTCAGGTCGCGGCGGAACGCGGTGAGCGCCTCGAGCACCCGCGGCCCCATCAGCATCACGTGCTGCCGGTGCGCCTCGTAGTCAGCCGTCGATCGGAACTCGACCTTCGTGTGGACCAGCCGCTGCCGCGGCTCCTCGTTCACGGTGAGCACGTGCGCCGCCAGGCGATCCAGCGCGCCCCGCAGCCGCTCGGGCGCCATCGGCTCGGGCGACGCCAGCCGCCTGATGTCGTGGGCCAGCAGCACGAAGTCCGGGGCGTCGGGCCCGCGCGCGACGAAGGCCGAGGCGCCGCCGGGCAGCGAGTGCAGCACAGCGCGGAGCGAGTCGTGGAGGCGCTGGCACGCGTCGGCCACGTGCATCGTGCGGCCGTGGACGAATCGGTTCAGCGCGTCCCAGGCCACCAGCCGCCGGTCCAGGAGCACGGCCAGCCCCTGGCGCAGGCGCATCTCGCCCAGGTCGGCGAAGAGCAGTGCCACGTCGGGATCGGACTGCGCGAGACGCCGTCCGGCCGCCAGGGCCCGATCCAGCGAGGCGGCCACCAGCCGCGGCGTCTCGGTCTCGTCGGCGAGCTCGAAGCCCGGGTCCACGCCCGCCTCGAGCGGGAACTCGTAGAGCAGCGACAGGCAGAAGGCGTCAATCGTGCTGATGGTGATCTCGGGAAAGGCGTCACGCACCTCCCGCCACCGCGCGCCGCTCAGCGCGCCCTCCAGGTGCCGGGCCTTCAGCGTGTCGAGCACGCGCTGCCGCATCTCGGCCGCGGCCTTGCGCGTGAACGTGATGGCGAGGATGTTGCGGGGCGGCACGCGGGTTTCCACCACGAGCCGCACGTAGCGATCGACGAGCACGCGCGTCTTGCCGGTGCCGGCCGACGCCTCGAGCGCCACGTTCCGCATGGGATCGGTGGCCAGCAGGCGTGCCGCGCGGTCGCGCTCCACCTGCGGGTCCAGCGCCTCCGGGCCTTCGTCGAACGTCAGGCGGCGCTGCTCACTCATCGGCCACCTCGACGAACGCCTTTCGGCACACCGCGTCGTACGGGCACGTGTTGCACAGCGAGCGCGGCACCGGGCGCGGCGGGAAGTGCCCGGCCCGCGCGTCGTCGATGGCCTGCACCATGCGGTCTTCCGCCGCGCGCAGCACGTCGTCCAGGGCCTGCCCCTTCGCCGGCCTGAGCGCCCGCATCGGCGCGTCGCCTTCCATCGACAGGTAGAACGCCTCGGAGGGCGTGCGGTGACGGTCGCCCGCCTTCGCGAGCTGCTGCGCCACCGCGGAGGTGTACACCTGTAGCTGCACCGTGCGCTTCGGGTCGGGCAGGAGCTTCGACTTGTAGTCGATGACGCGGAACGTCCCGTCGGCCAGGAGATCCACGCGGTCCACCTTGGCCCGCAGGGGGACCACGCGCGTCTCGCCGCTCTCGCGCCGGAACGCGAACCCGTCGTCCAGCTCGAACTCGATGAGGCGGCGATCGATGGCGGCGGGCCGCTCGGCCTCCATCGTGAGCACGCGATCGATGATGCCGGCGCTGGCGGCCGAGCCGAAGAGCCGCGCCCGCTCGAGCGCGGCCTCCGTGGGCGCGAGCGCCCCCATCGCGCGCTCGCTCAGCTCCACGAGGAGGCCGCGCGCTTCGGGCACGCGGTCCGCCGTGATGCTCCCGTGCCCGCGGGCCTGCCACTCGCGGAAGAACGCCTCGAAGAGCGCGTGCAGGAAGCGCCCGCGCTCCCAGGGCGGCGGCGCATCCTCGTCCTCGGGCTCCTCCTCGAGCTTCAGCACCTCGGTCGCGAAGAACTGGAACGGGCACTTGAGATAGCGGTCCACGCGGCTGACGCTGATGCGGGCGAAGGTCCAGGGCCCTGCCTCACCTTGATACCGCGCGCCGCCGTCCTCCGGCCGGGCAGCGCGAAGCGCCGCCCACTCCGACGCCAGAGGCCCAAGCACCATCTGCGTCATCTGCGCAATCTGCGGCGGCGGCGCAATCTGCGGCAGCTGCGCCTGCGTCAGCAATTCATCCACGGACACCGCCAGGTCGGTCACCGGAGCATCCACGTCCCGTTCGAGTCCCACCGTCGCAAGATCGTCCACGAAGGTGGAACGCTCGACCACGGCGTCGGACTCGAGGGCAAACGTCGAGACACGGACGCGCCTTCCAGCGAGGCCGACCAGGTCCAGGAACATCGCGCGCGCCGCAGCCATCTGGTCGCTCTCGCGCTTGTTGGGATCCTCGGCGGCCGGTGTCGGATCCAGCAGGCCGAGGAGGAACGGCGGGTAGAAGATGCTCCGCCGGGAGCGCTCGGGCCATTCGCCATCCACCAGCCCCACCAGCTGCACGTCGTCCACGTCGGCGAAGCGAGCCGCCTGCGCGTCGAGCACGCGCACGCCTTCGACGCCCGCGCGAGCGGCGAAGGTCTGCGCCCCCAGCCATCGGCGGATGGCCGAGGCGAGCTCGCCGCCAGTGGCAACGGCGGCGGGGTCGTGATCGCGATACGCACGGGCGAGTGCGGCGATGGCGCCGATGACCGCGCGGCGTACACGCGCGAGCCGCGCGATGTCGGCATCACCGGCCGGCTCGCGGTGATGGCGATCGAGGAACCGTTGCAGCACGGCCAGTTGCGACGGCACCGGGCCGGCCTCGGCCAGCGGCAACAGCTCCTTTGCGAGGGCGACAGCCGCGCGAGCCGCGGGCGCGGCGGTGTGGCGACGCCGCTCGTCTCGGGTTGCGGGCGCGGTGAGGGCCGACCACTCGACAGCCAGGCGCTCGAGCCGATCGAGCCCGCCCAGGTAGCGCGACTCGGCCAGCGCACGATCGAGGGCCGACACCGCCGCGGCGGACAGCTCGTCCCCGCCGTCCTCGAAGCGGAAGTGGGGCGATCGCAGCAGGGCCACCGCCGACGCGCGCGAGAAGCCGGCGCCGACGAAGTCCAGCACCACGTCCAGCGCGGCCGCATAGGGTTCGGCGGCCAGCGGCAGCGTGTCCAGCGTCTCGAACGGAACGCCCGCACCGCCGAAGACGGATCGCGCCAGGTAGAGATACGGCAACGGCCGCCGGACGACGAGCGCGTGGCGATGGAGCGGCGTATGGTCGCCCGTGCGGCGGGCGGCCTTGATGCGCCGCGCCACCTGCATGAGCTCGTCCTCGCGATCGCGCGACTCGAAGACCGGCGGGCCCTCGGAGGACGGCACGACCAGCACGGGCGGGCGCACGTGCCCGTTCGCGCCCGGCCCCCGCTCGGTCGGCACCTCTTCCAGCCCGGGCAGCGCCGCGTGCACCCGCTCGAGCCAACCCGCGGCCAGCACTGCCTCCGTGGCCACGACGTCCACGCGCTCGAGGTGCGGGACGGTGGAGAGCAGCGTGAAGTCCACCGGCCACAGGCCGTCGGGGTCCGCCACACGGTCGGCCACGGCGACGATCACGTGACGCAGCGGGCGAGCCGAGGGCTCGGCCACCAGGGTTTCGCGAACGCCGTGCTCGTCCGCGAGCCCAACGGACACGAGGTGGCGCTCGTAGCCCTGGAAGACGGCGGTGAGGAACACCGTCTGGCGGAGCAGCTGCGCGGCGCCGCGATCGGTGTCCGCGGCCGGCTCCAGCTCGGCGCGCAGGTTTCGGTCGAAGTCCTCCGCGGTCCGGGCCTGCCGCCGCACGTGGTCGTAGAGGGCCACCATCTCCGCCACCAGCGCCGGGCGGATGGCAAACGGCGGCTCCAGCCCCGAGGCGGATACGTCGCGGGCAATCCGCCCGAGGATCACCTCGCGATCGAACGGCGAGAGCATGTCGAGCGGCCGCGGCGCGCGCGACACGAGTTCGCGATAGAGATCCGCGCGTGGCCCCGTTCGTGGCCAGGGGATCGCGCCCTGCGCGCCCGGCACTGCGTCTTCCACCGTGCGGCGCAACTGCTCGGCTGCTGCCCGCGTCGGGACGAGGACGAACGTATCGGCGGCAGTGACGGGGTCGAGCGACGCGATCTGGCGTGTCAGGACCTGACGGAGGCCGGCGAGCCCTGCGACGCGGACGAGCCGCGTGTGGCGCGGGGTGATCACGGCGTGGCGGCCGGCGCCGGGCGCGCGAGCGCCGCGTCGAGGTCGGCGCGTGCCCTGGACATCAGCATCAGCGCCCCCGCCGCGGCAGACGAGGCCTGGGCCGCGCGCGCCCCGTCGTTGGATGAAGCCGCCGCAAGGCGCAGCGTGAAGGCCTGCTCGGCCATCTCCCACGCACTCCTGAAGAGCGCGTGCACGGAAGCCAGGTCCACCGGCGGCGTCACGCGATCAAGACGCGTGCCGTCTCGGCGCCACCGATCGATGAGCGACCGCAGGCGCGACGCGGGCGGTCCCGCCTGCGCACGGACGTCCTCGAGCGCGCGCTGGTTGCGGGTGATCGCCCTGAGCGTGGACGCCAGCGAGCGCCGGTACTTCCGGATGGCCGGCGCCCGCAGCTCCCACTGGTCCTGGGCCAGGCGGATGGACCGCGCCGATGCGAGCTGCGACTCCAGCGTGGCCATGAGCGCGGTCATCTCCGCGGGACGCTTCTCCCCGAGCCGAACGTCCGCCTCGCGCACGCTCGTCCGCAGGCGCTCGAGGCCGCGGACGTCCGCCCGCGCGGCGGCACGCGTGGCAGTGGCGAGCGTGGCGGTCCGGAGCGCGCCGTACTCGCGATCGGTCTTCTCTTCCTCGGCGAGCGCCGCGGTGGCGTTCCGGCGGACGACGCCCGCCCACGACTCGGGCAACAGGCCCACGGCGCGATCCAGCAGCCCGAGCAGCGTCTGCAGGAGCGACGTGCGCTCGGCCGGCGTGGCCGCGAGCTCCGCGGCCGTCATCAGCTGCTCCACCGTCTCCGCCTCGGTGGGCTCGGGCAGGAGCGGCTCGTCGGGCAGCACCGCTGGCGGCGCGACCAGGGCCAGGTCGAACGCGCCCCGGCCCGTGGCCGCACGCAGGTCTGCGATCACCTCGTCGAGCATCCCGAGGATCTCGCGCACCTCGACCGCGCGGTAGCCGTAATGCTGGCCGGGCCATTCGTTGAGTGTCCGTCGCGCGAGCTCGGCGCGGGCCAGCCGCTCGTTCGGGTCCTTCAGCGTGGCGATCTCGTTCAGCGTGCGCGCCACGGTGTCGCCCAGCTGCGCGAAGTCGGCCTCACCGCGCGTCGCCGCGTAGGCACGTGCGCGCAGGGCCGTGGCGTAGCGGTCCGTACGCGCCCAGTCCACCTGGGCGGCGGGGATGGTCACCAGGTGCAGGTCCGCGGCGGGATCGCCGCGCCGCGTGGGCATCGAGAAGACCACGCGGTCGCCCAGGCGGGCCCACTCTCCGTACGAGGTGAGCACGCGGCCGTCAGCCAGGAACAGCCGGAACAGGCCGGATTCCCCGTCCTGCGCGAACGCGGGCACGGCCAGGGCGAGGGCCGTCACACCCGTAACGACGGCGCGACGAAACCCACCTGTGGAAATCCTGTGGAAGAGCCGTCGAAAGGCTGTGAACGGCACGACAGAATATTAATTCTTGCGGCGGTTTTCTCCGAAACTTCCTGCCCCAATCGCCTCGGCGCCGATCTTCGTGCCGGCCTTCGCTTGCGTGCAAACGCCGTGTAACTACAATCGCTACTCCCCTTTTCATTTCCCCCGTGTCGTTGAACGTGAAGACCTATCGTTTCGAGCAGGCCATTGCCGGCCGCGCCTACGTGATCGAGGTGCAGCCGATCTCGGCCACCCGCTGGCGCGCGCAGATTGCGCGGCTGCCGGGCATGCCCACCTCGCTGATGCCGTTCTACGGAGAGACACCGGAGGACGCGGCGCGCGAGCTCACCAACTGGCTCTCGCTGGTGTCGGCGGCGCCAGGTGTCCAGCCTCGGGCCACGCCGGCGCGCTGATCGCCGAAGCGCCCACCGCCCTGCCGACACCGCAGGGTGAGTTCCGGCTCCACCGGGACTGCCAATGGCCGCGCTTCGCCGGCCGTTCGCCGCGCCTACAATGCGAAGGCATGCGGAAGGCGTGAGGGCGCCCGCATCACGGTGGGTGTGCTGGCGGTGTCTCTGCCCAGGCCAGGCGCAGGTTGATCCCGGACGCTCGGGCGGGTTACGATAGGGGTCTTCCCAAGGGGGCCTGTAGCGCAGCTGGGAGCGCGCCTGAATGGCATTCAGGAGGTCACCGGTTCGATCCCGGTCAGGTCCACCAAACCTTCATTTCCCGTCCCAACTCCCCGCAAGTAGCTGAATGCAGGTGCGGTTGCGGCGGTTCCAACGAACGCGGAACCGTCGAACGCGATTCCTTCGGGAAAGAACAGCTGTTGGAACCGCTGGCGCTGGTCCGGTGACGACTGCACCCAGAGGTCGGCCGCGCGCGGCAGGATGCGCTCGGCAAAGGCCAGAATGCCCTCCACGTCGAGTTCCTCGACCTCGGAGGCATGGCGGTCCATCCGCAGTAGCGTGAGCTCCTCGCGCAGTTTCTCCGCGTGACGGTCGTAGACGTCGATATCGATGGCGCGCTCGAACAGGAACGCCTCGTCGAGCCGGTCGAGCTTCTTCTGGATCGCCTGGGTGCGGCGCTCGGCGTCGGCCAACTCGGTCGCGATGGCATCCTTGCGCGCCTTCCAGATCTGCAGGACTTCCACTTTGAGCGCTCGCATGTAGACCGCGCTCGGCTGGAGGCGCGCGAGTTCTTCGGTGAACGCGGTCTCCAGCTTCGCCTTCGTCACGTTCACGCCGCGGCAGCCGGGCCGGCAGTGGTAGTAGGCGTAGTACTCGCTGCGGCCCTTCGACCAGCTACCCGTGAGCCCTCGATTGCAGGACGCGCAGCGGACGAAGTTGCGGAGCGGGAAGTCCGGATGTG
>JADZCN010000047.1 GCA_020851565.1 Acidobacteriota bacterium | reverse complement strand
TGGGCAGGTCCGTGTAGCCCAGGATGTGCACGCCGTGGCGCTCCACCACCGTGCCCGGCTCGGTGAGCGCGCAGTTCCCGCCGTTCTCCGCGGCGAGGTCCACGATGACCGATCCCTTCTTCATCGACTTGACCATGTCCTCGGTGATGAGGACCGGCGCCGGCCGATTCGGGATGAGGGCCGTCGTGATGATGATGTCCACCTCCCTGGCCTGCGCGGCGAACATCCCCATCTCGGCGGCGATGAAGGCGGGGCTCATCTCCTTCGCGTAGCCGCCGGCGCCCTCGCCCTCTTCCTGGACGTTGAGCTCGATGAACTCGGCGCCCATGCTCTTCACCTGGTCCTTCACCGTCGGGCGCGTGTCGAACGCCCGGACGATGGCGCCCAGGCCGCGCGCGGCGCCGATGGCGGCCAGCCCGGCGACGCCCGCGCCGATGACCAGCACCTTCGCGGCGGGCACCTTGCCGGCGGCGGTCATCTGGCCCGTGAAGAAGCGCCCGTAGAAGCTGGCCGCCTCGATGACCGCCCGGTAGCCGGCGATGTTGGCCATCGACGAGAGGGCGTCCATCTTCTGCGCGCGCGAGATGCGCGGCACCTGGTCCATCGCCAGGGCGGTGACCTTGCGCGCCGCCAGCCGTTCGACCAGTGCCTGGTTCTTGCCGGGCCACAGGAAGCTGATGATGACCGCGCCCTCACGCGGCAGGTCCGCCTCGTGCACGCCGAGCACGGGGTGCTGATCCGGCGGCTGCACCTTGAGGACGATGTCGGCCTCCTGCCACAACGCGCGCGTGTCGCCGACTACCTGTGCGCCGGCGGCCGCGTAGTCGTCGTCGCCGAACGAGGCCAGCGCCCCGGCATGGCTCTCGACCAGCACTTCGAAGCCCAGCTTGATGAGGCGTGCGACGTTCTCGGGGGTGGCGGCGACGCGGCGCTCGCCCGCGCGGCATTCTCGTGGAACGGCCAGTTTCATCGGGGTTCGATTCCTTCCGGCCCGCGGCAGCCGGAAGGCGCCCACGGGATGTGATTGCGGCGTGAATTATACGTTGAGGCGTGTCGAACCGCCGGGGAATCAGGCTTCCGCCGGCGCAAAGCCGAGCCGCAGCCGGAACTCCCGGCGCAGGACCAGGAGGTTCAGGCTCATCTGCAGGGCGACCGCGACGACCGAGAGGTACCAGATCCACCGGATCTCGAAGCCCGGCATTCGTGACAGCAGGAACGCCGGCACGGCCACCAGGAGGATGCGCGTGAACGAGGTGACCAGTGAGGGGATGGTGTTGCCCATGGCCTGGAACATCGAGGCCGTGACGAAGATGAGGCCCGAGGCGACGAAGTTCCACGACGAGATGCGCAGGTACTCGTCGCCGACTGCGATGACGGCCGGATCGTTGGAGAACACGCCGATGAGCGCGGCGGGCGCGACGTGCGCCAGCAGCGCGAACAGGACCATGCCGGCCGTGGCGATGAGGGCCGCGGCCCTGAACGTGGCCCGCACGCGGGACGGCTTTCGCGCGCCGAAATTCTGGCCCGCCACCGGCGCCACGGCGAAGCCAAGCGCCACGACCGGCAGGAAGCCCGACTGCATGATGCGAAGCCCGATGCCGAAGCCCGCCTGGGCGGAGGCCCCGAACGGGCGGATGACCGTGTAGACCACGGCCAGGTAGATGGCCATCAGCCCGAATTCGGCCCCGGCCGGAAGGCCGATCTTCAGCATCTCCACCCAGGTGCGCACGTTCGGCCGCCAGACGGCCGGCGCAAACGTCAGGTAGGCCGACGGGCCGGCGAAGTAGGTGGCCATCCAGGCGACGCCGACCAGAATCGCGATGAACGACGCCATGGCGGCCCCGGCCACACCGAACGCGTGCCCCGTGCCCCACCCGAAGATGAGGACGGGCGCCAGGAGGATGTTGATGATCACAGACGCCGTCTGCACGATCATCCCCGGCTTGAAGTTGCCTGTTCCGCGCAGCGCCGCGCCCATCGCCACCAGCGCGAACTGTAGCGCCATGGCGGGCACCATCCACGCGAGGTACTCCACCGCCAGCCGGGTCGTGCCCTCGTCGGCGCTCATCGCGCGCGCGTAGGCGCCACTGAGGCTCAGCGTCACGACCAGGAAGACGATGCCCGAGGCGATGGACAGCACCTGGGCCTGGTTGAAGATCGCGTTGGCCCTCACCCGATCCTGACGGCCCGCGGCGTGCGAGACGAGCGTCGTGGTGCCGACGCCGAGCATCTGCGTGGCCGCCAGCACGAGGAACATCAGGTTGCCGCTGATCGCCACGGCGGCCACCGCGTCGGTGCCGAGGCGACCCACCCAGTACAGGTCCACCAGCACGTACAGCGTCTGGAAGACCATGCTCACCAGCATGAAGCTGGTGGTCTTCAGGAGGTGCGCGGTGACCGAGCCGATGGTGAGGTCCTGCATGAGGGGCACCCGCGGCTGCGGGCGCTCGCACTATACCAGCACCGGCTGGATGGACACCGTGATCGGGTCGCGCGCCGCCACCCCGAACACGTTGAGGATCTCCTCCTGGCGGAATCTGAAGATGCCTTCGAGGTCGCGCCGAACGAAGAGGCCGTGCACGAGGGCGCCTCCGATGGGCCGATAGCGCACCGTATCCTCGACCAGGGTACCGCCGGCGACCGGTGTGAAGGTGTGCGTGTGGTGCCAGAGGCGATAGGGACCACGCACCTGCCGGTCCACGAAGCGGTGAGGCGGCTGCCACTCCGCGATCTCCGTGCGCCAGCGGATGGGGATCCCGTGGACGCGGATCCGATAGTCGATGAGGGCCCCCTCCTGCATGGGGATGGGGCGCGGCGTCAGGATGGCAAAGTCCAACCAGGGCGGCGTCAATCGCTGCAGGTTGGCCGCATCCGAAAAGAAGCCGAACGTCGTCTCGAGGTCGCGTGCCACGAAGAGGCGTGTCTGGAGCTGGTATTCGCGTGCCATGCTGTCCGTTTGGACGCGCCGTCGGGTGGGGACGTGCCCGAATGCGAAAATCGCGCCAAAAGCAGACATAATGGGCGCCTATGCGCCCCATTGCTGAAATTGCCGATGGCCTCGGCCTGCCCGCAGACCTGCTCGAGCCCTACGGACGGCATACCGCCAAGATCCGCCTGGAGGTGCTGGACCGATTCCCGGAACGGCGCGGGAAGTTGATCCTGGTCACGGCCATCACGCCGACGACCAGCGGCGAGGGGAAGACGGTCAACACCATCGGTCTCACCCAGGGGCTGGTCAAGCGGGGGCACAAGGCGGTCGCAGCGCTCCGCGAGCCCTCGCTCGGGCCCGTCTTCGGGCAGAAAGGGGGCGCGACGGGCGGTGGCCGGGCGTCGGTCGAGCCCATCGACAAGATCAACCTCCATTTCAACGGCGACTTCCACGCCATCACCGCCGCGCACAACCTGCTGGCGGCCCTGCTCGACGCACACCTGCACTTCGGCAACGAGTTGCGGCTCGACCCGCGCGAGATCCTCTGGCCCCGGGCCATGGACATGAGCGACCGCGCGCTGCGCCGCATCATCACGGGCCTGGGCGGCCGAGACGGCGGTCCCGCGCGCGAGACGGGCTTCATCATCACCGCGGCGTCCGAGATCATGGCCATCCTGGCCCTGTCCGTCAGCCGGCCCGACCTGCGCCGGCGGCTGGCCAGCATCGTCGTGGGGTTCAACACCGACGGAAAACCGGTGATTGCCAGCGACCTGAAGGCCGTCGGCCCGATGATGGTGCTGCTCAACGAGGCGCTGCTCCCGAACCTCGTGCAGACCACGGAGGGCGTGCCCGCCATCATCCATTGCGGCCCGTTTGCCAACATCGCTCATGGCACCAGCAGCGTGCTCGCGCAGCGCATCGGCCTGCACCTGGCCGACTACGTCGTCAACGAGACCGGATTCGCCGCCGACCTCGGCGCCGAGAAGTTCTTCGACCTCGTGATGCCCATGTGCGGCCATGTCCCGGCGGCAGCTGTGGTCATAGTCACGCTGAAGGCGCTGCGCGCCCAGGGCGGCGCGCCGGATGGCCCTGTCGAGGGTGGATTCGCCAATCTCGACCGGCACCTGTCGAACCTCGCGCGCTGGGGCGTCCCGGCCGTCGTGGCCCTCAACCGCTTTCCGAACGACAGCGACGCGGACCTGCAGAAGGTCCTGGATCACTGCCGCTCGCAGGGTGTCGAGGCTGCGCTGTCCGAAGGGTACGCGAAGGGCGGCGACGGCATGACCGACCTGGCCGACCGGGTCGTGGCGGCGGCCGCGTCCAGCGATTCCTCGCGCGTGAAACCCCTCTACACGCCGGATACACCGCTCGACGCCAAGATCAGGACGGTGGCCACGGAGGTGTACGGCGCTCGCGACGTCAGCTTCAAGCCCGCGGCGCGCACGCGCCTCGAGCGCCTGGCGTCGCTCGGCTACAACCGGCTCCCCATCTGTATCGCCAAGACGCAGTACTCCTTCACCGACGACCCGAAGGCGATGGGCGCGCCCCGCGACTGGACGCTCACCATCAGCGACGTCTCGCTCTCCGCGGGCGCCGGGTTCGTGGTGGCCATCGCCGGCAGCATGATGCTGATGCCCGGCCTGGGCAAGGTCCCGCAGGCGCACAAACTCGACGTGGACGACGCGGGCAACGTGCTCGGGATGGAGTACTGACTATAATCGCGGGCTGGGAGCAGGCGTGGAGTACCTCATCAAGCAGTATTCCCTCGAGAGCGGCGCGCTGGAGATTCAGTACATCGAGGAGTACTTCGGCGAGTTCCCGCGGAGGAAGACGGCCGCGGAGATCCTCGCTCGCCTGTCCGATCGCGAATCGCTGATCCTGATGGCCGAGGCGCCGCTGCCCGACGATCCCGGGTCGCTCGTGCCGGTTTCCTACAAGGTCGTTCACGAAATCAGGGCGGAGGAGTCCATCCCGAAGCTGCGCGACCTGGTGGAGCGGCTCCGCGGCCACGTGGAGTTCGACGGGCGCCGCGTCCTCTATTCCTGGATCGGCGCCACGCGCCGGGACTGGCGCGGCCAGGGCCACTTCCGTGCCCTCAGCGAGGAGTCCGAGGCCTGGGCCCTCGCCAGCGGCTTCGAGGAGATCGTCGTCAAGACGAAGAACCGCTATCACGACATGCGCGCCGTGCTGGCGCAGCTGCAGTTCAACGTCGTGAAGTTCGAGCGGAACGCCGACGACAACAGCGAGTCGAAGGTCTACCTCGCCAAGCACCTGCCGGCCGAGATCGTCCGGGATCACCGGAGCGTGCGCACGGTCGTGCACGCGGCGTAGCGGGCTGGAGAGGCTGCCTGAAGGCAGGAGGCAGACCGCAAACCAGCACCCTGGCGGCGCCCCCCGTGCACGCGGCGCTCACCCGAGCGCTGGATGGCGCTCGTGCCAGTCGGTCGCCGACTCGAACGCGCCGGCAATCCGCAGCACCAGGTCCTCGCGCCACAGTGGGCCGGTCACCATCAGCGCCATCGGAAGGCCGTCCACCAGGCCGGCGGGAACCACCGCGGCAGGGTGCCCCGTCAGGTTCGTCATCGTCACGCTGGTCGACGACGAAGGCGCCAGGAAGGCGTCGATGCCGTCGAAAAGGGCGTTCATCCGCCCGGAGAGGAGCCTCCGCACGCGCTGCGCGCGGATGTAGTCCACCGCGGGAATGAATCGTGCCGCCCGCAGCTGGTTGGCGCGGCCGTTGGTCCCCTTGTCGATCAGCTCGTTGATGCCGCCACTCCGCAGCAACTCGTCGAACATCGCGCCGGCCTCGGCGTTGAGGATGGCATAGACGGCCGCGGCGGGGAGATCCGGCAGCGAGACGGGCACGAAGGTCGCGCCCCCCTTGCGGTAGACGGCGAGCGCCGCGTCGAGGTGTGCCTTGCGCAGGGGCCACGCCTGGCGTTCCTCGGCCGACGCGTCATCCGGCGGCCCATCGAACTCGCCTGTCACCACCCCGATGCGCAGGCCCCTCACCTCGCGCGATCCGTTCCAGGAGAACGGCTCGCTGCCGACCGTGTCGTCGTGCCCGTCGGGTCCCGCCAGCGCCTGCAGCACGAGCGCCGCGTCGGCGATGGACCGTGTGATGGGCCCCGCCTTGTCCAGCGTCCAGCGAAGCGTCATGCAGCCCGTGCGTGGAACGCGCCCGTACGTCGGGCGCAGCCCCACGACACCGCACGTCGCCGCGGGTGAAATGATCGATCCGCCGGTCTCGGTGCCCACGGCGAATCCCACGAGCCCTGCCGCGGCCGCCGAGGCTGGCCCCGCAGAGGAACCGCTCGATCCCTTCTCGGGGTTCCATGGGTTACGCGTGCGCGCACGGAACCACAGGTCGCCGACGGCGAGCTCGCCCGTGGACAGCTTGGCCATGAGCACCGCGCCGGCCTCGCGCAGGCGCGTGACAACGGTGGCGTCGTAGTCGAACACCTGCGACGCGTAGGGCTGCGCGCCCCACGTGGTGGGGACGCCCTTCGTCGCGAACAGGTCCTTGATGCCGTAGGGGATGCCGTGCAGCGGCCCCCGGTAGCGTCCGGCCGCCATCTCCCGGTCCGCGGACTCGGCCTCGGCCAGCGCCTGCGATTCCATGAGCGTGACGACGCAGTTCAGCACCGGGTCGTGGTGCTTCAGGCGATCGAGGTACATCCGGGTGAGCTCGACCGACGACACGCGGCGTTCCCGCACCAGCGCCGCCAGCGTCGTGACCGGCGCGAAGGCAAGCTCCTCCAGGCGCGCCGGCCGCGCGGGCGCCGGCGTCGTGAGCTCCGGCAGGTCCACGGCCGGCGCCGGGATGGTGGCGCCGCTCCCCGATGCGCCTCCGCTCGGCCTGAACGAGAATGCGGGCTCGGTCTCTGACGGTACCGCGACCGCCCGCAGCAGGGCGATGTTCGCGCGATTGCGCTCGACTAGAGGTCGCGCCTGCTCGAGCTCGGTCGGTGGCAGGGACAGGCCGCTCACCTGCTGCGCGGAGCCCAGCATGTCCGCCGTGACGGCCGCCGGGTCGGAAGCGACGGCTGGCTGCGCAGGCGCGCCGCCCTCGGCCAGCGCGGGTGCCGCAAGGCCGGCGGCGACCGCACCAGGCAGCTGCTTGAGGAATGCGCGGCGTCCCCGCCGCGGGCGATCCGTGGAGGCCATGCGCCGGATGATAACGTCTAGTCGGCCCGGAGCGCGGCGACGGGATCCACGCGCGTGGCGCGGAGCGCGGGAATCCAGCTGGCGGCCAGGCCCACCGATGCCATGACCGCCGCCACCACAGCGTAGGTCGGCCAGTCGAAGGGCCGCACCCCGAAGAGCTGCGACTCCAGCGCGCGCGACAGCGGGAAGGCCGCGGCGAGCCCGAGCGCGAGGCCCAGCAGAACCAGTGCGAGTCCCCGGCGAACGACCATCCTGCGGATGGCGCCTGGCGACGCGCCCAGCGCGAGCCGTACGCCGAACTCGGCCCAGCGCTGCGACACGCTGTACGCGATGACCCCGTAGACGCCGATCGCGGCCAGCAGCAAGGCGACGGCGGCGAAGGCCAGAAGCGCGTTGGAAGCGATGCGCGGCCGCGCGAGCGATTGGCCCACGACCTCCTCCAGCGATCGCACGCGTGACACCGGCTGGTTGGGGGCGAGGGCCCGAACCGCCGCAATGGCCGCCCCGGCAACCGACAACGGGTCGCCATCGGTCCGCAGGGCATAGGTCATCATCGGGATGGTGCGCTGCGCGTTGGGGAGGTACACCGTGGCGCGCACTTCGCCATCGAGCGTGGTCAACCGCACGTCCCCGACAACGCCGACGATCTCGACCGTCGTCGGCTTGTCCCAGGAGTAAGTGAGCCGACGGCCGATGGGATTCTCTCCGGACGAGAACCGGCGCGCGAACGTCTCGTTCACGACGGCCACCAGCGGGCGGTCAGGCGTGTCCCCCGCATCGAAGTCGCGCCCTGCGAGCCTGGTGATGCCCATCGTCTCGAAATAGCCGGGCGTGACGGGCCTGATCTCGGCCACCGGGCGGTCGGCCGCGGCGGGCTCGGGGCGGTCAGCCATCCAGAATGACGTGGCCGAGCCCAGCCCCGCGAGGGGCAGGAATACCGTGCCGGCGGCTTGCCTCACCCCGGGGATGGTGCGCAGGCGATCGACCGCTTCCTGGTGAAAGCGCGCCACGCGCGGCGCGTCGTCCTGGGAGGTGGCCGAGAGAATCACTTGCATCGTGAGCACGCGTGAGGGATCGAAACCGGGGTCCACGTTCTGCAACGCCAGCACGCTGCGCACGAGCAGCCCGGCCCCGGCGAGCAGGGCCACCGCCAGCGTCACCTCGGCGACGACCAGGCCCGCGCGCAGCCGGCCGTGAGCGGCCTCGGTCGTGCCTCGCCCGCCGTCCCGGAGCGCGGTCACCAGCGAGGCGCCGCGCAGCGTCCAGACCGGTGCCAGGGCGCAGAGCAGGGCCGTCACCGCCGTGGCGCCCGCCGCAAATCCGACGACGACACCGTCGAGGGCGACTTCCCCGAGGAGCGGCACCGGCGCCTGCGCGCGCGCGGTCCTGACGATGAGCGACTGCAGCCACGAGGCGAGGAGCAATCCCGCCCCACCTCCGGCCAGGATGAGGACGGCCACTTCCGTCAGCAACTGCCGCGATAGGCGCGCCGCGCCGGCGCCGAGCGCGGCCCGCACGGCCATCTCGCGTGCGCGCGTCGTGGCCCGGGCGAGCAGGAGGTTGGCCAGGTTCGCGCACACGATCAAGAGCACAGCGACGACCGCACCCATCAGCACATAGAGCGCCGGACGGATGTCGGAGGTGAGCTGCGTGCGCAGCGGGACGACGTTCACCGTCCACCCCGAGTTGAAGTCCGGCTGCTCGCGCACCAGGCCTTCGGCTACGCCCGCCATGTCGGCCTGTGCCTGGTCGCCGGTCACGCCGGGGGCGAGCAGGCCCAGCGCGAGGAAGCCTCGCCCCCGGAACGCCCGCTGGGCGGGGGCCAGGATCAAGGGGCGCCAGACGTCGGCTCGCTGCCCGAGAAGCTCGAACGTCGAAGGCAGGACCCCGACGATTGTTGCCTGCCGATCCGACAGGGTCACCGATTGTCCGAGGATGTCCGTGCGCCTGCCGAAGCGTCGCGCCCAGAGGCCGTCGCTGATGATGGCCACCGGCGCTGCGCCGTCCGTGTCCTCGCCGGTGGAGAAAACCCGGCCGATGATCGGCTGCGCCCCCACCATCGACAGGAGGTTGGCCGACACGACCATCGCGTCGAGCTCCTCTGGCTCTCCGCTGCCGGTCAGGTTCACGCGCATCGGCGAGAAGATCGCCATGTCCTCGAACGTCCGGTTGCGTTCCTTCCAGGCCAGGAAGTTCCCTGCGTTGATCACGTTGGTCGGCCGGTTCCGAACGACGTTGTGCTCCCAGACCACGACGAGCCGGTCGGCGTTGGCGTAGGGCAGGGGCTTCAAGAGCAGCGCGTAGACGAGGCTGAAGACCGCGGTCGTGGCGCCGATGCCGAGCGCGACGACGAGGATGGTGCTGACCGTGAAGACGGGCGCGCGGCCGAGCAGGCGCAGGGCGTAGCGAAGATCGCTGGAGAAGGTCATGGCTGGTCCCCTGTCACGTCGAATGGCACCGGAGCGATCGCCCCTGCGCAGGAGGCGTCGACTTCCGCCGCCGCCGCCCGCTCGATGAACGCGGTCATGAGACTGCTCACGCACGCCTCGGCATTGCCGATTGGGTGACCGTTGTTGACGAGGACCACGTGCCGGCCCCGGCTGAGGCCGCCGAGCACCTCGTCACCGCCAGAGGGCGGCGTTACCGGATCCAAGGCACCCGAGAACATCAGCGTCGGGATGGACGAGCGCGTCGGCCGCCCGTGCTCCGGGGGAACCGTGCCGCGCGGCCAGGCCTCGCACGCGGCGCGTTGCTCGCGCAGGCGGTAGTCCCTGCCGAAGGTGTTCGCGCTGGCCGTTTCGGCATCGCCGGGCAGGTATGGGACGTCCTCCGCACAGGTGACCGACAGGAAGAAGCCCGCCGCCAGGCGCTCGCCCCCGAGCGCTGTCCGGCTCTCCAGGGCCATTTCCGCAAGGGCGGGGTCATCGCCCCCGGCCAGCCGCCGGAGCAGGCGAGGGACCCGCGCGGCGGCCTGCGGCGTGTACAGCAGGTTCCGGAAAGCCTCGCCGAACAGGCCGCGCGTAATCGTGACGCGAACTCCTCGCCGGTCACCGTTCGGGGGAGCCGCCAGCGTCGGAGTTTCCCGTTCCAGCCGGTGCAGGATGGCCTCGAGGTCGGCAGTGAGTGTGGGATAGACGTTGGCACACCTCGGGTCCGCGGCGCAGTTCGCCACGAGTGCCCGCCACCGGGCGTCACCCGCCTGGGCATGCGTTGCCGGCATGGCCATCGAGGGTGGGACGATCCCCTTCATCGAGACCGTGCGCAGACGGGATGGATGGCGCTGCATGAACACCTGGGCGACCCGCGAGCCGTACGACGTGCCATAGAGATTGACCTGGTCGTACCCCATCGCGCGCAAAACCTCGTCGAGGTCGTCTACTGCCCGATCGGTCGTGTAGAGGCGCAGATCCGCACGCTGTTCGAGGCGGGCCCGGCAGGCGCGAACGGCAGGCAGGCTGAGCAGGTGCTCGTCGAAGACCCCCGATGAGACATCCGGCACTCCGAGCTCCGGGCACGCGAGCGCTGCCGAGCGGCCCGTGCCCCGCAAGTCCACGAGGACGAGGTCGCGCGCCTCCCGGATGCGAGCGAAGACGCGGCTGTAGAAGCGTGCGTTGAACGACGGGGCATCGCCCGGGCCACCCTGCAGGAAAACGAGCGGATCGGGCCTCCGCGACGCGCCGGTCGCCGGGAGGATGATGACGTTGAGGGGGATGCGGCGGCTTGCTGTCCTGCTGCGGTCTTCGGGCACCTCGTAGACGCCACAGCGCGCGGCGCCGGCGACACCGTCCACCGTGCACGCTGCCAGCGAGGGCGCCTGGCCAGTCCCTGCGTCCGGTGACGCGCTCGCGATGGCGAGGAGGACGCCGACGGCCTGCGCCACCCGCCGCATCATCGAAGCCTCGAGAGTGTCATCGCCTTATCGCGGACGTGACCATCCGGGTCCTTCCGCGCGCGCTCGATGACATCGTTCGCGCGGGCATCACCCGAGAATGCCAGGGCCACAAGGGCCTTCTCCCGCACGTGCGGATCGGCGTCGGCCAAGGCCTCGAGCAGCGCGGGGACGATGCGCGGATCGCGCCGCCACGCCAGGCCGATGGCCGCCTTCTCGCGGACGTGGCTGTCGTGATCCCGGAGCGCGGCCAGGAGCGCGGGGATCACGGTGTCCCCCGCCGTGAAGGCGAGCGCCAGCGTGGCGCGTTCGCGCCGCGCCGCGTCGGACGCGGAGGTGGCTTCGGCCGCGCGCTCGTCCACGAGAGCCCGATCCTCGTCCCCGGGAGGGGCGACAATCCAGAGGGGCGACGGCTGGGTGGGTTCCACCGCCGCGTCCGCCGCAACCGCGGAGGGCGCCGAAGTGGAGGCGCCAGCCACCACGATGCTGGACACGAAGACGAGCACCGGAACGGCCGTGCGTGCCATCAACCCCATTCGTCGCGGGCGGTCCGCCAGCATCGCCAGCAGTCGCCCCTCCATCTCGGATGGCCGGGCCATCGAGAGGGCAGGCGCCGGTGCGCGCTGGCCCAGCGCTTCAGAGGCGATGGTCAACAGCTCCCTCGCATACCAGGCCGGAGGCACGCCCGCCGCCAGCACCGCATCGTCACATGCGAACTCTCGCTCACGGCGAAGGTGCCGCGCGGCCATCCACGCGAGCGGGTTGAACCAGTGCAGGGCGCAGACCGCCTGAGCGATGAGCTGGGCCTGCACGTCGCGACGGCGCACGTGTGCCAGCTCGTGGATGAGGACGGCGTCACGCCGCGCGTCTGGCCAACCGACCGCGTCGCGAGGAATGAGCAGCGTCGTGTGCACCAGCCCGCACACGAGGGGACCCGGCACGAGCGGCGTGACGCGGACGGTGGGCGGCGAAGGCAGGCCCACCTTCACCGCAAGTCGGTGGGCCGACGAGGACCAGGCCATGGGCGCCGGCCGCGAGCGGCGGCGCAGGTGCCAGAGGCGGAGGTAACCCAGAAGGTAAAAGGCGCTCACACCAGCCGCCCCAATGAGCCAGGCGAGCGTCATGACCCCGGCGGGGGCCAGGGACGGGCCGCCGACCGAGGCAAATGCGGGCGCGGGCGCCGCCTGCGCGTCTTTCCCTGCCCGGTCGCGGTCGCCCGGCGTGAAGGCGTCACCCACCGCGGCCTGCAACCAGGCCGCAGAGGGCTCGGCGAACGTGCGATCCATGAAGGTCCAGCGAGGCGATAGCAGCGCGACGAGCGGGAGCGGCAGCACGGCGACGAACGTCAGGCGCCACGTCGCGTGGCGCGTGGCCGCGGACGCGGCGCCGAGCGCGCGGGCTGCGACGAACCCGCCGCCGAGCACTGCGGCCGCCTTCAGGGCGAGCTCGACGGTCATTCCTCACCTCGTCGGGCCTTTTCGATGATCGAGGACAGGCGTTCGAGGTCGGCCTTCGACAGCCGCTCGGTTCCGATGAGCGCCGCGGCGGCTTGTGCCGCGGATCCCTCGAAGAATGTGGACACCAGGCGCCTCAGTGCCGACTTGCGGGCGCGTTCGCGGGACACTTGTGGGAGGTAGACGTACCGCGGGCCGTCCTGGTTGTGCCGGACGTGCCCTTTCTCCTCGAGAATCCTGAGCAACGCGCGGACGGCGGAGTAACTGGGCGGGTCGGGCAGCGCTTCTCGCACCTCGGCGGCGGTCGCCGAGCCGCGCGCGTAGAGGACGTCCATGATCTGCCGCTCGCGGCGAGAGAGCGATTCTGGTGCCGTCATCGCTGTCCCCGGCGGAGCTGTCCGTCACCCGGCTTGAGACGCCCCTGCCTCAGCAGGTTCACGTGAGCCTGTGTCAGCACCTCGCCGCGGAAGATCACGGCATCGATCCCGGCCACGTTGCGGATGTCCATCGCTGGACTGCCGGAAAGAACGAGGAGGTCGGCGATCTTGCCGGTGTCTATCGACCCGAGGTCCGCCGCGCGACCTGCCCGCTCGGCTTCTCCCAGGGTGACCTCCCGCAGGGCCGCACCTGAGGTGCGTCCCTCGACCTGGATGAGGCGAATCAGCGTGGCGAGGACGTTGGCGTCGCCGCGCCGCGTGCCGGGCGCGGGTTGCTCGACTCCAATCAGCCGCGGGCCGTAGTACTCCCCGCGGTCCAGTCCGCGCTGCCAGCGTTCGGCTTCGGTCCTTCCCCAGCCGCCCGCCCAGATGGACGTGACGCCGCGCGCCAGGAGGCTTCCCCCCTCCTCGGTCAACACCGCGCCTGCTGGCAGGTGCTCGAAGAGGCCAGGGATGGCGAACTTGCCCGAGCCCTCCACGACGTACTTGGCATCGGGGGCTTCCGTCATGTGCGGGCGGATCGCCTGCACGCGCGTGCCTTCGATGAGGATGTCCTGGTGCGTCCGCCACTCGCCGGACCGTGCATCGAAGACCGTGATGTCCCGAACGAAGGCGTCCAGGCGGGGACCGTTGCCCCATGCGGAGAGGGTCGCGGTGACCAGGGCGACGAGGGCCAGCGCTGCCGGAGGAATGGTCATTGCTAAATCCTTAGCACCATGTGACGAGCGTTGCAAGCCGCGGGTTCCAGACGGTAACGTGTAGGCTCATCCATGGCCGGACCCATCACGACCGCCTCGCTCACCTGGACCCGCGACCTGCAGTTCGACGCCCGCAGCGGGCAGGCCGCCCTCGTCATCGACAGCAGCGGCAAGGCGGGGCCCAGCCCCGTCGAGGCCCTCGCCCTCGCGCTCGCGGGCTGCATGGCCATCGACGTGGTGGACATCGTCCAGAAGGGGCGTCATCCGATGAAGGGCCTCTCCGCGTCGCTGACCGCCGAGCGCGCGCCCGAGCCGCCGCGTCGCTTCGTGAAGGTGGACCTGCACTTCGTCGTGGAGGGCGACGTGCCAGCGTCCGCCATCCAGCGGGCGCTGCAGCTGTCGAGGGACAAGTACTGTTCCGTGTGGCAGACGCTGCGGCAGGACATCCCGTTCGCCACGACCTACGAGGTCCGGCCCTGACCGAGCGCAAGGCCTGGCTCGACGCGCTGCGGGGAGTGGCCGTCATGATCATGGTGATGGCCCACGTGACCGACGCCTGGACGCGGGAGGCGGACCGGCACGACGACCGGTTCTTCCAGACCGTGTTCGTGAATGGCCTGGCGGCCCCGCTGTTCCTGCTGCTGGCCGGCGTGGCGCTGGCAATGGCGGCCGAGAGCCGCGCGCGCAAGGTGGGCGAGGCCGAGGCGGCCCGCTCGGTGCACGCCCGGGGCTGGCAGGTCTTCGGCCTGGCGTTCCTCTTCCGGCTGCAGTCGCAACTGCTAGGGTGGGGCCCGCTCGTCAACCTGCTGAAGGTGGACATCCTCAACGTGATGGGCCTCGCCATGGTGGGCGCGGCCTGGATCTGGCGGCTCGCGGGGGGCCGCGCGGCTCGAATCTGGAGCTACGCCCTGGCCACCACGCTGTTCACCATGCTGACTCCCATCGTGCGGGAGGCCGCGTGGCCGGCCATGCTGCCCGATCCGATCGAGGCCTACATCCGCCCCGACCCGAATCGCAGCACCTTCACGCTGTTCCCCTGGGCCGGATTCCTCATGGCCGGCGCGCTGGCGGGCGAGCTGATCGACGCCGCACGGACCTCCACCCAGCAGCGCATCCTGCACACGGGGCTCGCGGTGGCCGCCGTGGCCGGTATTGCGGGCGGCTACGCAGCCTCGTTCCTGCCGACCATCTACGCCAATTCCACGTTCTGGAGCAGCTCACCGACGTTCTTCTTCATCCGACTCGGCATTGTCGTTGCGGCCATCCCCCTGGCCTGGCTCATTGGCCTCACCTGGGGGCCGCTCGTCACCATGGGCCGGTCGTCGCTCTTCGTCTACTGGATCCACGTCGAGATGGCCTATGGCGGCATCGCCCTGCCGCTGAAGCGCGCGCTGTCGTGGGAGGCGGCCATGCTGGCCACCGCCGCGCTGGTCGTGCTGCTGTATGTCCTCGTCCTCTGGAAGAACCACCTGATGGCCCACCGCACCCTTCCCGCGAAGTTGCAGATCCTCGCCCCGGTGCTGAAGTAGCCGCGGCGGATGCCGTCGGCCCGGCGGGATAGAATGCGGCCCATGCCGCGCATGGCCCTCGCGCTCGCCCTGATCCTCGCCACCAGCCTGCCTGCCCCGGCCCAGGAGGCACGCCGCCGCTGGGAGATGCAGCGCCAGATCCGCCTCGACAAGTTCGAGCAGGTGCTGCCGCGCGCGATGCGCGACAACAAGATCGACATGTGGATCGTGGCCGTGAAGGAGAACCACTACGATCCGCTCTGGAACGATCTTGGCCGCGGCTACATCTCGGGCATCGGCTACTACCTGTTCAGCGACCGGGGCGGCGACCGCATCGAGCGCATCGCGCTCGGGCCGTCGGGATACCTGATCGAGCAGTCCGGCGCCTACGACCAGATCCTGCCGGCCTCGCGGCTGGCCGAGCTGGTGAAGGAGCGCAATCCCTCCCGCATTGGCGTGAACATGTCCGACGAGATCGGCCCGGCGGATGGCCTCTCGGCCACGCTGCTCGCCCACCTGAAGAAGACGCTGGGCGAGCCGTACGCCAGCCGGCTGGTGAGCGCGGAGAAGCTCGTCTCCGACTTCCGCTCGGGGCGCGTGGCCTCGGAGATCGTCGCCTTTGGCGAGGCCGCCGGCATCGCGATCCAGCTGGCCGAACGAGCGCTGTCGAACGAAGTGATCACGCCGGGGAAGACGACGCTCGAAGACGTGGCGTGGTGGCTCCAGGATCGCCTGCTCGAGCGCGGGCTGGGCTCCGAGTTCGACATGCCGTCCATCTACGTCACCGGCCCGAACGGCATCGTCGCCACCTCGACGGATCGCATCATCCAGCCGGGCGACGTGATGATGATCGACTGGGGGGTCCAGCTGATGAACTTCGGCACCGACGTCAAGCGCGTCGCCTACGTGCTGAAGCCCGGTGAGACCGTGGCACCCAGGAGCATCCAGAACGCGTTCGACAAGGCCATCGCCGTCCGGGACGTGTTGAAGAAGGCCATCAAGCCGGGTCTCTCCGCCGACCAGGCGATGAAGCAGATGGACGCCGCGCTCGCGGCGGCGGGCTACGGTGTCATCGAGTTCAACCGGCCCAACGCGGACGACAGGACCGACGTTGTGTACGGCTTCCATCCCGTCGGGAACACCGGCCACGACATCGGCCCCTCCATGACCACCTGGCAGCCGCTCCAGCGTACGTTCGTGCTTCGAACGCAGCACATCTTCTCGTTCGAGTACTTCGCCTACACGCCCATCCCCGAATGGGGCGGCGCCAAGCTGCGCATCCCCATCGAAGACGATGCCATCCTCATGGAGGACGGCATCCAGTTCCTGCACCCCGCCAACTACCGGTTGCTGATCGTCAAGTAACAGGGGAGACAGCGCCGTGGTGTACCGCTTCGGCCTGTTCGAGTTCGACGCCACGGCGGGTGAGCTGCGCAGGCAGGGACGGCTGATCCGTATCGAGCCACAGCCCGCGCGCGCGCTCGCGCTGCTCCTCTCGCGCCCGGCAGAGGTCGTCACCCGCGACGAGTTGCGGGCCCACCTGTGGGGCGCCGATACCCACGTGGACTTCGACCGCGGCCTGGCGTACTGCATCGGCCAGGTGCGCGCCGCCCTGGGCGATTCAGCGGAGAACCCGCGCTTCGTCGAGACGCTGCCCCGGCGGGGATATCGGTTCGTCGCCCCGCTCCACCTGGCAACACCCGCCACTTCGAACCCGACGGCGGCGCCGGCCGACGCGCCCACCCCCACGGCCGTAAGTCCGCCCGCCGGCCGGCACGCGGCGGGGGCACAGGTCCCTGCCAGCGTGCGCGCGCATGCCTGGTGGCCTTCGGTGGCGCTCGCCCTGCTCGCGGTATCGGTGCTCGTCTGGACGGTGTGGGCACGCATGGTGCCGGCACGTCCGATCCTGGCCGTCGCCGTCTTCGACAACGAGACCGGCTCGCCCGCCTACGACCGCCTCGCTTCGACGGCGGCAGACATCGTGGTGGAGCGCCTGACGGCCCTGGGGCCACGTGGGCTTGGGGTGGTCGGCAATACGCCCACGCTCCGCGCGCCACGCGCCGACCGCAGCCCGGAAGCCGTGCAGCAGGAGACCGGCGCCGACTACTTCGTGTTCGGCCAGGTGCAGAACGACGACGTCGGCGTGCGGCTGGTCGTCCATCTCATCCGGCTCGACGACGACACGCATCTCTGGGTCACCCGGGTGGCGCGGGCGCCGACGGATCTCGGCGATATCGAGGACATCGCGGCCGATCGCGTAGCCGAGGCCGTGAGGCGTCACGTGATCGAGCGCGATCCGAATGCTCCTCGGTTCACGCGTTAACTCCAGCTGGCACAAGGCGTTCGCCCCTGAGGTGCCGTCGCGCGAACCCTCGCTGGACACGGGCCGATCTCCCGGTGCGGAATGGTGCACGGAGGCCCTATGAACGTTGATCGACGGTCGTTTCTCTCGGGCGTGGCGCTGTTGGCCACCGGACCGGTCGCCACCGGTGTCACGGCACGCTCGCGCATTGCGCGCACACAGGCAGGGTCCGCCTTCCCGGACTGGTTTCCCACGGAGGATCCTGCCCTGGCGAAGGAAGTCGTCACGGTCTCTCATTTCGACCTCAACCGTGTGCGTGAGCTGGTGGAGGGACACCCCACCCTGGCGAACGCGGCCATCGATTGGGGATTCGGGGATTGGGAGAGCGCGCTGGGCGCAGCATCACACGTCGGGCGACGCGAGATTGCCGAGCTGCTCATCGCCCATGGCGCACGTCCGACCATCTTCTCGGCGGCAATGCTTGGACAGCTCGACGTGGTGAAGGCATTCGTCGCGGCCAGCCCCGGCATCCAGCGGACGCTCGGCCCCCACGCAATCACGCTCCTGGCACACGCGCGGGCAGGCGGCGCCGGTGCCGCGGACGTCGTCAAGTACCTCGAGACGATTGGCGACGCGGATCGACGGCCGGCCACCCAGCCGCTCGAGCCGTCGGATCGCGACGCGGTCGTTGGCGAGTACGGCTTCGGGCCCGGCCCACGCGACCGCTTCATCATCGATGTCCTGAACGATCAGCTTGGCATCGAGCGCCCCGGCGCCAACCGCCGCTTTCTGATTCACACCGGCGGCCTCGTGTTCTTCCCCTCCGGCGTTCCCTCCGTCAAGATCGCCTTTGCGCGGAGCGGCGCCCGGGCCAGCCAGCTGACCATCGCGAATCCCGAGGTGCTGCTCACCGCGACACGCCGCACCTGACCCCATAATCAGGGAGCATGGTCGAGACGCTGATCCAGTGGATGGCCGTCGGCTTCGTGGTGGCGGCCGTCCTCTCGGTCGCGGGCTTCTTCGTGGCGCGGCGGCTCTTCGTGAGGACGGCCGAGCGAATGTCCCTGACGATCGACCGCCGCGTGGGCCCGACCGCCGCGCACGCCCTGACCCGGCTCGGCGCCTACGCGCGGGCGACCGGCATCGACCTCGTGGAGGCGGACCGGCGCTTCGGCCACCACGTCGACCGCGTCGCGCGCCTGATGGACAGCGCGATCAAGCTGCCGTTGATCGGGCCGGTGGGCTTCGATGCGGTGATGGGCCTGGTGCCCGTCGCCGGCGACGTGGCCGCCGGCGTCATCTCCCTCTCGCTGGTGGCGCGCAGCCTCCGCTACGGCCCGCCGGCCGCGCTCGTCTCGAAGATGCTGGCCAACGTGCTCACCGACGTCGTGCTCGGGGCGATCCCGATCGCCGGCGTGCTCGCCGACATCTGGTTCCGCGCCAACGACCGCAACGCCGCGCTGATGCGCGAGTTCCTCCAGCAGCAGCCGATGGTCACGGCTGACGCACGCGTGGCACCCGACTAGCTCGCGCCTGGCACGACCAGCCTCGCGCGGCTACTGCCGGGGCGCGGTGGTCGCCGCCGCTCCCGACGCCCCTGACGGCAGATCGTTCCAGAAGAGCAGCGTGTTGAAGACCAGCGCGTGCTCGCCGAAGGTCTGCCACCGGTAGATGGGGTTGTTGGCGAAGAGCAGCACGCGGCCCTTGCCCGACGGCGCGTCCACGATCATCGGCCGGTTCCGCAGCTGGTCGGCACCGCGCATCAGGCCGCTCAGCACGCCGGCCTCGCCGCCCTGGTAGCGCGCCAGCACCTGCGGCCGCTCCGGTGTCGAGCCCATGAACGCCGCGAATTCGGCCGGAGGACCGGCCTGGAGCAGCGGGCCGTCCGCCCAGCGCACCGGCAGGGTCTTCTGGCCGCTGTAGCCGTAGAACATCGGGTGCGCGGTCTGCAGGATCTCGCTCTGCACGTACGGGCCGGGTGCATACCAGCCCGGCGCGGGCCGCTGCGCGTCCACCCCGCGCGCCAGGCCGAACTCCGCCGGGAAATAGCTGGAGACGCCGAAGGTCATGACGAGGCCGCCCGCGTCGAGGAACTTCTGGAACTCGGTCACGCCTTCCAGCCCCATGCCGCCGCGGACGTCGTCGGTCTCCGCGTACATGCCGAGCGACTTGAACCGGTCGCTCTTCTTGTAAGGCAACGGCCGCGACAGCTTCGGCTGCTCGTATACGACCGACTTGCCATTCTGTGTCTGGTGCGGCACGACGATCACGTCGTACTTCGAGCGCAGGTTGGCGCCGGCCTGGACGTGGTCCTTGTGGATCAGGTCGAAGGGAATCTCGAAGCGATCGAAGGCCAGGCGCACCCAGCCCACCTTCTCGGTGTTGGCCCACGTCGTGTAGAGGGCGATGCGCGGGAGGTCCACATCGACGGTCTCCACCTCCGGCGCGGAGGCCAGGCTGGCCGCCATGAGCCCGAGCGACTCGATTTCCCTGCGAGCGCGATCCGACGCGGGCACGAGGAACGACCCGGCGGGGAACTCCTGGTCGCCGGCCTTGAACGCCGCCTTCGCGCTCTTGATCGCCACGTCCTTCAGCCGGTAGCGCAGCGTGATGAGGTTGAGCGATCCGTTGTGCCGGACGGCCAGGACCGATCCCTGACCTCCCGCGACCGTGCCGGCCGTCGCCACGTCCGCGGCGAGCAGCGTGGTGGTCGCGTCGAGGATCGCCTTGTCCTCGATGGCCTTCACCTCGATGTTGTTCGCCAGCGGCATCGTCCATGCGCTGTCGTCGTAGGTGTTGAGCGACGGATCCGGGTAGGTCTGCTTCTCGAGGAGCGTCTTGGCCAGCCGGCCATAGGGCTGGTTCAGCTTCACCACGTACGAGCCCGCCGCGAAGGTGCCCTCCTTGACGGTGAACGAGACATCGGCCCTGTGCACCTCGATGGCCTGGCGGCGGAGCAGGTTGACCACCCGGTCCACCTGCGTCTGATCGCGCTGGCCCGCCGGGATCACGAAGCCGTGCGGCGGCTTGTTCTGGCCGGCGGCGACCCCGTTCGCCGACTTCTTGTAGAAGTTCTCGACCACCATGGCGGGGAACCTCGACGTGAGCTCGAGCGCGGTGAGCAGGCCCGTCTGCGCGTAGTTGATCGAGTTGCGGATGGACCAGTCCACCTCGCCGGCAGGCGCGGGGTTGGGGCGGTACCACTGGCGCGTGGTCTGCGGCCCCTGCAACCGCGCCTTCTTCGTGTTGGCGCCGCCCTGGTTGAAGACCTCGTACATGCGGAGCATGCCGTTGTGGTTGGCCGCCGAGAACCCCAGGTAGCCCGGCGACCACATGTCCACGAACCCGAAGTGCCACACGCCAGGCATTCCGTAGTTGGTCAGGCGGTTGACCTCGTAGGTGGCGAAGAAGGGGAGCTCCGTATAGAGCATGGGGTCGAGGTTCGCGTTCTGCGGCGGCTGGCCGCTGAACGTGTAGAGCAGCGTCTGGGCCGCGTGGACGTCGTGCCAGATGGGCGGCACCCAGTTCAGGTACCAGTCGAGGTGCGCGCGCAGGGAGTCGACGCCGTAGTTGATGTCGCGATTGTTGTCGTGGAAGACGTACTTGCCCCAGTACGGCGGGCCCCCGTAGTTCTCGCCCCCCTCGTACGGCTCGTCGATCTTGTAGGCGTAGTACCAGTCCACGTAGCGGTCGCGGCCGTCCACGTCGGTGGACGGCGCGATGCTGACGACCACGTTGTCGCGGATCTGCCGGATGTAGGCCTCTTCGGAGACGGCCAGGCGGTAGCCGAGCTCCATCACGCTCTCGGGCGGGTTGGTCTCGCCGCTGTGGAGGCCCGCGGTGATGTGGTAGTGCGGCTTCGTGGCGGCGACGATCTTCTGTGCCTCCGCCTCGGTGAGGCCGCGCGGATCTGCCAGGCGCTTCATGTTCTGGCGGTTGACTTCGAGGTTCTTGATGTTGGCCTCGGAGCTGATGAAGGCCACGACAATGTCGCGGCCTTCTTCGGTCTTGCCGACCGTGAACGTCTTCACGCGGCCGGGCAGGGCCTTCTCGAGCGTGCGGAAGAAGCGGAACTGGTCGGCCGTGTAGGTGAGCTTCTTCTCGGTGCCAATGTGATAGCCCAGGATCTCCTTCGGGGTGGGCACGCCGGCCCGCCGTGGCAGGTGGTCCACCAACGGCGACAGGAACTCGGGCTTCGTCGTGGCCTGCCTCACGAAGGTGGCGAAGTCCTCATCGTTGGTGGTGGCCTGGGCGCCGGCCGCCGCCGGTCGGGCTCGCTGGGACTCTTCGGCCCGGGATCCGGCGGTCGAGCCGGCGACGAGCAAGACGGCGACAGCGAGCCCAAGGCTCAGTTTGCCATATGAAAGACCACGCATTTGTGGTAACTCCTTCTAGCTCGGCGAGATAGGTTAAACAGGCAAAAACCGTTGAGCGTGTGCGCGCAGGACGGTAGAATCCAACCCTTTGGGCCGAATCCTATGATCAGTGTCGCCGCCATCCGGATGCAGCAGTTCGGCGTGCAATTTTATCAGGCCTCCCTGACGGCCAGTGACATCGATAAGCTGGTCCGTTTCGAAGTGCTGAGCTACATCGACCAGGCCGCGGGCGTCCGGGGCGGGAAGAAGGGGCAGCAGTCGAAGATCAACTGGGACCTGCTCGAGCGGCGGATCGCTTCCAGCGAGAAGGCCTACCAGCGCCAGATTATCCGGAAGAAGATCGAGGAGCTGGTCCAGTACTACGAGCAGTGCCGGCAGGCCCGCGACCTGCCGTCGATTCCCGGCGCCGTGATCATCTCCGCCGACGAGAAGCTCGCCTTCGACGCGGTCGAGCCCGGCGGCTCGATCGGGCGGCTCAAGGTGCCCGAGCGCGAAGGCATCCTGCGCGCCATCGACGGGCAGCACCGCCTCCTGGCCCTGCACGCCGACATCGATCGTTTTGGCGACGAGCCGTTCACGGTGCCGGCCATCATCTTCGACCGCCTCCCCGAGGACCACGTCGTCCAGATGTTCGTGACGATCAACGCGAAGCACACACGCTTGAATGCATCGCACCTGGTGACGCTCTCGGGGCGCCAGCTGTACCGGGACGAAGCGCTGGCTGCGGCGCACGACGTGGTGCGGGCGTTGAACGATCGCGAGGAGTCGCCCCTCTACGGCGATATCAAGCTGCTTGGCGTCGGCAAGGGCCGTGTGGCGCAGGCGCCTCTGGCCCAGGAGCTGAAGAAGCTCTTCGCGAACCCCGAGGCACTGGGCGGCGCGCGCAAGGCCGAGGACTTCCGCGAGGACGCCAAGCGCTTCTTCGTGAACTACTTCAAGCAGATCGCCAACATCTTCGAGCCGGCGTGGAACGGCCGCAAGTACAGCATCAAGTCGGCCGCGGCCCTGCGCGCGTTCATCCGCGTGGCGCCCGATGTCATCCAGAAGATTGACCAGCTGCACGCCGATCGCGCCGACCTGCGCTCCATCGGCCGCGTCATCTCCCCGTGGGGCCGCCGCATCGGTTCGCTCCGGTTCGAGACCGATGGCGCCTGGAAGCGGATGGGAACGGTGGACGGCCTCGCCAAGGAACTCCGCCTGGCGCTGCAGTATCCCGAGGGGGTCAGTGTTTAGGAAGTGAGAAGTGAGAAGTAAGAAATGAACCGCGAGCGATCACGGGCGAGGCCTCACAGGCTCGTCCCGGCGATTCGCGGCGGCGAGAGCTCGTGAGCTCGTGGAAAAGAGAAAAGGGCAGCCCGTGTATGCCACGGACTGCCCCTCCCTCACGAGAATTGCCGCCAGCTTGGCTCCCCCCAGCATCTACGGCACAGTGCCGTAGATAACAAACTGGCGACGCCCCCCATATAAACAAGCTTCGTGCCGCTTCGGATTTCCGCGGAATCGGGCCATTTTCCGCGAGTTCTCTCAGGCGGTGGGTCGGGGGCCGAAGCGGCCAACCGACAGCATCGTGCCGGAACTTACAGTTCTGTACCGGCCTGGACACCCCCGAGGGCCATCACCCGCACACCTTCCGCTTCCAGGGCCTGGCGGATGGCCATCGCCAGCCCCGCTGCACCGGGCGTATCGCCATGGACGCAGATCGTGTCGGCCTGCAGGGCCAGTTCCGAGCCGTCGATGGCGGTGACCACCCCGGCACGCGCCATGCGCGCGGCCCGGGACACGACCAGGGACTCGTCGTGCAGGACACTGCCCGCACGGGTTCGTGACACGAGGGAGCCGTCCGGGGCGTAGGCGCGGTCGGCGAAGACCTCGGCGGCGACGCGAAGGCCATGGCGCGTCCCGGCCGCGAGCAGCGCCGAGCCCGGCAGCCCGAACAGGATCAACCGGGGATTGACCAGCGCCGTCGCTCTCGCGATCGCCTCCGCCAGGGCCTCGTCGCGGCACGCCATGTTGTAGAGCGCGCCATGCGCTTTCACGTGCTGCAGGCGCACACCCTGGGCGGCCGCCACCGCGGCCAACGCGCCGACCTGGTAGACGACCATGTCCTCGACTTCCCGGGGTGAGCAGCGCATCTCCCGGCGTCCGAACCCGGCAAGGTCCGGGAATCCCGGATGCGCGCCCACGGCGACACCGTGGGCGCGCGCCAACTGTACCGTCTCCCGCATGACGCCGGGATCGCCGGCGTGAAAGCCGCACGCGACGTTGGCCGAGGTAATGGCCGGCATCAGCGCCTCGTCGTGTCCCATCTGCCAGGCGCCGAACGACTCACCAAGGTCCGAATTGAGATCAATTCTCATTTTCCTCTTGACCGACTGTTTTGGTCGGGATTAGGCTTTGAGTCCAAGTTGAGATTCGGTCTCAACTTTGTCACGACCATGACCCCATTGAGTTCCGTGCTGTTCTGGCTCCACCTGGTGTCCGGCGTCCTCGCCGGGGTCGTGGTGCTCATTATGTCCGTCACCGGCGTGGCGCTCACCTACGAGAAGCAGATGCTCGAGTGGGCCGACCGCCAGGCATGGTCGGCACCGCCTTCGACTCGTTCCGAACGACTCTCGCCGGAGACGCTGCTGGCGCGGGTGCGCGAGGCGCGGCCGGAGGCGGTACCCACCACGCTCACGCTTCGCGCCGACCCGGTCGCGCCGGCCACCGTGGCGCTCGAGGGCGCCGGCCAGATCCTGGTCGACCCTTACGCGGGCACCATCATCGGGCCGCCGCCCGCCGGACTCCGAGCCTTCTTCCGGACGATGACCAGCTGGCACCGTTGGCTGGCCCTCGAGGGCGAGAGCCGGCCGGTCGGCAAGGCCGTGACCGGCGCCGCCAACCTCGCGTTCCTCTTCATCGTCGTCAGCGGCATCTACCTGTGGGTGCCCCGCCTGTGGACCCGCTCGCAGTTCCGCAACGTGCTGTGGTTCCGCCGTGGCCTCCCGTCGAAGGCCCGGGATTTCAACTGGCACAACGTGATCGGCATCTGGTCCGCCGTGCCGCTTGCCATCGTCGTCGCCAGCGCCGTGCCCATCTCGTATCCGTGGGCCAGCAACCTGGTGTATCGACTCGCCGGGGAGGCTCCTCCACAGGCGTTGCCCCGAGCCGGTGGGCCGGGAGGACCAGGGGCGCCGGGTGGTCCCGGTGCACGCGGCCCCGCGAGAGTCGAGGAAGGCCGTCGCGGCGGGTCACCCCCCGCCATCTCCCTCGCGGGACTGGACCAGCGTTTCGCCACCGCGAACCAGCAGGTCGCGGAGTGGCGCGCCATCACCATCCGCCTGCCGCAGGCTGCCGGGCAGCCTTACGTGTTCACGATTGACGAGGGCTACGGCGGCCAGCCGCAGAAGCGGGGCACGCTCACGGTCAACCAGGCGACCGGCGCGGTCGAGAGGCGGGAGACGTTCGCGGATCTCAGTCCGGGCCGCCGCCTGCGCTCGTGGTCCCGCTTCGCGCACACCGGCGAGTACTACGGCCTCACGGGACAGACGATTGCCGGCATCGTTTCGGCGGGCGGGGTCGTCCTCGTGTGGACCGGGATCGCCCTGGCCTGGCGTCGTTTCTCGTCCTGGATCGGCCGCCGGCAGGCACGGAGTGAAACCGACCGTGCCCGAGCTGCCTGATGAGTACGGACGCCCGCCTGAGACGGGCGCTTGCCGTGCCGTTGTGTTGTTGTTCGGTTACAGCGTCAGAAAGGTCCGTGGTCTCCGTCCGTGTCCGAGCATGTCTGCCTGCCTGATTCCCAGCGGCTCCGGCCGCTCGTCCTTCTCGTCCTTGGCCTGGTCGCACTGATTGCGGGGGCGGGCCCCGTCTCTGCCCAGGTCGGCGCTCCTCCCGCCGGCCGGTTGAGCGTCGAGGTCACCGACCCTTCCGGCGCGCTCGTCGCGGGTGCCATGGTCATGGCCCAGGCCGACGGCCTCGCGCCCGTCGACCTCGCCTGGGTTGCCGATGAAGGGGTCTACCGTGCCACCGGCCTGGCCGCGGCGCGCTATGTCGTCACGGTTGTGCGCGATGGGTTCGGCGCCATCCAGAGCGAGGTGACCGTCGCGGCGACGGGCGACTCGCGCCTCGCGGTGGGCCTCCAGCCCGCCGCGTTCACCGAGCGCATCACGGTCGAGGGGGCTGCGACGCGGGTCGATGACACCGCCCTCAAGCTGCCGACGGCGTTGCTGGAGACCGCGCGGAGCTTGACGGTCTTCAGCGCCGAGCGCATCAAGGAGCAGAACTTCCGCTCCGTGAGCGACGCGCTGCTCTACGTGCCAGGCATGTCCGTCAACTCCTACCGCGCGGGCAGCTACCACTTCTACTCCCGCGGCTACCGGATGGGCCCGAACGACACGCGGGTGGACGGCTTCGTGGGGCTCAACGCAGGCGGCCGCTACGGCGGCTCGATGTTCGGCGTCGAGGACGTGGTGTTCCTGCGCGGTCCGGCCGGCATCCTCTATGGCTCCGCCAGCTCACCCGGGGGCATGGTGAATTTGGTCACGAAGAAGCCGCAGCCGGTACCTGTGACGACGGTGGACGTCCGGACGAGCACCTACGCCGGGGGCGGCATCGGCTTCGGCCAGCGGGGAACGGGCGGCATCGACTTCGACTCGACGGGGCCTGTCCCGGGCACGCGGCGCGTGACCTATCGCGCGCTCTTCACCGCCGAGAACATGGACTACTTCACCAGCGGCGTCACGGATCGCAATCGCTACGCATCGGGCTCAGTCCGTATTGCGCTCGACCGGTCGGGTCGCCACCAGCTCACGCCGATCGTGATGTGGACCCGCTTCAACCGCCCGCAGGGCGGGGGATTCGTGGCCTCGCCGTCCACGTCGTTGTCCACAAACGACGGCGTGAGTCGGCCGATCAACACCTTCGATCTCTCGCCGCTCGCCGTGAACTTCTCCTCCGGCGGCGGGGTGGACGACGTGCTACAGGGCGGCGCCGAGCTGCGGGGGGCCGTGACGGATCGCCTGCGGTACTCCGCGGCCTACCGCTTCGTCGGCAACGACACCGAGATCGACCAGTTCACACCCGTCGTGAACAACGCGCTGCTGGCCTCGTCGAGCGTGCTGCTCCGGACCCACGCTCGCAGCAACACCGAGCGCAGGAACCACAACTACGATGCAAACGGCGTCTACGAGTTCAAGACGGGCGGCGAGTGGCGGTCGCTGGTGCAGGCGGGTGTTACGGGACGGGCGACCAGCACACGCCAGACGTCTCCGCAGGGGCCCGCCCCTGCCGCGCAGTCGCCCATCAACATCTATACCGGCGTGGCGGTCGCGCCGCTCGTACCGAATTACCCGGCCATCGCCTTCGGCCCGCGGATCGACGCGACCTACTGGACCAGTTACGTCCAGAATCAGACGACTGTCGCCGCCGGCCGCCTCGTGTTCACCCTGGGGCTGGGCTACGGGGCCGACCGGCTGGCCGCGAGCGCACCCAGCCGCTCGAGCGGCGTGATGCCCAATGCCTCGGTTCTCGTCCGTCCCACGCCCGACACGTCGGTGTACGCGAGCTACTCGACCAGCTACAATCCGGCGGACCCGTCCGCCGAGAACGCGAGCGGCATCGCGGGAACCTTCGGTGCGTCCCGCGGTATCAACGCCGAAGCGGGTGTCAAGGGCGCCCTGCGAAGGACTTCCTGGGCGCTGGCGGTGTTCCACAACGAGATCGACAATGCGTTGGTCCAGTCGGGCGCGGGCGATTTCAACCCGAACGGCAACCGGTACTTCATTGCCGCCGGAACAAGGCGGAGTCGGGGCGTCGAGCTGAGCGGCGACATGACTCCAGTGCCGAACCTCGTGTTCCAGGGCTCGATCAGCTATCTCGACGCCATCTACACGGGGGCGGGGCCGGCCAGCGCGGCATCCACGCTCGCGATTCCCGGGTCGCGCGCGGAGAAGTCGCCCGTCTGGTCGTGGAGCCTGCTCTCGCGCTACACGCAGGCGCGTGGACGGCTCGCCGGCTTGGGGGCATCGCTTGGTGTCGCCTGGCAGGCGGAGCGTCTCGGCAGCAACGGCGCCCGCACCTTCGCGGCGCCGGATCCGCTGGTCCTTCCGGCGTTCACGCGCGTCGATGCCGGGCTCTTCTACCGGCTCGGCGATCGCACGTCGGTGGCGCTCAACATCGAGAACCTGCTGGACGAGCTCATCTTCGTCAATGCCAGCGTGGGCTCCTCCATCGAGGTGGCAGCGCCGCGCACGCTGTCGCTGCGGGTCGGCTACCGGTTCTGAAGGGCGGGACCCTGCGGGTACAACCGCCGGCGTCCCGCGCGGCGTTATCATCGCGGGATGAGACTGGCTCTCGCCGCGCTCCTGTCCCTGTTGTCCGCCGGGCCTGCCTGGGCGCAGGCGCCGGTCCGCCAGACCCAGGAGGACGATTACACCCGTTACGAGCTGCTCGCCCCTGGGACCGGTCGGTTCCGAATCCTCTACGAAGTGACGGCCACCACCGCCGGTGCGCCCTATTTCTTCAACGTGATCCGGAAGGGGAGTGTCGCCACCGACGAGCGCGTCGTCGACTCGGCAACGGGCCAGCCGCTCAAGTGGGAGGTCGTCTCCGGGGCACAGGCGCGGGCCGAGGGCCATCCAACGGCCGACCTCGACGCCGAGTGGATCAAGGTCCACCTGGCGCGGCCGGTGCCCCGCGACGGCGAAGCCCGCGTCCTCATCGACAAGACCTACAAGGACGACAAGAGTTACTATCGCGAGGGCGACGCCATCGTCTTCGACCGATCGCTCGGCATCCGCCGCAACAGCATCGTCCTGCCGGCGGGGTACCACCTGGTGAGCTGCAACGTGCCCTCGCAGGTCCTTTCCACGCCTGACGGCCGCGTGATGATCAGCTTCATGAACGCCGGCGCGGCCGCCGCCCCGCTCGTGGTGAAGGCGCGGCCGGGCCTGGCGCCGTTCAAGCCGGCGCATCCGACGACGCGCGGCGCCGAGACGACGACGAGGCTCGCGTCGCAGGCATCCCGGCTGCAGGAGCGAGCCCATCAGGATCGCGAGATCGTCTATTTCCTGAACGACCCGGCGACGAGCTCGTTCAGCCTCTACCACGACTACACCGAGTCGCGGCCGGGCGTTGCGCACTACTTCAACGTCGTGCGACCGGGCAGCCGTGTCTCGAACCCGTCGGCTCGGAACCTCGACACCGGTGACGCGCTGAAGGTGGAGACACTCACGGGCGAGGAGTTGAAGGCGCGCGGGTTGGATGCCGGCGAGCCCGTGTCGGCCGACGGAGAGGTGGTTGTGATCTCGTTTCCTGCCATCAGGGCCGGGCAGTCCACGCGCCTGCGTATCTCGGAGACCTACACCGACGCCGGTCGCTATCAGCTGCAGGGGGATGAGCTCGTCTGGGATCGCGCGTTCGGCCGGCCGCGCAACACGGTCGTGCTCCCCGCGGGCTGGACAGTCGTGGCGAGCTCGATTCCGGCAGCGATCTCGATGGACGAGGACGGACGACAGCGGCTCTACTTCGAGAACAACCGGCCCGACGAGATTCAGGTGCTCATCCGCGCGCGCCGAGTGGCAGGAGCGCCGGGGAAATAGCTAGGTGAGGATCTTCACCAGCATGGCCTTCTGCGCGTGCAGGCGGTTCTCGGCCTGGTCGAAGACGACGGAGGCCGGCGACTCGATCACCTCGTCGGTGACCTCTTCACCCCGGTGTGCGGGCAGGCAGTGCATGAAGAGGGCGCCCGGCTTCGCCAGGCTCATCAGGGCGTCGTTCACCTGGTAGCGGGAGAACTTGCGCTTGCGCTCGGCGTACTCGACCTCCTGCCCCATGGACGTCCAGACGTCCGTGTAGACCGCATCGACGTCACGCACCGCCGCCTTCGGATCGGTGAACTCGGTGAGGCCGGCCCCGTGCTGCGAGACCTCCGCGGCCTGATCCACGACCTCGTCCGGCAGCGCGTACTCCTTCGGCGTGGCGACATGCATCGAGATGCCAAGCATCATGGCGGCGTGGACCAGGGAGGTGCAGACGTTGTTGCCGTCTCCGACGAACGCGATGCGCCGGCCAACGAGATCGCCCTTCCACCACTCGGCCAGCGTCTGGAGATCGGCCAGGGCCTGGCACGGGTGCTCCTCGTTCGACAGCGCGTTGATCACGGAGAGGCCGGGCGTTGCCTCGGTGATCTCGACCAGCCGGTCCTGGCCGAACGTGCGGATGACCGCGGCATCGACCCAGCGCTCCAGGTTCCGGGCCACGTCGTGCAATGGCTCGCGATCGGCATGCATCACGTCCGCGGGAATCTCCACGATGTCGCCGCCGAGCTCCCGCACGCCGATGGTGAACGTGACGCGCGTCCGGAGGGATGGCTTCTCGAAGAGCAGCCCCACGTGCTTCCGCGCCAGCGCCTGGGCCGTCGGGGCATTCGGCCCGAGGTGCCGGTCGGTCTTGACCTTGATGGCCAGATCGATGGTCTCGCGGAGTTCGGCCGGCGTGAAATCGAGGATCGACAGGAAGTTGCGTGCCATTGAACCGCCGTGTTGTGAACCTGCGTGCTTCGAACCTGCGTGCTTCGAACCTACGTGCGATACTCCGCGTTGATCTTCACGTACTCGGCGGAGAGATCGCATGTCCACACCGTCGCGCGGTGTGCGCCGCCGGTGCCGAGGTCGACCTCGATCTCGAGATCGGTGCCCTGGAGATACCTCGCGGCCTGTGGGGCCCGCTCGTCGAACGGGCGACCTCCCTCGAACAGCACGAGGGATCCGATCCGGACGCGCGCCTGGTCGAGCGCGAACGCGGCGCCTGACCGGCCCGCTGCGGCGACCAGCCGGCCCCAGTTCGGATCGGCGCCGTGCACCGCGGTCTTCACCAGCAGCGAGTTCGCGATGGCGCGCGCGGCCGTCCACGCATCGGGCTCGGTTGCCGCGCCGCTCGCGGTAATCGCGATGAGCTTCGTGGCGCCCTCGCCGCCCCTGACGATCCCGAGCGCCAGCTCCCGGGCGACCTGGCGCAGGCCCTCGAAGAGCGCCGGATACAGCGCCTCGTCGATCACCACGCCGCTCGCCCCGTTGGCCAGGGCGAAGACGCAGTCGTTGGTCGAGGGCTCGCCGTCCACGGTGATGGCATTGAACGTGTAGCGACAGGCATCCGACAGCGCGCGGTGGAGGGTGGCCGGATCAACAGCCGCATCCGTAGTGAGGTAGCCCAGCATCGTGGCCATGCGCGGCTCGATCATGCCCGACCCCTTGGCCATGCCGCCCACGCGGAACGCGCCCACGTCGGTCGTCACCTGCACGGCGGCATCCTTCGGAAAGGGGTCCGTCGTCATGATGGCGCGCGCCGCGTCCGCACCGCCCGTCACGCTGAGCGCCGCGACGGCTCTGGGCACGCCCGTGCGGATGGCTTCCATCTTCAGGTTGACGCCGATGACACCCGTCGAGGCGACGAGGGCCTGGTCCACGGCGCAGCCCGCCGCCTCTGCCGCCAGGGCCGCCATCTCGCGGGCGTCAGCCATGCCCTGGGGCCCCGTGCACGCATTGGCGCAGCCGCTGTTGGTGATGACGACCCGGGCCTGCCCGCCACTCCGCGACAGGTGGTCCTGGCTGACCAGCACCGGCGCGGCCTTCGCCAGGTTCAAGGCGAAGAGCCCGGCGGCGCTCGCCGCGAGGTCCGACACGACGAGAGCCAGATCCGGCTTGCCCGTGGCCTTGATGCCGCAGTGCAGGCCGGCGGCGCGGAACCCCTGAGGGGCCGTTACGCCCCCGTCGATCCGATCAATGCGCATGGAACCACCGCCTCACGCCTGCGTGTCCGACAGGACCCGATCGAGGATCCCCACGGCTTCGTCGATCTCCGCCACGGTCACCGTGAAGGGCGGCAGCATTCGCACCACCCGCTCAGCGGTGCGGTTGACGATGAGCCCGGCCTTCAGCGCACCCTCGACGACGGGCTGTGCGTCGATTGAGAGCTCGAGCCCACGCATGACGCCCGCGCCGCGCACGCCCTGCACGACGGGGTGCTTCGAGCGAAGCCCCTCGAGGCGGTCGCCGAATACTGCACCCACCTCGCGCACATGTCCGATGAGGCCGCCGCCGGCGTAGGGCACCGCCTCGGTCGTTCCGGTCAGCTGCTCGAGTACGTACAGCGCCGAGCGCATTGCCAGAAGGTTCCCGCCGTAGGTCGTGCCGTGGTCGCCCGCGAAGATCTTCCCGGCCACGTGCTCGGCCACCAGCGCGGCCCCGACGGGCACGCCGGAGCCGATGGCCTTGCCGACCGTCACGAGATCGGGCGACCAGCCGAGCGACTGGTAGTGGAAGGCGCTGCCCGTCCGCCCCAGCCCGCACTGGATTTCGTCGGCGATGAGCAGCGTCCCGGTGTCCTTCGTGACGCGTGCGATGGCGGCGGCGAACTCCGGGGAGAGCGGGCGCACGCCGCCCTCGCCCTGGATGGGCTCCGCGATGATGGCCGCGGTGCGGTCCGTCATGGCCGCCTCGAGAGCCGTGACGTCGTCCGGCGAGACGAACGTCACGCCGGGGATGAGCGGCTCGAAGGGCTCGCGGTACCCGGGATTCGAGGTCACCGACAGTGCACCCATCGTGCGGCCGGAGAACCCGTGCTTGAGGGCGACGAACCCGGTCCTGTCCTTCACGCCCTGCGAGAACCAGTAGCGCCGCGCGAACTTCAGGCAGGCCTCGACCGCCTCGGCGCCGCTATTGCAGAAGAACGCGCGCTGCAGGCCCGAGAGGGCCGCGAGCCTGGCGGCCAGCTGGCCCTGGAGCGGATGGAAGTACAGGTTCGAGGTCTGGATGAGCGTGTTCGCCTGGTCGGCGATGGCAGCCGCAAGGCCCGGGTGCGCATGCCCGAGTACGACGACGCCGATGCCCGACAGGAAGTCGAGGTACGCTCGCCCCTCCGCGTCGTAGAGCCTGGTGCCATCGCCTCGCACGAACACCACTGGCTGCCGCTTGTAGGTCTGCAGCACGTGCCGAGCTTCGAGCGCCTGAACGTCCTGGGTTGTGGTCATGGCGTGATTCGCGTTCCTGCAAATGGCGTCCGGTCGAGCGCCCGCCGCCCGACGAACGCCCCCAGCGTCTTCGTGTCGCGGCCGTCCACGATGGCCACGTCCTTCACACCGCCCCTGGCGGCGGCCTGGCAGGCCGTGAGCTTTGCCACCATGCCGGCGCTTGCGGTGCCCGACTTCACCAGCGCCCGGATGTCGCGCGGCCCGAGGGCCGGGATGGTCAGTCCTTCCTCATCGAGCACGCCCGGCGTTCCCCCGGCCACGACCAGGCGCGTGGCACCGAGCCGGGCGGCCAGGCTCCCCGCCAGGGTGTCGGCGTTCACGTTGAACAGCTGGCCGTTCTTCGCCGCGCCGATACAGGCGATGACCGGCACGAAGCCGCGGGCCACCAGCATCGTCACCAGCGCGGGCGCAGCCGCACGTGCCGGCTCGCCGACGAGCCCCAGGTCGACCACTGCGCCACTCGTCGCGTGGTGCGGGGGCGCCTTCTTCACGGGCGCGACGCCGGCGTCGGCGCCGGTCAGGCCGACCGCCCGTCCGCCTGCCGCGTTGATGGCGGCCACGAACCGCGTGTTCACGGTCCCGGCCAGCACCGACACGACGACGTCCAGCGTCCGGGCGTCGGTCACGCGCAGCCCGTCCACCTGGCGTTTCGGGATGCCGAGCTCCGCCAGCGCGGCGTCGATCTCGCGGCCGCCGCCGTGAACGATGGCGAGGGGGCCCGCGGCGCGGGCGACCATCCGCCCCATGCCGGCCAGCTTCTGGTCGTTCTCGAGCAGCTCGCCGCCGAGCTTCAGCAGGGTCAGCGTCACAGCAGTCCCGTGCGTTCGTCGAGGCCGTACATCACGTTCATGTTCTGAAGGGCCTGACCGGCGGCGCCCTTCACCAGGTTGTCGATGGCGCTCGCGAGGAACACGCGGGTGTTCGCCTCGTCCACCTTCCAGCCGATGTCGCAGAAGTTGGTGTGCGCCACGTGCTTGATCTCTGGCAGCGCTTCGCCCGTGATGCGCACGAAGGGCGCGGCTGCATAGGCGTGATCGAACGCGTCTGAGACCTGCGCGGCCGTCGTGCCGGGGACGAGCCGCGCATAGATGCTGGCCAGGATGCCGCGATCGAGCGGCACCAGATGCGGCACGAAGGTCACGCGCTGGCCGAGCGCCTGCTCCATCTCCGGCGTGTGGCGATGGCCGAACACGCCGTACGCGGCGACGCTGCCGTGGTTCTCGCAGAAGTGCGTGCGGTCGGTGGGCGCCTTGCCAGCCCCGGAGATGCCCGACTTGGCGTCGATGATGATGTCCCCGCCTGGCGCCAGCAGGCCCGCCCGCGCCAGCGGGAGCAGGGCGAGGAGCGAAGCGGTGGGGTAGCACCCCGGGTTCGAGAGCAGCCGCGCCTGGCGGATCGCGGGTGTTTCGAACTCCGTGAGACCGTATGCGACGCCGTCGGGAAGCCCGCCGGTCGCGGGGTACCACTTCGTGCGCCCGGCCGCGTCCCGGAGGCGGAAGGCGCCCGACAGGTCGATGACCCGGACGCCGGCGGCCAGCAGCTGCGGCGCGAGGTCGGCGGAGGCGGCTTCGGGCAGCGCCAGGAAGACGACGTCGGTGGACGAGGCCAGTGCGGCCATGTCCAGGGGGCGCACCTCGCCGTCCCAGATGCGCGCGAGCGCGGGCAGGCGGCGCGGCGTGCTCGTGGCCTGCGAGGCCGTGGCGATCGTGAGCGTGGCGTTCGGGTGGCGGGCGAGCAGCCGAATCAGTTCCTGGCCGGCGTAGCCGGTGGCGCCGGCGATGCCGGCGCGGATGGAGCCCTCCGTCGTGTCTGCGGCCATGCCGTGTCGTCCTCTCCGCGTCCCGATCCGCCCGGCGCCGTTGGGACACACGCCGGAAAAGAATATATATACAGGTCTGGCCCAAGGCTGTCAACGCTGAATTCGGGCGAGCGGGTTGCCTCGCGATGTATACTTTTTCAGTTCGCTGCATATTTATGAAGCCACGCCGCCAGGCCGCGATCCGCGACGTCGTCGAGCGCGAAGCCATCCGGAACCAGGAGCAGCTGCGCCAGCGCCTCGCCGCGCGCGGCTTCGTCGTCACGCAGGCCACCCTCTCGCGCGACATCAAGGAGATCGGCCTGGTGAAGCGCTCGGCCGATGGCGCCTACCAGCCCGCCGGCGCCGAGGCCCCGCCCGCCCCGATGACGGTGTCGGCCCTCTCGAGGGCCGTCGCCGAGTACATGGCCAGCGCCGAGCCCGTGCAGCAGCTCATCGTCCTGCGGACCGGCGCCGGCCAGGCCCAGCTGCTGGGCGTGGCGCTCGACCGCGCGCGCCTCCCGGGCGTCGTGGGCACCATTGCCGGCGACGACACCATCCTCGTGATCGCGCGCGATGCCCGGAGCGCGCAGAGCATCGCCAGGAGGCTGGACCGCCTGGCCGCTCACGAAGGGACGCGCTAGCTGCACGGACCGCATTGTGCTGGCCGCCCGGTTCGGTATGATCAACCGTCCCGGCCGCGCCCGGCACCGGCGCGCCCAGGCGTCGTTTCTCACTTCTGACCTGACTTCTCACTTCTCACTTCCCACTTCTCACTTCCATGTCCCAGCACCTCTGGTCGGGCCGCTTCGACGCAGCCCCGGATCCTGCGGCTTTCGACTTCGGCATCTCGTTCTCCTTCGATCGCCGGCTCTTCGAAGACGACGTGACGGGCAGCCTGGCGTGGGCGGAGGCCCTGGCCGCCGCCGGGGTGCTGGACGCGAAGGACGCCGCGGCCATTCGTGAGGGCCTCACTGAGATCCTCGAGCAAGGGCGCCGCGATCCGGCCTGGGTGAACGGTCCGGACGAGGATATCCACAGCTTCGTCGAGCGGCAGCTCGTCGCCCGGATTGGCGACGCCGGGCGGCGCCTGCACACGGGGCGCTCGCGCAACGAGCAGGTGTCGGTGGACCTGCGGCTCTACCTCCGGCGGAGGATTCCGCTGCTGCAGGCCGGCCTGCGTTCCGCCATTGCCGCCTTCGTCGACCAGGCCGAACGTGCCGGCGACGCGCTCATGCCGTCCTACACGCACCTGCGCCGCGCGATGCCGGTGCTGGTCTCCCACTACCTCCTCAGCCACGCCGTGGCGTTGAAGCGGGATCACGAGCGGCTCGAGCAGGCCCGCGAAGAGGCCAACGCGATGCCCCTGGGCTCCGGCGCCATCGCGGGCACCGGCTACGCAGTCGACACGGCGGCCCTCGCCGCGAGGCTGGGCTTCGACAAGGTGGTGCCCAACAGCATGGATGCCTCGTCGGACCGCGACTTTGCGGCGACGTTCCTGTACGCGACGTCACTGGCCATGGTCCACCTCTCGCGGATTGCCGAGGACTTCATCCTCTTCACGAGCGAGGAGTTCGGGTTCTTCGAGCTGGCCGACGTGTCCGCAACGGGCAGCAGCATGATGCCGCAGAAGAAGAACCCGGACCCGCTGGAGCTGGTGCGGGGGAAGACGGGCCGTGCCATCGGGCACCTCACGGGACTGCTCGTCACGATGAAGGGGCTGCCGACCGGATACAACAAGGACCTCCAGGAGGACAAGGAGCCGCTCTTCGACGCCGAGGACACGCTCGCACTGTCGCTGGCCGCGGTCGCCGCCGTCATCGGCAAGCTCTCGCTCCATGACCAGCGGACGGGCAGGGCGGCCTCCGGCCTGCTGCTGGCCACCGACGTCGCGGACTACCTGGTGTCGAAGGGCATGCCGTTCCGCCAGGCACACGAGGTCGTGGGCGCGATGGTGCGCCAGCTGCTCGCCGACGGGCGCGACATCGAGGCCTTGAGCCTGGAAGAGTGGCAGGCCTTCAGCCCGCTGTTCGCCGCGGACGTGAAAGGGCGGGTGACCGCGGCCGCCTCGGTACGCGCCCGCCGGACGCCCCAGTCCACGCACCCGGAGGCCGTGATCGCCCGGCTGGCCGATCTCAGGGCCTGGCTCGACCGGCACACCGTGGACGAGCCTTCCTGATGGTTCGGCTCCGGCAGTCGCGTCCGCCGGCGACGAGGGTACCGTGTTCCTGGCGGTTTGCCCGCGGCCGGCCGCGTCTGCTAAACTCTATCTGCCCTGCGCCCTGCGGTGTATCGACCGTTCAGGCCTGAGCTTCCCACCCTGCGCTGAAGTGCTCTGACGGGCTGTGATCTAGGAATTGTTTCGGGGGAGTTGCATGCAGCAACGCCAGTATCGGCCTGGCGACGTGCTGGACGATTATTGTCCGCGCGAGCGCCGCATCACGGACCACGCCATTGTCGCGATGGTCGAAGACGAAGTTCAACGCACGCGCTGCGTTTCGTGCGACGCCGAGCACGAGTTCAAGAACGGCAGGGTGCCCGCCCCGCGAAAGAAGCCATCGACGGCAGCCCTTTTCGCGCAGGTCCTGGACAGCGCAGAGGCCCCGGCCGGCCGCCTGGCCACCCCGGCCCCGTCCGACAACGAGGCACGCACCCCTGAGGTGCCCGCCACGCCGGCTGCGGCCGATCCCGTCGGGGAGACGTCGGCCGAGCCGCCGTCGCCCCCGGATGCCGATGATCGCCCGTTCCGGCGCTCCCTGATTCGCGCCCAGCTCCCCCGGCCCGAAGGACAGCCTCCTCCCGCCCGCGCCATCCCGGAATTCACGATGCACCAGCCGCCGCCTCCGCGCGGCAAGCGCCACGGCCGGTTTCGCCGGCGGCCCGCGGGGGCACTGGACGGCGGTGGCCCCATGCGCTTCGGGCGCGAGCAGGGCAACACGAACGGTGGCGGCCAGGGCGGGCGCCGGCGCCGGCGCAAGAAGCACTGATTGCTTCCGGGGAGATCGATGGCGACTGACGGACGGATGCAGGGGAAGGTCGGGCTGATTGTCGGCGTGGCCAACCATCGTTCACTGGCCTGGGCCATTGCCCAGGCCGTGGCGGCCGAGGGCGCGCGCGTCGTGCTCACCTACCAGGGACGCTTCGAGGAGCACGTAAAGGAGCTGGCGGCCCAGCTCACCCCCGACCCGCTGGTCCTGCCGTGCGACGTGCAGCAGGACGCCGACATCGCCGCCGTCTTCGAACGCCTCCAGCAGGAACACGGCGGGCTCGACTTCCTGGTGCACGGCGTGGCATTCGCCGAGCGCAGCGAGCTCGCCAACGGCTTCGTGCAGACCTCGCGCGAGGGCTTTCGCCTCGCCCTCGAGATCAGTGCCTACTCGCTCGTCGCGCTGGCCCGCGGGGCGCAGCCGCTCATGCAGGCGCGCGGGGGCGGCAGCATCCTCACGCTGTCGTTCCTCGGCAGCGACCGCGTCTTTCCGAACTACAACGTCATGGGGGTCGCCAAGGCCGCGCTCGAATCGAGCGTGCGGTACCTGGCCAGCGATCTCGGGCCGGGCGGCATCCGCGTCAACGCCATCTCCGCCGGCCCGGTGAAGACGCTGGCAGCTGCGGGCATCGGCGGCTTCTCGTCAATCCTGGGGGTCGTCCGCGAGAAGGCGCCGCTCAGGCGCGCCATCGACACGGCGGAAGTCGGATCGGCGGCGGCGTTCCTGCTGGGCGACGGAGCGCGCGGCATCACCGGCGAGGTGCTGATGGTCGATGCCGGCTATCACGTCCTCGGCATGTAGGCCCTGCTAGTCGTCGTAGCGCTCCACGACGACGGCCTTGTCGCGAATCCCGAGCCCGCGCAAGCAGGCCCGGATGTCGTTCACCAGGGCAGGTGGGCCGCACACCAGGCAGGACGCATCGCGCGATGGCAGCACCTCGGCCAGCAGCGCCTGATCGATCCGGCCCCGGCGGCCCGGCCATGCCTCGTTCTCCTCCCGGGTCACGGTCATCCTCAGGGTGATGCGCCCCGCTGCAGCCAGCGCCTCGAGCTCGTCCCGGTAGGCCAGCTCATCGACGGCCCGCGCGCTGTAGACCACGCCCACGCGCGGCGGAGACGGCTGGTCCAGGGCGTCGACGAGCATGGATCGCAGCGGCGCGATGCCGGTGCCGCCCGCGACCAGGAGCAGCGAGGCACCCGGACCGGTCCTGGGAAGGGCGAAGTGCCCGAACGGCCCCTCGATGTCAACGCCGACGCCCGGCGCCGCCAGCTCGAGATGCGGGTCCGGCCCTCCGGCATCGTCCACCTGCACCAGCAGATCGATGCACCCGGTGCGGAGGGCCTCCCGCGGAGCCGAGGCGATGGAGTACGGCTTCCGCAGCGGTGAGCCGTGCAGGCCCGCCATGACGGCCTGGCCGGCGCGGAACGGGAATCCCTCCGGGCCCAGGTCGAGGCGGAGCAGGCGCGTGCGGGGCGTGGCGTGGACGATCTCGCGAACCTTCAGGGTCGTGATCATCGCGTGGCGGACCGGAGAATGACGAGCGCACGCGCGATCACAGCACGCCGAACCCGGCGCGTTGGATATCGACGTCCGATATGTCGCCGCCCGTCCCGGCAGAGACGATCACGCTCGTGATCCCGTCGGTGCCGGTGGCCGCGGCCCGCACTTCGGTGCGTTGCTTGCGGCGGGTCTTGTCGCGGTACATCCGGCTGTCGGCCGTGGCCATGATGGCTTCGTAGCCGTCCCCGTCCCGCGGGAAGATGGCCGCGCCGACGCTCACCCCGACGGGCACGCGGCGCCCGGGCCTCACCTCGAAGACCATCTCCTCGACGGCGCGCTGCAGTTCCGCCCGCTTGCGCTCGGCCTCCTCCGCGCCGCAGCCGGCCAGCACCACCACGAACTCGTCACCCGCGTAGCGGATGCAGATGTCATAGGGCCGGATGCCCGCCCGCAGGACCCGCGCCACCTCGCGCAGCGCGCGGTCGCCCACGTTGTGCCCGAACGTGTCGTTGATCTCCTTGAAGTTGTCGAGGTCCATCACCAGCAGCGCGACCTCCGACTTCATGCGCTCGGCCCGCGCCAGCTCGCGCGAGAGGTGCAGGAACATGAACCGCGTGTTGGGAAGACCCGTCAGCGGGTCGGTGAGGGAGTCTTCCTGCGTCTGCTCGAAGACGATGGAATTGTGAATGACCGCGGAGGCCTGCTCCGACACGCGGTCAAGCAGGCGCCGGTGATCGTCGGTGTAGAAGTCGGGCTCGGTGTGGTAGACGGCGAGCGTGCCGATGAACCGCTCGTTGAAGACGAGTGGCGCCACCAGGGCGGAATTGAGCCAGGTGACGGGATGGCCGATGCCGGAGGCCTCGAAGTCGGCGCTCGGCCGGGCATTGACCAGGGGCCGGCGGTTACGCGCGACCCAGCCGGTGAGCCCGTGGCCGGCGCGGATGGCCATCGTGCCGATGACGTCGGATTCGGCACCGGTCGCGAACCGGCAGCGGAGCATGTCGTCGGGCTCGTCGTAGAGGAAGAGCGCGCACGACGAGAACGGGACGAGGTTGGTGAGCTTCGAGGCGATGAGCGCCATCGTGTCGGCCACGCCCAGGCTCGTCCCCATCGTCTGGGCGATCTCGTAGAGGGCGTAGATCTCCCGGTGCGCCAGCGCGATGTCGTCGAAGACCGTGCCGCCCCGGCCCGTGCCGTCGGGTAGGAACCCGACGGCCGGCCGCCCGAGATCGGACGTGGACTCGAGCGTGAGGCGGCGGCCCGGCGCGGCTTCGAGCACCTGCGCCTCGCGAGCCATCTCGGGGAGCTTCTCGATGAAGAGATCCACGACTTTCGGGTCGAGCGCGCGCCCGGCTTCCTGCTGGAGCAGGAGCAGTGCCGCCTCGTGGGTCATGGCCTTGTGATACGGCCGGTCGGACGTGAGCGCGTCGAAGTAGTCCACCACCGTGAGGATGCGGGCGCCGAGCGGGATCTCGTCCCCCTTCAATCCCTGCGGGTAGCCCTTGCCGTCCCACCGCTCGTGATGGCTCAGGATGAGCGGCGCCACGGGGTAGGGGAAGGGCACCGCACTGATGATTTCGGCGCCGACCTGGGGATGGATGCGGATCTTCTGGAATTCCTCCTGCGTGAGGGGGCCGGGCTTCGAGAGGATGTGCTCGGGGACGGCCAGCTTGCCGATGTCGTGCAGCAGGGCGGCGGTCTTCACGCCCTGGATTTCAGACTCGGGCATGCCCAGGCCCCGTGCGAGCCCCGTGGCATACACCTGGACGCGGCGAATGTGCGTCTGCGTGGTCTGGTCCTTGGCGTCGATGGCCAGGGCCAGGGCTTCGATGGTGGCCAGGTGAAGGTCGGCCATGGCCTCGACGTGGCGCCGCTCGTCCTCGATGCGCCCGAGGTAGACCTTGTACGTGCGGTAGGTGAGGTAGAGCGGCGCCAGGCCCAGCAGGGCGAGGTACATCAACCCCGAGGTCATCACGACCCACGTCACGGCGGCGGCAACGCCGGCGCCCACGAAGTAGCTCGGCGCGCTCCAGAGGAAGTTCTCGTTCCAGACGGTCACCAGCGACTGGCGCGTGGTGAGCGCGATGGCGATGGCGATGGTGAACGTGTTGAAGACGAAGTAGGTCGTGGCCGCCGCCACCAGCGGCCGCGCGAGGCCCGCCACCGTGAAGTCCAGCAGGCCGGGCACGCCGCCCGAACGCTCGAACGCGAAGCCGGCCGCCTGCACCGTGATGGCGAGGCACGCCATGCTGAAGAGGGTGCGGTAGACCGGGTTCCTCGCCTTCATCCTGAAGGTGCACTGGCTCCAGGCGCTCGTGACGGCCACGAGCATGGTTTCGTTGGGGCCGAGCAGCAGGAGCGCGGCGAAGTCCACCGCGTAGGACACCGACATCGTGGATCCGCCCCGTGCCAGGGGAAGGCTCACCTTGAAGGCCGAAGTCAGGCCCGAGAGCAGGAGAAGGACGCCAAAGAGGAGTGGGCGGTCGAACGTGGAACGGGGGCCCAGCCAGACGAGCAGCGCGGCGCCAACCGCGATGATCGCGCCGACGTACGCGCGGGCAGCACTTGGGAGGGCGCGCATCTCTTGGCTGGGAGAATACATTACCTTAGAGTCATATCGCAAGATGCCTGGCGATATGGAGTCAAATATCAGTCAAATCAATAATTTAACCGTGATACATGCCCGAATCGACGCCGCCTGTTGGGCACTCTGCATATAGGTCAATATATGACTCTATGTCGCCCTCCCGGCTTCGGTCCGTCCAGCCTTGCGCCGGGGCTCGACCGGCACCGACGGCTCGAGGCCGAACTCCTCGATCTTGCGGTAAAGGGTGCCCCGGCTGATGTCGAGGATGCGGGCCGCTTCCACCTTGTTCCAATGGGCCGATTCGAGCACGCGGCTGATATGGGCGCGCTCGGCATCCCTCAGGGTCGGAAGCCGGGTGGTGCTGCCGGAGGTGGGAGGTGGCGCCGCGTGGGCGTGCAGGAACTCGATGTCCGACGGGCGGATCAGCCGGCCGGGCGCCGAGAGGGCCGCGCGCGACACCGTGCTCTCCAGCTCGCGGATGTTGCCCGGCCAGTGATAGGCCACCAGCTGCTCGGCCGCCTCCGGGGACAGCTGCTTGGCATCGAGCGGCAGGCCATTGGCCGCGCAGTAGCGCGCGAGGAAACGGTTGGCCAGCACCGGGATGTCGATGGCACGTTCCTTCAGCGACGGCAGCCGGATGGCGAAGGCATTGATGCGGTAGTACAGGTCCTCGCGGAACCGGCTCTCGCGCACGAACGAATCGAGCGGGCGGTTGGTGGCGGAGATGAGCCGGAAGTCCACCGAGATCGATCGATTGCCGCCGAGCCGCTCGAACCGGCGCTCTTCGAGCACGCGCAGCAGCTTGGCCTGGGCCACGAGCGACAAGTCGCCGACCTCGTCCAGGAACAACGTGCCCCCGTTGGCCATTTCGAGGCGGCCGGGTTTGCGATCGTGCGCGCCCGTGAACGCCCCTTTCTCGTAGCCGAAGATCTCCGACTCGAACAGGGTGTCGGGCAGCGCCGCGCAGTTGACGGCCTGGAACTTCTCCTGGCCGCGCCGCGACAGCTCGTGGATCATGCGCGCCACGACTTCCTTGCCGGCCCCGGTCGGGCCGAGGATGAGGACCGAGATGTCGGACTTCGCCGCGGTCCGGATCCACTCGAAGATCGCCAGCATCTTCTCGTCGCGGCCGATCATCTCGCGGAAGCGCTGCACCGAGGGTGACGACTCCTCGACGCCCACGTGGGCGCGCCGCTCGAGAAAGGTATCGAGGAGCGAAGCGACCGGCCCGTCCGGCCGCGCAGCCGTGTATCCCGGCACGTCGCCGGGCAACTTCCGGACGACACCGAACTCGACGAGCTCGCGGACGCAGTTGTCGATGTCCAGGCGCAGGCGGCCGAACGTCTGCATCAGCGACTCGATGTCGAACGCCTCGCCCGGCCGGGCACTCAGGAACCGCAGGATGCCCGCCCGCAGCGGCGACTGCACCAGCGAGCGGAACCGGGTTTCGATGTCCGCCTCCGGGCGCGACACCGACGTCGCCCGTCGCGCGGCAAACGTCACATCATCCATGGGCAAGTTCCGGGACCACAGGCAAATGCTACCCTAAGGCGATGCCGCACCGCGCACCGGGGTCCCCCCAGAAGGGCCGGAAGTCGTTCCTCACCGGCAAACCCATCCGCTACTATCGGCCGAAGGGCTCGCCCGCGATACGCACGCTCGTGGACGAGGGCTTCCAGGCCTTCAACGCCGCCCGGCTCGGCGAGGCCTGCCGCATCTTCACCGACAAGATGCTGGCCAAGGACCACGACACCACCATCGGCCTGACCATCGCCGGCGCGCTGACCCCGGCCGGCCTCGGAGGCTGCATCATCACGATGATGGACCGGGGGCTGGTGGATTTCGTCATCAGCACCGGGGCCAACCTGTACCACGACCTGCACTACGCGTTGAACTTCACCCTCCGGCGCGGGTCGCCCTTCGTGGACGACCGGGTCCTCTACGAAGAGGGCGTCATCCGCATCTACGACGTGCTGTTCCCGGCGCAGGTGCTGCTCGACACCGACCGCTTCATCCGCGAGTTCCTGGCGACCAGCGGCCTCGAGGGCCCGGTCTCGTCAGCCGACCTGCACTACGCGCTCGGCCGGCACCTGCTCGAGCTTCGACCCGGCTGCGAGGCCTACTCCGTCGTGGCGAGCGCCGCGAAATACGGGGTCCCCATCTACACCTCGTCGCCTGGTGACAGCTCCATCGGCATGAACATCGCCTACCACGAGCTGATGAACGGCGGCACCCTCATGGTGGACCCGAACAAGGACGTCAACGAGGTCTGCGCGATGATCCTGGCGGCCGAGAAGAACGGCTGCGTCATCCTCGGTGGCGGCTCGCCCAAGAACTTCTACCTGCAGGGACAGCCCACGCTCTGGGAGGTCTACAACATCCCCAAGGGCGGCAACGACTATTTCATCCAGATCACGACCGATCAGGTGGTCTGGGGCGGCCTCTCGGGGGCCACCCCCGCCGAGGCGGTCAGCTGGGGCAAGGTGAACCCCGGCGTGCTGCCCGACACCTGTGTCGCGTACTGCGACTCGACCATTGCGTTTCCCATCTTCTCGGAGTACGCCGTCGGGCACCGGAACGGGCGGCGCAAGCGGAAGAAGCTGGTGCATCGGCGCGAGGCCCTGGTGGGCGCGCTCGTCGACGAGGCGCGGGCGCGGATGGCCCGCGCTGAGCGCGCCGGGAAGCGGGCGAAGCGGCAGGCCAGCCAGGGTTGATGGGCACCCTCTGGTCCGCGCTCGGGCCCGTGGCCGAAGCCGTTGCCAACCGGCCGCGCGTCTACGCCGACGCCAACGTGCCGGCCGGACTGGTCGGGTTCATGAGGGAGACGCTCGGGTGGGATGTGCTGTTCGTGATGGAACAGCCGGACCTCCGCCGGGCCCGCGACGACGAGCACTTCCGGCTGGCACGGCAGCTGCGGCGCACCCTTGTCACGCTCGATCGGGACTACCTGGACGATCGGCGCTTTCCGCCGGCATCGAGCGCCGGGGTCCTGGTCATCGCCTCACCGAATCGCCGGGCGTTCGAGTCGCTGCTCGCCCGGTTGGACGCGGGGCTCTTCCGTGCCGTCGGCGTGCCCCTGCCGCTCGAAGGGCGTAAACTGCACGCACACAGCGACTGGACCTCATGAACCTCGGGCTGGATCTCTCCGACGGCGCCGCGCGCGTCGTCATCGTCAACGAGCACGCGCAGGTCCTGGCGAGGGCCGAGCATCCCCTCGGTGCGGGCTCGGTGTCCCAGGCGGCCGCGGCCGCGATGCGGCGCGCGCTGGCGGGCGCCGGGGACGTGCAGCGCGGGGCCGTGGCCCTGACACATCCGGGCGAGGCCATGCCCGCCGAGCTCGAGGCCGCCTTCCGCGAACTGCTTCCGGGCACGCCGAGCCCGGCGGCGGTCGGCGCGGGGTTGGCCGCCGTCGTTGCCGAGGGCTGGTGCGGCGCGGCGCGAGGACTGGCCAACGTCGTGGCCCTGTCGGCGGGCGAGCACGTCACCGCCGGGATCGTGTTGAACGGCAAGCCGTGGCACGGCTCGCACGGCCTGGCCGGATCGGTCGCGTGGCTGTCGCTCAACCCGGTCGAGCGGGAGGACTATCGCCGGTTCGGCGGCTTCGAGGCCGACGTCTCGGCCTCCGGGATCGTCCGCCGGACGGTGTGGCGCATCAAGGCCGGGGACAGCTCGGTGGTCGCCCAGCAGAACGGCGGGGATCTGTCCCGCATCACCATCGACCAGGTGCTCCAGGGAGCGCGCGCCAACGATGGCGTGTGCCTGTCGGTGATCCGCGATACCGCCAAGTACATCGGCATGGCGCTCTCCAACCTCGCCGCGACGCTCGATCCAGAGGTCATGGTCCTTGGCGGCCTGATCGCCACGTCCGGCGACATGCTGCTCGAGGGCATCCGGCTCGAGTGCGGGCGCCGCCTCGGCCCCGCGCAGGCCGAGCGCCTCCGCATCGTCCTCTCGCCGCTTGGCCACGACGCCGCGGCCATCGGGGCCGCGAGACTCGCCAGCGAGCCGCAATGATCGTCCTGGCGGGCGCCCGCGTGGTGCT
>JADZCN010000046.1 GCA_020851565.1 Acidobacteriota bacterium | reverse complement strand
GGGCGCCGGCGGCCATTGCACTGACCGCTCGATGGTGCCGTGCCATGTCGTAACTCCGGAGAACCGCGTCGTTACCGCCGTGGCCAATCCTCATCTCGAGGGAGCGCGCCGCGGACCTGCTGCAGGAACTGGTCTTCCACCTGCGACATGCCCCAAGTAGAGGGACCAAGGTCGACTTTACCACCCCACACAGGCTGCTGGCCCAGAGGTACGAACGCCTCCATCCCTCCCGACGTAGACTAGACCCATGAACAAGGTCATCGACTTCATCCACGTCAACCGCGACCGCTACGTGGACGAGCTGAAGCAATACCTGGCCATCCCGAGCGTGAGCGCGCTGCCCGGCCATGCCGCCGACGTCCGCCGCTGTGCGGAATGGACGCGCGACGAGATGAGCCGGATCGGGCTCCAGAACGCACGGCTCGAGGAAACGCCGGGCCACCCCGTGGTCTACGCGGAGTGGCTGGGCGCTCCGGACGCGCCGACCATCCTCTTCTACGGCCACTACGACGTGCAGCCCGTGGACCCGCTCAACCTCTGGACCTCGCCGCCCTTCGAGGCCACGGTGCGCGACGGCGAGATCTACGCGCGCGGAGCGGCCGACGACAAGGGCCAGGTCTTCATGCACTTCAAGGCCGTCGAAGCGCACATGAAGCAGAACGGCCGCCTGCCGGTGAACATGAAGTTCCTCATCGAGGGCGAGGAGGAAGTGGGCAGCGCCAACCTCGACAACTTCATCCGCGCGCACAAGGACCTGCTGAAGGCCGACGTCGTGGTCATCAGCGACTCGCCGATGTTCGACCGGGGCATCCCGTCCATCTGCTACGGCCTGCGCGGCCTCGCCTACTTCCAGATCGATCTGCGCGGCTCGAAGTCGGACCTACACTCCGGCTCCTTCGGCGGCGCCGTGGCGAACCCCGCGATGGTGCTGGCGCAGATCCTCGCCCAGGCGAAGGACAAGGGTGGCCGCATCAAGATCCCGAACTTCTACGACGATGTGGTGGAGCTGAGGCCGGAGGAGCGGGAGGAGTTCGCGAAGCTGCCGTTCAACGAGAAGAAGTACCGCCAGGACCTGGGCGCGCCGAAGCTGTTCGGCGAGTCCGGCTACACGACGCTCGAGCGCGTGTGGGCGCGGCCGACCTTCGAGGTCAACGGGCTGCTCTCGGGCTTCACGGGCGAGGGCGCCAAGACGGTGCTGCCCGCCGTGGCCATGGCGAAGGTGAGCATGCGCCTGGTGCCCAACCAGGATCCGCAGAAGATCGGGGACCTGTTCGAGGCGTGGGTGCAAAAGGTCACGCCGAAGACGGTGGAGCTGAAGATCACGCGCATGCACGGCGGCAAGCCGTGGATGACCGCGTTCGACAACCCCTACGTGCAGGCCGCCGGCCGCGCCATCGAGTCGGGATTCGGCAAGCGCCCGGTGTTCAACCGGGAGGGCGGGTCCATCCCGGTCGTCTCGACGTTCCAGGAAGAGCTCGGCCTGCCCTGCGTGCTCTTCGGTGTGGGCCTGCCCGACGAGAACGCCCACGCCCCCGACGAGAAGCTGGACCTGGGCAACTTCCACGGCGGCGTCGTCTCGGCGGCGTTCCTGTACGACGAGATCGGCCGGGCTGCCGAGATAACGAGAACGAAAAGAAACCACGAAGGCACGAAGGGCACGAAGGACAACACGAAGCTTTAGGATCAGGGGGAGGCCCCAAACCCCAAGACCCCAAGACCCCAAGACCCCAAGACCCCAAGACCCCAAGACCTCAAGACCTCAAGACCGGAGTCCTGGCCCCCTGAGGTTCTTCGTGCCGACTTCGTGTGCTTCGTGCCTTCGTGGTATCTGTTCGTGGATTCAGTTCAGCTGCGCGGCGCGGCGGCGGAGCGTCTTCACGTGCTCCCAGACCTGCTCGGTCTCCTTGCGCTGATCCTCGTCCTGCTCGCCCAGGCGCGCCATCTTGAGGTAGGCCTCGAGGTCCCGCAGCGCGTGGTAGACGTCGTTCATGTGGTAGGCCAGCAGGCCGCGGTCCCGCAGCTCCGCCAGCGATGACGGCTGCAGCGCCAGCAGGATGTCGGTGACCTGCCGCGCCTGCGGGAACGATCGCATCCGCACGTAGAGCCGCTTCAGGTTCAGCAGCATCCGCACGAGGATCTGCCGCCGCGTCGCGCGCGCCAGCAGCGCCGGCGCCCACGCCGCGTCCTCGCCCACGTGGCGATGCAGCAGCGCCCGGCAGTCGCTCTCGTCCAGGATGGCGCCGCCGTGGAACGGATCCACGATGAGCCCCTCGTCCGGGTCGTCGGTGTGGAGGTCCTGCAGCACGCGGGCGAGGAAGTGTCCCGGGAAGTTCACGCCCTCGGTGCGGATGCCCGCGCGGCGCGCCACCTCGATGTAGACGAGCGCCATGGTGATGGGGATGCCCGTCCTCTTGTCCAGCACCTGGTTGAGGCAGCTGTTGCGCGGGTCCTCGTAGTGCTCGCGGTTGCCGAGGAAGCCGAGCTCGCCGTAGAGGTACTTGTTCAGCGCGTCCACGCGCCCGGCCAGCGGTGCATCGTGCCCCGGGTCGGCGGCAATGCGCCGCGAGGCCGTCAGGCCCATGTCGTCGATGCGATCGAGGTACGGCCCCGGATCCAGGTGCGGGTACTCGAGCCTCGCGATGAGGAACGCCGGCGCCGCCAGGTCCGGCCCGGGGCGGTCAGCCGCGTTTGCGATCTGCTCGGCGAGCGTGCGGGGTTTGGTCGCCATCAATCCCCCACCAGCTGGTCCAGTCGCTCGAGCGTCAGGTGCGAGAGGCCCTCGCACACCAGCTCCGCGTCCTCCCGGAGCTCCGCGGCGCTGTAGGTGTTGGTCACCGCCACCAGGCGCAGGTCCGCGCCGCGCGCCGACACGAGGCCCCACTTCGAGTCCTCGATGGCCACGCTCCGCCATGGCTCGAGTTCGCGCCCGACGTGCGCCTTGAGCCGCGCGAACGCCGTCACGTACGGCTCTGGGTGCGGCTTGCTGCGCGCGGTCTGGTCGGCCCCGACGATGACGGGGAAGAGCGAGAGGAGCCCCGCGCGCTCCAGGATCTCCTCGATTTCGTGCGTGAGCGCACCGGAGGCGATCGCGATGGGCACCGCCGCCGCGGCCGCGCGGATGAAGTCCGCCGCGCCGGGGTAGAGCATCTCGCCCGCGGAGGCGAGCTCGTCGTAGCGCGCACCCTTCCGCTCGATGAGCGTGGCGATCCGGCCCTCGCTCATCTCGAGGCCGCGATCCTTCCCCAGCTCCCGGAACACCCCAAGATCGTCGTATCCGAGGTAGCGGTCGTAGTAGTCGCGCTCGGAGAGCACCACGCCCTCCGGCGCGAGGATCTCCTGGTACGCGCGCAGGTGGAGCCGCTCGCTGTCCGCGATGACGCCGTCGAAGTCGAAGACTATTGCCTGGAGGACCATGTCGGGAGGGGACTGCGCCGGGAACGAAAAACGACGGGAGCGACCCACGCCGGGAGGGAAGAGCGGCGGGAGGGAACTGCGTCGGGAACCGGAACGAGCCGAATCGTCAATCGCCCAGTCCTCCAATCACCAACGAATGCCCAATGTGCCAATCCTCAATCGCCCAATGAATCGTCAATCGTCAATCACCAATCGTCAATGGACACCGCCCCTCACCGCCCGGCGTCCTCGGGCAGCCGCTCCCCGGCGCGGATGGGCACCTTCAGCCGGTTCTCGGCCGGCGGGAAGGGGCAGTCGTACTCGGCGTTGTAGTAGCAGAACGGGTGGTATGCCCCATTGAAGTCCACGACGTAGATGCCGGTGGCCGTCGGATCGAGCTCCATGTAGCGACCGGCGGAGTAGCTCTCGGTGCCGCTGGTCGTGTCGGCGAACGGGACGAACAGGCGCGACATCGGCTGGCCCACCTCGCTGAACGCGGTCAGTTGCAGCGGCTGGCCTTTCAGGCTGAAACGCAGCGTGCCGATGCGCTCGTAATCGCGGAGCTTGCCGGTCGAGGTGGGAATCTGCAGGCGCGAACGGTCGCGCGACAGCTCCAGCTCGGCCGGCACCGCGTAGTTCTCGTCCACGGGATAGTAGGCGAGCGGCAGCAGGATGTCCTTCTTGTCCGGCGGGATCGGCGAGTCGGCCGACGATCGGAAGCTCTCGTCCTTCATCGCACGGCCTTCGGTGACGGTCGTCGTGTAGTCCTCGACGCCGGGGCCCGGCGTGCAGGCTGCAAGCAGGGCCGTGGCCACGAGGATCGATGCCAGGGCGGGACGTGTCACAGGGATCCAATATACCAAGGGGCTTGGGGCTTGGGGCGTGGGGCGTGGGACCTGAGGTCTTGAGGTCTTGAGGTCTTGGGGTCTTGAGGTCTTGAGGTCTTGCGGTCTTGGGGCGCTTCGCGTTGCCGGGAGAGGCCTTGCGTGTACAAGCGAAGGGCCGGAGCGTTGAAGCGCCCCGGCCCATCCATCAAGCCTCTCACCGCATGCCTACGCAGGCCCTACCGCCAGGCCCTACTGCCCCGCGACGTTGGTCTGCCGCGTCTTCGCCGGGAAGATCTGCTTGAACGCGACCATGAAGCGGTCCATCTCCTCCGGCGTGCCGATCGAGACGCGCAGGTGCTCCAGCATCGGCGGGAACGGGCGGCCCACCAGCACTTCGCGCTGGCGGAACTCTTCGATCACCGGCTGCACCTGGCGGCCCAGGTGCACCATGAAGAAGTTCGTCTCCGACGGGATGACGTCGTAGCCGTACGCCTTCAGCTCGTTGGTGGTCTTCGTCCGCTGGGTGATGATCTTGTTCTTCACGTCGGCCTGCGCGGCCGCGTCCTTGATCGACGCCACGCCGCCGTGCTTCACCAGCACGTTGATGCTGTTCATCGCGAAGGGGCGCATCTGCTGGATGATCTCGCGCGGCGCCACCGCGTAGCCCAGCCGCATCGCCGCCAGGCCCGCGATCTTCGAGAACGTGCGCGCCACGATGACGGGCCTTCCCTCGAGCACGTAGGGGATGGCGGTCTCGTAGTCTGCCGTGTTTACGAAGTGGTGGTACGCCTCGTCGATGAGGATGGGCATGCCCTTCGGCAGGTTCTCGACGATGGCCTTCACCTCCTGCTTCGGCACGATCAGCCCGGTGGGGTTGTTCGGGTTGCAGAGGTAGTAGAAGCCAATCTCGCTGGCGCGCTGGTTGGCCAGCTCGATCATCTTGCTGGTGTCGAGGTTGTGGTCGGCCTTGAGCGGCACGCGGATCGAGTCGGCCTTGATGGCCGTGGCGTGCTGGTACACCGACCCGTAGGACGGATCGCAGCCGATGGCCTTCTTGCCGCCGAGCAGGTACGTGGTGCCGACGACGTCGAGGATTTCCCCCGAGCCGGCGCCGAGCAGGATGTTCTCGGGCTTCACGCCGTGGTGGTCCGCAATCACCTGGACGATGTCGCCGTCCGGGTAGCCGTAGCGGCCGACGTACTTCCAGGCCGCGTTCATGGCCTTCATCACCGAGTCGGGCGGCCCGAAGTTGTTCTCGTTGTTGGCGAGCTTCGCCATCCGGTCGTACTGCTCGGGCGTCATCCGCCCGCGGGCGCGCTGGGCCGCGACGGCTGCCGGGCCACCCTGGGCCCACAGCTCGGCGCTGGGCCGCGTGCTCAGATACCCCACCGCCGCTGCCATCCCACCCATGAATCCGCGTCGCGACACGTGCTTGCCCATGTATCCTCCGGACCACGGATTGTAATGCCCGAGCCGGAACACCGTGTAACGGGATGTCTCCGGCCGGGGTCAGAACAGGCGCGAGACGAACAGGAGGACGCCGAGGCCGGCGGTGACCTGCAGGGCCAGCGCCGCCTGGTCGCGGAGGAAGAGGACGCCCAGCACCACCATGACGGCGGCGGCCATCAGGACCTCGCGGTAGCGGTCCTCCGCCGTCTCCTGCACGCCCCGGCCACCGGCGCGACGGCGCGTCAGGTCGATGATGGTGTTGGCGATTTCACGGTCCGTCTCGCGATCCATCTCGAAGTAGCGGCCTCCGCCGGCCGTGGCGATGGCGGCGAGCGACGAGCGGTCCAGCACCGAGCGGATGGCCGCCTGCGTGGCGTCGCGCTTGGGGTCGGGGATGATGCCGCCGGCCGTCGTGCCGACGCCGACGACGTGCACCGGGATGCCCGCGGCCTGGGCGAGCTGCATGGATTTGGCCACCTCGCCGCTCCACGCCTGGCCGTCGGAGATGAGGATGAACGCCTTCGCGTTGGCCGACTTGCCCTGCAGTTCCTCGTCCTTCTCGAAGAGCCGCAGTCCCCAGTAGATGCCCCGCTCGATGTTCGTGTCCCAGGAGGCATCGTCCTCGAGGCGGAAGGGGGAGCCCTCGTCCAGGTGATCGAGGAAGAAGAAGTACGTGTTCGGGTCCTTCGTCAGGCGCACCTGCGGCGTGGCGATGTGCGCGAAGAGCGCCAGGGCCACGCGGTCGTCCTCCCAGCGCAGCGACTCGCCGAGCATGCGGAGGAAGCGCATGGAGCGCCGCCAGCGGTTCGCGCCCTGTCCGCGTCGCACCTCGCCGCCGCCCGCCGAGGCGCCCGTCGGGGCCCCCGCGTCGGCCACGTGCATCGAGGCCGAGCCGTCCTGCAGCACGACGAAGTCGACGCCGGCCGTGCGGATGATGGCGGCGGCGGTCTGCGGGCGTGCAAGGGCGACGAGCGTGAGGGTGAGCGCGGCGAGCAGGCACAGCCAGGCGAGCAGGTCCCCGAAGAAGGGGATCCGCTCGCGCACCGGCAGCGTGCGCCGGCGCCGGAGCGCTGCCACGTCCCCGCGGCGCTGCCACGCCTGGCGCAGCCACAGGAGCAGCAGCACGCCGGGAATGACCAGGAGCGGGAGATACTGCGGCTCGCCGAACGTGACCTCGGGCACCACGAGCTGCTATCCCTTGCGGATACGCGTCCCGCCCTTGCCCGCCTTCTCGGCTTCCTGCCGCTCGTCGGGTCGCATCGGGACGATCATCTTGAACTGCTTGGACTCGGCGTCCACCGGCACCTCGCCGATGCCGCCGTGGATGGTGTTGCCGCTGGCGCTGTAGTCCACCGGCGCGACGTCGCGCCGGCGCGCGGCGATGGCCGCCCGGAGGCGCGTGGCGTACTCGAAGTTGAACGCGGCCTCGGCGCTGTCCGGGTTCTCGCGCAGCACGTCGGCGTAGGTCTTCACCACGCCGTCCAGCCGGCCGACCACCGCCTGCCAGTTCCCTCCGTCGCGCCGGACGGCACGATAGGCGGCATTGGCGGCCAGCAGCTTCGCGTTCGGGTCCGCGGCCACGGCGTCGTAGTCGCCCTCCCAGTACTTGGAGGTGGCGCTGAGCGCCCGCGCGTCCTCGACGGTCTTGCCCGCGCCCGGCAGCCACGACGACCACGCCGGCGGCGGTTCCACGGCGCGCGCGCCGGCTTCCTGGTAGCGCAGCGTCACGAGATCCCGCTCGGCCGCGGCCACCCGCCGCTCGAGCTCACTGCCGCGCCACGCCAGCAGCCCCGACCCGGCCAGGACGGCCGCCACCACCAGAAATCCGATCGTCGCTCGCATCATCTGCTCCTTCGCTGTCGGGAGGGGGTGAACCACGTCGGGAGGGGATCACCTTCGGGAGGGACACTCCGTCGGGAGTGTCACCAGCCGTCGGGATCTCCCGTCGCAGTCCGCTCTCCCGTCGCAATTCCCTCCCGCCGCCCGTTCTCTCCCGCTCGCGATCCCCCTCCCGTCACCTCACGGAAAGGTCCTGAACCCCGGCACCGTCATCCTGAGCAGCAGCGCCAGCGACCACAGCGCCGCCGCGATCATCGCAAACGGCGAGAAGCGTGGCCGCTCCGTGCTGTACTGCTTGAGCTCGATCTTCCCGGCCGCGGCGCGGTCGATGTCCGAAATCGCCTTCAGGATCTGCGCCTCGTCTGCGCCGGGGTAGAAGTGCCCGCCCGTGCGCTGCACCGCCGTCCGCCAGATGTCGTCGCCGATCTGCACGCGCCCCGGCACTTCCCGGCCGACCTTGATGAAGTAGATGGGGATCTTCGCGCGTCGTGCGTCCTCGACCACGTCCATCGCCGTCTTGCCGCTCTCCAGCACCTCGGCGTCGGCGCCGTCGGTGAAGAGGACCATCAGGTTCCCGGCGGCATCGAGGTACTTGAACGTCTCGAACATCGCCACGCTCTGCTCGACGGCGCGGGCGATGACGGTGCCCTGGTCGGGGAACGACATGAACTCCTGCCAGTCGCCGATGAGCGCCGTGCTCAGCAGGATGTTCTCGTAGTCGGTCGTGAACGGCGTGATCACGTACGCATCGTCGCCGAACTCGATGAGGGCCATGAGGTCCCGGTAGGGCCCCTTCATGCGCTGCTCGATGAAGAACCGCGCGGCGCCGACGGTGGTGAAGAAGGCGGCGTTGTTCGGCGCGCCCTCGGCGAAGCGGTTCGCCGGCAGCGCCGTGAGCATGCTGGACGAGGCGTCGATCATCAGGCTGATCCGCCGCCCCGGGTAGGTCACCTCCTGGCGCGTGATGGCCGTGCGTGGATCGGCGAGCGCGAGGATGAAGAAGGGCAGGCCGGCCAGCGCCACGAGCAGCGCGCCGTGGCGCACGAGCGACGCGCGGTTCGGGGACCGGAAGGCGACCAGCGCGGGCAGCGCGACGCGGCCGCGGCTGGCCGACGCGCGCGACAGCGCGCGCAGCAGGAACACGCCAATGCCCAGACCGACGAGGATCACCACCGCCATGCGGGCCGTCGCGCCCTGGGCGTACAGCAGATCCGCCAGGCGGATCGACTGCCAGTCGGCCCAGGTGGCCTCCACGAGCGACACGACGGCCCGGATGCGTTCAGCCACGCGCCTTCTTCCGCTTCAGGAGGTCGGACAGCCACGAATGTGCCGATGCGGCCTGCTTCGCCGTTGACGTTGCCGTGTCGAGCGCCTCGTCCAGGGCACTGCTGTCGAGGGCGCCGCCGCGCCCGTAGCGGGCGCGCGCGAAGGTCGTGAGCGCGCTGGCCACGTTGGCGTCCGGCATGTTCTGCGGCGTGATGGATCCGGAGACCAGGGCCCCGCCCCGCCCGAGCAGGCCGCGGATGAGCAGCTGGCCCTCGAGCGGCTCGGACGAGGCCGTCGCGCGGATCTGGCCCACCTGGCGGCCGCTGGCCATGGTGGCCGCCAGCCTGGCCGCGGCGAGGGCGCGGCCCACCAGCGAGTCGTCCCAGCCCCCCCGGCTCTGCTGGCGCACCTCCGCCAGCTCCTTCTGGACGGCGCTGGCCACCGAGCCGAGCGAGACCTGCCACGAGTCGGCCGTCGACTTCACCCGGCGCCTGCGGAAGAGGCTCACCAGCATCACCAGGAGCACGATGCCCGCAAGGCCGAACAGGATGGTGCCGACCAGGCGCAGCATGTCCGCGCGCGCCTCGCGTGCCTCGACGGCCTGGAAGGCGGCGGCGGGCGCCTCGCGGATGTCCATCGTGTCCTCGGGGACGATGGAGACGAGGCGGATGGAGATGGGGAGCAGGTTGTAGTTCAGGTCGCGGCCCTGCACCGCCTCGCCGCGCGCCACCTGGCTCTCGATGCGGTAGCTGATCTGCAGCTGCGGCACGTCCACGTCGGCGCCGAACGCGCCCTCGTTGATGAGGCGCAGCCGGTAGTCGTACTGGAAGAAGCGCTTGCCGGGCACGCGCATGTCGGGCGCCTTCGCGCCGCCGATCACCTCGAACGGCTCCAGCTGCACGACGGCCGGATCGAGCTTCGACTGGTCGGGAACGACCTTCGTGCTCTCCGCCTCCACCACCTGGCAGGTGAGCGTCAGCGTGAAGGGCTCACCGGAGCGGACCGCGGACGTGGAGCTGCGCCACCAGCACGTGATGGGCTCGACCTCGACATCCACGACATCCCCCGGCGCCTGTGCCGATAGCGTCGACGCCGCCACTGCCACCAGCCCAAGCGCCGCCAACCACCGTTTCACCGAGAGACCACCGCGCAGCTCACCACTCATAGGTCGCCCAATCACTCAATTACCCAATCACCCAATCACCCAATCAACGAATGCCCAATGGCGCAATCGCCAATCACCCAATGAATCGCCCCACCGTCAATCGGCAATCATCAATGGGCACGCCTCACCTCTTCTTCCTCAACCGCCTCTCCTGCACCCACTCCAGCAGCGCGATGTCGAACTTCGTCTGGTCGGTGCCCAGCCGCAGGACGTCCAGGCCGTGCGCGCGCGCCTTGCGCGCCACATCGTCCTGCCAGGCCGTGACGCGGGCCTTCAACCCGCGGGCCTCGCGGCGCGAGAGCAGGCGCGTGCGGCCCGACTCCACGTCGAAGGCCTCCACCCAGCCGGCGGTCACGTGCGGCAGCTCGAACGCATAGGCCGCGTCGGCCAGCACGACGAAGACGTCGTGCACGTTGTTGGCCAGCGCCAGCTCGTTCAGCACCGTGTCGGGATTGTCGAACAGGAAGTCGGAAACCACCGGCACCAGGGACGTCTTGCGTGAGAAGCCGATCAGCGTGGCGCTGAGGCTTGGGGTCCTGCGCATGTCCTGCAGCCCGCGGCCACGCTGGTAGGCTTCGAGGCAGTGGATGACCTGGCCCTTGCCGATGCGCGGCCGCACGGCGCCCATCTGGTTGGTGCCCGCGTCGAAGGTGATGAGGCCGATGGAGTCCTGGAAGAACACCGCCGACATCCCGATGGTGGCGATGGCGCGTGCGATGGTGACGGCGATCGGCACGCCGTCCAGCCCGCACCGCGTGGAGGCCGATCCGTCGGCCACGATGATCACGCCCGACGTGGTCGGCTGCTCGAACTCGCGGACGACCATCGGGCTGAAGTTGGTGAGCGAGGACTGCGCCCAGTCGATGGTCTCGAAGCGGTCGCCCGCCTGCCAGTCGCGGAGGCCCACGAAGTCGAAGCCCGTGCCGTGGAACAGGCTCGCGTGCTCCCCGGGCGTGAACTCGCGCATCCGCTTGAGGCTGAGCAGTTCCACCTCGGTGACCTCCGAGAGGTTGATGAGCGGCTCGACTTCCTGCTCGCGCGTCCGCACTACGGGATCGCCACCTTCTCGATCACGTCCTTCACCACCGCGTCGGTCGTCAGCCCGTGGCTGGCGGCGTGCGGGCCCAGCCAGATGCGGTGGCCCAGGACGTACTGCGCCAGATCCTGGATGTCCTCCGGGTAGACCTCGTCGCGCCGGCGCACCAGCAGCGCGTACACCTTGGCCAGCCGGCCCCAGCAGATGATGGCGCGCGGCGAGGCGCCGAGATCCACGCCCGTCTCCACCAGGTCCGAGGGCGAGTGCGTGTGCCAGTCGGTGTCGGGGTTGTAGGGACGCGTCGCGGCCACCAGCCGCTGGATGTAGTCGCCGAGCCGCTCGTGCAGGAAGACGTGCTCGGTGATGGCGGCGCGGAGCTGGATGATGCGCTCCTTCGACATCAGCGGGTTCAGGCGGATGTGCTTGAAGTCGAAGTTCACCAGCTTCCGCTCTTCTTCCGCGGGCAGGTAACCGATGTTCACCATCATCGCGAAGCGATCGGTCGCCGCCTCGGACAGCGGGAACGTGCCCTGCCCCAGCTCCACCGGGTTCATCGTGGCGATGGCGAAGTTGAACTGCGGCAGCTCGTAGGTGGTCTTGCCGACGGTGACGGTGCGGTCCTGCAGCCCCTCGAGGAACGCGCTCTGCGACTTGAGCGGGATGCGGTTGATCTCGTCCAGCAGGATGACCTCGGCCTCGGCCAGCGGCCCGAACTCGGTGATGAGCTCGCCCGTGGCGGGATTGATCATCTGGAACCCGACGACTTCCGTGGGCTGCATGTCGGCGCGGCCCTGGATGCGCGCGAACTTCGCGTTGCTGATGGCCGCGAGAATCACCCCGAAGAACGTCTTGCCCACGCCGGGCACGCCCCGCAGCAGCAGGTTGCCCGAGTTCACCTGGCGCTGCTCCTTCTTGTCGTAGGTGGTCGGGATCTCCGACAGCAGGACGACGTTCGCGAGGACCTTGGGCAGGTCGTAGCCGACGAGAGCCTTGGCGCCTTCCGCGATGATGGCTTCGTGGAAGGCGATGGTTTCTTCGAGGTCTGGATGCACGATGGCGAATAGTACTAAAGATCGCGCCGGTCCGGGCGAGACAACCACTGACATCTCCGCCTGCATGGGGATGTGTGGTGGGAGGGACCCCGAGGGTGAGATCCGCAGATTCGCGGCTTGCGCGGATTCTGCCCGGGGCAACTGGGGCCGGCCGCAAGGCGGCCCGGATCGAAGGAGGCTCACATGTCCTTCGGCGCGGCTGCGCCGCGCCTCCCGGTCCTTGGACCAGTTCCGACCTGCCCAATCCGCCCGACCTGCCCAATCCGCGCAATCTGCGTAATCTGCGGATCCAGTCTCCCTCCGCGTCATCCACGTCCCAATCCGCGTCATACTGTCCGAAGGAGGTTCCGAATGGCCTCGCGAAGTGCTCTCGTCAACGGGTGGCTGATGGCCACCGTGATCGCCACTACCACCCTGGTGAGCGCGGTGGCTGCCGACCGGACCGGGACCGCCGGGAACAGTGCGCCGCAGCCTTCGCAGCTGCCGAAGGTGATGCAGATCAAGCTGGATCACGCCCAGGCCGTCCTCCAGGCCCTGGCGCTCGAGGACTACGCCGCCCTCGAACGCCACGCGACCGAGCTGGGGGCGCTCACGAAGACCGCGGCCTGGGGCGTCCTCAAGACCCCCGAGTACCGCCGCCACAGCGAGGACTTCCTGCGCGAGACCGACAACCTCGCCGCCGCCGCCCGCGCCGGGGACCTGACCGGCGCCACGCTGGACTATGCGGCCATGACCGTGCGGTGCGTGCAGTGCCACCGGCACGTCAAGGGGGTCAGGGCGGCGGATTAGAAGACGGGTGCGGCAGGTGCGAACGGGTGCTGACAGGTGCGGTCAGGTGCTGGCGGGTGCGATCGGGTGCTGAGGGGTGCGAACGGGTGCGGACGGGTGCGAACGGGTGCGGACAGGGGCGGTCAGGTGCTGGCGGGTGCGATCAGGTGCGGGTGGGTACGAACAGGTGCGAGTGCGGATAGGTGCAGGGTCCGAACCCTCGGGACAGGCCCCGCACCCGTTCGCACCTGCCCGCACCCGTACGCACCCGCCGCACCCGTTCGCACCCGCCGCACCCGCCCGCACCCGTTCGCACCTGCCGCACCTTACTTGCCCGCCTCCTTGACGTGCCGCGCAATCTGCTCGTGCGTCGCGAACCACACGCCGGGCCGGCCTTTCATGTAGGCAATCAGCCGTTCCAGCATCGCCGCGCGCGACCGGTGGCCGGTGAGGTGGGGGTGCATCGTGAGCAGGTACAGCCCACCTTCTTCGTACGCCACGTCGAACTCCGACTGGAAGACCTCGTAGACATCGCCCAGTGACGGGTTCGAGCCGTCGGCATTGCCGCCGAAGTAGGGGAAGTCGTCCAGGATGCGCTCGATCGGCAGCTCCACGATGCCCGTCGGCTGGCCGTCCAGCAGCAACTCGTACGCATCGTCGCTGGCCATCAGGCTGCTGTCGTACAGGAAGCCCGCCGCCTTCACCTGGCCCATCGTCCACCCGCTGAACTTCCACGAAGGCGCCCGGTAGCCGACGGGCCGCTTGCCCGCCGCCATGGTCAGCGTCTCGATGGACTGGTTCAGCAGGCGCTGCTCCTCCTTTTCGTCGTTCAGGAGGGGCAGCCGCTCGTGGATCCACCCGTGCACGCCAATCTCGTGGGAGGCGTTGGCCGCCTGGATGTCCTTCACCATCTGCGGGTGGAGCAGCGCGCTCACGGCAGGAATGAAGAAGGATGCCGGCACCTGCTGCCTGGAGAGCAGGCGCAGGATGCGGGGGAGGCCGTCCACGGCGCCGTACTCGCCGCGCGAGATCACCTCGTAGTCCAGGTTCCCCGTCGAGAGGGTAGCGGTGGCGTTGTCCACGTCGAACGACAGCCCCACGGCGACGCGGGCGCCGTTGGGCCAGCTGGCCGGCTTCATGCGGCGCCCCGCGCTCACGTGGAACATCTGCTGGCGAAGCTGGTCGATGCTCAGCTTCGTGCCGGGCAGGGGGTCGCGTCCGGCCGCAGCGCCGGCGGCGGCCGCGGGGGCCGCCTGGCCGGACGGTGCGGACGAGGGTGGTGAGGCGGGCTGCGTGCACGCCTGGAGGCCGACAAGGACGAAGGCGATTCCCAGGTAATGTCTCATCTCGCTCACATCTTCCTCCGGTAGACTCGCGCCGATCATGACGCAACCAGCCGTCGTGGTGTTGCGGCGCAGTATTCTCGCCGTTTTCGTCCTCGGCGTGGTTGGCTCGTTCGCCGAGCTGCTCCTGCTGGGGCACGACGAGGACCTGCCGCAGTTCATCCCGCTCGTGCTCTTCGGCGTCGCGCTGGCCCTGCTGGCCTGGGCGGCGGCCACCGGCACGCGGCCGGCCTTCCTGGCCTTCCGCGCCACCATGGCCCTCTTCATCGTCGCCGGCCTCGTCGGAAGCTGGCTGCACTTCCAGGCCAACCGGGAGTTCCAGCTCGAGGTGGATCCCTCGCTGGCCGGCTGGGCGCTGCTCGCGGAGGCCCTGCAGGCCAAGTCCCCGCCCGCGCTGGCGCCCGGCGTGATGGTGCAGCTCGGCCTGCTCGGCCTCGCCTGGACGTTCCGGCACCCTCGTCTCGAGTCACAGGACCCTTCCACACGGAGTTGATATGACCACCCGCCGCCTGTTCGTCTCGTCGCTCTCCGCTGTCGCGCTCGTGTGCGCGATGGCCGTCGCCGCCTCCGCGCAGGTGGGCAAGTCGCTCGGGGTGGTGGACGCCAACACCGCGACCGAAGCCGAGCTCCTGGCCGCGCCGAACATGTCGCCGGCCATCGTGAAGGCGCTCATGGCCGCGCGGCCGTTCGCCAGCATCACCGACCTCAACGCGTTCCTGCTCGGGCAGAAGCTCACGCAGGAGCAGGCCACGGCCTTCTACGCCAAGGCCTTCATCCACATCAACCTGAACACCGCCACGCGCGAGGAGATCCTGCTGGTGCCGGGCGCCGGCAACCGCATGGCGCGCGAGTTCGCCGAGTATCGCCCATGGAGGACATGGGGCCAGTTCGACAAGGAAATCGGCAAGTACGTGAACGCGCAGGAGACGGCGCGCCTCGCGCAGTACTGCTTCATCCCCGTCAACCTGAACACGGCCACGGACGAGGACATCCTGAGCATCCCCGGCGCGGGCAAGCGCATGGTGCGCGAGTTCAAGGAATACCGTCCCTGGAAGACGATGGAGCAGTTCTACAAGGAGATCGGGAAGTACGTGGACGACAAGGAAGTGAAGCGGCTGGCGCGGTACGTCGTGATTCAGTAGCCTCGCGACCGGCCGCGGGCCGATGGAGCGCGATGCCGCGCGCGGATAAGATACCGGCATGACACACCGACTGCTGGTGTCCGCGAGCGGCCTTCTCGGGATCACGCTCCTGGCCGCCGCGTGCGGCGGGGCGCAGGAGCAGCCCGCCGGGCAGCAGGCGCCGGCGTTCAAGCCGGTCGATCCCGCAACCCTGCCTCCGCCCGGGAGCGGCGCCCCGCTCGCGGTGCCGCCCGCGTCGCAGCTGCCGGGCGACCAGCCCGCGGCCATGGTCACCGACCTTGCCTCGGGATGGCCCGTCGCGCTGCGCGTGGGACAGCGGATGACCGCGCGGCTGGCGGGCGACCGCGCCGCGGGCGCGCGCTGGTCCATGCGCGCCGGCTCCGACGGCGGCGTCGTGGCGCTCGAGGGCGAGCCCGCCTGGGAGCAGGAGCCGAAGGGCGGCGTCGAGGTCTTCGCGCTGAAGGCCGTCAAGCCCGGGAGCACCACGCTCACGTTCGACTACAAGAAGGGTGCGGACCCTGCCGCCCTGCGGTCGGTCAGCTATCCGGTCACGGTCCAGTAGCACGCCGCGAGGACTCCGTCCCTGTCCCCCCACATCATCTCGGTTGGCGAGGCGTTCGAGGACCTGATCTTCCACGGCCTTCGGCGCCTGCCTCGCCCGGGCGAGGAGCTGCGGGCGCCCCAGTTCACGCGCACGATGGGGGGCGGCACGCTGATCACGGCCGTGGCCTCCGCCCGGACGGGCGCGCGCGTGGAGGTCGTCAGCGCGCTGTCGGACGAGTCAGCCCGCCGGATGAGAGCCGAGGGCGTGCGCGTGCGAAACCTGCGCCGGCGGGGCGAGCCACACGCGGTATCGGTGGCGCTCTCCACGCACGGCGAACGTGCCTTCGTTACGTTCGACGGGGTGAACGAGCAGCTCGAGGCGCGGTTGCTCGCGTGGTTCGCGCGGGGCCTTCCGCGCGGGGCGCACGTCCATGTCGCGCTGGGCCCGCGCGACATGGCCAGCTGGGCCGAGGTGACCGAGCGCCTGCGCGCGCGCGGCATCACCACCTCGTGGGACTTCGGCTGGCATGAGGACCTGCCCCACCGTCGCGGCTTCGAAACACTGCTGGGCGCACTGGACTGGGTCTTCGTCAACGAGCGCGAGGCGCGGCTCTACACGGGCACGACGACGATGGCCAGGGCCCTGCGGCGGTGGCAAACGCTGGCTCGGCGCGTGGTGGTGAAGCAGGGCGCGCGCGGCGCCCTCGCACTCGTGAATGGCGCCATCGTGCGCGTGCCGGCGCCCAGGGTGCGGGTCGTGGACACCACCGGCGCGGGCGATGCGTTCAACGGCGGCTTCCTGGCCGCGCTGGTGCGGGGCCAGGGTGTGGCGGCCTGCCTGCGCGCGGGCGTGCGGATGGGGAGCCTCTCCACCCGAGCGGCCGGCGGGCTCGACGCGCTGCCGCGAGCGCGGCCGCTCCGGGCGCCCGGCGTCGGGGGACGGTCCGCGCGCGGCACAGGAAGGCGGAGACGCTCATGAAGGTTGCCCTGATCGGGGGCGCGGGCGTGCGCGTGCCGCTGCTGGTGAACGGGCTGGCCGGCGCGGCCCTCGGGATCGACGAGTTCGCCCTCTACGACCTGGACCAGCCGCGGCTGAAGGTCATCGCGGAGCTGGCGGCCCGGCGTGCGGGCGCCGCGCGTGTGACGACGCATGCCAGCGCGGTGCCGGCCATCGACGGCGCCGCCTTCGTCATCACCAGCATCCGCGTGGGCGGCATCGAGGCGCGCGTGCGGGACGAGCAGGCCGCCCTCTCGCTGGGCTTTGTCGGCCAGGAGACCGTGGGCCCCGCCGGCTTCGCCATGGCGGCGCGGACCATCCCGCCCCTGCTGGAGTACGCGCACGAGGTGGCACGCCTGGCGCCGGGAGCGTGGATCATCAACTTCACCAACCCCGCCGGCCTCGTCACGCAGGCCATGATGGCCGAGGCCGGCGCCCGCGTGATTGGCATTTGCGACACGCCCACCGAGCTGTTCCAGGAAGTGGCACACGCGCTGGGTCTGCCGGCGGACGAGTGCCACTTCGACTATGTGGGGCTCAACCACCTCGGGTTCATACGCGAGGTCTTCTGGCGCGGGACGCCGCAGCTGGAACGGCTGTGGGAGGACGAGGCCATGCTGGCCGGCGTGTATCGCACGCCGCTCTTCTCGCCGGCGAGGCTGCGCGAGATCCGCCTGCTGCCGACGGAGTACGTCTTCTACTACGACTCGCCCGAGCGCGCCGTGGCCAACCTGCGTTCGGCGGGCGAGACGCGCGGCGCGGTGATCGCGAAGCTCACGCGAGCGCTCTTCGACGACCTGGCGAAGGGCATCCCCGACCCGGTGGCGCGTTACGAGCGGTACCTCGCGGAGCGGAGCGCCGGGTACATGCAGCTCGAGTCGGGTGGGCAGGGCGGGCACGCCACGCCCGCGCCCTGGGCCCACCTCACGGGCTACGACAAGATTGCGCTCAACACCATCCAGGCGATGGTGCGGCATACGAACGCCATCATCCCTCTGAACGTGCTGAACCGGGGCAACATCCCGGAGCTGGCCGATGACGATGTGATCGAGGCGCCGGCAGTGGTGAACGGCAACGGGCCGCAGGCGCTGCACGTGGGCGCCCTGCCTCCGCAGGTGCGCGACCTGGTCGTACGTGTGAAGGCGTTCGAGCGCGCCACCATCGAGGCCGTTCGCCAGGGCACGCGTGCCGCGCTCGTCAACGCGCTTGCGCTCAACCCGCTGGTGCCCACGCACGCGGCGGCGGCGCGCCTCGTCGAGGTGCTGTCGCTGTGAGTGACACGGAGAAGCCGCACCTCGACCGACGGATGGGCCTGCTGCAGGCCACCTCCACCAACATCATCAGCATGGTGGGCGTGGGGCCGTTCCTGACCATCCCGTTCATGGTCCAGGCGATGAACGGCCCGCACGTCCTCTACGCGTGGATCGCGGGCGCGGTGCTGGCGCTCGCCGACGGCCTCGTCTACGCACAGCTCGGGGCGGCGCTCCCGGGCAGCGGCGGCGGATACCTCTACCTGCGCGAGGCGTTCCAGCCCTTCGGCCTCGGCCGGCTGATGGGGTTCCTCTTCATCTTCCAGACCATCCTGGTGGCCCCGCTCTCCATCGCCGGCGGCGCGGTCGGCTTCTCCGACTACCTGCAGTTCGTCTGGACATCGATGACGCCCATCCAGCACCACCTGCTCGCGGCCTCGGTGTGCATCGGCATGGGCGCGCTGCTGTGGCGCGACATCGAGTCCATCGGCCGCCTCGCCGTCGTGATGCTCGCCGGCGTGCTCCTCACCGTCGGCTGGGTCATCATCGTCGGCCTCTTCAACTTCTCGCCGTCGATGGCGTTCGACTTTCCACCGGAGGCGTATGCCTTCGACGCCTCGCTGGCGGCGAGCGTCGGGGCCGCCTCGGTGCTGGCGATGTACAGCTACGGCGGCTACAACCAGGTGTGCAACATCGGCGAGGAGATCGTGGACCCGGGCCGCACGGTGCCGCGCTCCATCGTCGTCTCCATCTTCATCGTCGCCGCACTCTACATGGCGATGACGATCGTGGTGCTCGGGCTCATCCCGTGGCAGGAGGCCGCCCAGCTCCGGACCATCGCGTCGGAGTTCATCGTCCGGACGTTCGCGGACCCGGGGACGGGCCGCATTGCCGGCATGGTGATGACGGGCCTCATCCTCTTCGTGGCGGCGGCGTCGCTCTACGCGACGATCCTGGGCTATTCGCGCATCCCGTTCGCGGCGGCGCGCGACGGCGACTTCTTCGCGGTGTTCGCGAAAGTGCACCCCACCAAGCACTTCCCCCACGTGTCGCTGGTGGTCATCACCCTCATTTCGCTGCCGTTCTGCTTCTTCACCCTGGGGCAGCTGGTGAGCTGGCTCATCCAGGTGCAGATCCTGGTGCGGTTCATCTGGCAGTGCGCGGCGGTCATCCTGCTGCGCCGGTACCGACCAGACATCCCGCAGCCCTTCACGATGTGGCTGTACCCGCTGCCGGCACTCCTGTCCCTGGCGCTGTGGCTCTACATCTTCTTCACGGGTCCGCGCGAGGGCATTGTCTTCTCGTTCGCGTTCCTCGCCGCGGCGGTGGTCGCCTATTTCGTGTTCACGCGCCAGAGCGGGAGTCGCCGGGGCTGAAGCCCCGGCGCTCCGTACTGCCCGGCCGCACCGAACGGCTCTTCATAGGCGTCATCTGGCCCCTCCACTTAGGGCATCGGGATCCGCGCTGTCAGGCCGCAACGAGGACTCGTGCTTCGTCCGGCTCAGGACGCCAGCCGTCAACAGAGTGAACAACAAAGCCACCGGCAGCGGCTCGAGCGCCGTGAGCGCGATGTTCACCAGCGGGTTCTTGTACATCTCGGCGAACTCCGCCATCTCCCGTCTTCGCGCGGCAATCTCGGCTTCGCTCGCCCCGGCCGCCTCGGCCTTCGCGAGGGTGTAGGCCGCGTATTTCTCGGCAAAGTCCGGCGCCAGGCGGCGGTAGACCACCTGCCACGTGGCCACGTAGCAGACGGTGGCGACCGCCGAGATCAGCAGGCCCACCAGGAGGGCGCGGCCAAAGGTGACGCGGCCGCCGGCCACCGTGTCGCGGTAGGACCGGACGCCGAAGTACACCATCAGGAACGCCAGCACCATCGTCGTGTAGCCGATGACGGCGCCGCGATCGAAGCCAATCTGGTCCTCGAAGAGGAAGGTGACGAGCAGCATCGCCGACAGGATGGCGCCGGCGATCAAACCGAACGTGAGGACGATTCTTCGCATGGGACCTCGCAGGTGTGTGGCTGAACGAGCGGATTCTCGCGGAAACCGCTCCCGCGGGTCGTCACCCGAACGGGTGATTTCGCGCCGCCGGCGTCGAAATCACCCGGAAGCAGCACCCGGTCCGGTCACGGGATGAGCCGCAGCTCCCTCCCGCGCTGCACGGCCTGGGTCCGCCGCCGCGCCCCAAGCTTGTCGAACACACGGCCGGAATGGGTCTTCACCGTGTTTTCGCTCACGTGCGCCCGATCGGCGATCTCCCGGGTGCTCAGGCCTTCCGCGATCAGCTCCAGGATCTCGAGCTCCCGCGGCGTGATGCCCAGAGCCTGGACCCGCGCCTGGTCGCGCACGAAGGCAGGCAGCGCCGGCACCGGGACTTCCCGGACCACGTCGCGGATGACCACGGTGCTGCGCTCGTGCACGAGCCGCCGCCCGAGCCAGAGGCCGACGCCGGCGAACAGGGCCGCCACCAGCCCGCCGTAGATCTCAATCGAGTGCTCCACGACGAGCCAGCGATACTCGATGAACCGCAATCCAGCGATGAGCGCGCCGCCCAGCAGGCCGAAGAGCAGCACGTGGGACCGGAGCGTGGGGTCCAGCCGCATCGCGATTCTCGGGCCTCACCGGCCGGACTTGCCGAGCGCCAGGAGGTTCGCCAGCAGCCGGTACGCGCCGGGCACGCCGTAGGGCAGCTGCCGGTGGAACGCGTAAGCGAAGTAGGTGTAGTGCCCCTTGCCAACCCGCGCCCACAGCCAGCCACCCCGCTGCGGGTCCTGGCCGATGTCGTGCGTGGCGATGACTGGCGTGTACGCCGGGTCCCAGGCGCTCCAGAACTTCGACCCGCGCTGCTCGACCCAGCCATCGAAGTCGGCCGGAGTGATCCTGTTGGGGACGTTCAGCATGGGCGCGTCCGGTGCGAGGATGTCGACCGGTGAGTCCTCCTCGGACACCTCCTCCGCGCGAGGCGTGAGCTCGCCAGGGAACGGCGCGAACTGGCTCGGCACCAGCTCCTGCGTGTTGTAGAGCACGATCAGGTGCCCGCCGTTCCGCGCGTAGTCCAGCAGGCGCTGGTTATAGGTCTTCAGGTCGTCGCGCACGGCGTAGGCACGCGTGCCGGTCATGATGGCGTCGTACTGCGACAGGTCCGCGGTGGCCAGCGCCCGCTCGTCCAGCAGCGTGACCTCGCAGCCGAGCTGCCGGATGCCCTGCGGCACCTGGTCGCCGATGCCCATCACGTAGCCGACCTTCAGGCCTGGCACCGTGGCGACGTCGATTCCGCGCACGGCGATGGTCGAGGGTCGATAGAGGTGCCGTGCCTCGAGGTCGCGGAAGTCGATCTCCTCGAAGCCTTCGGAGTATTCGCGGCCATCCACCGTGGCCACGGCGCGCACGTCGTACAGCCGGTTCTCGATGGACGGCATCGTGACCGTGAAGCGGAACGACGCGCGCTCGCCCGCGCGCGCGAAGGCAAAGGGCGCCTCGGCCGGCTCCGCCTTCCAGCCCGGTGGCACCCGCAGCGCCAGGACTCCCTTGCTTCCGGCCTCGCTGCTGTTCAGCACGTCCACGGCGATGTCCACGCGCCTGGTGGCCGAGGCCAGCGGCACGACCGCCGTGGTCGGAGACACGGCAAGCGACACGGCTGGAACCACGCGCAGCTCGCGCATCACGTAGCCGTAGGGGAGCTTTGCCTCGCGACGCTTCACGACGGCGCGAACCTCGACGGGCACATCGGCGACGCGGTAGCCGACGACGGCCGTCGGGGGTGCCTCGGTGAAGGGCTTGCCGAATTGCGAATCGTCTGCGATGTCGTAGCGCGCATCCTGGATGGACGCGCGCGAGAAGTACGGCCGCGTGCTGATGGGGGCGTCGGCAGGGGCCCTGACAGTGAAGATACTCCACGTCGGGGGACGCTGGTTTGACGGAGATGGGCCGGCCAGGTTGGAAATGATGTTTCGCTCGGATTCGACCCGCCAGCCCCGGTCGAGTTCGAGCGACACGCTGGTCTCCTGGATCGGCACGACGCTTCCCCTGGCGAGCGCGACGCGCACCTCGAACGCCTGACCTGGCACGACAGGTCCCATCACTGGCGGGGGCCTGAACGGGCTGGCCGACCCTGCGCCGTCCGCCGGGTCCGGGGGCTGCGCCTCGGCGATGAGCTCCAGCCCGAGTGCCGTGTTGATGGCCATCTGGAACTGCTCGATCTTCCGCGCGAGGATCAGCGCGGCGTCCGGATCGCTGTTCAACTCGCGGTGAGCGACGCGCGCGGCGGCAAGCCCTCGGGCCAGCACGGGCACGATGGCCGACGGATCCCGTCCGTCGAACGTGCGGATGGCCTCCTGCACCGCCGCGTCGATGGGCTGAAGCAGCGCAGCAGCGCCGGCCGGCTCGGGACGGCCCAGCGCCCGGAAAATCCCCGGGATGGTCGTGTCGATGCCCTCGAAGAACCCGTCCTCGCGGCCTCCGGGGATCGCGCCCGCGTCCATTCGTTGGTAGTAGCTGATCACCGGTCCCTGCGTCCGCACGAGGCGGCCGCCGTTCTGCGACCGCTGGAAGCTCAGCCCCGTGCGGGCGAAGTTCTCGAACGACTCGCCCAGCCACGGGCTGTATTGGCCCGTGTCGACCACAACCGTCCACGGTTCGTTCTGCCGCATCCCCGCGATGTAGAGCTTCTTCGCCTGCCACGGCCGGAGGCCCGCCTGGATCTGCTCGGGGAACATCTTCGGATCCGCCGCGGCCTCGAAGGCCTGCTGCGTCAGCAGCCCCGCCGTCTGGTGGTTACCGTGGCCATCCCGCGCATTGCCCTGGAACCGCGACACGATGACCAGCGGGCGCTCGGTTCGGATGATCCGGACCACGTCGCGAAGGACGTTCTCGCGGCCCCACTTGTCGAAGGCCTCCTCGAGCCGCTTCGAGAAGCCGTAGTCCACGACCGACGTGAAGTACTGCTGGTCCACGCCGTAGTAGCGGTTCGAGACGGCCAGCTCCTCGGTGCGGATGAGGCCGAGCGCGTCGAAGAGCTGCGGGCCCAGCGCGTTGTCGCCCGCCTCGCCGCGCGTCAGCGTGAGCAGCGACACGCGAGCCCCCATCCCGCGGCTCGCCAGCGCCAGCATCCCGCCGTGCTCATCGTCCGGGTGCGCCGTCGTGTGCATGAGGCTGGCGGTCGTGGCGAGCTTCTGCAGCCAGTGCCAGGTGCCCGCGGCGCCGGTGTCCAACGCGGAGAGCGTCGTGATACCGGCCATGCCGATGACGCAGATGAGGAAGCGCATGATGAACTCCGTTGCCGCAGATGGCGCAGATGACCTGCGAGGCCGCAGATTACGCAGATTACACAGATTCTTTGGGTAATTCACTCTCGTGTGGTTTGATTACCCGGGCTCGGGAGAGGCGAGGGCAGGGCGCCCTTCGATCCCGGGCCACCGGACGTCATCTGCGTCATCTGCGTCATCTGCGGCCATCTGCGGCCATCTGCGGTTATCTGCGGCCTCTGTCCAATCTGACTATCATCCCCTTCATGTCTCGATCCCGCTTCGCCACGCCTGCCCTGCTCATCGGCGTCGCGGCACTCGCCATCGCCGTCGCCGGCATGGCACAGGTGCCCAGTACATCGGTGTTCGACATCGTCATCCGTGACGGCCGTGTCCTGGACGGGATGGGCAATCCCTGGATCCGTGGCGACGTGGCCATCGAGGACGGGCGATTCGTCGCCGTCGGCCGCGTGGCGGGACGCGGGCGCGTGGAGATCGATGCCACCGACCGCTACGTCTCGCCCGGTTGGATCGACATGATGGACCAGTCCGGCGGCGTGCTGCCGACCAGCGGCCTGGCGACCAACAAGCTCCGGATGGGTGTGACCACCGCCATCGGCGGCGAGGGAGGCACGCCGGTGCCGGCCGAGCGCGTGGCCGACTACTTTGCCGGGCTCGAGAAGACCGGCATCAGCATCAACTTCGGCAGCTACTTCAGTGAGGCGCAGGCCCGCACGGCCGTCCTCGGCAACACCGCGCGTGCGCCCACGACCGACGAGCTCGCGCGCATGCAGGCCATCCTCGACACGGCCATGCGCGCGGGCGCGATGGGCATGACCACCGCGCTCATCTACCCGCCCGGCAGCTTCGCGACGACAGAGGAGCTGGTGGAGATGGCAAAGGTGGCGGCGCGATACGGCGGCACCTACGCCAGCCACATCCGCGACGAGGGCACGGGGTTGCTGGCCGCCATCGACGAGGCCATCGGCATCGGCGAGCGCGCCGGTCTGCCAGTGGAGATCTTCCACCTGAAGGTGGCGCACAAGTCGGGCTGGGGCACGCGGATGGCCGAGGCCGGGCGCGCCATCGAGGCCGCCCGCGCGCGGGGCGTGGACGTCGCCGCCGACATGTACGTCTACACGGCCGGCGGCACCGGTCTCGAGGCCACCATCCCCTCATGGGCGCAGGAAGGTGGCCGTGGTGCGCTGCTGCAGCGGCTGGCGAATCCCGAGATGCGCGCGCGGCTCAAGCGGGAGATCGCGTCGGGGGTGCCCGGGTGGTCCAACCTGGTCGAGGCCGCCGGCGGGTGGGGCGGTGTCGTGCTGTCGAACGCGCAGAACCCCGAGAACGCGCGCTTCGAGGGACAGAGCCTCGAGGCCATCGGTAAGGCCTGGGGCAAGGAACCGGCCGACGCGGCGTTCGACCTCGTTGCCCAGGGAAAGGGCCGCGTGATGGCCATCTTCCACATGATGAGCGAGCCCGACATCGAGACGGCGCTCCGCTTCCCGTGGACCAGCATCGGCAGCGACGCAGGCGCTGCGGCCACCGAGGGCGGGCAGGACCCCACCGGGCTGACACACCCGCGCGCGTACGGGAACTTCCCCCGCGTCCTCGCGCGCTACGTGCGGGAGCGGCGCGTGCTGACGCTCGAGGATGCCATCCGCAAGATGACCTCCTGGCCGGCCACGCGCATGCGCCTCCAGGGGCGCGGCGCCATCCGCGAAGGCGGATGGGCCGACGTCGTCGTGTTCGACGCGGCGGCGATCGACGACCTGGCGACGTATGACGCGCCGACGCGGTCGCCTCGCGGCATCGATTACGTCGTCGTGAACGGGCAGATCGTCATCGACCACGGCCGCCATACCGGCGCACGTCCGGGACGAGTGTTGTACGGACCGGGCCGCGGCGTGCTACAGTCCGCGACACCGTGACATCGTCCGTTCCTCCGCCACATCCGCCCGCCGAAGCTGCGGACGCCCAGCTCGTGCGGGCCATCGGCCTCTGGGGCGCCACCCTTCTCGTCATCGGCAGCGTCCTCGGTTCCGGCATCTTCCTGACCACCGGGATCATGTTCCAGGAGCTGCCCTCCGTCACCCTGGTCCTCGTGGCCTGGACGGCGGGCGGCCTGCTGGCCATGGCCGGCGGCCTCACCTACGCCGAGATGGGGTCGATGTTCCCGCGCTCGGGCGGCCTGTACGTGTTCCTGAGCGAGGCGTACGGGCCCGTGCTCGGCTTCCTCTTCGGGTGGGCGTGCCTTCTCGTCATCCTCACCGGCAGCGTGGCCGCCGTCGCCGTCGGCTTCGCGGAGTACTTCAGCTACTTCGTGCCGTCACTCGGGACCGATCGCGTGCTGCTGGCGATGGAGATGCCGTGGGGGCCGTGGAGCCTCAGCGCGGGCCAGCTGGTGGCCGCCGCTTCCGTGATCATCATCACGGCCATCAACTACGCCGGCATTCGACAGGGGAATCTCGTCAACACGGTGCTCACCGTGGTGAAGATCGGCGGCCTGGTAGCCATCCCCCTTCTGGCCATCGCGTTCGGGCAGGCGGCGCCGAGCTACACACCCGTGGTGCCGGAGAGCATCGTGCGCCCGATGGCCTCCTTCGGCGTGATCATGATCGCGGTGATGTGGACGTACGAGGGCTGGTATTACGTGGCCTTCGCCGCCGGCGAGGTGGCCCAGCCCGCCAGGAACGTGCCGCGCGCGCTCATCCTCGGCACGCTCATCCTGACGGCCATCTACGTGGCCGTGAACCTCGCCTATGTCTACTCGCTGAGCATCGAGGAGATGTCAGGCGTGACGCGCATCGCCGAGAAGGTGGTGACGGTCCTCGTCGGTCCCGTGGGCGCCGGCCTCGTCGCCGGCAGCGTGGTCATCTCGACGTTCGGGTGCAACATCGCGGGCATCATCGCCTCGTCTCGCGTGTGCTTCGCGATGGCGGCGGACGGGCGTTTCTTCCCGGCGGCCGCGAAGGTGCACCCCGAGCATCGCACGCCGCACGTGGCGCTCCTCATCACGAGCGCGTGGTCGGTGCTGCTGACGCTCAGCGGCGGCTACGAGGCGCTGTTCACCTACGTGACGTTCGCGTCGGTGCTCTTCGGCACGTTGGGCGGCATCGCCATCTTCGTGCTGCGGGCCCGACGCCCCGAGGTGCCGCGGCCCTACAGGGCGCTTGGATACCCGATCATCCCGGCACTCTACGTGCTGGGGTCGTTCGCGCTGGTGTGGAACACGCTGATGGAGCGTCCCACCGCGTCGATCGCCGGCCTCGGCCTGGTCGCACTGGGGCTGCCGTTCTACTTCTACTGGTCCCGACGGTAGGACGATAGGTTCTCGGGTTCTGGGGTTCTTGGGTTCTGAGGTTCTCGGGTTCTCAGGTTCTGGGCGGTCTGGAATTGGAGCGCCGGGCCTTCAGGCCCGGCGTCGTCCGCCGAGGCTGAAGCCTCGGCGCACCCGCCCGCACCTATTCGCACCCGCCCGCACCTGTTCGCACCTGCCGCACCCTATTCGCACCCGCCCGCACCCGTTCGCACCTGCCGCACCCTACCAGAGCCTCAGCAGCGACCGCCCGTAGGGCAATCCCGGCCAGGGCGAGGCGATGACGATGAGCAGGAGCGACAAGCCGTAGAAGATTGTGGCCTGCGTGAAGCGTGCGGCGTCGGTGGCGGCCTTGCGCACTCGCACGGTGCCGACATGGGCCAGGGCGATGGCGATGACCATGGACGCCAGGTGCTCCACCACCCAGTAGCGGATGGCCGAGTTGCCCATCGCCCGCCCCCAGTCCGCGCTGGCGATCGACAGGATGTGGCTGAAGACGAAGTAGAGGAGCAGCCCGATCAGCATCTGCACGTCCAGGGCGATGGTGTAGAGCCGCCCCGGCGTAGCGTCCGCCGCCGTCCACGACCGACCGCCGGAACGCCCGGCCAGGGCCCGGGTCACGGCAATCACCCCGAGGACAATCACCACCCACCTGAGGACGGAGTGCAGGACAATGGCCGCGGTGTACATGCGCCAACGGTAACACGGCACGCGCCGTGCCGCCTTCGATCTACCCTATGGCAGGACCTCATGCCACGTCCCGGGACTCTCACCAGCGTTGCGCTGCTGGCCGCGCTCCTCGGAGCCGGCCATCAGCCAGGCACGGCCCAGGCGCCGCTGCCGGCGGACCGGCTCCTCGCCGGCCCGGCCGAGGCCGCACGTATCGTCGAGGCCTGGAACGACGATTTGCCGTTCATCCCCGGCGAGGTGCTCGTCAAGTTCCGCAGCGGGGTCAATGGCGCCGCGCAGTCACGCGCGCTGTCGGTGATGCGCGCGCCGATGGACGCTGGTGACGCCACGTGGATCGGTGACGTCCTCCGCGTGCCGACGCCGGGAGAGCCCGACGCCGCAGCCGCAGCCGCGGCGCTCGCGCGCCAGCCAGAGGTGGAGTGGGCCACGCCCAATTACGTCCGGCAGCTCCACGCCGCGCCGAACGATCCGTCCTACTCCCGCCAGTGGAACTTCACCCTCATCGACATGCCGCGCGCCTGGGACATCAACCCGGGCGGATCGTCGGAGGTGGTTGTCGCCGTGCTGGACACCGGCGTCACGGTGGCGGGGGAGCGCCACCCCTTGCTGCTCTGGACGGGCGCCGGGTTCGAGACGGTGGAAATCCCCGTCGCGGTGAACCCGGACCTCTCGCCGGCGCGCATCCTGCCCGGCCGCGACTTCGTGTTCTGGACCGGCCCCGTGGTGGACTTCGTCGGGCACGGCACACACATCGCCGGCACCGTGCTGCAGGAGACCAATAACGGGCGCGGGCTCGCGGGCATGGCGTACCGCGCGCGCCTCATGCCACTGAAGGTCTGCTACGGCTACTGGGAAGTGCAGTTCGTCCAGTCCGCGTCTGGCATCCCCGGGTTCGTCGACCCGCGCGAGACCGGCACCTGTCCCGATACGGCGGTGGCCGAGGCCATCCGCTACGCGGCGGACAACGGCGCGAATGTCATCAGCCTCAGCCTGGGCGGGCCTGCCGCGTCGCCCATCACCCGCGAGGCGCTGGCCTACGCAGTCGGGAAGGGCGTGTTCGTCGCCATCTCGAACGGCAACCAGTACGAGCGCGGCAACTACGCGGAGTACCCGGCGGCGTACGCGACGGAGCTGGAAGGGGTCGTTTCGGTTGGCGCGGTCGGGCGCACCCAGCGCCGCGCGTACTATTCGAGCACGGGCAGCCATCTCGAGCTGGTCGCACCGGGTGGCGACCTGCGCGAAGGGGGCTCGGCGGGGACCATCTACCAGTTCGGGCTCTTCAGTCCGGACTTCGATCCGGAGACCATCATCCGGCCGCGCTTCGATCGCTATACCGACGTGCCGATGCAGGGGACGTCCATGGCCACCCCGCACGTGGCGGGCCTGGCGGCACTGCTGTTCACGCAGGGGGTACGCACGCCCGCGGCGGTCGAGGCGGCGATGCGATCGAGCGCCCGCGACCTTGGCGCGACCGGTCGCGACGATGAGTACGGTGACGGGCTCATCGACGCACGGTCCGCGCTGCGTGGATTGGGTCTCGCGCGCTAGCCGATCTGCACGTCCGAACAGCAGACAGAAGCCATCCCACGGGCAGACATCCATCCCGCAATCAAGGTGGTGGAACCCGACTCAAGGCGCTGACCATCAAGGGTTTACCAGCGACGCCCCCAGGGGAGCGAGGATGGAAGCACGCTTGCAGCCAGACGTGCCGGCCCCCGAAGATTTCGGGCCGCACAAGGCGATTCTTGATGAACCTGTACTCAACCAGGCTGTTGACCGCCATTTCGCTGGCAGGTGCGCTGGCCTTCGTGGCGGCCTGCTCGGGCCCGTCCTCGTCGCTGTCGCCCACCGGGCCTTCTGCAACGACCGCCTCGTCGGCCACGGGCGGGGCGAACTTCAGCCCGAACCCGAGCGAGCCGCCTCCGCCTCCGCCGCCGTGCGAGCCGCCAAACGAGATCGACCCCACGACCGGTGAGTGCGTCCCGCCACCGCCGCCACCGCCGCCTCCGCCGGGAGATGAAGGCTGCACGCCTGGCTATTGGAAGAACCACACCGACTCGTGGCCCCCGACCGGATATTCGCCGGCGCAGACCGTGGGCTCGGTCTTCGCCGCCGGAGCCTTCCCCTCGCTCGCCGGCGAGACGCTGCTCCAGGCTCTCCAGGGTGGTGGCGGCCCTGGCACGCTTGGCGCCGCAACAATCCTGATCCGCGCGGGCGTGGCGGCCCTGCTGAACGCCGCTCACCCCGACATGGCTTACACGCGGACGGCGGCCTCGGTGATCGCGGACGTGAATGCCGCGCTGGCCAGCGGAAACCGCGACACGATGCTCGCCCTCGCGTCCTCGCTCGACCGCGACAACAACCTCGGCTGCCCGCTGAACTAGTTCAGCAACAGCCCCGCACAAAGGAAAAGGCTCCGGACCGCAGGGTCCGGAGCCTTTTCGTCAGCGCGCTGCCGGCGAGGGCGCGGCCGCCCGCGCGCCGCTCACCACCGCCGCGATCGAATCGCGCACGATCTCCACGAGCTGGTCGAGCTGTGCCTCGGTCGTCACCAGCGGCGGGGCGATGCAGATGCAGTCCATCACCGCGCGCGTGTAGAGCCCGCGCTCGAGCATCGCGTCCATCAGCTTCTGCGTGACGCCGGCCTCGGCGGGGAACAGCTGCTTCGTCGCCTTGTCGGCCACGACCTCCACCGCGCCCATCAGCCCCTGCGCGCGCGTGTGGCCCACGCCGTCCATCGACTCGAGCGCCTTCAGCCGCTGCTGCAGCCGCTGCCCCATCGCCGCGGCGCGCTCCACGAGCCCCTCGCGTTCCATGATGTCGATGTTCGCCAGCGCCACCGCGCAGCAGGTGGGGTGCCCCGAGTACGTGTAGGCGTGCATCCAGCGCTTCGACGCCGGCACACCGTTGATGACGTCGCGCACCTTGTCCGACACGCCGATGCCGCCCAGCGGCACGTAGCCGCTGGTGATGCCCTTGGCGAACTGCATGATGTCGGGCTCCACGCCGTAGTGGTCCAGCCCGAACCACCGCCCTGTCCTCCCGAAGCCGGTGATCACATCGTCGGCAATCAGCAGCACGTCGTACTGGTTGCAGATCTCCCGGATGCGCCCGAAGTAGTCCGCGGGCGGGACGATGACGCCGCCGGCGCCCTGGACGGGCTCGGCGATGAAGGCGGCGACGGTGTCCGGGCCCTCACGCAGGATGGCTTCCTCCAGCTTGTTGGCGGCCGCCACGCCCAGGCTGACGCCCGGGTCGGTATGGGCGAAGCGGTACGGGTCCGGCGCCTCGATGTGGAGGAAACCCGGCACGCGCGGCTCGAACATCGGCCAGAACACCGACAGGCCAGTGGCGCTCATCGCGGCGAGGGTGAGGCCGTGGTAGGCGCGGTGCCGCGAGATGACCTTCACCTTGTCGGGCTTCCCGAGCGCCTTCCAGTAGAAGCGCGCGGTCTTGAATGAGCTCTCGGACGACTCGGCGCCGCCGCTCGTGAAGAAGAACGTGTTCACCGACGGATAGGCGATGGAGCTCAGCTTCTCGGCGAGCGCGATGGCCTTCTCGTTCGTGCCACCGGCGTAGGCGGAGTGGAAGGCCAGCGTGTCCATCTGGGCCTTCGCGGCGTCGCCCAGCTCGGTCCGGCCGTGCCCGATGTTCACGTTCCAGAGGCCAGACAGGCCGTCGATGTACTCACGTCCCGTGGAATCCTTGATGATCGCGCCCTTCCCCGAGACCCAGATCCGCGTGGCGGCATAGGCCGAGGGGTGGTGGAGCGGGTGCATCAGGTGGGCCTGGTCCGTGCCGAGGTCGGGTCGCATGGTCATAGCCGCACATCCTACCAGCAGGGACCGCGGCGCGGGGAGGAACGACCGACGGAGAGGCCGGCTACCGGCCCAGCAGGGCCTTCACGAGCCCGTACCAGTACTCCCGCGACTCGAATACCGACCTCACCGGCGCGCGCTCGTCCAGCCCGTGCGACCGATCCTCTGCCGGGTCGATCTCGATGGCCGAGAGGCCGAACACCGGCACGTTCACGTTGCGGAGGTACAGGCCGTCGGTGGCGCCGGCCGACATGCCCGGAACGACGTGCGCCCCGGGCCAGAAGGCATCCGCCGCCTTCTCGACGGCCGGCAGCACGTCGTCGCGAAGCGGGGACGCCGTACTCGGAACCATGGGATAGACCGTCGAGACGGCGATCGTGGGGTCCGCGACCACCTTCTCGAGCGTCCGCTTCACCTCGTCTTCGGGCGTGCCGGGCATCACGCGGCAGTTGACAGTGGCGGTCGCCGACTGCGGGAGCGCGTTCTCCGCATGGCCCGCGGAGAGCATCGTTGCCACGCACGTTGTCCGGAGGTCGCTGTTGACGTGGGGGACGGCCGCCAGGCGGTCGATGGCCGGCCCGCTGGTTTCCCCGCGACCGGCGGCGGCCAGGTCCTCGGCGAGCTGGCCAGATTCGAGCGCGGCTACGCGGGCAAACGACGCCTGGGACACCGGGTTGTACTGGACCGGAAACCGGAAGGCGGCCAGCCGGCCGAGCGCGGTGGCCAGCGCGTAGATGGCGTTGTCGGGCCGAGGCACCGACGAGTGCCCGCCCTCGTTCTTTGCCGTGAGCGCGAAGGTCACGTACGACTTCTCCGCGGCCTGGACGTAGAACGCGACGCGTCCGGAGGCCCGACGTTCCACGCCGCCTGCGTCGGTGTTCAGCGCGTACTCGGCCTGGGCCAGCCGCGGGCGGTTGGTGAGCAGCCACCGCATGCCGGCCTCGGCGCTGGTCTCCTCATCGCACGTGAGCACCATGACGATGTCGCGTGACGGTACGAACCCCTCGCGCTTCCAGCGGATCATGTTCGCCACGAGGACCGAGGCGCCGGCCTTGTTGTCGAGCACGCCGCGGCCGAGGAACCATCCCTTCTCCTCGCGCAGGACGTACGGATCGAACGCCCAGTCCTCGCGTTTCGCCGGGACGACGTCGAGGTGGGCCATCAGCAGGACGGGGCGCGCGGCCGTGTCCTTCCCGCGGAGCGTGGCCAGCACGTTGACGCACGAGGCGTTCGGCCCGATGGTCTCCAGGTCGGTGCCCCCATAACCGGCGGCCGCCAGGCGCGCCGCCACGGCGCGTGCCGCCGGTGCGACGCTCCCGCCCTCAGTGGAGGTATTGATCTCGACGAGCTCGCGAAGGATTGCGCGGTGCTCCGTATCGAGCGTCGAGGAGGTGTTCTGTGCGCCGGCTGCCGCGCTCAAGCAGAGCATGGCCAGCAGCGGGGCTGCGTCTCGACATGGCATCATGCGGACATTGTAGAGAGAGACGCGCTTTCCGTGCCGGCCGGGCGCCAAGCGCGCCGCAGCGCCTCACCGTTTCGACGTCGTGGCATCGAGGAAGTTCGGGGGATTCAAACACCCCCCCACACCCCAGTTCCGGTAATAACGCAGTGCTGCGCCCATGGCCGGCATCGAACTGAATGCGGTGTCCACACTTGACGGGTTGTTGAGGTCATAGGGCACCGGATTCCCTGAGGCATCGGTCAGGCGTGCCCCTTCCGCCCCTGCCCAAACGATGCACGCATTGGCGACTCCCAGGCTGTCGATGCCCCACGCTTCGTAGAACCCATACGCGTAATCGTGGTGACGACAAAGGTTGTCCACGGGATCCAGCCGATTGGCGTTCACGCTGTCGGCCCCGCAGTACCAGCCGTAGTAGTAGACAGGGACTCCAAAGGTTATCGACGTGTAGCAGTCCGTACCATTCGCGCACGCCGCCCGACGCTCGCCGTAGTTCATGAGGTTGTTGCTGGAGGCGCTCGAGCCCCAGCCGCTGTCGCCGACAAGTCCGGGGCCGACGCGGAAGGGCTTCGACGGCACGTCGACGATGAGGCGGAACTGGGTGACCGGGGCTGATCCGAGGTCTCGGTATGTCGTCCAGGGGCTGTTGAGGTGCATCTTGGCCCGCAGGAAGTGGCTGCCGTCCCGGTGGGTGATCGTGCCGACGTAACCCTGCTGCAGGGCCACTGCTACCACGCCTTCACCGAGGAGATACCAGGATCCGTTCAATCCGTCCTTGACTCTCAGCCGGCCGTCCGTGAACAGGAACCCAATCCGGTTGCCGTCGAGGGCGACGTGGGCCACGCCCCCATTGGCCAGGCCCCACCAGGGGCCCTGGATCCCGTCCTTCAGCTGTACGGCGCCGTCGGCAAAGCGGACCGCGATGCGGTTGCCGTGCAGCAGCAACTCGACGGCACCCCTGCCGCCGCTCGCATCGACCAGGGTCGTCCAGGTGCCGGCGACCCCGTCTTTCACGCGAACGCGGCCATCACTGTAACGGATGCCGATGCGGTTGCCCTCGAGGACCAGATCTTCCGGTGCCGGTGTCGCGCCGGCCGATGCCAGGACCGTCCAGGCACCCTGGATCCCGTCCTTCACCCGTACCTCGCCGTCGTCGAAGGCGATTCCGATACGGTTGCCTTCGAGCACCAATCGCGGATGCCGGGTGTTAGCGGCGGCAAGGATGGTCCAGGGGCTGTGCAGGCCGTCCTTGACGCGGACTCGGCCATCGGCATGGACCATTCCGAGGCGGTAGGCCCGCGGGTACGCGGTGCGGCTGCCCATTGTCTCCAGACTGAAGTCGACGATGTCGCCGAGGCCCAGCAGCGTCCACTCCTCGAACCGGTCGAGAACGCGGAGCGTGCCCGCGCCTTCGACCCCCACGTCGGTCAGGACGCCGACCAGGTTTCCCTCCCACTCGAGCTTGGCAACGCCACCCAGATTCCAGGGCGTCTGGAGCGTGTCGGGGTCGTTGTAGGCCGTGTATCCGGGCGTGCACGGAATCAGTCTGGGATTGGTGCCCGGAAACGGTTCACCTGGGCAGAAGACGTCGTTGACGATCCGCAATTGCCCCCCGGACACCACAGCCGGCTGCTCGCCGCCGCGTGGCGGCCACAGGGTGAACATCCTCCCGGTGCTGGGGCGCGGGACCACGCCAGTGTCGGTGGCCCTCACCGTCAGGTCGCCGGTCGCCCCGGAATCGGCCGCCGTGGCCGTCAGGGTCGCCGTACCCTCATCCAAGGCGATCGCGTCGCCGTTCGGGGTGATCTCGATCACCGCCGGATCGCTCGACGTCCACGTGAAGGTGGTCGTGACCGGCGCGCCGCCCTCGTAAGCGGTCGCCGTCAACCGGCGCCGTTCGCCGCGGCGCCGCGGTTGCCAGTCGTTCACGACCACGCCCTCGGCGGCGTAGCTGACCGAGCGGGTGCCGTTCGCCTCCGTGATGACACCACCCGGGAAGGTGACCGTGGCGACATCCTGGCCGACCGAGTCGCTCGGCTCGGTGAACGTGCGCGTGAACACGCGGTAGTCTTCGGCGGGCGTGCCGACGTTCGTCCGAATGGTGATGGTGGCGACGGTCGGCCAGCGCGCCGGCTCGCCGGCATACGGCACGACGTACACCTCGTAGGTCCCATTCGCAGCGGGCCGATCGGTATGAATGTTCTCGGGGCCATAACCACTGCCGTTCTCGACGTCGAGCAGCGCGGTCGGCCCTCGCCGGGTTGCGGCCGTCCGGTTGAACACATGGTCGCCGGTGGGCTCGTTCACGTGGAGATCGATGTCCGCGGTGGTGTCCCACGTGACCGTCGCGGAGAATTGACCAGTGCCCAAGGGCGGGACGGGGACGACGGTGACCTCGTTCGACGCCGGACCTGCTCCCCACGCGTTGCTCGCCACGACCCGGACGAACAACATGAGCGGGGGAGCGGGCGCCGTCATGCTGGTCACATTGCCGACATCGATCGACGCCAGGTCGGAAAGCCCTGGATTGGTCCCGACCTCGACGCGGTAATTCGTCGGCTCCCCGCCGTCGGTGGGCGGACTCCACAGCAGTTGCACCTGGCCGCCGAGGACGGCAGCCTGCAACCCCGTCGGCGCGCCGGGTGCGCCCGGGTGCAAGGGCGCGCCGGGCGGCGACGGCGGAACCGAGACGAACACGCCGCCCGTGTAGCCGGGGTCGTAGACCAGCCGCGAGGAGAGCAGGGCCAGGGTGGCTCCGTCGAAGATCCGGAGTTCGGGATCGCGGCCCGGTCCCGGAACCGTGAAGATCTCGGCCCGGCCATCGCCGGTGAGGTCGGTGGCGGCCACGCGAACGCCACCTGGTGAGGTGGTGCCATACGGTGTGAAGCTGGCGATCGATGACTGCGTGCTGATGTCGAACACCAGCACCGGGAGGTTGCCGGCACCCGGAGCCGTCACCAGGTCGGCAAGTCCGTCGCCGTTGACGTCGCCCGCGGCGACGAAGACGCCGCTCGTCAGCCCGCCATAGGGAGCGCCACTCGCCATCACGGCGTGGGTGGCTCCCGAAATGACCGCCACCACACCGCCGGTGGCCTGGGACGCGATCACTTCCACGCGTCCGTCGCCGTCCACGTCGCCGGCGGCCACGTTCACCCCGCCCGCGTAGCTGGCGCCGAACGGCGCCTGGGACAGCAGCAGCGCATAGTTGGTCCCGCTGAAGACGCGAACCTCGCCGCCGCCACTGGCCTGGCCCGCGACGATGTCCGCGCGCCCGTCGCCATCGAGATCGCCCACGGCGAGAGAAACCCCACCCGCGAAGCCCGGGCCGAACGGATGGCCGCTTCCGATCGCGGCCAGCGTCGCGCCGTCATACAACCCCACCAGCCCTCCGCCCGGCCCCATCGCCACGGCGATATCCGTCGCATTGTCGCCGGTCAACTCGCCGGCGGCGGTTCTGACGCCGGCGCCCCACGCGGGACCGAACGGGAAGCCTGCCCCCAACTCGCTCAGAGTCATGCCGTCGAGCACCCTCGTCGGGGCGCCGCCGGTGCCGGGGCTGATCACGAGATCCGGGATGAGGTCCCCCTCGGTGAGCGAAGGAGGGGCGGAGTCGGCGCGCAGCATCACCCCGGACAGCGAGGCATCGGTGAGCCAGCTCGGCGACGGCGAGTGCTGGGCGGTCAACGCCGCCGCCGTCGCCACCAGCACCAGGGACATCAAGACCGGTCGAGCCAATTGTGAACTTGTCACCAGCGGCGCGAGGGCCGCGAATCGGGTATGCACGCGCCAGAGGGTCGCCGGCCGGCGCCAGCGCGTCAAATGGTATGAAGGTGACAGCGGAAGTATCTGGAAACAGGGCGCTTCCGGGTACGTGTAACACGGCACGCGCCGAAAGCTGCCCTCAGTCCGGGGCCCCGGTGGGCGTGGTTTCGACGCCCCGTGAGAGCAAGAGGGGGCTCGACCCCTGGTCCAACAGTAGTGGGCCAAGGGTCCCGCGGGAGGGTCGATCCCCGCGACTACCCGGGTCCGGCACCGCTATGGGAACGGGTAGGCGCCCTTCGCCACCGCCGCGTCCGCCAGCCGGCGCCGCATCTGCACCGTGTTGGCGGGGGTCACCTTCAGCAGCCGCCGCAATGCCGCCAGCTGCGTCCGCAGCACGTCGCCCTCGGCCATCGCCGCCAGTGCCGCGCGGGCGTTCAACTCCACCCGGCCCGCCGCCTCGTGCGTGAAGACCGCCGCCGCGTCGGCATGGAGCGCCGCGTCCTGCACCTTACGGTTCGCCGCGTCGATGGCGCGCAGCGCGGCGCTCTCGGCCGTGTAGGCATCGGTGACCAGGTCCGCGAGGTAGCTCAGCACCTCCTGCTCCTGCTCGATCTTCTGCCCGTAAGCCTGCATGGCGGTGCCGGCCACCATCAGCACGACCTTCTTGAATGCGCCGCACGCGCGCAGTTCCGCGGCCAGGACCCCCTCCTCGTCCACGGCCATGCTCATGGACGGGCTCATGATCTCGTCCTGCAGCGCCTTGGCCGCGGGGATGAGCGCCAGCTCGCCCTTGAGCGCCTTCTTCATCAGCATGCCGGGGATGAGCAGGCGGTTGATCTCGTTCGTGCCCTCGAAGATGCGGTTCACGCGCGCGTCGCGGTAGTGGCCCTCGGCGGGGTAGTCCTTCACGAAGCCGTTGCCGCCGTGAATCTGGACGTTCTCGTCGATGACGTAATCCACCACCTCGCTGCCCAGGACCTTGGCAATCGACGCCTCGACCGCAAACTCCTCCAGCGCCTTCAGCATCGCCGACGCATCGTCGGCCTTCTTGTCCGGCGCGGCTGCGATGTGCGCGTCGATGAGGCCGGCCGTGCGGTAGATCATGCTCTCGAGCCCGTACTCGCGGGCCGTCATCTCGCCCAGCTTGTGCTTGATGGCGCCGAAGGTGCCGATGGCCACGCCGAACTGCTTGCGCGTCGCGGCGTACTTCGCCGCCTCGGCGAGCGCGGCCTTCGCGCCGCCAGAGGCCATCGCGCCCAGCTTGAAGCGCCCGAAATTGAGCACGTTGAAGGCCACCTTGTGGCCCCGGCCCACTTCGCCCAGCACCGCGTCGGCCGGCACCTTCACGTCCTGCAGGATGATGGGCGTCGTGGACGAGCCGTGCAGGCCCATCTTGTGCTCTTCCTTCCCGCTGGAGACGCCGGGCCACGCCTTCTCGACGATGAAGGCGGTGAAGTGCTCGCCGTCCACCTTAGCGAAGACGACGAAGACGTCGGCGAAGCCGCCGTTGCTGATCCACATCTTCTCGCCGGAGAGGACGAAGCTGCCGTCGGCCTGTTTCATCGCGCGCGCCTTGGCGCCGAGCGCGTCCGAGCCGGCGCCGGACTCGCTGAGGCAGTAGGCGCCGACGATGTCGCCGGCGATGAGGGGCGGCAGGTACTTCTGCTTCTGCGCCTCAGTGCCGAACATGAAGATGGGCAGGATGGTGAGGTTGGCCTGCGCGCCGAAGGTGACGGCGAACGACGCGTAGCGCGACACCTGCTCCGAGACGATGAGCGTGGAGATCTTGTCGAGGTCCACGCCGCCGTAGGACTCCGGCACGTTGGTGCCGAGCAGCCCCAGCGCGCCGCACTTCTTCACCAGCTCGCGGTTGAGCGCCCAGTCCTTCTGCTCGAGCCGCTCCGCCACGGGGAGCACCTCGCCGTCGATGAACTCCGCCGCGGTCTGGCCGATGAGCACGTGCTCCTCGGTCCGCTTCTCCGGCGTCATCACCGCGGACGGATCGGTGTCCTCGATCAGCCACTGTCCGCCCCTGGTGGTCGTCTCTGTCATCGAGCTCATGATCGTCTCCAGCTTGTGAACCTTAGAACCTACATCCTCTCGAAGATTCCGGCAGCCCCCATCCCGCCGCCGACGCACATGGTCACCATGCCGTAGCGCGAGCCGCGTCGGTGCATTTCGTGGATGAGCGTGGCGGTCAGCTTGGCGCCGGTGCAGCCGAGCGGGTGGCCGAGCGCGATGGCGCCGCCGTTCACGTTCAGCTTCTCCGGATCGATCGGCAGCTCCTTCAGGCACGCCAGCACCTGCGCGGCAAAGGCTTCGTTCAGCTCCACCAGATCGATCTGGTCCAGCGTCAGCCCTGCGAGCTTCAGCACCTTCCGGATGGCCGGCACGGGCCCGATACCGAAGAGCTCCGGCGGCACGCCGGCGGTGGCGTAGGCGACGAAACGGGCCAGCGGAGTCAGGCCGTGCGCCTTTGCCATCTCCGCGGAGGTGACCACGACCGCCGCGGCGCCGTCGCTCATCTGCGACGAGTTGCCGGCGGTGACGGTGCCGGCGACGTGGAAGGCGGGCTTCAGCTTCGAGAGCGCCTCGAACGACGTATCGCGCCGGGGACCTTCATCCGTGTCGAACACGCTCTCTCGCACGGCCGGCCCCGGCGCCCGGCCGCCGCGCGCCGGCGCCCCGCCGCTCGGATCCGCCACGCGCACGGTGAGCGGCACGATCTCGTCCTTGAAGCGGCCCGCGTCGATGGCTGCCACCGCGCGCGCGTGGCTCCTCGCCGAGAACTCGTCCTGCGCTTCGCGTGAGATGCCGGATTGCCGGGCGTGGTTCTCGGCGACGAGGCCCGTAGTCAGGTACACGTCCGGATAGCTCTCCACCAGCGCCGGGTTGGGCGAGACCTTGTTGCCGCCCATCGGCACCATGCTCATCGACTCGGTACCGCCAGCAACCACGGCCTGCGTGTGGCCGAGCATGATGCGCTCGGCGCCGTACGCGATGGCCTGCAGCCCGGACGAGCAGAAACGGTTGACCGTGACGGCGGACGCCTCAACGGGTATCCCCGCGCGGAGACTGGCGATGCGTGCCACGTTGAGCCCCTGCTCGCCCTCCGGCATCGCGCACCCCACGATCACATCGTCGATGAGCGCCGGGTCCAGCCCGCCCGCGCGCCTCAGCGCCTCGGCGATGACGGTGGCGCCCATCTCGTCGGGCCGCACCGTGCTGAGCGTGCCGCGCGGCGCCTTCCCGACGGCGGTGCGCACGGCTGAAACGATGACTGCATCCTGCATGGTGTCCTCAACTGCCCTTCGTGTCCTTCGTGGTCTCTTTCTCGAAGTCCCCGAGCAGGTCCTCGATCGCCTCGCCCACGAGCGAGGTCTTGCCGTCGAACACGTGATCCGCGCCTTCGATGACAACCAGCTCCCGCGGCTCCGGGATCTCGCCGTACAGCTTCCGAACCTCGCGCACGGAGACGACGCCGTCCTCCTCCCCGTGGATGATGAACTTCGGCTTGGTACAGGTCTTCAGCGCGTCGTAGGCGTAGCGGTCCACCGGCGGCGCGAGGGCGAGCAGCAGCGTGACGCGCGGATCCTCCGCGCCCACCGTGAGCGCGATCCACGAGCCGAACGACATGCCGGCTGCCCAGATGGGGAGGCCGGGAAACCGTTCGGCGGCGAAGTCCATGGCCGCCCGGAAGTCGTCCTTCTCGCCCGCGCCCTCGTCGAAGGTGCCGGCACTGAGCCCGACGCCGCGGAAGTTGAACCGGAGCGCCGCCACGTCGATGGCCGCCAGCGCCTTCGCCGCCCGGTACACCGCCTTGGTGTGCATGGTTCCCCCGAGGAGCGGATGCGGGTGCCCGATGACGGCCACCGCCCGCGGCGCTCCACTCGGCAGGTCCAGCCGCGCCTCGAGCGGCCCGACAGGGCCCGGTATCTCCTGCACGATCTCGTTTGCCATCGGCTCCTCGTCACCGTCGCCGGGGCTGAAGCCCCGGCGCTCCTGCCTGGTCATCCACGCCGGGGCTGAAACCCCGGCGCTCCGTAGTGCGCCGCGGTCTGGTGGAGCGCCGGGACTTCAGTCCCGGCGTCCCCTCGCCCGGTCTCCGTCCTGTTCGCCACGAACTCGTCGAGCACCTCGCAGAAGCCCTCGGGCTTCGTGACGATGCCGAGGTGGCCCGTGCGAGGCAGCACGACGTGGCGCGCGTGCGCGAGGCGCGCGACGTTGCGCCGGCTCACCTCGACAGGCACCACCCGGTCGAGCCCCGGCTCGCCGGTGACGACGAGCGTGGGCGCCTGCACGTGCGTGGCGTCGGCGAACCGATGGTGCTCCGCCCACTCCAGGCGCCGGGCCATCTTCGTCGGTGACATCGGGGCCGTCGTTACGCGCCAGCCGTGCCGCACCATGAAGCGCAGCCGGTCACCGATGGCGGGGAACGCCGCCCGCACTTCCGGCTGGAGCCGCATCGGCGCCGTGATCACGAAGACCGGGCTGAGCAGCCGGGGCGCCCGCAGGTAGAACCGGGCCCTGCGGTCCGGCGTCCAGTCGGTGGGCAGCGCCGAGGCGAGCACCAGGCGTGTCACCCGCCCGGAAAACCGGGCCGCGAACTCGGTGGCGATCAGGCCGCCGTACGACACCCCGATGAGAGTGGCTTCCCGCAGTCCCGCCCGGTCCATGGCCTCGCCCACCTGCCGGACGTAGTTCTCGAAACCGAGCGCGGGATCGCAGTCGAATGGGCTCGTCCGCTCGTCACAGAGCGAGTACGCGATCACGCGGTGCCGCCGCGCCAGCCCCTCGACGGCCGGCTGCATCCACTCCCACCGCCCCTGCAGGCCGGGGATCAAGACGACTGGTTCACCGTGCCCGATATCGATCATGTAACTCCTCGGTTCTGGGGTTCTGGGGTTCTGGGGTTCTGGGGTTCTGGGGTTCTGGAGTTCGGTGGTTCGGGTGCTGGGGTCCGAGCTCTGGCAGCGAACCCCAAGAACCTCCGAACCTCCGAACCTCCGAACCTCCGAACCTCAGAACCTCCGAACCCCAGAACCCCAGAACCCTAGTTCCTGAGCGGCTTCCCCGTCTTCAGCGTGTGCTGGATCCGCTCCAGCGTCTTCCGCTCGCCCAGCAGGCTCAGGAACGCCTCGCGCTCGAGATCCAGCAGGTACTGCTCGCTCACCGTCGTCGCGTGGGGGAGGTTGCCCCCGCCGAAGATGTGCGCGAGCTTGCGGCCGATCAGCGCGTCGTGGTCGCTCGCGCGGCCGGCGCGCCACGCCAGGTGCACGCCCAGCTTCAGCGCCGCCGACACCGATTCGCCGCCCACGCGGATGGCCGTCCGCGGCGCGGGCTTGTGATACCCCTCGCGCACGCGCTCCAGCGCCTTCGCCTTCGCGTCCGCCATCAGCCGCTCGCGGTTCATCGTGAACGCGTCGGTCGAGGCCAGATAGCCGAGCCGCAGGGCGTCCGGCCCGCTGGCCGAGACCTTCGCGAGGGCAATCGTCTCGAACGCCTTCTGCACGTAAGGCAGCGGGTCGCTCTGAGGCGTGGGCAGCCCGGCCATCGCGCGAACCAGCATCTCCTTGGTGCCTCCGCCGGCAGGGATGAGGCCGACGCCCACCTCGACGAGCCCCATGTAAGTCTCCGCCGCCGCCTGCACGCGATCCGCGTGCAGAACGATCTCGACACCGCCGCCGAGCGCCAGGCCCGCCGGCGCCGCGACGACGGGGACCTCCGCGTAGCGGAGCATCATCATCGCCTGCTGGAACTGGCGGACCATCAGCTCCAGCTCGTCGAAGTTGCCTTCCTGCGCCTCGAGCAGCACCAGCATCAGGTTGGCGCCTGCCGAGAAGGTGGCCGAGTCGTTGCCCACCACCAGCGCGCGATGGTTCTTCGCCGCTTCCTTCACGCCGGCCTGCAGCATCGAGATGGTGTCGCCGCCGATGGCGTTCATCTTCGAGTGGAACTCCACGGCCAGCACGCCGTCGCCCAGGTCCACCAGGCTCGCGCCGGCGTTCTTCTTCACCACGCGCTGCTGATCCTTCGCGCTCCGCAGGATCTGCAGGTCCGGTGCCGCGGGCGCGACGAGGCCCTCGCGGAACCGGTTCGCGTTGGCGTCCAGCACCGACTGCACGAGCGGTGGCACGCCGCCCTTCATCGCGTGCCCGCCCGCTTCAGCAGCTGCCGTCATCACCTCGCGCACGCCAATCGTGTCGAACAGCTCGAATGGCCCGAGGTCCCACCCGAACCCCCACCGCATCACGCGGTCCACGTCGTCCATGGAATGCGCGATCTCCGGCGTGACACGGGCGGTGTAGACCAGGGTGGGCGCCAGCGTCTCGCGCAGGAACTGGCCCGCCTTGTCCTTGCTGTGGAACAGCATCCGCACGCGCTCGGCGAGGTCGTCCATGGACTTCCCGGCCTCGATGGACGCGATCTTCGCGGACTGCTTCGGGCGGTACTCCAGCGACTGCAGGTCCAGCGTCCAGATCTCGGACTCGCCGCCCGCGCCCTGGCGCCGCTCGTAGAAGCCCTTGCCCGACTTCTCGCCCAGCTGGCCGCCCGCGATCATCTGGTCCAGCAGCGCGGGCACGGCGAACGCCGCGCGATCCTCTGCATCCGCCAGGCGCTCGTTCAGGTTCCGCATCACGTGTGCCAGCACGTCCACGCCCGCGATGTCCATCGTCCGGAACGTGGCCGAGCCGGGCCGCCCGATGGCCGGGCCGGTGATGGCGTCGATCTCCTCGATGGTGTACTTCCCCGAGGCCAGCGCCTGCAGCATGCAGGCGACGCCGTAGAGCGCGATGTGATTGCCGATGAAGTTGGGCGTGTCCTTCGCCACCACCACGCCCTTGCCCAGCAGGCGATCGCCCACGCGGGTGACTTCGGCGATGACGGCCGGATCGGTCTCGGGCGTCGGGATGAGTTCCAGCAGGCGCAGGTAGCGCGGCGGGTTGAAGAAGTGCGTGCCCAGCCAGTGCCGCCGGAAGTCCTCCGATCGGCCGTCGGCCAGCGCGCCGATCGGGATGCCGGACGTGTTCGAGCTGACGATGGTGCCGGGGCGGCGCTTCTCGTCCACGCGGGCGAGGAGTTGCTGCTTGACGTCGAGCCGCTCGACCACGGCTTCCATCACCCAGTCGGTGGAGGCGATCTGATCCAGGTGCGTGTCGAAACCGCCGGTGGTGACCAGCGCGTGCACGTCCGGCGTGAACTGCGGATCCGGCTTCAGCGTCCGCGCCTTCTCGAGGCCCTGCCTTGCGATGTCGGCCGTGAGGTCCAGCAGCAGGGACGGGATGCCCACGTTGGCGAAGTGCAGCGCGATCTGCGCGCCCATCGTACCGGCGCCCAGCACCGTGACCGCGTTGACGTTGATCTCGCTCATCGTCCCAGGCCTCCGATCAGCAGGTCCACGACCACGTCGGCCTCGGCGGCCAGGTCGTACTTGCGGCGGCTCAGCATCCAGTTGGTCGCCATCTCGTCCAGGGCGCCGAAGAACACCTTGGCGGCGGTGTTCGCGTTCACGTCCCGCCGGAACGTCCCGGCATCCTGCCCGTCCGCGATGGCGCGGCGGATGATGGTCAGGTAGTCCTGCAGGTAGCTGGACGAAAAGCGCTCCATGAACTTGATGGACTGGCGCAGCTCCACCTGAACCACGACGGCCAGCTCCCGGTCGCGGCCCAGGCGCTCGAGGTGGAGCCGCGCGATGCGCCGCAGGCGCGCCTCCGGATCCGGCACCCCGGCCAGCGCCGCCCGCCCCTCGTCGATGGCGTCCTTCATCGTGCGCTCGAAGATGGAGACGAGCAGGTCGTCCTTGCTGCGGAAGTAGAGGTAGACGGTGCCGGCGGCCACGCCGGCCACGCGTGCGACGTCGGCCACCTGCGACTGGAAGTAGCCGTGGCGGGCGAAGACCTTCACCGCCGCGCGGAGGATGGCGTCGCGCTTGTCGGTGGCGGGGGGCGCCTTCACGGCGGCCAGGCGGCGGGTGGACGTGGCGGACATCGCGATGAATGAATGGTCATTCATTCCCGGGATGGGGTCAATGGGGTTCTGGGTTTTGGGGTTCTGGGGTTCTGAGGTTCTGGGGTTCTGGGGTTCTGGGGGTTCAACGGTAGGGGTTGCGGTCGGACAGCAGATACGCCCGGAGGCGTGTCGCGGCCGTGACGGCACGCCGTGACAGATGGACAGCGTCGTCTCGTTCAGCTTCGGTGATGTAGCCTCGGTCGAAGGCGTCGATCAGGTGGTTCCGCACCTCGTGTTCGGACCCGATGGCGATCTTCAGGAAGTGCGCGAACTCCTTCGGGTCAAAACGTCCGAATCCCTCGGCGATGTTTCGTGGCGCCGAGGCCGCGGCATCCGTCATCTGCTCCACGAACTTCCAGTCGCGAGCGGACCGGCCCGAGCGGGCGATCTCGTACACACGGCGCTTGAGCTCGACAGACAGTTGCCAGGCAACGAGCTCGGTGAAGTCTCTGGCCACAGGCATCGCACCAGCAAGCCCCCTGCCGTGTGCAGTCGCCCAGGGGCCGCCGCCACCCGAGCCTCGTATCTGGTTGAACAGCCGTAACTTGCGTGAGAAACCTGGATCCATTCCAGTCGCAGGCGTCTCGCGATGCTGACAACCGCGGTTGCCGTCGCGCAACCACAGTTAACGAACCTCAGAACCTCCAGAACCTCCAGAACCTCCAGAACCCCAGAACCCCAGAACCCCAGAACCCCAGAACCCCAGAACCCCAGAACCTCAGAACCTCAGAACCCCAGAACCCCAGAACCCCAGAACCGTCACCACCCCCACCCTTTCTGCATCAATATGGGGGAAGGGACCCGGCGTTCCGCTCCCCGGGTCCCGGAAAGGGGGCGTCATGAGACGCCTCGTGCTGGTTCCTGTTCTGCTGGCCGCCCTCGCGGCCGGGTGCGATTCGGATTCCTCCCCGACCTCGCCGTCGCCCACCCCGCCCATCGGATCCACTCTGACCGCGGCTGTTCGCGCCGCGATGGAAGAGGCCATCGTCGACGAGTACCGCGCGGAGACGACCTACACGGGTGTGGTGGCCGACCTCGGCGCCCTCGCGCCGTTCACGAACGTCCTGACGGCCGAGCAGCGCCATTCCGCGAGCATTGCGAACCTCTTCGTGAACCGCGGCCTGACCGCGCCCGTCAACCCGTGGACCCTTGCCACCGTGCCGCACTTCGGCACCTTCCGCGAGGCGTGCGCTGCAGGCGTGGTGGCCGAGCAGGAGAACATCGCGATCTACGACCGCTATCTCGGGCTCGACCTGCCGACGGACGTGCGGCAAGTGTTCGAGAGCAATCGCGCGGCATCGCTCCTCAACCACCTGCCGGCGTTCCAGAGGTGTGCCACTTAGGGTGCCGGAGGTTAGAGCCTGCGCTCCGCGCCGGTGAGGCCCTTCGGGTGGGCCCTTCGGGTAGGCCCTTCGGATAGGCCCTTCGAGTGGGTCCTTCGGGTGGGTCCTTCGGGTGGGGCCTTCGGGTGGGCCCTTCGGGTCGGCTCTTCAGGTAGCCGGCGCCGGTGGGTGTTCTTTCGCTCGGGTGACTCGCCTTTCGTGTCGGGGCGACACGGTTCCTGAACTCACGCGAGCGACGCGCGCGCCCACCGCAAGCCCACCCGCAGGGCCCACCAGTGCGGAGCTCCGGATTAGAACCCCCGAACGCCGAGAACCCGAGAACCCGAGAACCCGAGAACCCGAGAACCCGAGAACCCGAGAACCCGAGAACCCCAGAACCCCAGAACCCCAGAACCCGAGAATCCCAGCACGTATAATCCCCGCCCGTGGGCTCCCTCACCCTTGCAGGCTCGACTATTGCCGCCGGCACGCGCACGATCGTCCGCGCGCCGGTCACTCGCGACCTCACCGGCGACGTGGACATCGTCGCGCACGTCGCCGCCGGCGCGCACGACGGCCCGACGCTGCTGCTCCTCTCAATGCTCCACGGCAACGAGTGGTTCTCGGCCGTGGTCCTGCGTGAGCTGCTGAGCCGGATCGACGCCGGCGTGTTGCGCGGCAACGTCATCGCCATCCCCGTGGCCAACGCGCCAGCCATGGCCACCGCCACCCGCTGCATCCAGGACAACGCGGACGAGCCGGACGCCAACCGCACCTTCGGCGGGCCCTACCAGTGGCTCTCGAACCAGATCACGCGCGTGCTGTCGGACGAGTTCATGGCGAAGAGCGACGCCGTCATCGACTACCACGTCGGTGACTGGGGCGCGACGATGGCGGACGTGAGCTATGTGACGGACTACTCGCGCGCCGACGTTGCGGAGCGCAGCAGGGCGATGGCCCTGGCGTACGGGTTTCCCGTCCTGCACGCGCTCACCATCTTCAGCGGCCTGCGCGGCGCCCGCACTTCTCTCGGGCATGCGGGAGAGAAGTACGGCATCCCCGGCATCGTGGCCGAGGTGGGCGGGCTGGGTTGGGGCGAGCCGCAGGAGCAGCGCTGGATCCAGATGAACGTGGACGGCACGATGGGCGTGATGCGCCAGCTCGGCATGATCGAGGGAGAGGTGAAGCCGCCCGCGGGCTACCTGCACTTCCACGACTACTTCCGCGTGGGCCCCAGCGTGGGCGGGTACCTCGAGCCGGTCGTCGGGCTCGACCGGCAGTTCACCGAGGTGGCGAAGGGCGAGGTGCTGGCGACCGTGCGCCACGCGATGACCTTCGAGCTGCTCGAGGAGGTCCGCTCGCCCGGGCGCGGCATCATCTTCTACGCCTGCCGCTCGCAGATGGTGCGGCCGGGCGGCTGGGGCTTCGGCGTGGCATCGCTCGAGGACCCGAGAACGGAGTGGAAGACGACGTGAGGTTCTGAGGTTCTGAGGTTCTGAGGTTCTGGGGTTCTGAGGTTCTGAGGTTCTCGGGTTCTGGGGTTCTCGCCTCCGACCTTTCCCTTCGTGCCCTTTCTGCCCTTCGTGTCCTTCGTGTTCCCGTGGCCCAGGGAGGCAGCGTGACGAGATTGACAGGTGTGATGGCCGCGATGCTGGCGGCGGTGGCGTGCGGCGGGGGAGCAGGCACCGATTCGCCCGCGGGGCCGCGCGACACGCTCGTGTTCGCCGCCTCCGCCGACGCGACGACGCTCGACCCGCACAACACGACGGACACCGAGTCCGATCAGGTCATCATGATGATGTACGAGACCCTGATCGGCTTCGACCGGGACATGAAGATCGTCCCGCGCCTTGCCGAGCGCTGGGACGTCGCGCCCGACGGCGTGACCTGGACCTTCCACCTGCGCGACGGCATCCGCTTCCACGACGGCACGCCCTTCAACGCCGACGCCGTCCGTCGCAACTTCACGCGCGTCATGGACCCGATCGCCAATCACAAGCGCCTCGTCCTCTTCGACATGATCGATCGCGTCGAGGCGGTGGACGATCGCACCGTCCGCATCACCACGAAGTACCCCTTCGGCGCCTTCGAGCCGACGATGGCGCACGTGTCCGCGGCCATCGTGAATCCGACGGTGGCGGAGAAGTTCGGGAGGGACTTCGGCCTCGGCGCCGACCGTGCGTCCGGCACCGGCCCCTACCGCATCGTGTCGTGGAAGAAGGACCAGGAGATCGTCCTCGAGCGTAACGACGACTACTGGGCCGAGAAGGGCAAGACGCGCCGCATCGTCTATCGGCCCATTCCCGAGGCGGCGGCGCGCGTGCTGGCGCTGGAGGCCGGCGACGTGGACGTGATCAGCCGCATCCCCTCCGCCGACATCGCGCGGCTCGAGAAGGAAGCGGGCATCGTGGTGACGAAAACCCCCAGCGTGGGGATGCAGCAGTTCCGTTTCAATGTGACGAAGAAGCCCTACAACGACGTGCGCGTGCGCCAGGCCATCTCCTACGCCATCAACCGGCGCGCCATCGTAGACAACCTGGTGTCGTCCTTCGCGCGTCCCTCGACCGGCGCGCTCACGCCCATCATGCGGGGCTACGCGAACCTGGGCGAGATCCCGTACGACCCGGACAAGGCGCGCGCGCTCCTGAAAGCCGCAGGCTATCCGAACGGCTTCAAGACACGCATCGCCACCACGCCGCGCTACCCGATGGGCGTGGAGCTGGCCGAGGCCCTCGCGGCGGACCTGAAGAAGGTCGGGATCGAGGCGGCCATCGACGTCATCGAGTGGGGGACGATGGTGACCTACTGGGCGGGGTTGCCGCCGGAGAAGAACCCGCAGGAGATCTTCATCATGGGCGCCGGCGCGTCCACGGCGGACGCGGACTGGGGCCTGCGCCCCATCTTCCGCAGCGCGCCAACCAACGAGAACAACTACGGCTACTACTCGAACGCCGAGTTCGACCGGGTGATCGAGGCGGCGATGCGCGAGACCGACGCGGAGAAGCGCCAGCAGCTCTATCGGCGCGCGCAGGAGATCGTCTACCTCGAGGACCCGGGCGCGGTGTGGCTCTTCGACACGCTGTACGTCGTGGCCAGCCGCGCGAACGTGGAGGGCGTCACTCCGTCACCGCTCGGCGCCGTGACGTTCCAGCAGGCCACAGTACATTGAGGATGAGAGAAACCACGAAGGCACGAAGGGAACCACGAAGGACACGAAGCAGATGAGCGCTCCCGTTCACTTGTCCAGGATGGCTTCGTGCCGATCTTCGTGCGCTTCGTGTCATCGTGGTTTCTATTGGCGATGACCGTGGTCGCCCGCTCGCTCGCACGGCTCGTCTCGGTCCTCTTCGGGATCTCCATCCTCGTCTTCCTCATCGTCCACGCCATTCCCGGCGATCCCGCCGTCATCGCGGCGGGACTCGAGGCGAGCCCCGAAACGGTGGCGCGCATCCGGCGTGACCTGGGGCTCGACCAGCCGCTGCCCACGCAGTTCGTGCGATTCGTGACGCGGGCGCTCACGGGCGACCTCGGAACGTCCATCCGCACGGGCGCCCCGGTGGCGACCGAGATCCGGGAGCGCCTGCCGCACACCGTGATCCTCACGCTGGGGGGCATCGGGCTGGCGACGCTCCTCGGCATGGCCGCGGGCATCGCGGCGTCCGTCGCGCGCCGGCGGTGGGTGGACCGCGCGGTGATGGCCCTGACGCTCGTGGCCGTCTCCACTCCGTCCTACTGGCTGGCGCTGATGGGCATGCTCGTCTTCGCGCTCCAGCTCGCGCTCGTCCCGTCCATTGGCGTGGGCACGCCGCTGCACTACGTACTGCCCATTGCCGTGCTCGGCCTGCAGAGCGGTGGACAGGTGGCGCGCATCTCCCGCGCCGCGATGATGGAGACGCTCCACCAGGAGTACGTGCGGGCGGCAGAGGCCCGCGGCGCGAGCCGGTGGCGTGTCATCGCGAGGCACGCGCTCGCCAACGCGATGCTCCCGGTCGTCACGCTCATCGGCCTGCGGATTGGCGGGCTGCTCGCCGGCACCGTGCTCGTCGAGAGCGTGTTCGCCATTCCGGGCGTGGGACGCATGATGGTGGATGCGGTCATCGCGCGCGACTTCCCGATGGTCCAGGGCGGCGTGCTCGTCGTCGCCACGCTCATCGTCGTGGTGAACGTGCTCACGGACCTGGTGGGTGCGGGCCTCGACCCGCGGGTGCGCGCGGCATGAGCGGGGCCTTCCGGCGCCTCGCCACCGACGTGCCCGCGATGCTGGCGCTGGTCGTCGTCGCGCTGTTCGTCGGCGCCGCGATCCTGGCCGATGTCGTGGCGCCTCACGATCCGCTGGCGGTGGATCTCGCGTCGAATTACCTGCCGGCTTCCGGGACACACCTGCTGGGCACCGACCATCTCGGCCGGGATACCTTCAGCCGCCTGCTGCTCGGCGCGCGCGTGTCGCTGACCATTGCGTTGGTGGCCACGCTCGCGGGCCTGCTCGTGGGCGCCACGCTCGGCCTGCTTGCCGCCTGGCGCCGAGGCGCCGTGGACGGGGCCATCATGCAGGGCGTGGACGTGCTGCTGTCGTTCCCCGACATGCTGCTCGCCATTGCCGTGGCCGCCATCCTCGGCCGAGGCGTCTCGTCCACCATCGTGGCGGTGGCCATCTTCAGCGTGCCCATCTTCGCGCGTCTCGTGCGTGCGTCCGCACAGTCGGTCGTGGGGGCCGACTTCGTGCTCGCCTCGCGTGCCGCTGGAGCCTCGGCCACTCGCATCCTGCTTCGCCACGTGCTGCCGCAGTGCTACGCGCCGCTGCTCGCGCAGGGGACCATCACGCTGGGCTCGGCCATCCTCTTCGCGTCGGGCCTGTCGTTCCTGGGCCTGGGCGTGCAGCCCCCGGACCCGGAGTGGGGCGCCATGCTTTCGCGCGGCCGCGAGCTGCTCCGCAGCAGCCCGCTCGGCGCCGTCGCGCCAGGCGTGGCGATCACGCTGGTCGTCCTCAGCTTCTCGCTGCTCGGCGACGGCCTGAAAGACGCCCTCGACCCGCGTCGGTAGGACAAGGCAACCACGAGAACTCAAGTCCCAAGCCCCAAGCCCCAAGCCCCCAGAACCCCAGAACCCCAGAACCAAGTCGTGTGCTAGTGTGGCGCGCATGATGCGCGCACCCTCTTCCCCCAGCCTCCACCGCCGCGTCGTCACCGGCCTTTCCGCCGCCTGCCTGGCCCTGGCCACCGCGTGCGCCACCGAGCCCGGGGCACCGACGACGGGCACTGCGCCCGCGCCAGCCGCCGACGCCGCCGCGCGCTGGTTCGCGCACGTGGAGACGCTGGCCAACGACGGCATGCGCGGCCGTGAGACCGGCAGCCCCGAGCACCGCAAGGCTGCCGACTACGTGGCCGACCAGTTCCAGAAAGCCGGCCTCGAGCCGGCCGGCACCGCCGGCTATCTCCAGCCCATTTCCTTCCACTCGCGCCGCATCGTCGAGGAGAAGTCCAGCCTGGCGCTGGTGCGCCGCGGGAAGGCCGAACCGGTCACGCTCGGGGACGAAGCGACCTTCGGCATGCGCATCGATCCCGCCCCGAATGTGGAGGCGCCCCTCGTCTTCGCGGGTCACGGGCTGCAGATTCCGGAAGTGGATCACGACGACTTCGCCGGCCTCGACGTGAAGGGCAAGGTGGTCGTCTACCTCACGGGCAGCCCGTCCAACGTCCCGGGCGCCCTCAGTGCCCACTACCAGTCCGCCGCGGAACGCTGGAGCACGCTGAAGCGTCTCGGCGCGATCGGCACCATCGGCATCCCGAACCCGAAGAGCATGGACGTGCCGTGGGAGCGATCCTCGCCCAATCGCCTGAACCCTGCGATGGCGCTGGCGGATACATCGCTGGACGACACCGCGGGCCAGCAGGTCTCCATCACCTTCAACCCCGCGAAGGCCGAGCGGCTGTTCCAGGGCTCGGGCCGCACCTTCGCGGACATCCTGAAGATTGCGGGCGAAGGGAAGGCCCTACCGCATTTCACGCTGCCATCCTCGGTGCGCGCGACGGTGGCCGTGGAGAACCTGGGGGTGGAGTCGCACAACGTCGCCGGCATCGTGCGCGGGAGCGATCCGAAGCTCGCCAGCGAGTTCGTCGTGCTCACCGCCCACCTGGATCACGTCGGAGTGGGCGCGCCGATCAACGGCGACGACATCTACAACGGCGCGATGGACAATGCCTCAGGCATCGCCACGCTCATCGAGGCCGCGTCGGCGGTGGCCGCAGCGAAGCCGAAGCGCTCGGTCGTCTTCGTGGCCGTGACGGCTGAGGAGAAAGGCCTGCTCGGCTCGCGCTACTACGCGCTCAACCCCACCGTCGAGCGCGACGCCATCGTCGCCAACATCAACATGGACATGTTCCTGCCCCTCTACCCGCTGAGGAGCCTCATGGTTCTCGGCCTGGACGAGTCGGACCTTGGAGACGATGTCCGGGCGGTGGCGCAGGAGATGGGCATCGGCGTGCGGCCGGATCCGCAGCCGCAGCGGAACCGGTTCATCCGCAGCGATCAGTACAGCTTCATCCGGGAGGGCGTGCCGGCCCTGGCGATGAAGGTGGGCTTCGAGCCGGGCTCGCCCGAGGAGAAGATCGACGCCGACTGGACGCGCGAGCGCTACCACGCGCCCTCTGACGACCTGGCACAGCCCATCGATCGCAGCGCCGCCGCCGGGTTCACCGACATGATTGGCCGGCTCGCCGCGCGCGTGGCGAATCGCGACACGCGGCCGTCGTGGAAGACCGACAGCTTCTTCAAGCGCTTCGCGCGGCCGGCGGCTGTGGAGGCGACGGGCCGATAGCCGGGCCGTCGTCGGGCGGGCATGGGGCATCAGCGTTTCTACCTGGAACTGGACGCCGATCACCCGGCGCCCACTGCCGAGCCGTGGCCGGACACCTTCTCGCTGCAGCGCGAGCTGGCGCCCGCGCCAGACCTGTGCCGGCTGCTCTATCGGGAGGTGGGCGAGGCCTACGCGTGGATCGATCGCTCGCACTGGACCGACGAGCAGTGGGCCGCGTACGTCGCGCAACCGGGACTGAGCGTCTGGGTGCTCCGGGCCGACGACGATCCGGCGGGCTACTTCGAGCTGAAGCAGGAGCCCGGCGCCAGCGTCGAGATTGCCTACTTCGGCTTGCGCCCGGGCTACGTGGGCCGCGGGCTCGGCTCGCGCCTGCTCGCTGCCGCCGTGCGCGAGGCACGCGCGCTCGGCGCCGCGCGCGTGTGGCTGCACACCTGCACGAAAGACCATCCGCACGCGCTGCCGAACTACCAGGCGCGTGGCTTCCGCGTGGTCAGGGTCGAGGAGATCTGAGGGCCTGACATGGGTGAGCGGCGCGAGGCGATCAGCATCATCGGGGCCACCGGCATGCTCGGTGGCGACATCGCCCGGCAGCTGCTGGCGGCCGGCCATCACGTCGTGGCCGTGACGCGCGACCCTGCTCGCGCAGGCGCGCTGGCAGCCGCCGGGGCCGAGGTGCGTGTCGCGGACCTTGCCGACACAGGTACCCTTCGCGCGGCGTGCCGTGGGGCCGACGTGGTGGTCGCCGCCGCCCACGCCATGCTGGGGCGCGGCCGCTACCGCTCTGAGCGCGTGGACGATGAGGGGCACCGCGCGTTGATCGATGCCGCCAGGGCCGAGGGCGTGCGGCGCTTCGTGTACACCTCGGTGCTCGGCGCGTCGCCTGACCATCCCGTGGACTTCTGGCGGACCAAGCACGGCGTGGAGCAGTGCCTGAAGGCGAGCGGTCTCTCCTGGACCATCCTGCGGCCGGCCGCCTTCATGGAGATGCACGCACACGAGCTGATCGGAAAGAGCATCCTGGCTGGCGGCACGGCGACCATCCTGGGGGCCGGCGATCGCCCGATGAACTTCGTCGCCGTCCGCGATGTCGCGCGCGTGGCCGCCCGGGCGGCCGTGGATCCGTCCGCCGCTGGACGAACGATCGAGGTCGGCGGCCCCGAAAACCTCACGCAGAACGACGTCGCCGCGCTCTACGGCCGCCTCTGCGGCCGGACCCAGAGGGTGCGGCACGTGCCGGCTGGCGCCCTCCGCGTGCTGGCCGCCCTCGCGGGTCCGCTGCACCCCGGCATCGCGCGCGTGATGCGCGCGAGCGTGGCCGGGGCGTCCATCGACCAGGCCTTCACGCCAGTCGCGCTGCCCGAGGGTTATCCCGCGGCAACGACACGGCTCGAGGACGTGGCGCGCGAGCGCATCGACGCCCGCTGACGCGGCCGGACGTGCTGCAGGACCATGCACGCACGCGCAGCGTCTGTCACAATACGTGCCCGTGGACTGCCCGCGCTGCTCGGCTCCGATGGACGAGCACACCTTTGCCGGCCACAACGGCCGCTCGGTGGTGCTCGACCTGTGCTTTCCCTGCCAGTCGTTCTGGTTCGACACGCGCGAGAGCCTCGCGCTCGCGCCCGCGTCCACGCTGGGACTGTTCCGCCTGATCGGCGAGCACACGGGGAAGCCGAACCCCACGGACGCCGAGCTGGCGAAGTGCCCGCGCTGCAAGGGACGGCTTCGGCTGACGAAGGACATGCAGCGCATGACGCGCTTCGAGTACCTGCGCTGCCCGAACGGCCACGGGCGCCTCACTACCTTCCTCGAGTTCCTCAAGGAGAAGGACTTCGTCCGGCCGCTCACGCCGCAGCAGCGGGCGGAGCTCAGCCAGAGCGTGGAGTTCGTGAACTGCTCCAACTGCGGAGCGCCGGTGGACGTGGGGAAGGCCGGTGCCTGCAGTCACTGTGGATCGCCGCTCTCGATGCTGGACATGAAGCAGGCGGGCGCGCTGATCGATCAGCTGAAGCGGGCCGACCGGACCGGCCAGCCCGTCGATCCCGCGCTGCCGCTCAACCTCGAGCGCGCGCGTCGCGAAACCGAGGCGACGTTCGCCGGCATGGTGCGCGACAGCGCGTTCCTGCGCGACCTGTCAGCGACGGACCTCATCGCCGCCGGCCTGCACGCCGTGTCCCGCTGGCTGAAGCCGTAACCCCAAGACCTCAAGACCCCAAGCCCCAAGCCCCAAGCCCCAAGACCCAAGACCCATGATCTACAATCGACAGGTCTTTTCCCAAGGAGCGCCGACACATGGGCCTGATGGACTTCATCAAGGGTGAACTGCTCGAGGTTATCGAGTGGACCGAGGACTCGCGCGACACGCTGTCGTACCGCTTCCCGGACGAGGACAAGGCCATCAAGAACGGCGCCCAGCTCATCGTGCGCGAGTCGCAGATGGCGCAGTTCGTCTACCTCGGCGAGTTCGGCGACACCTTCGGCCCGGGCAAGCACACGCTCACCACGGACAACATCCCCGTCCTGACGAAGATCAAGTCGTGGCCCTACGGCTTCAACTCGCCGTTCAAGGCCGACGTCTACTACGTCGTCACGCGGCTGTTCACGGGGAACAAGTGGGGCACGTCGAACCCCGTGATGCTCCGCGACACCGACTTCGGCGTCGTGCGTGTCCGCGCGTTCGGGACCTACGACTTCAAGGTCGTGGACGTGAAGACGTTCCTTCGCGAGGTGGCAGGGTCGGATCACAACTTCCGGCTGGACGAGTTCGCGGACACGATGCGCTCGCGCATCGTCAGCATCTTCACCGACGCCATCGCCACCGCGAAGATCCCCGTGCTGGACGTCGCGGCCCGCTACTCCGAGCTGGGCGAGGCGCTGCTGCCGCTCATCAACCCGGCGGTCACCTCGAAGTACGGCCTCGAGATCGCCAGCTTCATTGTCGAGAACGTGTCGGTGCCGCCCGAGGTGGAGCAGGCCATCGACAAGCGCTCCAGCATGGCCGCCATCGGCAACCTGAACGACTTCGTGAAGTACCAGATGGGGAAGGGCTTCGAGGCTGGCGGCGGCAGCGCCGGCGCGGCCGGCACGGCAGCGGAACTGGCCGTGGGCTTCGGTATCGCGCAGCAGATGATGCAGCAGGGCTTTGCCGGCGGCCAGGCCACGCCCACCGTCGCCCCCGCGGGTGCCGGCGCGCTGCCGGAGCTGATGAGCCCCGCCGACGCCGCCACGGCGCTCGGCGTCTCCGAGGCGGACGTCATGGCCGTGCTCGAATCGGGCGAGCTGAAGGGCAAGAAGATCGGCTCCGCCTGGCGCATCTCGAAGTCCGCGCTTACCGCCTACATGACGGAATAAGGGTTCTGAGGTTCTGAGGTTCTGGGGTTCTGGGGTTCTGGGGTTCTGGGGTTCGCAGAACCTCTGAGCCCTGAACAGAACCGCCGAACCTCCGAACCTCACAACCCCCGAACCTCAGAACCCCAGAACCTCAGAACCCCAGAACCTCAGAACCCAGAACCCGAAGATGGTTCAGGAGATCTCCGCCCTCGAAAAGCACGCGTGCCCGGCCTGCGGTGCGCAGGCCGAGTGGCACCCCGGCAAGCAGAAGCTGGTGTGCCCGTTCTGCGGCACCGAGTCGCCCTACGTCATCGATCGCGAAACCGGGAAGGTCGCGGAGATTGACCTGGTCAAGGCGCTCCGAGAGTTGCCCGAGGAGGAGCGCGGCTGGCAGACCGCGACGCGCAGCGTCCAATGCCAGAGCTGCCGCGCGGTGATGGTCTTCGACGCCGCGCGGGTGGGGCAGAACTGCGAGTTCTGCGGATCGCCCGCGCTGGTGGACTACGAGGAAATCAAGTCGCCCATCCGCCCGCAGGGCGTCCTGCCGTTCAAGGTGGACCGCAACAAGGTGCGCGACGACATCCGCCACTGGTGGCGCAGCAAGTGGTTCGCGCCCGGCCGCCTCGCGCGCGCCGCGCTCGTGGACACGGTCCACAGCCTCTACATCCCCTACTGGACCTTCGACGCGAAAGCGCACTGCCCATGGGAGGCGGAGGCCGGCTACTACTACTACGTGGATGTCGAGGGTCGCGACAGCCAGGGCAAGCGCGTCGTCCGCAAGGAGCGGCGCACGCGGTGGGAGCCGGCGTCTGGCACCGTGAATCACGCCTTCGACGATGAGCCAGTGCCGGGGACGCAGGGGCTGCCGCTGGACCTGCTGCGGCAGGTCGAGCCGTTCCCGACGCAGGAGGTCGTGCCCTACGACACGGCGTTTCTCTCCGGGCACGTCGTCGAGCACTACAAGGTCGTGCTCCTGGAAGCAGCCGAGCGGTCGCAGCAGCAGATGCACCAGGCGCTGGAGCGGCTGTGCGCGCAGCAGGTGCCGGGCGACACGTATCGCAACCTGCGGATCTTCCCGACCTTCTCCGGCCGCACGTTCAAGCACGTGCTGGTGCCGATCTGGCTGCTCACCTACAACTATGGGGCGAAGGCCTTCCAGGTGATCGTGAACGGCTACACCGGCAAGATCGCGGGCAAGTACCCCATCAGCTGGTGGAAGGTTCTGCTCGTCATCCTGCTCGCGCTCATCGTCGTGGCCATTGTGGTTGCGGTTAACAACTAGGTTCTGAGGTTCTGAGGTTCTGAGGTTCTGGGGTTCTCGGGTTCTCGGGTTCTGGGGTTCTGGGTGCTATCCTCCGAGTCGCAGACGTGACTGACCCACGCGAGCTGGATCCCCGCTTCATCCCCCAGCAGCGGCTGGTGGGCCGGCTGACCGCGCTGGCCTTCACCGGCCCGTCGCTCATCGTGCTGCTCATCGTCCTGGCCGCCGCAGACGATCTGCCTGGATGGGGCCGCGTGGCCCTTGGCGTGCTGTGGCTGGCCCTGATCGCCGCGCTCGTCTGGCATGCGGAGCGCTGGCCCGCGAAGGCCTACGCGCACACGCGATATGCGCTCGACGCCGACGGGCTCGTCATCCAGCGCGGCGTGTACTGGCGGTCGGTTATCTACGTGCCCCGCTCGCGCGTGCAGCACACCGACGTGTCGCAGGGGCCGCTCGAGCGGCACTACGGCCTGGGGACGCTCGTCGTCTACACGGCTGGTACCAACCATGCGCGGGTCAGCCTGCCGGGGCTGGCGCACGAGGTCGCGATGGCGCTGCGGGACGACCTCCGCCTGGGCCGACACGATGACGTCGTCTGAGCAGCGGCTGCACCCGGCGTCCATCCTGTTCGACACCGCCCGCTACGCGCGGCTCTTCCTGTGGCCCGCCCTGCTGGCGTTCTTCGGTGCCGGGCGCCGCCGCGACCCGGAGTTCGGCCCGTTCGATCCCGGCGACTTCGAGGTGTGGCTCTGGATCCTGGTGCTGCCGAGCGTCGCGCTCTCCGTCGCGCGCTATCTCTCGTTCCGCCTGCGCTACGAGCCGAACGAGCTCATCATCCGGTCCGGCATCCTCTTCAGGAACGAGCGCCACCTGCCGTACGCGCGGATCCAGAACCTGGACGCGGTGCAGAACGTGTTCCATCGTGCGCTGGGCGTCGTGGACGTGCGCGTGGAGACGGGCGGAGGCACCGAGCCCGAGGCGCGGATGAGCGTCCTGCCCATCGCCGCGCTCGGCGAGATGCGCGCGCGCGTGTTCGCCGGCCGTGCCGTCCCACCGGAGGGCCGTGACGATGCGATGGCGCGCCGTGACGATGCGATGGAGCGCCGGGACTTCAGTCCCGGCGAACCCCCAGAGACGGATCGTCCCACGCGGCCAGAGGCCGCGCCCACGCCGACAGGCGCCCACGAGCCTGAGACCCCGCCCTCGCCGACAGGCGCCCACAGGCTTGAGACCCCGCCCACGCCGCCAGACGCCCACCGGCCGGAGGCCGGCCCCGTGCCGCTCCTCCACCTCCCCCTCCGCGAGCTGCTCCTGTGCGGCTTCCTGGAGAACAAGGGCGTTGTGCTCGTCGGCGCGGCCTACGGCGCCTTGTGGGAGTCCGGGGCGATGAACCGCGTCTGGAGCTGGCTCTTCGCCGGCACCATCGACGCGCGTGGCCTGATCCGGGAGGTGCTGGCGTTCGTGGTTGGGAGCGGGCCCCTGCCCACCGGGCGGCTGGTCCTCCTGCTCGGCGGCATCGCCGGATTCCTGGTGCTCGTGCGCCTCATCTCCATGGTGTGGGCATTCGTGAGGCTCTACGACTTCAGGCTTACACGCCGGGGCCAGGACCTGCGCATCACGTATGGGCTCTTCACCAGGGTCACCGCCACCATTCCGGTCGGCCGCATCCAGACCCTCACCGTGCACCAGGGCTGGCTGCACCGCAGGTTCCGCCGCGCGTCCATCCGCGTGGAGACGGCGGGGGGGAAGGCAGGCGCGGCCGTGCGCGACCGCGAGTGGGTCGCGCCGCTCATCCGCGAGGAGCACGTGCCGGCGCTCGTCTCCGCCATCGTGCCGGGCGTGGCGATGGAAGCGGTGCCATGGCAGCCGGTCCACCCGCGGGCGTTTCGTCGCGCCGTGAAGCGGTCGCTGGCCGCGGTGTCGCTCGCCTCCGCGGTCGTCCTGCTTGCGCTGGGTCCGCGCGCGCTCGTCATCGTGCTGCCGCTCGTCGGCTGGACCATCGTGAGCACGCACCAGCAGGTGAAGCGCCTCCGCTGGTCCGCGACCGACGATGTGGTGGCTTTCCGCAGTGGCTGGCTGCGGCGGAGCGAAACTCTCGTCAGGGTGAACCGCATCCAGGCGGTCAGCGTGTACGCCACGCCGCTGGATCGCCGCGCGCGCATGGCGCGCGTGCGCGTGGACACGGCCGGCGCCGGCGAGCTGTCGCACCGCGTGGACATCCCCTACCTCGCAGCCGATCTGGCGCGTGACGTGGCCGATCGCCTGGCCGGCCTTGCCGCACGCACGGCGTTTCGGTGGTAACGGGGGGCGGAGGTTCGCAGGTTCTCGGGTTCTGGGGTTCTGGGGTTCTGAGGTTCTGGGGTTCTACGGGTCGGTCGGGGGGCGATTTGGATGGTTGGCGGCGAGCCCGGCTCCAAGCCCGGCAAAACCACGTTCCGGCGCGTTGACCCTGCAAGGCGTGGGGCCCCCCAACTCCACGCGCGACCCTCGCCTCCGCGTGTTTGTCGGCACACCCCCGCGGGCTTCCTCTGGGCTTGCCGCCAGCCGTCCAAACGGCCCCGCGACGGCAGCTCCGAACCCGAGAACCCGAGAACCCGAGAACCTCAGAACCTCAGAACCTCAGAAACCCCAGAACCCCAGAACCCCAGAACCGAGGTATCGTCCCCCCATGCCTCCCGATCGTTACCAGGCGTTCAAGAAGCTCCACGAATCCGGCTGCTTCGTCATCCCCAACCCGTGGGACGTGGGCAGCGCCCGCGTGCTCGAGCAGCTCGGTTTTCCCGCCCTTGCGACGACCAGCTCCGGCTTTGCGTGGTCGCAGGGCCGGCAGGACAACCACATCTCGATCGACGATGCGCTGGCGCACTTCAGGGCGATCGCCTCGGCGGTGAGCGTGCCGGTGAATGGCGATTTCGAGGGCGCGTTCGCCCTCGAGCCGGCGGACGTGGCCGTGAACATGGCGCGCGCGGCCGCGACCGGCGTGGCGGGCCTCTCCATCGAGGATGCCACCGGCGACGCGGATGATCCCCTCTTCGAGTTCGGCCTCTCGGTGGAGCGCGTTCGCGCGGCGCGCCAGGGCATCGACCGGAGCGGCATCCCCGTCCTTCTCACCGCCCGTTCGGAAGGCTTCATCGTCGGGCGTCCGGATCTGGCCGAGACCATCAAGCGCCTCGTGGCGTATGCGGAGGCCGGGGCGGACTGCCTGTATGCACCGGGACTTCGTGCGCACGACGACATCGCAGCCGTGGTGCACGCGGTGGCGCCCAGGCCGGTGAACGTGTTGGTGGGAGGGGCGTTCACCAGCGTGCCGCAACTCGCCGCGCTCGGCGTGCGGCGCATCAGCGTCGGCGGCGCGCTGGCGCGTGCGGCGTGGACCGGCTTCGTCGAGGCCGCCCGGGAGATCGCGGAGCAGGGGACCTTCACGCGCGTGGGGGAGGCCATCCCGTTCGCGGAGGTGAACGGCTGGTTCCGGACGGACTGACGCGGCGTGTACGATGAACGGATGAGCTCCTCACACACGTTCGCCCGTCGCGCCTTCCGGTGGGCCGGCATCTACGGCCTCATCGTACTGCTCCCGCAGTACTTCCTGGAGGGGCAGATCGGCCGGGACTTCCCCCCGGCCATCACGCACCCCGAGCACTTCTACGGCTTCATCGGCGTCGCCCTCGCGTGGCAGTTCGCGTTCCTGACGATTGCGCGGGATCCGGTCCGTTTCCGCCCCCTGATGCTGCCGGCGATCCTCGAGAAACTGAGCTTCGGCATCGCCGCCATCGTGCTGTTCGCAATGGGTCGAATCCCGCTGCTCGTGCTCGCCCCGGCGCTCGTCGATCTGGGCCTGGCCACGGCATTCGCCGCCGCCTATCGGTCCACGCGCACCTGAGCCTGGCAGGGAGCGCTACTGGCGCCTGAGGGTGATGGCGAGACGAATCTCCCGGCGATGGTCCCAGCGCGTCACCGAGACCAGCAACGCGCTGGACCTCGAGCCGGGCGTGTTCACGCTGGACGACCCGCGGGAGATTGCCCGGTCGCTGAAGCGCTCCGCCGACGCGAGCCTCCGGCGGAAGGCCGACCCGTTCCGGTCCGCCATGTCGATGCTGGTCTTCTACATCAACCGCGCCGGGCGCAATCTCCCCGCGGCCCGGCTGGAGACATTGGGGCAGGCGAAGGACGAACTGCGGGAGATCTACGGCCGTCCCCGCCTTCGCTCGCAGGCGACGCCCGGCAAGCTTTGGCGCCGCACCTGATCGCACCCGCCCGCACCTGATCGCACCCGCCCGCACCTGCTCGCACCCGCCCGCACCTGCCATGCCCTACCGCCTCCTCGCCGACGCCACCGTGCTCCTCCACGTGGCGTTCGTCGCCTTCGTGGTCCTCGGCGGCCTGCTCGTCTTCAGGTGGCCGAAGCTGGCCTGGGTGCACATCCCGGCCGCGGCCTGGGGCGCGTGGGTGGAATTTGCCGGGATCGTCTGCCCGCTGACACCGCTCGAGAACTGGTTTCGCGCGAGGGGAGGGCAGGCCGCCTACACCTCGGACTTCATCGAGCACTACCTGATGCCGGTGCTCTATCCGGCCGCCCTCTCGCGTGAGCTGCAGTGGGCGCTCGGTGGTATCGTGCTGCTCGTCAACGCCGCCGTCTATCTCGTGCTGCTCCGCCGACGCGGGCGGCGCCGACAGACGTAGAGCCTCGACCTGGAGGTTTCGGGGACCGATGGAGCCGTCCTGGGAAGATGCCGTCAGGCGAGGCGACGCCGAAGGCGTCCGCGAGCAACTGGCTCGCGGGGCGAACGCGAACGCGCGCAACCGTCACGGCCAGACGGCCCTCATGCTCGCGGCTCACGGTGGACACCTCGCCGTGGTCCAGGCGCTCCTCGCCCATGGCGTCGATACCGACGTCACGGCCAAGTACGGCCTCACCGCCCTGATGCTGGCCGTCGTGGCCGGCCACGCGGACATCGCCCGCCTGATTGCCCGTGCGGGGGCCGACCGGACGCTGCGGGGCACCGGCACGTCCGGATTCGCTGGCAAGACCGCCTACGAGCTGGCGCTCGCGCGCGGGATGCACGACCTCCTGCCAGACCTCGCCACTCACGCCGATGCGTGACGCGCTCGAACGGATCCACGTCCTCGACATCCTGCGCGGCATCGCGCTGGCCGGCATGTTCCTCGTCCACTTCAACCTGTACGCCGTGGACGAGGACAGCCCATCCAGGCTCTCCGCCCTCTACGGATCGATGGTGCCGCTCCTCTTCGAGGAACGCTTCTGGGCGATGTTCGGCATCCTCTTCGGCGTGGGCTTTGCCGTGCAGATGCGCCGCGCCGAGGCCCGCGGCGCCGCGTTCACCACGACGTATCTTCGACGCCTTGCCGCGCTCGCGGGCTTCGGCTTCATCGCGCACGCGGTCTTCGGCTTCAACGTGCTGCTGGGATACGCCGCGTGGGGCGTGCCGCTGTTGCTCGTGCGGAACTGGCCGGTCCGCCGGGTGGTGATTGCCGCTGTCATCAGCGCGGCGTCGTGGTCGGTGTTCGACATCGCGCAGGCCGGATATCGCTCCGCTGCGGCCGGAGACGAGGCGTATCAGGCCGAGCGCACGGCGGTGGCCGATGGGAATCGCGCCTTCCTCTCGGAGAATCGCGCCGCGCAGGAGGCGCCGCACTACCCCGCGGTCTTCCGCGCCCGGCTCCAGCACATGTCGTGGTTCTACGCGCAGGCCTTCTCGTTCCTGCCGGTGAACACGTTCACGCTGTTCCTGCTGGGTGTCATCGGCCTCCGGGCGGGGCTCTTCGACGCCCCGGCGAGGCACCAGTGGGTGATCGCGGTGCTGATGGTGTTCGGCGCCGCGAGTTGGGCCATCACCCACTGGCTGCTGCCGGTGGAGATTGATGGGCTCGAGGGGCCACTGGTCGCGCGCGTGGCCGCGGGCCGGCTCGCCGCCGGGTTCGGCGTGATTCGCGAGATGTGGCTGGTGTTCGCCTACATCGGGGCCGTGCTGCTCGTCGCCGCGCACAGGCCTGCGTGGCTCCGGTGGCTGGCCCCGTTCGGATGGACTGGCCGGATGGCGCTGACCAACTACATAGTGCAGATCGCCATCCTGGACGTGGCCTTCTCGAACTACGCGCTGCGCCTGGCGCCCACCCGCATGCAGGCGCTGGCCGCCGCCGTGGCACTCTTCGGGGCCAACGCCTTAGTCAGCCGCTGGTGGCTCTCTCGCTACCGCTTCGGCCCGCTCGAGTGGATCTGGCGCACCCTGACCTACGGCCGCCCGCCCCTGATCGCACCCGCCCGCACCTGATCGCACCCGCCGCACCTGCTCGCACCTGCCCGCACCTGCTCGCACCCGCCGCACCCGCCGCACCCGTCTTACCCCCTTGCGGTCCCCACGTTCGCGCCGATGTCGAACGCCAGCCCGATCCCCTCCGCGTAGCGCGCGGCAACGCTCCGGCTCTCGGTGACGATGGAGTCGACGACCCGGGCGCGCTCGTCGTCGGTCATCCCCTTCCCGGCCTGGCTCATCCCAACGAGCGCCATCGCGTTCAGTCGCACGAACCGCGGGCCTTCGTTGAAGCGGATTGTGCGCGTCATGGGCTCGACGTGCACGTCGCTGAGACCCGCGTTCATCAGCAGGCCCGCCAGCGCGTCGGGATCGCCGAAGCTGTGGCGCTGATCGGTGATGGGACCGACGAACCGTTCGGCCACCTCCTGCAGCTCCCGGAAGATGGGCGCGTCGTCCAGCGAGCGCCACGTGGCGACGGCCACGCGTCCCCCGGGCGCCAGCGCGCGACGCATCTCGCACGCGGCCGCGGGCTTGTCGGGGAAGAACTGCAGGCCCTGCTGGCAGGCCACCGCCGTGAAGCGCTCGCCGTCGTCAACGGGCAGGGCCGTGGCGTTGCCCTCGCGCCACTCGATGTCGGGCGCCACCTGGTTGGCCACCGCCAGCATCTGCGGGCTCACGTCCACGCCGACCACGTGCCCGTGATCGCCGAGACGCTGCTTGGCCAGGCGCGCCACGATGCCCGTGCCGCAGGCCAGGTCCAGGACCCGGTCACCCGGCGAGAGACTGAGCCGTTCGACGAGAATCTCGGCCCAGGGCCGGAAGAGGGGCTGCACGAGGTGCTGCTCGTACATCTCCGGGAAGGATTGTTGCCGCATCGCGTAGTCGGGAAGCGCCATACTGCCTCCGGGAAGTGCCGTGACCAGACGAATGGCGCTGCCGATCCTAGCACCGTGCGCGGCGGTGCAACAGGGTGCACAATCCGGTTGGAGGGACCAATGGCCAAGACGGGGAGACGGGCGTTTCTCGGGACGACGGCCCTGGGGGTGCCGCTGGCTGCGACCCTTCGGGCGGCGCCGCCCACGAAGGTCGTGCGCGTGGCGGCTGGCGAGGACCGCTTCGGCGAGCACAAGGGCCTGGGCATCAGCACCATCGACTTCAAGGTCACGTCCGAGGACAGCGGCGGGGCCTCACTGGTCATCGAGAACACCAACCGGGCGAAGGGCGGCCCGGCGCGCCATCTGCATTTCGAACAGGAAGAGCACTTCTACGTCATCGAAGGGGAATACCTGATCGAGGTGGGGCCGGAGCGCTTCACCTTGAAGCCGGGCGACTCTCTGCTCGCCCCGCGGCAGGTGCCGCACGTCTGGGCGTACGTTGGCAACTCGATCGGCCGCCTGCTGATCACCTTCACGCCTCCCGGGCAGATGGAGGCCTTCTTCCGCGAGGTGTCGAAGGCCAACGCCATGCCGCCGCAGGATCCCGCGTTCTGGCGCGCGCACGGGATGGAGCTCGCCGGTCCGCCCCTGCGCGTGTGAGACCCGAGGTCCGCTGATCGCACGAGTCGCCTGACCCTGCACGAGTCGCCTCGCCATGAAGGCCATGCTCCTCGAACACCCGGGCCGCCCCCTTCGGCTGGCCGACATCCCGCGCCCCGTGCCGGGCCCTGGCGAGCTGCTGCTGCAGGTGAAGGCGTGCGCGGTCTGCCGTACGGACCTGCACGTCGTGGACGGCGAGCTGCCCGACCCATCGCTGCCGCTCGTCCCCGGCCACGAGATCGTCGGGGTTGTCATCGAGGCGGGCCCGGGAGCCACGCGCTTCGCCCCCGGCACGCGCGTGGGCGTGCCGTGGCTCGGGTGGACCTGCGGCACGTGCAGCTTCTGCCGCTCGGGAGCGGAGAACCTCTGCGCCGCGGCGCGGTTCACCGGTTACACGCGGCACGGCGGCTACGCCGAGTACACGGTGGCGGACCAGCGCTACTGCTTCGCGCTGCCCGATTCCTACGACGATGTGCACGCGGCGCCGCTCCTGTGCGCGGGCCTCATCAGTCACCGTGCGTATCGGATGGCCACCGAGCGCGCTCCCGGGGACGGCGTGACGCGGCTCGGCCTCTACGGCTTCGGCGCGGCGGCGCACCTGCTGGCGCAGGTGGCGGTGAGCGAGGGCCGGAGCGTGTATGCCTTCACGCGCCCGGGCGACACGCCGGCGCAGGCGCACGCCCGCGGGCTGGGCGCGGTGTGGGCGGGTGGATCCGATCACGCGCCGCCGGAACCGCTGGACGCGGCCATCCTCTTCGCGCCCGTCGGCGCGCTCGTCCCCGCGGCGCTCCGCGTCGTCCGGCCGGGCGGCGTCGTGGTGTGCGCGGGCATCCACATGAGCGACATCCCGGCCTTCCCCTACTCGCTGCTCTGGCAGGAGCGCGTGGTGCGATCGGTGGCCAACCTCACGCGCGAGGACGGCGAGGCGTTTCTCGCGCACGCCGCGCGCACGCCCCTGCGCGTGGACGCGGTGCCCTATCGCCTCGAGGACGCGAACGCCGCCCTGGACGACCTGCGCGAGGGTCGCGTGCAAGGCGCGGCAGTACTGGTGCCGGGCCTCTGATCCCTGCTCCCTGATCCCTGATCCCTGATCCCTGCTCCCTGATCCCTGCTCCCTGCCCCCTGATCCCTGCCCCCTGATCCCTTGATCCCTGATCCCTGATCCCTGATCCCTTGACCCCTGATCCCCGCCCTGCTGAGCTCGTGTTACGATCCGCCGGATAGGCGTCGCCCGAACCGTCCCCGGGGCGACGGATCCATGTCAGAGCAATCGATGACGCGTAGCGTTCGTGCGTGTGCCCTTCTCGCGGCGTGCCTCTGCGCGCTGCCCGCCGTCTCCGCTGCCCAGTCCAGCCGCGAGCGCCCGTCGATCCGGGCCGTCGCCACCAGCGAGGCGCCCCGTATCGATGGCGTGCTGGACGAGGCTGCGTGGCAGGCGGCCGACGTGGCGGACACCTTCGTCCAGCAGGAGCCGCGCGAGGGGCAGCCCGCCACGGACCGCACCGAGGTGCGCGTCCTCTACGACCAGGGGCACCTCTACATCGGCGTGCGCGCGTTCGCCTCCGAGCCGGTCGTGGCCACCGAGATGCGGCGCGACGCGGACCGCCTGTTCGACGAGGACAACTTCCAGGTGGTCGTGGACACCTTCCACGACTCGCGCAACGGCTACATGTTCCTCACCACCCCGCTCGGGGCGAAGCTCGAGCAGCAGCTCTTCGACGAGGGCGAGGGTGGCGGTCGCGGCACCACGTCCAATGTCAACCGCAACTGGGACGGCGTGTGGGATGCGGCGTCGCGCATCGACGACAAGGGATGGACCGCGGAGATTTCCATCCCGTTCACCACCGTGCGCTTCCGGCCGAGCGACGAGCAGACCTGGGGCGTGAACTTCCAGCGCCACACGCGCCACAAGAACGAGATCCTCTACTGGTCGCCCATCCCCAGGGCCTACGGCCTCACGCGCGTCAGCCTGGCCGGCGAGCTGCGCGGGCTGCAGGGCATCAGCCGCGGCCTGGATCTCCGGCTGAAGCCGTTCCTCGTGGGCGGCGCGCGCCGCATCGAGGCGTCGGCGCTGGATCGCAGCACGTCCGCCGTGCGCGACGTCGGCCTCGACGCACGCTACGGCGTCACCGCCGGCCTCAACCTCGACGTCACGCTCAATACCGACTTCGCGCAGGTCGAGGTGGACGAGCAGCAGGTGAACCTCACGCGCTTCGGGTTGTTCTTTCCGGAGAAGCGCGACTTCTTCCTCGAGAACGCCAACTTCTTCACCATGGGCACGGGCAGCTCGTTCACTTCGGCCCAGGTGCAGACCGATCTCTTCTTCAGCCGCCGCATCGGCCTCTCGGAGACCGGCCAGCCGGTACCGATCATCGGCGGCGCGCGCCTGGCGGGGAAGTCAGGGAAGAACAACGTCGGCGTCCTCGACATCCAGACCGACTCGGCCTTCGGCCGGCCGGGCGACAACTTCTTCGTCGGCCGCTACAGCCGCGACGTCCTCCGCCGCTCGCGCATCGGCGCGCTCTTCGTCAACAAGCAGTCGATGGACGGCAGCACGCACTTCAACCGGACGATGGGCGTGGATGCCAACCTGGCGATCGGGCGGAGCCTGCAGGTCACGTCCTTCCTGGCGAAGACCTCCACGCCAGGCCTCGACGGCCGGGACATGGCCTTCTACGGGCGCATCGCGTATCGCGACCCGAAGTGGAACCTGTGGGTGAACTACCTGGACGTCCAGGACAACTTCAACGCGGAGGCCGGCTTCGTGCAGCGCACGGGCGTCCGCACGACGAAGGCGTACTTCAGCCCCACGCCGCGGCCCCGGCGCGGCATCGTCAAGATGTTCGAGCCGATGTACGTGCTGACCTACCAGACGGATCAGCACAACCGCATGGTCGGGCGCCAGCACCACTACATGCTCGGGACCACGCTTCGCGACGACTCGTTCATCAACGTCATCCTCAACCAGACGCTGGACGTGCTGGACGCGCCGTTCCGCATCCGGCCGAACGTCACCATCCCGGCCGGCAGCTACCAGATGAACGAGTGGATGTTCACCTTCAACACCAGCCCGGGCCGGCGCGTCTACGAGCGGCTCACCGTGTCGCCGGTGGATTTCTACGGCGGCACGCGCCTGAACCTCTCCGCCGCGGCTGGCGTGCGCGTCTCGAGCCGGCTCTCGGCCGAGGCCGGGTACAACCGCAACGACGTGAAGATGCCGTGGGGCGACTTCCTCGTGAACCTCTCCACGCTGCGGGTGGACTACACCTTCTCGCCGCGGATGACCATCCGCAGCCTCACGCAGTACAACACCAGCACGCACGAGCTCTCCAACAACATCCGCTTCAACTTCATCTACCGTCCCGGCAGTGACATCTACATCGTCTACAACGACCTGTCGCAGACGGGCCTGCCGGCGGACATCTTCGGGCGGAAGGATCGGCAGCTGGTGGTGAAGATGACCTACCTGCTGCAGCGGTAGAGGCGGGGCGAATGAGCGACGCGTCCCGCGACCCCGCGCCGGCCGCGCCGTGGCACGCGCTGCTGGCGCCGCTGCCCGCGGGCGCGGTCGTTCAGCGCAAGGTCGTCGCCGAGGTCATGCGCCGCGTGATCTGAGCGATGGACTCCTCGACTCTTGAAGTGGCCGGCCCCGCGGATGGCCCCGGCATCGTGCTGGTGCACGGCTCCGTGGTCACCCGGAAGATGTGGCTGCCGCAGCTGCGTGGGCTGTCGGATGCGTTCCGCGTGATCGCGCCGGACCTCCCGGGGCACGGTGCGCTGGCGGGCGTGCCCTTCTCGTTCGAAGCCGCGGCGCGCGGGCTGGCCGCGGTCATCGAACGCGAGGCCGGTGGCAAGGCCGTGGTCGTCGGTTTGTCGCTGGGCGGCTACGCCGCCATCGAGCTCGCCGCCAGGCAGCCCGACCTGGTGAGCGGCCTCGTCCTCTCGGGCTGCAGTCGCAACTTCCGTGGCGCCCTTGGGGTGTATCTGAAGACTGTGAGCGCGCTGATGCGCCGCGGCTGGCTGGCGCAGAGCCGCGCGGCGGCGGAGAAGAAGACGCGGGCGCTGTTTCCCCCGAATCTCTCCGACGTGGCCGAGGCGCAGATCGCCGCGGGCGTCTACCCCGAGTCGCTCGGCGCCGCCTTCGGCGAGATGGCGGGCCGGGACTTCAGCGGCCTGCTCGCGCGCTACACCGGCCCGGTGCTCATCCTCAACGGCGAGAAGGACTCGTTCGCCCGAAAAGGGGAGCAGGCGTTTGCCGCCGCCTGCCGCGACGCGCGTATCGCCGTGCTGCCGGGCGCCGGGCACGCCTGCAGCCTCCACCAGCCGGCGGCGTTCAACGCCGCCGTGCGCGAGTTCGCGGAGCGGTGCAGGGGAGGGAAGCCATGAGGACGCTCACGGGGCACACGTGGCATCCGGCAGGCGCAGGAAGCGGGCCGCGTTCGCGCAGAGAATGTCCGACTTCTGCGCCGGGGTGAGGAAGTCCGCTGCGAGGATCGCGTTGATTCCGGCCCCGACGACGTTCGGAAAGTCGGACCCGAAGACGATGCGCTTGCCGAAGCCGGCTTCCACCAGCCCGCGCAAGTGCCGATAGTAGCTGGCCCTGGGGACCATGAACTCGGCGTGCAGGGCTCCCACGTCCACGTACACGTTGGGATGCGCGTACAGGAGCGCCAGCGTCGAGTCCAGGAATGGCCAACCTCCGTGCGACAACACCAAGCGGAGGCGCTTGTGCCGCAGCAGCACTTCTTCCAGGAGGAGCGGGTCATTGGCCGCCATCCGGAAGTCGGGGAGCTTGAATGGCGACGGGCTGGACGGGTACGCCGCTGAGGGCGGCCCCGGGCCCATGTGAATCGCCACGGGAATATCCGACGTCTCCGCGAGCGCCCAGTAGGGTTCCAGCCTGGCATCACCAGGTGCGATCCCCATCAACTGCGGCACCAGTTCGCCAAGGGCCTTGATACGACCCGCCTCGATCTCCGCCCGGAGCCAATCGATGTCGGGAAAGTCGGTGTTGGCTTCCCAGCAACGCCCGGGGGACAGCGCCGCGCGGCCGCCCGGGCACGGGAGCGTGAGCCCCGGCAGGTGTTGATTCGCGGGCAGCGCCTCGGCCCAGAGCGGAAGCTCCGGCGCGACCGTGGCGACCCACGCGAAGCGCACGTTCAGCTCCTTCATGCGCGCGACCTGGTCCCTGGGAGACGTGTTCGTGCTGTGCACGTGCATGTCGATGACCGGGGGACGTGGACCGTTGGCTTGCCCTGAACCACTCAACTGAATGACGCCAGCCAATCCCACCGCAACGATCCAACGTGCCATGCGCTCCTCCGTTGTCTCTGGTCCCGCCGTTCAACGAATCCTGGCGGCGGCAATTGTCCCGGGCGAGCCACCTGTCGTCAACTCCTTCCACTCAGCGGGGGTACACTTTCCGCGCGCATTCAACCCGGGAGACTGACGATGGGCCATACGGTCGAGACGTTCACCCCACCCCACACGCCAACACCCATCGGGCCCTACAACCACATCGCGAAGGTGGGGCCCTTCCTCAGCATCGGCGGCACGGCCGGGGTGAACCCGGCCACGGGCCAGCTCGCCGGAGACAGCGCCTATGCGCAGGCGGCCCAGATCCTGGACTCGTTCGCCGTGATGCTGGCATCGGTCGGGTCGGACCTCGCCCACGTGCTGCACGTGAACGTGTTCCTGAAGGACATGCGCGACTTCGAGGAGATGAACCGCGCGTACGTCGAGAAGATGGGCAGCCACCTGCCGGCGCGGACGGTGATCGGCGTGAACGAGCTCCCGAAGCCGGGCATCCGGCTGACGATGAACCTGACGGCGGTGACGCGGGAGTAACCTGTGAGGGGCCGCCAAACGCGGCGAGGAGCACGCCATGACCGCCAGATATGTGGCAATCCTTCTGCTCGGGCTGACGCTGGCCGCACCGGCGGTGGCCGGGCAGACGGCGCCTGGCGCGCCGCCCACGCGCGAGCAGATCGTCTCCGCGGCGCGCACCATCATCGGCAATGCGCGCTACGCCACCTTCGTGACGCTGGACGCTGATGGCCACCCGCAGGCGCGCATCGTCGATCCGTTCGAGCCGGAGGGCGACTTGGCCATCTGGGTCGCCACCAACGCGCGGTCCAGAAAGGTGGGCCAGGTGGCGGCCAGCTCGAAGGCCACGCTGCTGTACTTCGATCCGGCCGGCCAGAACTACGTCACGGTGATTGGCAACGCGACCCTCGTGCGCGACGCGGCGGAGAAGGCGACGCGGTGGAAGGAGGAGTGGGCGGCCTTCTACAAAGACAGGAACAAGGGCGACGACTACGTCCTCATCCGCATCACGCCGACGCGCCTCGAAGTGGTGAGCGGGGCGCTGGGGATGCGGAACGACCCGGAGACGTGGCGGCCGGTGGTCCTCGAGCTGAAGTAGGGCGATGGACGAGTTCCTGATCGCCTGCGAGCTTCACTCGGTCGATCGGCTGCGCGCGGTGTTGGATGGCGGCGCTGCGCCTCGCCGGACCGAAGCGCGGCGTGCCTCGGCTCGGCGCTGACTAGCGTCGAGCGCCGGACAGGTCACGACCACGCGTGCCACGACCTTGTCGCCACACGCCATCACGTCCTCCGCAGCCATGTGCATGTCCGGGAAGGCCGCGAGCAGCATGCGGAAGTACTCGACGACGCCGGCCTTGGTCGGCGCGAAGCCGCGCACCTCTTCGTGCTCGACGAAATCGTCAGCGACCTCATGGCTGAATCCGTCGATGTCGCCGGCGCTGATGAGGTCGTAGAAGCGTCGAATCGCGGTCGTGTGGTCCATGTCTCCTCGGGGCGCACATGGTATCCGTTGGCGCCTTTCAGGCGAAGGACTATTGCGCCGGCACGGGGATCATGTCGAAGCGAGCCGCCAGCCTCATCCGCTCCTCCTTACTGCCCTGCCGCGCCGCCAACTCCTGCATTTCCTCGAGGAACTGCTCGAAGCCCGCGGGATGGTGCATCACCAGGAGGGTCGCGCTCTCCGTGCTCGCGTTGTGAAAGCCGTGGACGGTGCCTCGCGGGACGAAGGCGAAGGTGCCGGCCCGTGCGGTGTGGCTCTCGTCGCCGATGCGCAGCACCAGCTCGCCTTCGAGGACGTAGAAGAACTCGTCGCGCGCCCGATGATAGTGCGGCCCCGCGCCCACCGTCCCGGGCGGCACTCGTCCTTCCCAGACGGTGCACAGGCCGCCGGTTTCCTCCGTCGAGGCCTTGACCGTTACGCCTGTTCCAGCCGACCCGACCGCAATGAACCGTCCGGCGCCGGGCGCCACCACAACCGCCTTCATGACGCGGGCGTGAGGCCGTGGCGGCGCATGATCTCCGCCATCTTGACCCTGTCCGGCGGCCCGCCGGCGGCCGCGTTGATCACCTCGGCAGACTCGCGGAAATACTGCGGGCCGATGGCGGCGGGCGTGATGGCGCAGAGGGCCTTCACGTCCTGGCTGCCGTGGTTGTCGAACCGGTGAACGGCGCCCCGCGGGATGCAGAGGGCCTGCCCCGGCCCGACGTCGATGCGCGTGCCGTCGACGGTCCACGTCAGCACCCCCTCGATGCCGTAGATGGTTTCCTCGTAGTGATCGTGGCTGTGCGCCGGCGCCGCCAGCCGCTGGGCGGCCGGGACCGTGAGCTCGAACAGGGCGACGCTGCCGCTCGCGTCGTCTCCCGTGACCAGGAAGCGCACGCCGAGCGGCCCGATGCGGATGATCTCGTCGGACGGATTCACGTGGATGTTGGGTGCCTGCGGTGCCATCACGAGCCTCCTTGAAGGTAAATTTCGTTTACTGGTGTAGACTGTAAATGCGATTTACTGCTATGTCAAGCCCAGACGAGATGCTGATCGGCGCCCTGCTCCGGGTGCCGGCCCAGGCCATTCACCGCCGGATCATCGCGGAGCTCAACGCGGCCGGTTTCAGGGAGCTCCGCGTGCCGCACATGGCGGTGCTGCAGTATCCGGGCCCGGACGGGGTCCGCCCCGGCGTGCTCGCCGAGCGCGCCGGTATGAGCAAGCAGGCCATGAACCAGCTGCTGCGGAGCCTCGAAGCGCTCGGGTACCTGACCCGGTCAGACGCGCCCGACGAAGGGCGGGCGCGCATTGTCCGCCTGACCAGGCGCGGGCGCGCCGCCTACGCGAAGATCCACGAGATTCTTCGGGACGTCGAGCGCCAGTGGAGCGCGGAGCTTGGGCCGAAGCCTTTCAGGCAGCTCAAAGTGCTGCTGCTTCGAGTCTGGGAGAGCCCGCTGGTTCGCGAGCCGCGCGAGGACACGTGAACCGAAGCGGGTGTGAGCCGGCTACCGTATCGGGATGCACTGGAGATCCGCGGCGGCCTGGACAGTGCCGGAGTAGGCCTTGCGGACCTCGGCAATCGCCCCGTCCAAATCGGACAGGCTGAAGAATTGCGGAGTGGGGAAGGCCGGCGGGGCCTTCATGAAGTGACTCAACACCAGGGTCTTCGCCTTCGCGCCCTGCGCCACCTGGCCGACCGTCGATGGCCTGGCGTGCACCTGTGCGAGGAATGGAGCCGTCTGCTGAGCGACCGCGAGGTGCATCACCAGCACGTCGGCACCTGAGGCGAACTCGGCGAACTTCGGGTCCGTGCCGTTCTGATCGGCGGCGAACACGATACTGCGGCCGCCGATCAGGACCTTGTACGCCACGGAGGACACGTCGGCGTGCGGCACGCCGATGGCGCTGACCTCGATGCCGGCATCCGCAGGGACACGCTGCGCTGTACCGGCGGCGGCGTCCACGACGGTCAGGTCGAGGCGGACCCCCTGGCCGGGCTTTCCGACTGTCCCACCCAGGATCGGGAAGGCTCCCGTGTCCGGATCGAACAGGCGGTTGATGAAGGTGTCAAAGGGCGGAAACGCCCCACCGCCCGATGGCCCCGCCGCCTTCAGCGGCTGCTTCCGGGTCGTCTCGCTCAGCCACAACAGCGCGGGGAGGTCGGACACGTGATCGGGATGCAGATGGCTGATCGCCAGCAGCGCGAGGTCCTGCAGCCGCGCACCGGCCTCGCCGAACCGGAGGAACGTCCCGCCTCCGGCATCGACCATCACGACGGCCTTGCCGTTCTGCCAGACCAGGTAGCCCGCCGAGGCCCGCGTGTCGCCAGCGTGCGGCCCGCCGGAGCCCAGGACCTGCACGGCCAGCGGCTCGCTGGCGCAGGTGTTCTGTGCCGCTGCTGGTGGTGCAACGAGCACGGAAGCGATGGCGGCAAGCGCCGGGAACGTGTTGTGTCGCATTGAATCCTCTGGCTCTCGATGGTGCGCGGTCAGCCCGCGTGTCGGTCGCATCCACCGCGGCTAGGTCCTCGATTGCCACCGCATGGGATCCTGCCGGCCGTGGACCGCAAGGACCACGATCTCACCTTCCGTCTGCCGGAAGTACACCGCGTAGGGAAAGCGTTTCAGGACGGCGCGCCGCGTCTGGTCGCGCACGGTTGGAAAGGATGTTGGTCGCTCGACTACTCGCGCCAACACAGCCTCGAGGTCGTCGATGAACCGGCCGCCCAGGCCATCCGCCCGACCGTCGTACCATGACTTCGTCTCGAGCACCTCGGCCGAGGCCTCCGGCCTGAAGACGACGTTCAGCGCCACTCAGCCCCGGAGCTTACGGAGAAGCGATTCCCACGGGACGGCCGATTCCGGGTTGGCAAGGTGTTCGGCCCAACGCCGGTCCAACTCCTCGAGGAAGGCCAAATCGACGGAGAGCGCGGAATCGCGTTCGTCATCCGAGAGGCTCTCCCAGAGTGCGATGGCCAGGTCGGCTCGGGCACTGGCCGGGAGCGTCAGCAGTTCTGACAGCGAATCCTCGGACATGCCTGCATCCTCGCACGATCGTGATTTCCCCGCAACGGGCCTCGCCCGCCGCTTGGGGCCGGGCGCAAGTGCTGCTCGAGCGTCTATCCGCATCGGCCTGGCAGCCCGTGGTGAAAGCGGCTGTCATCGGGAAAGGGGGGGCAGGCAGGGGCGCTTCACGATGTGCCTGCGCGTCCACCAGGACCACACGATCATCGCCTACGCCTTGCGGACCGGGTAGCGCAGGTGTGTCACGCCGACGCCGGCGATCACCGTCGGGTTGCCAAGCGCGGCGGGCATGCCGGCGAGGTGGTCGAACAGTCGAACCCCGGAACCCAGGAGTACCGCCGCGACGTCGAGGGAGAGCTCGTCGAGAAGGCCGGCGTTCAGTAACTGCTGGATGGTGTTCGCGCCGTGGACCCCGACGGACTTCCCGGCGGCGGCGGCCCTGGCCTGCTTCACGGCGCTTTCGAGGCCGTCGGTCACGAAGTGGACGGTCGAGCCGGGGCGCGGCCATCCGGCGGGGATGTGGTGGGTGAGGACGAATGCCGGTCCCCAGGCGTGATTCCCACCCCAGCCTTCGGCCTTGTCGAAGGTGCGTCGACCCGTGAGCACGGCGCCAAGCTCTGACCAGAGCCCGCGAATGTGTCCGGCGCTCGGCGCGGACACCCTGAACGTCATCGGGTCCGACCCTCCGGCGTCGATCTCGACGTCTCCGGAGGTGAAGTACCAGTCGAACACCTCGGCCACGCCGTCGTTGAGGTCGGCGACGTAGCCGTCGAGCGACATGGACATGATGGCGACGACCTTCGACATGCGATGCTCCTGTGGTACGCCGCGTGCGAGTTCGCAACGACGCGGCCTCTACTGAGCTTACTGCTCGCGTCGCCCGCGATCGCGTCAACAAGCGGCGGGCACACCTCTCGCACCCCGTGGGGTTGCCGCAGCATGGCGGGGACTCACGCGCTCGGTCGGCCGACCTGCCGGAGCACCTGGCCGGCATCACCGGAGCGGTGAGCGGACCTCCCGAACCAGTTTCGCGGCGTCACCGGAGCACGTCCGGTGACCACGCCGACCGACAGGCGGACTTGCTGCAGCGGACGACGGACCTGGTGGAGCGGCCACCCGGCAGTGCCTTCGCGGTGATGCGGACTCCCCTGACCGACACCAAGGACCTGCCGCGGCCGCCGGTCGGGTCGCCGAAGCAGGTGGGCGGCATCACCGTCATGGAGTCGCGGCATCACCGAAGCGAAACCCCGGCATCACTTGAGCAGTTCGCGCCGGGCGGTTCAAAAACGGCCTGTAAGTGGCTGGGGCTCAATGACTAGCAGGTGCGCGCTATTGCTCAGGTGAGTCTGGAGGGTGGTGAAGGCAGGTCCGCGGGTTGGCTAGGGAGATTCCCAACGGTGGTCGCACGCTGTCGCTCTCTTCCTCACGCAGGCAGCACGGTTGCGCGACTATGGCCGGCCGCATGCAGGCAGGTGCCCGCTTCGCCTTCAACCGTCGTGTCCGCGAAGCGTGACGGAGGTCGCTCACTCGCGAAGGTAAGCGCGCGAACTTGTCGCGGTTTCAGTACCAGGTCCTCCACCTTGCTGCGCTAATCCTTGCGAAACGCCGCCACAATGCTCTTGATGCAGTTCTCGGTGCTCATAGATCTGCCTTGATGATCCATCCTCCACCTGCCTGACGGCTGGCGTTCAGCCGCGAGCCGCGCGAGACCGATGCTGCGACTTGGCCGGCTTTCGTGCGCGGCTCGTCGGCTGCAACGCCTTGTTGGACCGCACGCCCGTGACGCGAGACGATCGCCACTCTCGAGCCACGCGCTCGGCCAGGAACATCTTGAGGAGCGACTGATACGGGACGTCCTGCTTGTTCGCGAGCGCCTTCAAGTCGGCCAGGAGCCCGGCTGGTAGTCGCAGCGAGATCGTCTCGGTCGACGGCTTCAGATTGGGAAACCGCGCCGGCCGCGCCGTCGACCAGTCGACATAGGGCGTCGTGTCGTGTGTCTCCCAGAAACGCCGTTCCTCGGCCTCACTCGTGAACGTCGGGATCGCCTTCTGGTGATGCTTGGGCTTGGCCATCTATCTTCCGTTCCGGTTTGCTCATCGCACGAGCTGAAATCACTCGAAGCCTGGTTCCACGGATGGTGAACACGATGGTGAGCAGCCGGCCCACATCCGTCTGGCCGAGAGCGATGAAGCGGGGCTCGCCCGCGCCATGCCTGGTGGTGACGTTGACCACCAACGGCGTGTTCAGCAGCGTCTGTTCGGCCTCAGCCTGCTGGACCTCGTGGCGCAGCCAATTCTTGGCCGAGTTGCCACCGTCCCACTCGAAGCCCTCGAGTCCGGCGACAAGGTCTTCGAGATCGCCCATGTGCTGATGTATATGACTATACCATACCAGATGGCGGGCCGGTGGTGCCGTCTCACGTAGTATCGGCGGACGGCCGGAGTTGATGGCGCGTTCCGTCAAGTCGCCCGAGGCTTGTGTGCTTGTCGGTATCGGCTCGCGCCAATCTCATGCGCGACTGACCCGTCGTCCACGCCGTTCTCGGCGGACCTCGGGTCTATCGCTTCTTCCCCCCGACACCGGGCACGGCCGCGACTTGTGTCATCCACGCCGCGATCTGGCGTTCGTCGACGTCTTCTACGGACTCGAGTTCCACGCCCCGCGTGGACTTGCCCATCGCCACCGGCGTCACCGGGGGGATCGGCGTCAGCATCACGCCGTTCATGAACATGAGCTTGACGTGTGTCGCGAATCCGCCGCAACAGAAGCACCAGCCATCGCCGACGCCGTAGTACGACATGCCCCACTTCACGGAGCGCTGCAGGCCGGGCAACGTCTTCGCCGCGAGCGCGTCGATTCTTTCGGCGATGCCGCGCTGCGGTTGCGGCAGGCTGGCGATGTAGGCGAAGACCGGCCGGTCACCGTCCGCCGCCCTCGCGGGACTTGCCTTGCCGGTGATCATGGTTTCCGGCAGCGTCATCGCAGTTTTGCCTTGTGCCGCCGTGCGCTTGGCCGATTTTCGGACGGTGCGCCTGGAAGTCTGGTCCGTCTTGCGGGCGGGCATCGTACTCTCCTCCTATACGTAGGGGTTGTGTCGGCCTGACGGCTCCGGGTGAGCCGTACGCCCGGGTGTGAGGATTCTGCCACAGGAGCTCGCCGCCGTCGGCTCCACCCGGTGATTCGGCGGCCAGGTCTGCGCGACGTGCATCCTTGCCACTTGCGCCTCGCAGTGACGTAGGGACTCCGAGTGTGGCGTGTCCTGCCAGAATGTGCGACCATCCGCGCAATGCCGCTTCGAGGAGCTGTCCAGCATGCGTGCCTGCTGACGTTCGTTGCCTTCGTGGGGACGCTGGCGACTTCATCTCGCCCACACGCACAGTTTCGTACGGGCACAACACTTGTCGTGGTCGATGTCGCGGTCACCGGACCTGATGGGGCAGTCGTGCGCGACTTGACAGCCGGCGACTTCGAGTTGCTGGTGGACGGAGCCCGCACACCCATCGAGCAGTTCCGTCTCGTGGATGCCAGCCTGGCGCCTCCGGAGGCTGATACACCGGACGGCGTGGCCTCGAATGCCGCCGAGCCCGGCGGCGTGTTTGCGCTGGTCATCGACGAGTTGAACCTTGGCACACGGAGCGGCATGCAGGCGCGCCGTCTCGCCATCGAGTTCATCCAGAACACGCTGCAGCCCCATGATTACGCGACCGTGCTGCGGTCCGGCCGCACGTCGGCGCTGCTCTTCAGCAATGACCGGAATCGCCTCATCGACATCGCGCGTGGGATCTCCGGCCGCGGCGGGATCACTCAGGGCTCGGCAGCCGTAGATGTGATCGGCTCGGCCGAGGCAGATGCAAGCAGGCAGCCCAGCGCCGACGGCATCGATCCGGCCGATGCCGGCGATGGTGGCACGCTGTTCGATCCCGCCGCTGGCCTCGAGATGGTCCGGCTGGTGGTGGAGCGACTCGCGGCGATCCCCTCACGGCGCAAGGCCGTCCTTTGGTTCAATGAAGGGCTGTTCGTCGACGTGCGCGCGGCAATGGCCAACCCGACGGGACGCACGGGCGACAAGCTCCGAGAGGTGATTCGAGCGGCCTTCGAAGGAAACGTCGCCATCTATCCGGTCGATCCGCGCGGGCTGTATTCCGGTCCGAATCTCTCGCGCTTCCGCGTGGCTCGGGAGAACGGCGCGGAACTGGATGCGCTCCGCGACGTTGCCCGTGTGACCGGCGGCAGCGCCATCGTCAACACGAACTCCGTCGCCGAGGCGCTTGGCCAGGTCGCTCGCGAGAATCGCGCGTATTACCTGCTCGGCTACGCGCCCACGGCGCCACCCGAGCGGAAGTGGCGCGTGCAATCGATCGACGTGCGTGTCCGCCGGCCGGGTGTAACCGTGCGGCACCGGACCGGGTTCGTCCCACTCGCCAGGCCAGCAGCGCCAGCGCTCGTGCCAGTTGCGGCGCCATTGCCAATCCGCGGTGTGCGCGTAGCGATGGCGCCGGCCCTCGTGAGTCATCTGTCCCGTTCGCCCTCGGTCGTCGCCCCGTTTGCCGTGTTGGGCGGACTGCCCGTCGGAAGCGACGCGACATATTTGGTGATGGCAGTTGACGAGAAGGGGGTGATGCGTGCGCAGCAATCCGGGCGTCTGCCCCGCTCAGGGGCCAGGGCGGCCACCGCCGCGCCACGGCTCTCGCTCCCGGCTGGAAACTACCAACTTCGGCTGATCGTTCAGGGAGTCGGCACTGGCGGCACGGTGTTCGCGGACGTGACAGTGCCGAAGAACGCCGCCTCACCAGCCGTATGCGCTGGGGTACATCTCGAACAGGCCGGAGCCGAGCCGGCGAGCGCCACGCACATCTTTGCCGGGGGTGCCGCGTTGCGTGCTCACGCAACGGCGTCTGCGCCTGAGCACTTCGAAGGCAGTGAAGTGTCCGCGGTCTTGGAACGCGAGGGCGTCACCGTGGTCGGCGCACCCGTAAGCGTCTCGCCCGCTGGCCGAGGGTGGTGGCACCTTGAGTCGTTGCTCACGCTTCCGGCGGCGGCAGGGCGCTATCGGTTGAGGATGCAGTCGGACGGCCGCCCGATCGACAGCTGCTCTACCGAGTTGGATGTGGTTCCTTCGTGATCGTATTGTCTCTCGTGACGATCCTCACTACCGAACGATTGCCGCACCATACCTGCTGCTGGCCACTTGGTTGGCCGCCTGACGTCCGAAATGATCCGCGCGACGCGGCGACATGGCCGCACGAGCCATCAGGAGCGCCGGCTCCATTTCGTTGTGCGGCCGCTCGTATTCGAGTGTCAGGTCCTCCAGGACTCCGTTTCAGCACCTCGGTGGCCAGCCTGGCCTCTGGACCCGAGCCAGGCTTACTCGGACCTGACTACTGTTCCCGTCCGAAGCCCCCGCAGAATCAGTATTGTCGCCGCGATTAGCGAGACTGCGGCGCTTCGTAATCCCACGGTGATGACTCCGTCTTGCAGCACAGTACTGCGAACCTGTCCCGATGCGATCGGCAACAGTGAACTCCCGCCCCACACGGCACCCAGGACATTCGACGTCCACGCTGCGAGGCACCCATAGATCGCCAACCAGAATCCAGCCCGAGACCAAGGGCGCGTCAGGTTCAGACGCGGCCACAACAACCCGAGGACTGTGAGAAAGATGCCCTGCATGATTCCGAGCAGATGCACCGACAACCCGAGACGCGGCACCGCAAATCGCGGCACCGCGAGTCCCGCTAGCAGGGCGAGCAGGAACAAGAGCATCCCAACCTGGATCAGGCCTGTCGCTTGCCGAGATCGCCAATCTGAGATGCTCATCGCGCTCTCCCCTCAGAACGTGTTGTCGTCGGCCGAACGACCCAGCTCACCAGCCGGCGTGGCACACGTGAGCTACATGTCACGAAAAAGCCGTCATGCCCCGCCGGTCAGGTGCAGCGCCTGGTTCGGCGGCGCACTCGCCAATCAACCGCGGCGACCCGCCAGTGTTGCCAATCGCCGAGCACGAACCTCTTACGATCTCAGCGTCTCAACCGGGGACAACGTGTGGGCATCGCGGGCTAGGAGCCAGCGGCCGTCGGGCTGTTTGCGGTATACCGTCATTCGATGACCGGCAAGCTGCGTGCCTTCCCCGCCAGCACGCGGGGTCACGGACAACGCGTCCCGGCTCCGCGTGTAGGCGACTTCGCCAACGATCACGACCTCTTCCAACTCGCTGATGCAACGGATCCGAACCTGTTGGTGGGCGGCCGAGAAGTTGGCGGAGAATCCATCCCGGCAGAACGGCGCTTGGCCCGGATTGAGAAACACGACATCGTCCGCCATCAAGGTGAGCAAGCGGACAATATCGCCGGCGTTGACGGCATCGATCCAGGTTGAATGCACCTCGCGGACTTCTCGTTCACCAGGTCCCATCTGCAACCTCCGTCGCCAAACAGCATTATCACGCGGTAATCAGAGTGCCAGTGCTCGTCTCTTCGAGAAGCAGTGAACAATCGGTCGAGGTACGGCTCATGGTCGCCGAGCGCCACATCTTTCATCATTCGAGCGCTGGATCCACTCTGGTGTTCCCGTCGGGACGGGTGCCACCTTGAGTGCCAGCGCGGCGATATCGCATGCAGTACCCTTCGTATTCTCGTTCTCTATGTTCGAGAGGATCACGATCAGCAACTCCTGGTTGGGATAGAAAGCGAGATGCGACGCAAAGCCACGCAGTCCCCCGGTGTGATTGTGCACGGGCCTGCCAAAATGTGTGGTGACCTGCCATCCGTAGCCGTAGTCGCCGAGGCCAGTTCTCAACGCCTCAGCGACCGACGCCTTTGACAGGATGCTCCCAGCCCAGTACTCGTCGTGCCACCGTCGAAGGTCGTCTACGGTCGAGCGGAGCCCACCAGCCGCGTACGCTGCATGATCCGTATAGCGGGTAATACGAAGCTGCCCGTCTTTCACCTCATACCCATGCACTCGTCGCGGCACCACAGACCACACATCGTCGTAGCGGGTATCGGCCGTGCCTGCAGGGGTAAGGAGCTGAGCCAGAAGAAACGCCTCCCAAGTCTCGCCGGTTACAGCTTCGATGATGTATCCGAGCAGAACGTAATTGAAGTTGCTGTACGAGTACTGCGAACCAGCGGTCGCGTTCAGAGCCAATGCACCGGCCTTCCCAAGAACACGATCAACTTCCGCGCGAGTCGCCGGCGCCGGAACAGCCTCCAAGTCGCCGAAACGGTCTGGTATGCCCGAGGTATGGCTCAGAAGGTGAGCGATCGTAACGGAGCGCCATGCTGCCGGGCAGGGACGAACGAAGTCGCAGACTGACCGAGACAGCTCCAGACGGCCTTGGTCGCGGAGCCGCAGAATGGCCGTGGCAGTGAAGGGCTTCGTCAGCGAACCTATCCGGAACACGTGGTCTGGCCTTAGCGGGACTCCAAGTTCGAAGTCCGCCATTCCGTACGCTTCTCGAATGACGACTTCCCCCTTCGACGCCACGAGAATCGCAGCACTGAACGCTGATCTCGCCGCGCGATTCTGAAGGTACGCCCGGACTCGAGAGGCGAACTCGGCGTCAGCTTGCGATGCTGTTACGGCGAAGCCCAGGCCTGCGCCGAACGAACCGACGACGGCAGCCAAGATGATGACCAGCGGTCTCCGGGTAGCTGTCATTATCGCTCCTGCGGTCCAGCTTTCAGGCGCCCAACGTCCGCGTTTCAGCCGCGGCGGCTCACGATCGCGCCGGCCGCCGTCGGCCGCAAACGGATGTTACGCGGCACTCGGACCGAAGCCCTGGGTGACACACTCAGGCAACAATCAGCGCGTGATCGAGGCGAGAAAGTCGGTCACGAGCTGTCGCACTTGCGGATCGGCAAAGTCGCCGTGCCCGCCGCCCACGACGGAGTAGAACGTGACCCGCACGCCAGCGGCGCGAAGCGCATCGACCAGCAGAACACTTTGGGCATGGGGAACGTTGCGGTCCGCGTCGCCATGCACGACCAGGAAGGGCGGATCGTCCTTTGAAACATAGGAGATGGGATTGGCCTGGTGCGCGAGCTCCCGGCGTTCCAGCACCGGCCCGCCAAGCAGCTGCGAGTGCGGTGACTTGACGGTGCCGATGGCTGGATTCGCGGACGCGTCTGCGACAAGATCGACGTTGCCATAGAAGTCGATGACGGCATTGACGCGGCTCGATTGTTCCAGGTGGTCGCCGACGTCCAGCGAGGCCACGTCACCGGTTGTGCCGAGAAGGGCAGCCAGGTGTCCTCCGGCCGACTCGCCCCACACGACAATCCGGGTGGGGTCGAGAGCATAGCGATCCGCATGCGCGCGTATCCAGCGAATTGCCGCCTTCACGTCGTGCAACTGCGCCGGGAATATCGCATCACCGCTGAGGCGGTAGCCGATACTGGCTACCGCGTAGCCATGGGCGAGCCACTCGAGCGGTACCGTGTCTTCCTTCTGTCCGATGATCCACGCGCCGCCATGAATCCATACGATGAGGGGCAGGCGACGAGTCACTGCTGTCAGAGGCTTTTCCCAGACCCTCGGCACAGGTGGCGTCGGCACGTAGAGGTCGAGCCGCTGTCTCGGCTCCCCATCGCGCACGTACGGCAGGTCGCGATAGACCGAGGTCAGGCTCATCGGCGACGCCTGCTCGAGAGAGGACTCCGCGGCGGACAAGAAGCCCGCCGCGAGGAGCGCAGCGACAAGCGTTCTGATCATCGAGCTGATGATGTAGCCCATACGCCGTCTAACGACGTGGCGTTCAGCCGCGCCGCGCTCGCGCAGGATACCACCGAGCGCGGGAACCGGCCGGGACGCGCAACGCGGCCCGGACGGCGTCGGCTGCAACGCCTGTTAGACGCCTCTACGCAATCCACTCCGTTTGTCTGTGCAGCACGACCTGACCATCGTGAACGCTCACAAACAGCGCGATCCCGCCGCCACTACGTCCATGGGCCTGGCCGATTTGAATTTCCAGAAAGCCCGTTGGTGACGGCCCCACACTCGCATCAATCGCGCGGCGTACTGCAAATGCTGTCGTCCAATCGATCTCAAGATGTCCGGACACCTCGTTCCGGGGCCGTGCGTCGACGAAGGTTCCTCGTCGAAGCGACAGAATCGCCGCCTCCGCAACTGCAAATGAAACATCCGGTGCCAGGAAAATGTCACTGTGCCAGGTGCGGTCGACAACGCGCCAGCCCTGGAACTGGTTCGGATTGAAGCGGCTATCGATGATGGCTCTCCAGGCTCCGTGCCTCACTATGCGCCCCTGCGAAGGTCGCCGTACTGGGCAGCCCCCGCTCGACCGCATCACCGACAGGACCTGCCAAGACACGCGAGCCCCAGACAGCTCTCGCGTAGATTCAATCTCGACGGCCGTGCAACCTGCTACGGAGATATCCGAGTCTCGTACCAATGCAGGCGCCTTCAGTCCAACACGAATCACGACAGCAATGATCGATGCTCGATCATCGCTCGTGAGAGGTGCCGATACCTCCCATCTCACACTCTCCGCGGTCGCCGGTAGATTCTGTACCGCGGCGCCTGTCGTCGGCATGCAGGCCAGCACGAACAACGCAAGTGTAGAAGCGACGTAATTCATTGTAGTGGCGTCTAACGTTGTATAGGCGGACGGCCGGAATTGATGGCTCGTCCCGCCAAGCCGCCCGAAGCCCGGTGTCTGTCGGCATCGGTCGCGCAATTCTCATGCGCGACGGACCCGTCGTCAACTCCTTCCCCCTCGTCACCTTTGTGCGCGCTGCCTCGTTCCGATCCGGCGGATCGAAGGTAGCGGGATAAGCACCAAAGACCGAGATAGGCAGCGAGCGGCAATTGCCAGAAGATGGCCACCCGCGCCAGGCTGCCTGGCAGCCGGCGCCATCGAGCAGCGCTATCGCGGCGGCGCCGCGGGATTGATGCGCTCCCTGGGCGCCCTGTCCACCTCCTTCAGGAACCACACGAAGAACCGCGCGATGCGCTCCAGCCCAGGCGTGGAGATGACATCCGTGCCCTCGCCCGTCGTGTGATACAGCGGCGGCGCCTGCATGATCGTCAGCCGCGCGATGTCGAGGCTGCGATACCCGCCCGTCTCGCCACTCTCCATCCGCGACCGGTCCGAGACGAAGTTCACGCCGTAGCGCGTCACGCCCTGGTCCAGTAGCGCGTCCAGGAACGGCGAGCCGTTCGAGACGCCCGCCACGATGGGCGCCTCGCCCACGTCGGCGATGGCCTCGAGGTAGCGGTCCGCCGCCACGCTCCGCGCCGGCGAGAAGTGCCGCTGCGCCACGTGCTCGATGTTCAGCGTCATCACCGCCGCCTTCGCCAGTTCGGGGTTCGCCTACAGGAACGCCCGCGGGCCGTTCAACCCGGGGCTGTGATGGCCGGCGCTCGCCACGAACACCATCGTCCGCTCCGGACGGTGCTCCGGCCTCGCGAAGTGGCGCGCCAGCGCCACCATCACCGCCAGGCCGTCGGCGTTGTCGCCCGCGCCGTCGAACCACGCGTCCACGTGAGCGTTGACGATGACGGCCTCGCCCGGCCGCCGCCCGGGGATGACGGCCACGCCGTTCTCGGCGGTGAGTCCCGTGCGCGATTCGGTCTTCAGGGAGAGCTGTGCGCGCACGGCGTCCTTCAGGCCGGCCTGGGCCGCGCGATCCAGCACGCGCTCCAGGAAGAAGCCGTCCCGCCCGCCGACGTTGAAGCACGGGCCGCCGCAGTTGCTGAAGTCCTTCGCGCGCTCGTTGCCGGGCTGGCGCATCAGGTTGATGACGCCCACCGCGCCGCGCTTGAAGAGCGCCTGCGCGCGCGGCACCACCGGGTCGCGCTCGAAGACCATGTGCGCCTGCGGGACGACCAGTTGCACCGCGATCTTCCCGCCGACGTCGATGTGCTGCTGCAGCGCCGGGCTGGCGGAGCCGACGAAGACCAGCGGCGCGGTGAGCGGCCCGGAGGCCAGCTCGGACGGCGACAGCGGCATCGCGGAGTCGAGCACCACGTCCGCCGTGCCGGGGCCGAAGGCGGGATCGCCCAGCAGGCGCAGCTCCCACGAGAGCGGCAGCCAGAACGAGGACTTCGGATCCTGCGCGAAGGGCTGCGTCTTCACGTCGGCGATGCCCGCCTTCCGGAACTGCTCCACGGTCCACGCCACGGTCTTCGCGCTGGACGGGAAGCCCGAGATGCGGCCCCATTGCTGGCCGCTGCCTATCTCCTTCGTCGCGCGGCTCTCCCTCGAGAACCCGACGATGGTGTCGAGGTCGGCGCGGATGGTGTTGGCGTTCAGCTCGGTGCCGGTGGAGTCACCGGGCGGCACGGCCACCGGCCGCGGCGCCCAGCCGATGAATTCGCGTCGTGGGGAGTAGCTCGAGCGTGGCCCGAGAGTCTGCGGTCGGGTTGGCCCGCTGTCAACCTGTGTTCACAATCCGCGCGGCCGGCCCCGTTGCGGGGGCCGTACAGCGCGGGTGGCGTCTCTCAGGGCCGCAGGTTGTAGTCCGCACCGAGCGGCCCGGCGCCCTCCGAATGCTTGCGCGCTGTCACGTCCGGCCCACCCAGTAGCTGGGCCGCCGACTGAGATGCATGACCGCGAGGATGCGAAGTTCGTCCTGGCTCAGGGTATAAGGAGCCCGTACGGGAAACGTTGGCACAGCCGGCGCCTAATGCTGCCTCGGACAATCGAGCCGGCGAGCGGGTAAGCCAGAATCGCATCGGCGCACTTCTGGACATCCGTGATGAAGGCGCCGCCGAGCCCCGGCTGCTCGAGTTCGTAGTACTGCGCCGCGTCGTTGAGTTCGCGTTCGGCCAACTCGTTGAACGTGACGCGCACGGTCAGATCCGCGCGCGAGCGTCCCGAAACACATCCTCGGCGGGCCGAGACGAGAGCGTACCGGCATCCTGGGCGTCAGCCCTTCTCTCTGCCTCTTCTGCCCAGATGTGATCGATCTCGTCCGGTGCAAGATTGTCGAGACTCTTCAGCAGACGTTCGGCGAGGCGCGCCCGGCTCTTCGGGTCCAGCTTGAGCGCTTCGGCCTCGAGATCGTCGATCCTCATGAGTCCATTCTACGCTCGGTGGCGGCACCTCGGCATTGCGAGCTCGAGCACGGCCCGAGAGTGTGCGGTCGGTCGGCGCGGTGTCAACTGTGTTCACCATCCACGCGGCCAGCCCGGTTGCGGGGGCCGTGCAGCGCGAGTGACGTCTCTCAGGGCCGCAGGTTGTAGTCCGCACCGAGCGGCCCGGCGCCCTCCCAGTGCTTGCGCGCTCGTACCCACTCCGCGACCTGGCGGATGTGCCCCAGATCGTACATGGCCACTCGTGGAGCATGTTCTCCAGCGTAATCTCCGTCGCCGCCCCCTTGTGGTAAGCGACTCGGCGCCCCGCGCTCGCCGGCAATCCGCGCAGGTAATGGATGTTGGCCTCGCGCTGCCTTTCGAATTGCCGGCCCGGGCTTCCAGCGCAGATCATCCTGCGAGAGCCCGGCCATCAGGCCGCGGAGAATCCGCGGGGTGGCCCCGAGCAGGTCGAGACAGGGAAGTTCAGTCATGAGGAGTATCATCACTCGATGGAACTCCAGTTGACTGCGGTGTTTCGGAAAGTCCCTGAAGGGTACATCGGATTCGTCGAGGAGCTTCCGGGTGCGAACACCCAGGGAGCCACCCTCGAGGAGGCGCGCGCCAACCTGCACGAGGCTGTGGAATTGGTCCTGCAAGCCAATCGCGAGTTGATCGAGAGTGCGGACTCTTGCGCGAAGGCGCCAATCACTCCATCTATGTGAACCGCCCGGCTGGCAAGACCTCGGCTGTACCCCGCCACACCGAAATCAACAACGACCTCACCTTGGCCCGGCGCCAACCTGTGTCACAATCCACGCGGCCGGCCACGGTTGCCGGCGCCTCACTTCCTCGCCTGGAGCCCGCATGAAGAAGCTCGTCGCCCTCCTGTCCCTCGTGCTCATCGTCTCGTGCTCGTCGCAGCCCGCCGCGCCTCCCGAGGAGCCGCGCGTCGCGGCCTGGCGCGAGCGCGCCCAGGGCATCACCATCATCCGCGACGACTGGGGCGTGCCCCACATCTACGGCAAGACCGACGCCGACGTCGTGTTCGGCCTCATGTACGCGCAGGCCGAAGACGACTTCAACCGCGTCGAGACCAACTTCATCAACAGCCAGGGCCGGCTGGCCGAGGCCGAGGGCGAAGCCGAGATCTGG
>JADZCN010000045.1 GCA_020851565.1 Acidobacteriota bacterium | reverse complement strand
GCCGCGTCTGCGTGCGGCTGACCGGGATCTCGGTCGCTTTCGCGTCCTTCATCCTGAGGATGTAGTTCCTGCTGAACCAAGGGACGATCTCCTTGATCTTGTTGATGTTCACGAGATGCGACCGGTGTACCCGCCAGAACACGGCCGGGTCGAGCCGGGCCTGCAACTCGTCGAGGGTCCGGTCGTTCGACGTGCCGGACACCTGTCCAGTCACAATATTAATCGAATCGTCGACGACCGAGGCGAAGATGATGTCGTCGGCCTGGACGAGGATGAACCGCTCGTGGACTTTGACGGCCACCTGCGACGGGCGGTTCTGGGTGGCCATCATCCGCACGAGACGGTCGAGCTGGTCCGCCAGCTGGGGCCCGTCCGGCCGTCGGGTTCGCACGCGCTGGATGGCCTCGGCGAGGCGGGAGGCCTCGACGGGCTTCAACAGGTAATCCACCGCGTTGACCTCGAAGGCCTCCACGGCTCGCTGGTCGAACGCCGTGACGAACACGACCGCGGGCGCGGCGCCGGCTTCACGGATCTTCCTTGCCACTTCGAGGCCGGTCAGTCCGGGCATCTGGATGTCCAGGAACGCCAGGTCGGGGTCCAGGCGCGCGATGGCCTCCACCGCCTCCATCCCGTCGGCTGCCTGCCCGACCACCTCGACCTCGTCCATCTGGCCGAGCAGGTAACAGAGCTCGTCCCGCGCCGGCTGCTCGTCGTCGGCGACCACCGCCGTGAGCGGGTAGCCGTTGGCGTGATGGTTGTTCATGACGCCATCTGGTGCGGAGTCGCGGACCGGGGAATCTCCACCCGGGCCAGCGCGCCCTTGCCCGGCACGCCAGTGAGGACCAGCCGGCCCTCCGTGCCGTACAGCACCCGCAGGCGCTCGTTCACGTTGCTCAACCCGATGCCGGCCCGCATGGCGGTCTCGAGCCGCTCCGCCGAGATGCCGAGCCCGTCGTCCTCGACCTCGATGATGGTGGCGTGGCGGTCACGCCAGGCCCGGATGGTGATGCACCCGGGGCCCACCTTGCGGGACAGGCCGTGCTTGATGGCGTTCTCGACGAGCGGCTGCAGCAGCAGGCTCGGCACGATCACGTCCAGCGTCTCGGGCGCGACGGTCTTGCGGACGCTCAACCGGGGGCCGAACCGCACGACCTCGATGGCGAGGTACTCGTCAACGGCCTCCAGTTCCTCGCGCAGGGTGACGAACTGCTCATCGGTCCGCATCAGCTTGCGGAGCAGGCCCGAGAGCTTCTGGACGACCATGCGCGCCGTCTCGGGCTGCGAGCGGATGAGCGACGAGACCGAGGCCAGCGTGTTGAAGAGGAAGTGCGGGTTGATCTGGCTCTTGAGCGCTTCCACCTTGGCGGCCAGCAGGAGCTTCTCCTGCTCGTGGAGGCGGTGCTCGATGCGCGCGTTGTTCCAGATCTTGATGGGGATGGACACCGTCAGGACGGTCGCGACATAGACGGCCACGGCCAGCCAGAACGTGTCGCCGTGCAGGTGGAAGAGCCGGGCCTCGCCGAAACGCCCGCCGACGCCCTGGCGGACCAGCTCGAGTCCGATGGGGACGAGGAGGAGCAGCACCTGCCAGTTCACTTCCAGGCTCCGGATCATTCGCCACACGTGGCCCGGCAGGCTGAAGAAGACGAACGGCGAGAAGCTCCAGATGTCCTCCTTCGGGCAGGCCTCGCGGAACCCGCCGCCGGCAAAACCGCAGCCGACCGCGAAGGGCAGTGCGCCGAACTCGCCGGCCACCATCGCGGGCAAGGCCATGCTGGCGCCGACGATGGCGCCGGTGTAGGGGCCGGCGATGAGCCCGGCCAGGAAGGCGCCTTCGAGCGTGAGGTCCGCCGCCTCGTAGTTGAGCAGCAGGCGGGCCGCCACGCCGGTCGTCAGCGGGACGATGAGGCCCACCGCGAACACGAGCCGGTCGGGCCAGTTGCGCTGCTCGAAGATGAGGATGTGGCGGAACCGCCGGTAGCGGGCGAGCATGGTGGCCAGCGCCGCCATCACCGCCAGCTTGACGATGAGCGTGGTGAGGAGGAACTGCCCGGCGGATAAGAACTTGGGTTCCTGCAACACGGCGGGGTCTTCGGAGGAAATGGTATCATTTTGGGCATGATTCGCCCGCTCGTCGAAGGCTTCGCGCTCACCTTCAAGCACCTCTTCCGGCGTCCGATCACGGTGAACTACCCGGACGTGAAGATGCCCATGTTCCCGAAGTACCGGGGCAAGCAGGTGCTGATGCGCGACGAAAACGGCCTGGAGAAATGCGTCGCCTGCGGTCTGTGCGCCGTGGCGTGCCCTTCCGACGCCATCTACCTCGAGGCTGCCGAGAACGACGGCACGGTCATGGCGGGCCCGCGCTACGCGTCGGTCTACCAGATACACAAGACCCGCTGCATTTTCTGCGGCTACTGCGAAGAGGCCTGCCCGGTGTCGGCCATCTTCATGGGCAAGGACTACGAGCTGGCGGTCTACAGCAAGGACGATTTCATCTGGGACAAGACCGAACTGCTGGTGCCGCCCGCCGAGGGCCAGAAGGCGCCGCTGGAACGCAGATAGCGCAGATTGCGCAGATTGCGTTGGCCGGCGGCGGATCGCGCCGCCCGTCCGGTAACGACGGCGGGAACGAGCCCGCCAAGCCGTCACACGCGGGTTCGTTCCCACGCCGCCGTCACCGGACGGGGGCCGGCTGCAGGCCGGCCCGCGGCCAGCGCCCACCTGCGCGCTGAAATCGCACCCGATGAACCTCATCTGCGTAATTCGCGTCATCTGCGGATCGAACCCTTCGGCGTAATCGACGAATGAAACCCTTCCTCGAGGCCCTCTCCGAGCACATCCTCGTCTGCGACGGCGCGATGGGCACGATGCTGTACGGCAAGGGCGTCTTCATCAATCGGTGTTTCGAGTCGCTGACGCTCACCGACCCGGACATGGTGCGCGACGTGCACGCGCAGTACCTCCGCGCCGGTGCCGATGTCATCGAGACCAACACGTTCGGCGCGAACCGGATGAAGCTGCGCGCGTTCGGGCTGGGCAACCGCGTGGCCGAGATCAACCAGGCAGCGGCCGCCCTGGCGCGCGCGGCGCGCGATGCCGCTCCCGCCGGGCCGAAGGCCTACGTCGCGGGCGCCATCGGGCCGCTCGGCGTGCGGGTCGAGCCCTGGGGCAAGACGGGCGTGGACGAAGCGGAAGCGATCTTCCGCGAACAGGCCGAGGCCCTGGCCGCGGGCGGCGTGGACCTCTTCATGCTGGAGACCTTCCGCGACCTGAACGAGATGGGCGCAGCCATCGCGGCGGTCCGCGCCGTGTCGAACCTCCCGATCGTCGCGCAGATGACGACCGAGGAAGACGGCAACAGCCTCGATGGGATGCCCGCGGAGCAGTTTGCCCCCGACCTGGTCGCCCGGGGCGCGAGCGTGGTGGGCCTGAACTGCAGCGTGGGCCCGGCGCCGATGCTCGAGACCGTGGAACGGATGGCTGCCGTCGTCTCGACGCCGCTCTCCGCCCAGCCCAACGCGGGCAAGCCGCGCGACATCGAGGGGCGCAACCTCTATCTGTGCTCGCCCGACTACATGGCGTCCTACGCGCGGCGCTTCGTCAGCGCTGGCGTGCGCCTGGTGGGCGGCTGTTGTGGCACGACACCCGAGCACGTCCGGCAGATTGCCCAGGCCGTGAAGGCCATGGCACCAGGCCTGGCGCGCCGCGAGGCGGGCACCCCGTCGGCCGGGACACCCATTGCCAGCCAGCCGCACGCACAAGCGCCCACGCCCCGCGCCGAGAAGTCGCCGTTCGCGCGGAAGCTCGCCGAGGGCCGCTTCGTCACCATTGTCGAGGTGCCGCCGCCGCGAGGGTACGATCCCGCCGAGGCGGTCGAGGCCGCCCGGCGGCTCCACGCAAGGGGCGTCGATGTCGTGACCGTCCCGGACGGCCCGCGGAGCGGCGCGCGACTGAGCGCGCTGTCGCTGGCCGTGCTCGTGGCGGGGGAGGGCATCGAGCCGCTGCTGCAGTACTCCTGCCGGGACCGGAACCTGCTCGGCATCCAGTCGGATCTGCTGGGCGCGCACGCCCTGGGCCTGCGCAACATCCTCGGCATCACGGGCGACGTGCGGACGCTGGGCGACATCCCGGACGCGACGGCCGTGTTCGATATCGACTCGATCGGGCTGACCAACGTCATCACGCGACTCAACCACGGGCTCGACATCGGGGGACAGCCCATTGGCCCGCCGACCCGCTTCCACGCCGGGGTGATGGCCAATCCCGCGCGCGACCTGGACCAGGAGCTGAAGCGGCTCCACTACAAGGTGGAGGCCGGCGCCGAGTTCGTGATCACGCGGCCCGTCTTCGACGTGGCGGGGTTCGAGCGCTTCCTGAAAGGCGTCGAGGGCTTCCGCGTCCCCATCATCGTCGGCGTGTGGCCGTTCGACAACGCCCTGCACGCCGAGTTCATGGCCAACGAGGTGCCGGGGGTGACGGTGCCCGACGCCCTCGTGCAACGCATGCGCCAGGCGAACAGCGCCGAGGCCGCCGCCGCCGAGGGGGTGGCTATCGCCCGCGAATTGCTGGCCGCCCTTCGCCCGATGGCGCAGGGAGCCCAGATTTTCACCCTGTCCGGGCGAGTGGAGCGCGCCTTCGAGGTCCTGGGATGACCCCGGAACCTTCGTGCAGGTCCCTCGTCACACTTCTGATATAGTCCAGACGGCCGCGGAGGGCTCATAGCCTTGTTCGAACCACACAGCTCGGGACCCGACCACGACTTCGTGCCGACCGGCGATGCCGCCGCCCCGGCCCTGTCGGTGACAGCCGTGGAGAACGAGTTCGTCGAGCGCGTCTACCAGAAGCTGGCCGGCGTCTACGACTACACGTTCGGGCCCACGCTGCACCCGGGCCGGCTGGAAGCCATCGAGAAGATGCGCATCCGTCCGGGCGACGCGGTCCTCGAGGTGGGAGTCGGCACCGGCATCAACCTGTCGCTCTATCCCCCCGCCTGCACGGTCACCGGCATCGACCTGTCGTCGAAGATGCTGGAGAAGGCCGAGAAGCGCATCCTGCTGAAGGGGCTCTCGCACTGCCGGGTGATGGAGATGAACGCCGAGAAGCTGGCGTTCCCGGATGATTCCTTCGACGTGGTCTACGCGCCCTATGTCATCAGCGTGGTGCCGGACCCGGTGAAGGTGGCGCGCGAGATGTACCGCGTGTGCCGGCCCGGGGGCCGCGTGGTCATCCTGAACCACTTCAAGAGCACCAACCCGGTGATGTCGCGGATCGAGCGGGCCATCTCGCCCATGACCGTACACATCGGCTTCAAGGCCGATCTGGACCTCGATGGCTTCCTGGCCCAGGCGAACCTGAAGCCCATCTCCATCGAGAAGGTGAACGTCCCGAAGATGTGGACCCTGGTCACCTGCGCGAAGACCGCCTGACCACCTCGGGGCGCGTCCCACGCCCCTTCTCCACGCCTTGACCGGCCCCGGCCCCGGGGCTATCGTCACGAGACCCGTGATATCCAAGACCCGATTTCCGATCCTGGCCGTTGTTGCGGCCGTGGCCATCCTGGCGGGCGCCACCGGGTGGCCCGCTGCCTCCGCCGACGTCCTCGTCGAGAAGAACGTCCCGGCGCGCACGCGTGACGGCGTCGTCCTGCGCGCGGACGTCTACCGGCCGTCGGCGCCGGGCAGCTATCCGGTGCTGCTGCAGCGGACACCCTATTCCAAGAACGACAGCACCTCCCCGAAGCGCTTCACGGCCCTGGCGGCTCGCGGCTTCATCGTCGTCGTGCAGGACACGAGGGGCCGCTACACGTCGGACGGCGTGGCCGTGCCGCACGACGAGGCGGACGACGGCTTCGACACGGTCCAGTGGGCGGCGTCGCTGCCGGGGTCGAACGGCAAGGTCGGGATGTTCGGCGGCAGCTATCTCGCGACGACGCAGCTGCAGGCCGCCACCCGCCAGCCCCCCGCACTGGCGGCACTCTTCCCGGCATCGTCCTATGCGAGCCGGCACGAGATGGTGTTCCAGGGCGGGGCGTTCTACCTGAGCGACGGCCTGTCGTGGAACCTGGGCCAGGCGGTGGACGTGCGGCGCCGCGTGCTGACGCCGGAGGTGGACCGCGATGGCCCGATAGGCCTGGACCCGGCCCAGCGGAAGCTGCTGGGCTCGACGTGGTACTGGCACCTGCCCCTGAAGTCGATGAACGAGCTGGACATCCGGCGGTTCGCGCCGGGCTATTTCCAGATGCTCGACCACCCGGACTTCGGCCCATTCTGGGCGCCGGGGGACATCCGTTCGCAGCACCACCGGTTCCAGGCGCCAGCCTTCCACCTGACCGGATGGTACGACACGCTGCTGGCTGGCACGCTCGCCAACTTCACCGGCCTCAGGGCGAATGCCGCCACCGATACGGCGCGGCGCTACCAGCGGCTCATCGTCGGTCCCTGGACGCACGCGCGCCCCAACGCGTCGAGCACGAAGATCGGCGAGGTGGACTTCGGACCGGACGCCGGCTTCGACTCGGAGGAGTTGACCGTCCGCTGGTTCGACCACTGGCTGAAGGGCGGCGACCGGTCGGTGGTCGACACGGCGCCGGTACGGATCTTCGTGATGGGGGAGAACCGCTGGCGCGACGAGCAGGAGTGGCCGCTCGCCCGCGCGCGGCAGACCGCCTACTACCTCAGGAGCGGCGGGCGCGCGAACACGCTCACCGGGGATGGTGTGCTGGACCTGGCGGCGCCGGGCGCCGCCGAGCCGTCGGACAAGTACGTGTACGACCCGGCCAACCCGGTGCCGACCGGGGCAAGCGGCGGATACTCGCGCACGCCCGCGGACCAGAGGTCGGTCGAGGAGCGATCGGACGTGCTCGTCTACACGTCCGCCCCCCTCGAGCAGGACCTGGAGGTTACGGGGCCGCTGGCCCTCACGCTCTGGGTATCGTCGAGCGCGCGCGACACCGACTTCACCGGCAAGCTCGTGGACGTGTTTCCCGATGGCACGGCGCGGGCGCTCGCCGACGGGATCCTGCGCGCGCGTTATCGGCACGGGACCACGCGCCAGGCGCTGCTGGCGCCGGGCGAGCCCGCGGAGATCACCATCGATCTCGGGGCAACGTCGAACCTGTTCCGTGCCGGGCACCGCATCCGCCTGGAGGTGTCGAGCAGCAACTTCCCGCGGTTCGATCGTAATCCCAACACCGGCGGCGTGTTCGGCGAGGACGCCGAGGTGCGCAAGGCGGAGCAGGCGATCCTGCACGACGCCGCGCACCCGTCGCGGCTGGTCCTGCCGGTCGTGCCGCGCGAAGCGGCGCCCAGCGCGGCGCCGGCGGCGGCTGCGGGTGCCGGAGCCGCCACGACCGCGGGCCAGGTGCAGTCGGGCCCGTCGTTCCTGGTCGCCAACGCGCGACTCATCGATGGCACGGGCGCGCCCGCGCGGCCGGCGTCGGTTCGCGTAGTGGGCGGCCGGATCGCAGAGATCGGGTCACTTCAGCCGGCGCCCGGCGAGCGGGTCATCGACGCCGCAGGGCTGGTGCTGGCGCCGGGGTTCATCGATCCGCACAACCACTCTACCGAGGGCCTGCTCACCGAGCCGGATGCCACGAGCCAGGTCTCGCAGGGCATTACCACGCTGGTCGTGGGACAGGACGGCAGCTCGCCCTGGCCCATCAAGGACTACCTGGACAAGCTGCGGGTGTCACCCCCGACGGTCAACGTGCTGACCGCCGTGGGCCACGCGACGGTCCGCCAGCTGGTGATGGGCGAGGACTACAAGCGCGCGGCGCGCCCGGACGAAGTGGCGAAGATGGAAGCGCTCGTGGCCCAGGGCATGCGCGAGGGCGCCGTGGCGCTGTCGAGCGGCCTCGAGTACGAGGTGGGCAGTTACTCCACGACGGACGAAGTGGTGGCGCTCGCACGGGTGGCGGGCCGCGAGGGGGGCTTCTACATCTCGCACACGCGCGACGAGGCGGACAAGTCGTTCGACGCGATGCGCGAGGTCATCACGATTGGCGAGCGCGCGAAGCTGCCCGTGCAGAACACCCATATCAAGCTGGGCACCGTCGGCGTCTGGCACGAGGCGGACGAGGCGCTCCGGCTGTTCGACCAGGCGCGGGCGAGGGGCGTGGACGTGACGGCGGACGTATACCCGTACGAGGCCTGGTCGTCCACGATCACCGTGCTCATTCCCAGCAAGCGCTACGACGACCCCGAGGCCGTCACGCAGGGCCTGAACGACGTGGGCGGGGCCGCGAACGTCCTCATCACCCGGCACGCCGCGCATCCGGAGTACGAGTTCAAGACGCTGGCCGATGTGGCGAAGAGCCAGGGGATCACGCCCGTGGACCTCTTCATCCGGATCGTGAAGGACGGCGGTGCGTCGGTCGTGGTCACGGCGATGGTGGACGACGACATCAGGGCGTTCGTGCGGTGGCCGCACTCGATGTTCTCGAGCGACGGGGGCATCGGGGTGCGCCATCCGCGCGGCGCAGGCTCCTACCCGCGCGTGCTGGGGCGCTTCGTGCGCGAGCGCAAGTGGCTGTCGCTGGAGGAAGCCATCCGCAAGATGACCTCGATGCCGGCGGCACGCCTGTCACTGGCGGACCGCGGCACCATCCGCGTCGGCGCGTGGGCGGACCTCGTGCTGTTCGACCCGGACACGGTGATCGATCGGAGCACCTTCAGCGACCCGTTCACCCTGGCCACGGGCATCCGGAAGGTGTGGGTGAACGGCGAACTCGTGTGGGACGAGCCGAGGGTGACTGGTTCGCGCCCGGGGCGGGCGCTCGCCAGGAAGTGAGAAGTGCCACTCCTTGCCTCTGACGTCTCACTTCTGACTTCTCACTTCTCCCCCGGTCAGGTCCTGGACGGCCCGAACGGATCCTCGAGTGACGGGCTCTGCGGCGTCATCAGCTCCGCGCCGTTCTCCGTGATCACCATGTCGTCCTCGAGGCGCACGCCGAACTCGCCCCGGATGTAGATGCCGGGCTCGTCGCTGAAGGTCATGCCGGGAGCGAGGGGCAGGGTGTTGCCCCGCACGAGGTACGGCCACTCGTGGCCGTCCATGCCCATGCCGTGCCCGACGCGGTGGGTGAAGAACTTGTAGTCCGGTCCGTAGCCGGCGTCCACGATGACCTTGCGCGCGGCGGCGTCGATCGCCTCGCAGGGCACGCCGGGCCGCGCGGCCTTCAGCGCCGCGGTCTGGGCCTGGTATTCGATGTCGAACACCTGCTTCATCTTGTCGGTGGGCGTGCCGACGACGAAGGTGCGGCTGATGTCCGAGACGTAACCCTCGACGCTGCAGCCGCCATCGATGAGGATGATGGTGCCCTCGCGGATGACCTGCGGCTGGATCGACCCGTGCGGCAGCGCGGAGAACTCCGCTGTCTGCACGCTGGCGCCGCCCGGATAGCCCAGCTTGTCGTGGGCCGCGGAGATGAGCCCCGCGAAATCGCGCTGCGTCATGCCCTCCTTCAGCCCCTTCCACGCGGCCTCGTACGCCTTGAGCGTCACGGCCGAGGCGATGCGCATGAGGGCGAGCTCGTGGGCGTCCTTGACGATGCGGCAACCGGCCGTGACCGGGGTGCCGCTGACGAGCGCCAGCCTGGGCGCCGCCTGCGCGAGCCCGTCCACGAAGACGTGGCGCACGGTCTCCTCGATGCCGATGCGGCCGGTGCCGATGCCGCGATCGCGGAGCCCCTGGGCGAGTCGCTCGTAGGGGCTCTCGTGCTCCTCCCAGGTCCGGACGTCCGCCGTCCCGGTGAACGGGCTCGTCGCGAACTGCTCGCGGGCGCGGTCTTCTTCGAAGGCGGGGCAGACAACGAAGGGCTCGCCGGTCCGCGGGATGACGAGGGAGAAGAGCCGCTCGCTGAGCCCCCAGCGGATGCCGCTGAAGTAGACGAGCGACGTGCCGCCGGTGAGCATCAGTGCGTCGATCCTGTGCTCGGCCATCAGGCGCCGGGCCTTCTCGACGCGCCCGCGCCGCTCGTCCGCGCTGATGGGGACGGCCTGGCCCTGCATCGACGTGAGCGCGGCGATCGAGGGTGTCTCGGAAGCGGCGGGCTGAGCGGCGGCGCTCGACGACGCCTCGGCGTCCGGCGCGGGCGCTGCGCAGGCCGAGGCCAGCGAGGCACCCGCGGCGAGGGAGCCCATCTTCACGAAGGAGCGGCGGTTCAACATAGGCAGGGATCAGGGATCAGGGATCAGGGATCAGGGATCGGGGATCGACGCTACATCATACTCAAGATGCGTGCGGCCGCCACCTCTGCACCATCGACGCGCGCGCGTTCGGGCGGGTCGGGCTGTGCGAGCAGCCGGTTGAGCTGCGGTCGCCAGTTCGCGGCGAAGAGGTCGCTGTGGCCGATGTAGGCGGCGCGCAGGTAGCGCGGCATGCCGGCCACCAGCACGTCGTACTCGGCGAAGTGGCCCCGTGAGGTGTACAGGAGCGCGGTGTTGTTGGCCACGCACTCGGCGATGATGCCGTAGCCGGGTTTGGTCACCACCACGTCAACGGCCCGCACGATGTCCTCGTAGCGATAGCCGCGGGCGTACATCGCGGGCTCGTCCAGAGCGATGAGGCTGCCGACTGGTCCGGTCTCCCCGAGCGTGGCGCCGCGGAAGGGCGTGGTGGCGGTCATCAGGATGCGGTAGCCCTCGAGGCGCGAGAGCGCCTCCACGTCGAGCCCGTCGACGCCGTAGCCGCCGAACGAGACGAGCGCGAGGCGCTCGTCGGCGGGCAACCCGAAGGCACGGCGCACCTCCGCGGCATCGCGACGCGAGCGTCGCGCGACGAACGGCAGGTCCTCGATGCGCGGGAAGGTCTCGAAACCACCCCAGAGCGGGAGGCGAAGCGCCAGGTCGGCCGTCGCGTAGATCTCGCCGAGACGGCGCGCCACGTCGCCACCGCCAGGGTAGGCTGCGTAGATCCAGTCCCACGTGAAGTTGCCCAGGGCCAGGGCCGGCACGCCGGCTGCCCGTGCGGCGGCGATGCCGAGCGGCGGGATGTCGGCCACGACCAGGCGCGTGTCGAGGGCGCGGAGCGCCCGGGCCTCGGCCGCGACGCGCGCGGGCATGTCCTGCAGGAACCGTTCGGCGCGTTTCACCGTCTCTAGTTCATCAAGTCGGAGGCTGTCGATCTGCACGGCGCCGGTGTCGCATTCCACCGGCACGAGCTCCACGCGCGGGTGCGCGGTGCGGGCGAACAGCCAGGGGGCCGCCATGGATCGCACGACGATGCGGATGCCAGGCGCCCGCGCGGCGATCGTGTTCAGCACCTCGATGGACCGGGAGGCGTGGCCGAAGCCGTGTCCGGAGATGTAGCAGGCGAGGGTCACGCGGGTCTGGCCAGATGGAACGGGCGTTCGGTATCGAAGGGACGAGATTCGCTCGTCCCCGTGATCGGAACGCCCAGCCGTAATCGTATACTGCCCAATCGGTAAGATAGCGAACGGTCTCACAAGGGACGGGATCCTCTTTCGAACGGTCCCCACCGAACGGTGCAAGAGGCAAGAGGGAGGGTGTATGAACGCGACGCGTCGCGTGTGTCTTGGCTTGATGATGGTGATGGTGCTCGCCTCCGCAGGGTGGGCGCAGCAGACAGGGGCGCTCTCCGGCTCGGTCCGGGACGCCCAGGGCGGTGTGCTGCCCGGCGTCAGCGTCACGGTGACGGGCGGCACGACCGCGGCCCGCACGGCGGTGACCAACGAGATGGGCGCCTACTCGCTCACGGGCCTGCCGCCGGGGAGCTACGCCGTGGCCTTCGAACTGGCCGGCTTCGGCGCGCAGAAGCGCGAGAACGTCGAGGTGCAGGTCAATCGCACCACGCGCGTCGACGTCGAGCTGAGTGTCGGCGCGCTCCAGGAGACCGTCACGGTGAGCGGCGCCTCGCCGGTCGTGGATGTCAGCTCCACCACGACGCAGACCAACATCACGAGGGACCTGTACGAGTCCATCCCCACCGGGCGCAATCCCTGGGTGATGGCCGGGCTCGTGCCGGGGGTCGTGACGGGCCGCCTGGACGTGGGCGGCACCGAGGGCATGCAGCAGTACAACCTCGAGGCGTTCGGGTCGGCGGACAGCCAGAAGTCGTTCAGCATCGACGGCCTCAAGACCAATTGGCCGGGCGGCGGCGGCGGCTCGACGATGCAGTACTACGGCTTCGAGATGTACGAGGAATACAACATGCAGACGGCGTCGGGCACCGCGGAGAGCGATGTCAGCGGCGTCTACATGAACATGGTCACCAAGTCGGGCGGCAACCGCTTCACCAGCGACCACAACTTCTACTTCATGAACGACGCCCTGCAGGGCGACAACGTGGACGACGAGCTGCGCCGCCGCATGGGCCTCGCCACTGGCGCGCAGACGGGCGCGGCCGGCAACCCCGTCGACATCTCGTACGATTGGAGCTCCACGCTGGGGGGCCCGCTCGTCCAGGACAAGGCCTGGTTCTTCGGCGCCTGGCGCCTGTGGCGGCTGGACCAGCTGCAGATCGGCGCACGCAACCCCGACGGCTCCCAGGCCATCGACGACAACGACATCAAGAACATGATGGGCAAGGTCACCTGGCAGACCACGCCCAGCATGCGCACGTCGCTCATGTTCAACCGCAACATCAAGAACCGGTACCACCGGCGCGACTCGCCCTACCTGTTCGTCGAGGACAAGGCCACGGTGCTGCAGGATCAGCCCGCCCAGAACTTCGTGGCGCAGTACAACCACGTGCTCGGCAAGAGCATCGTGGTGGACGCGCGCGTGGGCAGCATGTGGGGCACCTTCCCGAGCCGCTACCAGTCGGAGGTCGGGCCCGGCGACATCGCGCTGCGCGACGTGAACACGAACCAGCGGTTCAACGCGGCCGAGATCCAGTCGCTCAACCCCAACTACCGCATCCAGGCGAACGGCACCGTCAGCTACTTCGTGCCGAGCTTCGCGGGCGGCAGCCACGACTTCAAGGCCGGCATGCAGCTGTCGTGGGAGAAGATGGAGTACGAGCGTATCCGCAACGGCGACATCCTGCTCGAGATGCGGGACGGCGTGCCGTTCCAGGGCCAGATCGCCAACACGCCCATCAACTCCGACCACCGCCTGGAGACGTGGGGCGCCTTCCTCCAGGACCGCTGGACGCTGGGCCGGGCCACCATCAACGTCGGTGTCCGCATGGACGGCACGGCCGGCTACCTGCCCGCGCAGGCCAGCCCGGCCGGCACCTACGTGGGCGAGCGCTCGTTCCCGAAGATCGACGTCTACGACTACTCCTTCAACATCATGCCGCGCGTCGGCATCTCGTATGACCTGTTCGGCAACGGGCGGACGGCCCTCAAGGCGTACTACGGCCGCTTCTACAACCAGTTCGGCTCGGACATCCTCGAGGCCTCGAACCGGAACGCCCTCGCCACGCTCAACGTGTCCTGGACGGACCGGGACGGCGACCGCCAGCTCGACGCCGGCGAGCTCGGGACCATCCCGACCTTCGGCGCGGGCCTCTTCCCGACGGTGGATGCCGACTCGAAGCGTCCCTACAGCGACGAGATCAACGCCGGTGTCGAGCACCAGCTGATGTCGAACCTGGCCGTGGGCGTCAGCTACCATCGTCGCCAGCACCGGGACGGCCTGGGCGTCGTGGACCGCGCGCGGCCCTCGAGCGCCTACACGCCCGAGACCCGCACCTTCACCGACGCCGACGGCTCGTCCAAGAGCATCACCATCTACCGGCTGCAGCCGCAGTTCGGCGCGCTCCGCGACCGCGTCATCACCAACGTGGACGTGCTCCAGAGCGACTACGACGGCGTGCAGTTCGACATCCAGAAGCGCATGTCGAACCGCTGGCAGATGCTGGCCGGGCTCTCGCTCCAGAAGCACAAGGGCTTCGATCATGGCGGGACCTTCACGAACCCTGGCAACACCACGGACTTCAACAATCCGAACTACATCCTGAACCGCGACGACGGCTCGGTCTTCACCGAGCTGCCGTGGACGTTCACCCTGTCGGGCACCTACGTGCTGCCCCTGTGGGACATCACCACCTCGGCGAAGTACACGGCCCGCGACGGCGACCCGCTGAACCGCACGCTCGTCTTCTCGTTCCCCAACCCCACGACGTCTCAGCCGAGCGAGACGATTCGCGTGCAGCAGCGCGGTGAGGACCGCACCGAGACCGTGAACAAGTTCGTGGACCTCCGGTTCGCGAAGCGCTTCCAGGTCAACCGGGCAAACCTCGAGGCGACGGTCGACCTGTTCAACCTGCTCAACGCCAACCACGTGCTGGGCCAGGTGGAGGGGATCGGCGCCGCCTGGTCGCGCCCGAACCGCATCCTCACCCCGCGCATCATCCGCTTCGGCGTGACGGCGCGGTTCTAGTGTCCTGACCGCGTGGTTCGCTGAATAACTGGCGCGGCCTGGAAGTCGAGCGTTCGTTGGGCGAAGCGCGCGATGCTGGCGAGGATCTGGTCGGCGCTCTTGGTCCAGACAAACGGGGTGGC
>JADZCN010000044.1 GCA_020851565.1 Acidobacteriota bacterium | reverse complement strand
GCCACCCCGTTTGTCTGGACCAAGAGCGCCGACCAGATCCTCGCCAGCATCGCGCGCTTCGCCCAACGAACGCTCGACTTCCAGGCCGCGCCAGTTATTCAGCGAACCACGCGGTCAGGACACTAGATGCGTACGGCGAGGAAGCCAAAGCGACCTACGACGTTGTGGGAGAACCGGTGTCAGTGCAGGACGCCCAAGCCCTGGCCGAAGCAGATCCGTACCAGTTCCAGTGGTGGGCACTGGGCTTGGTTGGCGCGCGTCCTGCGGAAGGGAAGAAGGGTGCTGACAAGGGGATCGACGGCCGGATCTACTTCCATGATGGCGACGGCAACACGCGGCAGATCGTGCTGTCGGTGAAGGCCGGTCACGTCAGCGTGTCGCACGTACGCGACCTGGTCGGTGTTGTCACCAGAGAGAAGGCGACAATCGGCGTGCTGATCACGATGGAACCACCGACGAAGCCTATGCGAACGGAAGCGGTGTCCGCAGGATTCTACGCATCGCCGTGGGGAGTCCATGCTGTGATCCAGATCCTTACCGTCGAAGACCTGCTGGCCGGCAAGGCCATCAGCCGACCCCCGGCAAGCCAGGTAGACAAGACTTTCAAGGCGGCACCAAAGGCGCAGAGGCAGATCCCGAAGGCGGAACTGCTTCAGTTCGAAGAGGATCGCGACGACTCTGCGTGAACGCCGTTTTTCGAATGCTGTATTTCCGATCAAGATCACAGAGTGTGTCGGCACAATCGTGAGCGAATGATGCTTGACAAGCAGCCCTAGTGCGCTTCATTCTTCGTAGGCCAGAGGAAAACTAGCCCTGGCAAAACTGGTCTTCGGCTACAGGCCGGGACAAAAGCCAGTTCGATGGCGACGGTGGGAAAGACCCCCAGTCATCGACCTGGCTTTTTCTTTTTCTGGGCAACGGCGGGTATGACGTTCAAAACTGGCGAAGGGGTAGCAAGCGGTCGATGAAGGCACCTGCTGACATTTGGCGGAAAGTGCATGTGAACGACTGGTCCGTGCTGGACGGCTATTGCACGGTGAGACAGTTGCTGTTCTTCAGAGCAACCGCCGGACGGGAGAGCAACCGGTGCGGGCTCTTCCGCTTCAGCATCGCGGACGCGGCCGACAGGTTGGGCGTTGAAACCGGCATTGCCCTTGATCACTTGACGGCCCTGGCCGAAGCATTCGGATGGCAGTACGACCGCCAGTCGCGGGTCTTGTGGCTTCGAACGTGGTGGGAGAGGAATCCGCACCTTTGCGCGAACGAATCAGCCGTGCGGGGGTGCATCAGAGACCTGCAATCGCTGCCGCGAACCCCGTTGCTGAAGGCGTTTGTTGAAGTCGGGGTGCCGACAGCCGGCCTTGACCAGTACCGGTTCGAAGAGATCGTGGATGACTGCGTCGGCACCTGGTGGCGGGCGGAAGGGTACAGCCACGGTGTCCGGTCACCGTCGCAGAGCACTGTGCCCGGTGACCGTCGGAAGGCACCGTCACCTGCGTGGGTGTCTGGGAATCGTGACGGTGGCGGGTCTGGCCTTAAGAGAGAAGAGAACTTCCAAATACAAGAGGAAGAGAGAGCAGGCCAGACGGACAGGCGGCAACCAACCGGCGAGTTTTCCGCAGTAGGTGAACTGGCCCAGCGTTTCGGACGGAGATTGCCATGAGCGTGAGAGCAGAATCGACAGCGACGGCCCCGATAGGCCGGCTGCTGGACCTGAAGCAGGCGGCGGCCTACACGGGCCTGAACTACTGGCATGTTCGCGATCTGGCGCTGTCTGGCCATCTGCCCATCGTCAAGCTTCCCAGCGGGAAGAATCCGAACGGAGAGCTTCGACGGATCCTGATCGACCGTGCGGATCTGGACAGCCTGATTGACCGCATGAAGGGCCGGAACATAGAACCGGTCCGGCACGGTTCCGAGAGCCTACCGATGACAGTCGAAGTGACAGGCCGGCCAGTCGGGCGGTTCCGTCGAAGCAAATCCGCCCGGAACGCGGAGAGTGCGCGGGTGTCTAGATCCCCGGTCCCCCCAGAGCGGGACTAAGAGGCCAGGAAGGTGGGAAATCCAGTCGGGGGCACCGATGGCAGGGCGGCGGGCGGTGTGGCCCTGGCTGCCGTAGCTACGCGAGCCAGAGCCGGCTTAGCGCCGAATCCGAATCGAGTGCACCTGCCCGGTGTCCTGCTTCACCAGCATCGCGTAGAACACGCCGTTGGGGGTGCTGAGAGCGATTTCCCGACCTTCGAGCCTGGTGGCCGAGTTGGTGAGGTCTACGCCAAACGCCCGCCCGGCAACCGCCCGGACAGCGCCCAATACGGTGGCATCGTCGGCGGGGAGCATCGGCGTGAAGGTTGCGACAACGGAATCGCCCTGGGAGGTGTAGGTGAACTGGAAGGCACCGTACGCGCCTTGGTGGGCCGAGGGGGGAGGCGTGCGCGCGGCTGTCGGCCGTGTCTGGCTGTGGTCGATGTAGAAGATGATCCCAGCGATTACGCCGGGCACCACGACGGCCATTACGACCAACGGAACCAGCAGCTTCTTCATACCTGGCCAAGTGTAGACGATAGTCCACAAGCGGCCAATCGGTTTCAGGCCACCTACGTGGTGTCGAACAGGGCCGTGATCGGCTGGTGAAGGGCTTTGGCGATCTTCGCGAGTGCCAGTACGGACACGTTTCGGACGCCGCGTTCAACACCGGACATGTACGACCTGTCCAGCCCAGCTTCATCAGCAAGAGCTTCTTGGGACAGCCCGGCACGCGCACGCAGTTCGCGAATCCGGTTTCCCAGCTGCTTGAGGAACGGATTGGCACGCGGCGGCACAGTGCCGATGCTGTTGGCGTGTGGCCTATGAGTCCACGGACTATAGTCAACAGTGCCGCTGGGTGAGTCGTGGCGTCAGGTTGGCCACGCCATCGTGGAGAGACACCCCATGGAAGCCCCGAAAGCCCATGGAAGCCCCGAAACCCCATGGAGGTCCAGAAACCCCATGGACGGTGCGCGAAACCTGGTTCCAGGTAGACTGCGGCTGCTTCAGACCGAGAGGCGGTGAACGTGACCGTAGCGCAGCTGTTCGATGAGATCGTGAGCGAACTGGTCGAAACCGGTGTGCGTAAGGCCGAAGCCAAGGCCGTGGCGCGCAAGTTGGTGAGCGTCTACGACGTGATCGAAGTGGACCCGAGAACGGGGGAGGGGCACGTTCGGCTGGACGGTCCTTCCATCTTTGACCAGGCAGCGGTGGAGGCGACAACGGGAAAGGATGGTGACGGCGATGGGAATGGTGTTCCAGAAGAGATATCGAGACAAACGAACCGGTGACGAGCGGACCTGTCGCACGTGGACGATCCGCTACTACCGAGACGGCAAGCAGTTCCAGGAGGCCACGAAGTGCCGGCTTCGTCGGCAGGCTGAGGCCCTGCTAAGGCAGCGAGAGGGCGACGTGGCCAAGGGCATCGCGGTTCACCCCGCCAACTATCGAGCGACCTTCGAGGATGCGATGAAGGCGGTGGTTGGGGACTACCGTGACCGTGGGAACCGGTCGCTGGCGGATGTCCAGCGCCGTGTCGAGCAGCACTTGAGGCCGTACTTCGGCGGTATGCGGCTTCCTGCGATCAGTTCAACAAAGGCACGCGACTACCGCAGACATCGGGAGCAGGAAGGTGCTGCCCCGGCAACCATCAACCGAGAGATGGCCATTCTGAAGAGGGCATTTCGGCTGCTGGCGCGCGAAGGCCGCGTGACGAGCATCCCGCACTTGCCGATGGCCAGGGAGCGAAACGCGCGGCAGGGATTCTTCAGCGACGAACAGTTCACGGCGTTGGTGAAGCATCTTCCGGGCGAGGTTGCCGCTGTGGTGCGATTCGCGTACATCACCGGCTGGCGAATTCCGAGTGAGGTTCTGACGCTCCGATGGTCACACGTTGACTTCGTCGCGCGTGAAGTCCGGCTGGATCCGGGAACGACGAAAAACGGCGACGGCCGAACCTTCCCGTTCACGGACGCCCTGGAATCGCTGCTGAAGGTCCAGAAGTCAGGGCACGATGCACTGTGCCAGGCCGACCGAATCTGTCCACACGTCTTTCAACGTGATGGAGTCAGAATCAGCGTGTTCCGGAAGGCTTGGTCGTCAGCGTGCATCAAGGCAGGGACACCAGGACGCATCCCGCACGATCTTCGTCGCACTGCCGTTCGGAACTTGGTTCGCGCTGGTGTGCCAGAGGTCATCGCGATGCGGTTGACTGGGCATAAGACGCGAAGCGTGTTCGACCGCTACAACATCGTGAGCCCGAACGATCTGGCTGTTGCCGTGAACAGAATCAACCAGGCTGCTGCTGCCCTTGAAACTGTCATCGCGGGCAGCGAGCAGGGCACAACACCCGCCAACAGCGGCCAACCTAACGCCGCAGTGACCGCCGCAGATCACCCAATTCTGCGGACAGCCTGATCGGGCTTAAAATCCCGAGACCCGTAAGGGTCGTGTGGGTTCGATTCCCACCCCCGGCACCACGTCTCCTCTGTCGCAGCGCGTCCTCAACGAACCCGGAACACGAAGGTCAGGAAGACTCGAGCGTCGGCACCAGTGCGAATCAGCGCGACCCGGGCACTGTCACGCTACGGCACGGCACAGATCGCATACACGAAGATGTCGCGGTTCGTGTCGGTCGAGTTCTCGAAGCTGGCGAACCACCCGGTTGGCGCTTGTCCTTCCTCCGGTAATGGGTAAGGTGTGGTCTGGGTCAGGTGCACCCCGGGCTGGCCTCCGGCGTGCGCCCCGCCGCCAGTGGCCACCTCGCCAGGCTCGCAGGAGACGACTGCGCTCCCGCCGAGCCGCGCCTGGGCCAGGCCCGTCTGGGTCCGGGTGCGAAGGGTGGTGGTCCCCGCCGGGCCCGATGGGCCCATCGGGCCTGCGGGGCCTTGAGGGCCGGATGCCCCCGGCGCCCCTGGCTCGCCCTGGGGACCGACGGGACCGGTCGCCCCGGCCGGTCCCGGAGGCCCCGGCGGTCCGGGGGGGCCTTCCGGCCCGACGGTTCCTGGTAATCCGAGCACGAGGTCACCGTTGCGCACGGCGCGCGACGGCGACGGCACCGGAGGCACGAAGTTCTGTGAGGTGGACGTGACCGCCTGCAGGTAATAGCGATCGAGGGTGGTCCCTGTGAACGGCGGCGCGATCTCGACCGACACCTCGCCGCTGGCGCCCAGCACGCCCTGTGCGAGGATGACGACGTCGCTGCCGACGCCGAGCGGGACACCGGCGTAGCTGAAGCCGGCGTTCACGGTGCTGCCGAGCACCGCGTAGAACTCGCCAGCGGCGCCGGTGACGGTGACCGTCACGCGCTCACCGGGAGCCGCGATGGAGGTGGACACTCCGATCTGCGGTTGCGCGGAGGCGGTGGAGGCGAGCAGGGATCCAGCCAGGACGGAGAGGACGATCAGACGGATGATCACGGGGGGCTCCTCGAGAACGCCCTCGGTTGTTCGAAGGAAGCGTCTACAGGAGCAATCGAAAACGACGCGGAGGAGCCGCCACGGAGATGGGCGCGCGGGCGGGGACAGCCGCGCGCCTCACTCGACGGCCGTGGATGGCTACGGCTTCTTCGCCTCCAACTCCGCCAGCTTCCTGCGCAGCGCGTCCATCTCCGCCTTCAGCGCATCCAGCGCGGATGTGGTGGCGGCGTCAGACGCGGCGGGCTGATCGGGCTCGAGCGGTGTGATGCGGGGGCCATTCGGGCAAAAGACACCAGGATTGAACGTGAAGGCGCCGGTCTGGTTCGCGTTGTCCTGCCACCCGCCGCTGAAGTCGGACAGATTGATCGACGCGCGCGTGTGCAGGCCGTTGCCGCCGCTGGTGATGGTGGTGATGCCGAGCATCACGCTGCCGTTCGCCTGGGGGACGGCAACGCCCCAGGCGGGCAGGCTCGGATTGTCGCATTGCTCCTCGAATCCGTTCAGCAGATAGATGGACCCCTGCTGCACGACGTTCAGGTTGAGGACGGCGCCAAACGGCTCGAGCCGCCAGCGGAATGTGCCGAGCGACTGTGCGTCGGCGGGTGCGGCGGCCGCGAACAAGGTAATGAGGGCGAGCGGAAGAAGACGCAACTTCATGAGGAAACCTCCACGGATGGGTGTGAGCGCGCCGAGTATAGCACCCGGGATCGGCGCGATCAGCGCTTGCGGGTCACGCGGAAGTAGATGGCGGTCGCAGGCGCTTCGGTCACCACCACCAGGCGCGACGGCGTCACGAAGTCCAGGCCTTCGGGACGCGCCTGGCGCCTTACTCGCACCTCGACGGCATCGGTCATCTCGAGGCCCCCGTCATCCATGCCGAACACGCCGATGCGGCGGCTCTCTTCGGAGAGCAACAGCACCGCGCCGGTGATCGGGTCCACCGTGACGTCCGCGAGATCGTCGAGGGCGCGCTTCGCCTCCCGGGGCAGCTTGAAGTGGTGCGTCTCCTCGAGATCTGGCAACGAGAAGACCGCCACGCGGCGCGGCTTGCCCTCGTGCACCGCGACAAGCGAATCGCGTCGGTTAGGGGAGACGGCCGCGGGTATGAAGGCCAGGCCTTCGAACCCCTTGTTCCTCGCGCGCCCCGGACGGGGCAGCCGGCCGATGACCCGCGCCGTACGCCGCCGAGCTCGAAGCGGCAATGCCACCACTTCGCCGGACTCCTCGGCCAGTGCCCAGATGACACCGCACCGTTCGTCCATCGCCAGGCCTTCGAGGTCGCCTAGCGCCGCGTGCAGGGGGCGGCCCGCCCACAGCGTGCATCGCCCACGCTGCATCCTGTAGATGCCTTCATCGTCTTCCGCGAGGAACATCACGCCGGGCCTGGCGGCCACGGCGCTCGCGCCGGCGAGGGGCACCGAGTGTGAGGGCCCTTGCCGGAGCGAGAGGTGTGGAAGGGAATGCGCCATCGCGTGCCGAGGCTAGCACACGCGACGGGTGCGGGACGTCGTCGGGCGCCAAGCCCGGACGACGTGTGACTAGGCCAGCGTTGCCGCCGGTACGGTCTGCAGCTTCAGTGCGCGCTCGATGGCCTTCATCGCGCCACGCTCTTCGGGCGCAACCAGGGTGACGGCGGTGCCGCTGGCTTCCGCGCGGCCCGTGCGGCCCACGCGATGGACGTACGCATCCACCGTGGTCGGCGGCTCGAAGTTGATGACGTGACCGATGCCGTCCACGTCCAGGCCTCGCGCCGCGATGTCGGTGGCCACCAGCACGCGCACGTGGCCCGACTTGAAGCCCTGCACGGCGGCATGCCGCTGGCTCTGCGAGCGGTTGGCGTGCAGCGGGGCGCAACGATGCCCGCGCGCGGCCAGGGTCTGCACCAGCCGATCGGCGCGGTGCTTGGTCCGGACGAACACCAGCGCGTGCTGAGGCGTCCTCGCCAGGAAGCTGTCCAGCCAGCCCGCCTTCGCGTCGGTGGGCAGCTGATGGCTGACGTGGGTGATGGTGCTGGCCAGCCCGCCGCTCTTGCCGACCTGCATCATCTTCGGCGCGCGCATAATCTCCTTCGCCGCCTTCATCACGTCGTGCGAGGTGGTGGCGGAGAAGAGGAGCGTCTGGCGCTCCGCTGGGAGTGTCTCGACGATGCGGCGGACGTCGGGCCAGAAGCCCATGTCCACCATGCGGTCGGCCTCGTCCAGCACGAGCACGCTCAGCTGGTCGAATCTCGCCACCCCGTTGGTGATGTGGTCCAGCAGCCGGCCGGGCGTGGCGACGACGATGTCTACGCCGGCGCGAAGCGCGCGAGCCTGGGCACCCATGCTCATGCCGCCGCACACTGTGACGCCAGACAGCCGCGCGTACTTCACGAGCGACCGCACGTCGTCCTCGATCTGCACGGCCAGCTCGCGTGTCGGCGCAAGGACCAGCACGCGATGGCCGCGACGGCTCGCGGGGCTGGCCAGCAGACGCTGCAGCGTCGGCAGCAGGAAGGCGACGGTCTTGCCAGTGCCCGTCTGCGCGCAGGCAATCAGGTCCTCACCGGCGGCAACGGTGGGGAACACCGCGCTCTGCACGGGCGTGGTCTGGGTGAAGCCGAGGTCGGCAATCGCGCGCGAGAGGCGCGCGTCCAGTCCCAGGGTCGCGAAGTCCACGGGCGAGGCGTCGAAGGGCGCCGATTCGAAGACCGGCGGAGGGGGCGCCTGCGGGCGCGTGAAGCTCTTGTTCGAGCGAAACGACGGACGGCCACCGCGTCGCGGGGCCTCGGGCCGCCGCGAACGGCGAAACGGGTTGGCTGGATTCAAGCTAAATGGGCTGGAGCGTGAAGGACGCTCTTACTGAGGGAAATTCAACGGCCGGGAAATCGGCAACGGCAAACTTCTATTCCTGCGCTCAAGTCTCCTCGTGATGGAAACCATTATGACACGGCCGGGCGGGATTCCCTAGCCCGGAAAGCGAGCAGTGTGAAGTGAGAAGGAAGAGCCCGGAAGTGAGGGCGCCGAACGAGCCACCAGGCTCTTCGTGCCTCCCTTCGGACTTCCCACTTCTCACTTCTCACTTCAATCGACCACTAGCGCACTGCCTGCAGGATGAAGTCGAACGTCCCGCCCGCCACCGAGCCGATGGCGTAGACGAAGTAACGCGTGCCCGACGCGAAGGCGAGCGGCGCCACCGGCGTGATGGGCGTCCCCTCGAAGGGCACCTGCAGCTGGAGGGGGATGGTCGTCGCCGGCACCTCCAGGTCGCCGAAGTAGGGGTTGGTGAGGGCCAGCTTCGGCACGCCGCCGGCCGTCAACTGCACCGCAGGAGCGTCGGCCGCGTGGCGCAGGCTCACTCGGGCCCAGCCAGCCTGCACGGGGGAGTTGTCGTTCTGGTACACCGTCGCGGTCGGCGCCGCGCTCGCGTCGAGGTGCGCCAGGATGCTCAGCTCCACGTTGTCGGGGATGGCGGCACCAAGTACCTCGATGACCGGCGTGGCCGTCTGCGGGTCCGCGCCCTGCACGTAGATGCGGATGTCGAACGTGCCGGGACCTGCCTGGACGTCCACAATCTGCTTCGGCTCGAAGCCCGGGATGGTGGGCGTGGGCGGGATCGGGGCACCGGCCGCGCTGGCATACACGTCCACCGTGACGCCGGGGATGCCATGGATGACGAAGATACGGGACGCCGCCTCGGCCGAGCCCACGGTGGCCACGGCCATCAGCATCAGGAACGCCAGGGTACGAAGAGCACGCATCGGACACACCTCCGGTAGGAACAATCGACAAGAGAACCGGCTGCGGAATCGCAGCCTTGACACTGCCCCTAATGACGCACGACCAGCGCTGGGCGTTGCGCGGACGGCAGGAGGACGAGACCGAAGAGGTAGAGCGCGGTGGCGAGGAACGCGAGGTAGCCGGAGGCGGGTGCCTCCACCGGCTGCGATACGGATCCGAGCGTGATCCCCTCGAACAGCAGCTGCAGCGCGCGCGCCACGGCGCCGTCGGCCGGGCCCGACAGCGCGGCGAGCACGACGAACTTGATGGTGAAGGCGGCCAGCAGCGTGACGGCCCAGACCCGAAGGAAGCGCGGGCGGTCGAGCGCGCCAGCCATCAGCTGCAGGATCGCGACGAAGAAGAAGAGGCTCATCACCATGGACGGCAGGCCGGCGGCCGGCGTGAGCAGCGAGAGCACCTGCGCGCTGGCGGCAAAGGTGCTGAGGATCACCATGAGCCCGTTGACGTTGGCCAGTCCGGATCGATCCCCGCGCATCAGGCGCATCGGATCCACCACGCCGCTCTGCACCAGCCCGCCCACGACGAGGCTGGCCAGGACGAGGGAGAAGAGCGTGGGTGGCGCGATGGCCACCCGGTCCGCCACGCGGAGGCCCCCGAGCAGCACCACGGTGAGAAACGTGACGGGCAGCGTGATGGACTCGCGGGCGGGGGTCACTTGCGTCCTCGAAACACGCGCATCGGGTTGGCGTCCGACCACTCGCGTGTCGTGCCGGCGGCGAGCTCCGCGCGCAGCTCGTCCGCGGTGCGCATCTGCAGCCCGGGATCATCCACGACGATGCGACCGTCGGGCGCCACGGCAATGGCGCGATCCACGGCCTCGAGCCCCTTCCGATAGAGCTCATCGTCGTGGCTCAGGCGGCCCCAGCCTTCACGGTAGTAGCTGTACGCGATGTAGAACTGCGTGCGCGGATCGCGGCCCGCGGCGTCCGCCCGATGAAAGGCGGCGCGGGCCTCGACGAACTGGTCCTGGTGAAAGAAGCGGAGGCCGTCTTCGAAGGCCACCTCGTCCACGCGGTACGCCCCGATGGACGCCGTCAGGCCGCCGGTGACCTCGGCCAGCGACTGGGGCTGCGACGCGGTGAGCCAGACGATGAGGGACGCATAGGCCACCGAGACAGCGGCGCCGAGCGCGCGAACCACGGGCTCCCGCATCTGGCGATTCTAGCCCCTCAACGTCGATGGGCCGCAGAGGGGCCGCAGAGGGGCCGCAGATTACGCAGATTACGCAGATCTCAAGATCTCAGGACCCAAGATCCCAAGACCTCAAGACCCAAGACCCAAGCCCCCAAGACCCCAAGACCCAAGCCCCCAAGACCTCAAGACCCCAAGACCCCAAGACCTCAAGACCCAAGCCCCCAAGACCTCAAGACCTCAAGACCCCAAGACCCCAAGACCCCAAGACCCCAAGACCCCAAGACCTCAAGACCCCAAGACCCCAGGCCCCTACGCCATTGACGCGGCGTATTCCTCGTACGCGCCCTTGAAGTCGTGGATGCGGCCGCTGTCGAAGTGCCACACGCGGGTGCCGACCTCTTCCATCAGGTCCTGGTCGTGGGTGACCAGCAGCACCGTGCCCTCGAACTTCTGCAGCGCGATGTTCAGCGCGTTGATCGACTCGAGGTCCAGGTGGTTCGTGGGCTCGTCGAAGATCAGCACGTTGGGCTTCTGCAGCATGATGCGGCAGAAGAGCAGACGTGCGGTTTCGCCGCCCGACAGGGCTTCGGTGGGCTTCAGGCCCTCCTCGCCGCTGAAGAGCATCTGCCCGAGGAGGCCGTGAATGTCCTGGCGCGAGGCCTGCGGATCGAACTGGTGGAGCCACTCGACCGCGGTCATGCCCTTCTCGATGAGGCCGGTGTGGTCCTGCGGGAAGTAGCCGATGGCCACCTCGTGCCCCCACTTCACCGTGCCCGCGTCGATGTCGCCCGGCGAGGCGGGCAGGCCCGGCGCATCGGCCATCAAGGCCTTCAGCAGCGTGGTCTTGCCCTGGCCGTTGCGGCCGGCCAGCACCACCTTCTCGCCGCGGCTCAGGATGGCGTCGAAGCCCTCGATGACCACGTGCGGGCCGTAGGCCTTCCGAATACCCTTGAATTCCAGGACGTGGCGGCCCGAGGCACGCGCGGAGACGAAGCGGATATAGGGGCGCTGGATGTTGGACCGCGCCAGCTCGGTGGTCTGCAGGCGCTCCACCTCCTTGCGGCGCGACTGCACCTGGCTGGACCGCGTGCCCGCCGAGAATCGGGCGATGAAGTCGTTGAGCTGCGCGATCTTCTTCGCGCGCTGCGCGTTGTCGGCTTCGACGCGGGCACGGATCTGCGTCTTGGCCACCACCATGTCGTCGTAGCCGCCGGTGTAGGTGATGATCGTCTGATAGTCGATGTCGGCGGTGTGCGTGCAGACCGCGTTCAGGAAGTGGCGGTCGTGCGAGATGACGATGAGCGTGCCGTCGTAGCGGTTCAGGAAGTCGATGAGCCAGTGGATGGAGTCCAGGTCCAGGTGGTTCGTCGGCTCGTCGAGCAGCAGCGCCTGCGGGTGGCCGAAGAGGGCCTGCGCCAGCAGGACGCGCACCTTCTGGCCGCCCTGCAGCTCGGCCATGTGGCGCTCGTGCAACTGGTCGGGAATGTCCAGGCCCTGGAGCAGGATGGCCGCGTCGCTTTCCGCCGTGTAGCCGTCCTCCTCCCCGACGATACCCTCGAGCTCGCCGAGCCGCATGCCGTCCTCGTGGGTCATGTCGGCCTTGGCGTACAGGAACTCCCGCTCTTCGAGGGCCGCCCAGAGCCGCTGGTTCCCCATGATCACCGTCTCGATGACGCGGTAGGAGTCGAAGGCGAACTGATCCTGCTTGAGGACCCCCAGCTTCGCGGGCCGGACGACGGTGCCACGCTGCGGGGGCAGCTCGCCTGTCAGCAGCTTCATGAACGTCGATTTGCCGGCCCCGTTCGGGCCGGTCAGCCCGTATCGGCGGCCCGGCTGGAAAGCAGTGGTCACCTCGTCGAAGAGCACCTTCGACCCGTAGCGCATCGAGACGTCGTTGACGGCAATCATTCGGTCGGCCTTCGTTTCCTGAAACCCAAACACACGATCATAGCACGTTGGTGTAAGCTGCCGCGATGCGCCTCGAGCACGAGCGGCAGAGCACGAACATCGAAGATCGCCGGGGCCGACGCGTGGGCGGCCGGGTCGGCATCGGCGGCGGGGGGATCGGGATGATCCTCATCATCCTGATCGTGTCGTGGCTGACCGGCACCAACCCGCTATCGCTCCTGCAGATGACCGACGCGCTGCCCGGCGGGGCGCCCGTGGAGAGCGTGCCCACCGGCACGGGGGGCGACGATCCGCAGTCGGTGTTCATCAGCAAGGTCGTGGGCGATCTCGAGGACACGTGGGCCCAGATTTTCGCCAGGGCGGGGGAGCGGTACCAGCCGCCGGTGCTCGTCCTGTTCGATGGGCAGGTCCAGTCGGCCTGTGGCTTCGCATCGGCGGCGACGGGACCGTTCTACTGCCCGGCCGACAGCAAGGTCTACCTGGACCTGTCGTTCTTCCGCGAGCTGGACCAGCAGTTCGGCGCGCCCGGCGACTTCGCGCAGGCGTACGTCGTGGCGCACGAGGTGGGCCACCACGTGCAGAACGTGCTGGGCGTGAACGCCCAGGTCACCCGCCTGCAGCAGCAGTCGTCAGAGGCCCAGGCCAGCGCCCTGTCGGTGCGCCTGGAACTGCAGGCCGACTGCTTCGCCGGGCTGTGGGGCCACTTCGCCGAACAGCAGAGCCTGCTCTCGCCGGGTGACGTGGACGAAGGCCTCCGTGCCGCCGCGGCCATCGGTGACGACCGCATCCAGGGCCGTACGCAGGGCCGCGTCGTGCCCGAGAGCTTCACGCACGGCACCTCCGAGCAGCGCGCCGAGTGGCTGCGCCGGGGTCTCACCTCCGGCCGCATCGAGGACTGCGACACGTTCGGCGCGACGCGGTGAGGGCGCCCATTGGCGATTGCCGATTGGCGATTGAGCGATTCATTGGGCGATTGGCGATTGGGGATTGCGCATTCGGATTGAGCGATCGGGCGATGGGGGCGTCGGCGACTCGGGATTTCCCCGATCACCCAATCACTCAATCACCCAATCACCCAATCACCCAATCACCCAATCACCCAATCACCCAATCACCCAATCACTCAATCCCTCAATCCAATGCCCAATGCCCCAATCACTCGATCGTCATTGAATCGCTCAATCGCCAATTGGCAATCGTCAATGAGCGAGCCTGCCGCTACCAGACCCTGGCACGCTGGTCGGGCGGCAGGTACATGCGGTCCTTTTCCGTGACCCCGAACGCCTCGTAGAAGCCTTCCGCGTTGCGGGCCGGGACGTTGGCTCGGTACTCTTCCGGCGCGTGCGGGTTGGTCATCACCATCTGCCGCAGCGCATCGTCGCGCCGCTTGCCCGCCCATGCCTGCGCCCAGCCGATGTAGAAGCGCTGGTCGCCGGTGAGTCCGTCCATTTCCGGCGCCGGCTGGCCTTTCAGGGCAATCCGGAAGGCGCGGTGCGCGATGACCAGGCCCGTGAGATCCGCGATGTTCTCGCCGAGCGTGAGCGCGCCGTTCACCTTCACGCCCGGGAGCGGCTCGAGCACGTTGTACTGATCGACGACGACCTTCGCGCGCTTCTCGTACTCCGCGGCATCCTGCTTCGTCCACCAGTCCCGCAGGGCTCCCGCTGCGTCGTAATGGCGGCCCTGGTCGTCGAAGCCATGGCCCATCTCGTGGCCGATGACCGCGCCAATCGCCCCGTAGTTCACGGCGTCGTCCGCCGCCATGTCGAAGAAGGGCGGTTGCAGGATCGCGGCAGGGAAGACGATCTCGTTGCGGACCGGGTTGTAGTACGCGTTTACCGTCTGCGGTGTCATGCCCCACTCGTCGGGGTCGATGGGCCTGCCCACCTTGCCCAGCTGGAACTCGTTCTCGACGCGAAAGGCGCGCATCACGTTGCCCAGGAGATCGTCCTTCCTCACCTCGAGCTTCGAGTAGTCACGCCACTTGTTCGGATAGCCGACCTTGGGGCGGAACTTCGCCAGCTTCTCCTGGGCCTGTGTCTTCGTCTCGGGGCTCATCCAGTCGAGCCCGTCGATTCCCTGACGGTACGCCAGGCGCAGATTCTCGACGAGCTGCTCCATGCGGGCCTTGGCCTCGGGCCTGAAGTGCTTCTCGACGTAGAGCCGGCCGAGCATCTCACCCATGTTGGCGTTGATCGTGTTGACGGCGCGCTTCCAGCGCGGCTGGATCTCCTTCACGCCCCGGAGCGTCTGCCCGTAGAAACCGAACTCGGCGTCCACGAACGCCTTGCTCAGGTACGGCGCGAAGCCGTTGATGATCGAGGTCTTCAGGTACGGCTTCCACCGGTCGACGGGCGTGTCGTTGACGGCCGTCGCGAAGGCCTTGATATAGCTCGGCTGGTTGACGACCACGGCCGGCGCGCCGCTGATGCCGAGCTCATCGGTCCACGCCGGCCAATCGAAGCCGGGGAACTGCCGCCCGAGGTCGGCGATGGCCACCTTGTTGTAGGTCTTCACCGCGTCGCGGCTCTCGACGTTGGTCCAGTGCGCGCGCGCGAGGCGGGATTCGAGCATGAAGATCTCGCGCGCGGCGGCGCCCGGCGACGGCTGATTGGCCATCCTCAGGATGTTCGAGATGAAGCCGACGTACTGCTCCCGGTACTCGCGCAGCCGGGCCTCGTCCTGCAGGTAGTAGTCGCGATCGGGCAGGCCCAGGCCGCCCTGGTAGAGATAGAGAATCTCGCGACCGGGCTCCTGTGCATCGCCGTCCACGAAGCCGACGATCGGGTTGATCAGGTTCATCTTGAAGAACCGTGCGAAGTGCCGGGCGAGATCGGCCTTCGTCCTGATCCCGTCGATGGCGGCCAGCTCGTCGGCGAGTGGCGCGAGCCCGAGCTCGTCGGCCCTGGCCTCGTTCATGAAGCTGTCGTAGAAGTCGCCGATCTTCTGCGTGTCCGAGCCGGGTGCCTTGTCGGCGGCTCGCGCGGCGGCCTCGGCAATGGCCCGAAGGTCCTCCTGCGACTTGTCGAAGAGCATGTCGAAGGCGCCGTAGCTGGATTTGTCGGCGGGAATCTCCGTGCGCGCCAGCCACGCGCCGTTCACGTGACGGAAGAGATCGTCCTTCGGGCGGACGCCCTTGTCCGCGGCGCTGAGATCGATCCCCGACACGAGAGGCGCCGGCGTGGCCGCCGGGGCGGGCGTGCCCGGTCCGGAACATGCGGCAGGCACCAGGGCGCAACAGAGGAGGAGTACGCGGGTCGCTGGGTGCATGATGGGGATTCTATCCGCGGCCCCTGCGGGGGCACCGCGATAGAATGCCCCCGCCCGCACAGCTGCCGTACGCGGGCGGAGGGACGAGCCGCGTGAGGGCCGAAGAGATGGGGTTGCCGTGGGCGCTGCCAGTCGCCGGAGCCCTCGTGCGGCCCTGGGCGCCCGACGACCTGCCTTCACTGGTGCAACACGCCAACAACCCCAACGTGGCGCGCCAGCTTCGCGACCGGTTTCCCCATCCGTACGAGCCCGCGCACGGCCGCGGCTTCCTCAGCTGGCTCGCCCGGCAGCAAACCCCTACCGTCTGGGCCATATCGGTGGAAGGCCGTGGGGTCGGCGGCATCGGCCTGGAGGTGGGTCAGGACGTCGAGCGCGAATCGGCGGAGGTCGGCTACTGGCTGGGGGAGCCTTTCTGGGGCCGCGGCATCGCGACAGCGGCGCTCGACGCGGTCACCGCGCGCGCATTCCGCCTATTCGATCTCTCGCGCATCTTCGCGGTGCCGTTCGCCGGCAACGCGGCGTCCATCCGCGTGCTCGAAAAGGCCGGCTACGTGCGCGAGGGCCATCTGCACCGCAGTGCCATCAAGGACGGTGTCATCGTCGACCAGTACCTTTACGCGCGCTATCGCTGACCCCAAGCCCCCAAGCCCCCAAGACCCCAAGCCCCCAAGCCCCCAAGCCCCCAAGCCCCCAAGACCCCAAGCCCTCAAGACCCCAAGACCTCAAGACCCCAAGACCTCAAGACCTCAAGACCCCAAGACCTCAAGACCTCAAGACCCCAAGCCCCAAGCCCCTGTTGTCCCCCGCGAACGTGAAGCGGTAGGCTAGCGGGCATGGACGTCTCCTGTCCGGAGCTCATCGCGCGCCTGGACCGCTCGGTCGAGGCGGGTTCGTTCGACGCCATCACCGCGCTGGTGAAGGCCGATCTCGAGCAGCTGCTGGCGCGCGGCGCCGTGGCCCTGCCGGACCACTTCCGGCGGGCACGCCCCGACACCTACGCGCGACGCCTGCTGCACCGCGACCCCGCCGGGCGCTATACGGCCATTGTCATGACGTGGGGCCCGGGTCAGGGGACGCCCGTGCACGATCACGGCGGCCTCTGGTGTGTGGAGGGCGTGGTGGAAGGGCAGATCGCCGTCACGCAGTACGATGTGGCGCCTGTCGGCGGCGGGCAGTATGCCGTGGCCGAGCGGGACACCCTGCTGGCCGGCGTCGGCACGGCGGGCAGGCTGATACCGCCCACCGACTACCACGTCATCGTCAACGCCCTCTCGGACCGGCCCTCGCTCACGCTGCACGTCTATGGCGGCGATTTGTGCGAATGCAGGGTATTCATGCCGCAACCCGACGGCCGCTACACCGCGCAGGTGCGCGCGCTGAGCTACCACGACTGATTTCCGCGGGCCCCGTTTGACGCGGCTTCCCGGGGTGACGTCCTCGGTCGCTCGGCAGCCCGTTCTCGACTCCCGGTTCCCGACTCCCGACATGACGTTATGGAACTGATCGACCTGCGCTTCCAGGGCCGCGAGGGCGTCATCGCCTCGGCGGTCATGGGTGGACCTCGAGGCCTGGTGATCGTGGATCCCGGGCCGACCTCGTGCCTCCCGGCCCTCGAGGCCGGACTGGCCGGCATCGGCGGCGCGTTGGCCGACGTCCGGACGATTCTGCTGACGCATATCCACCTGGATCACGCGGGCGCGACGGGCACCATCCTCGCCCGCGTGCCCGCAGCCCGCGCGTTCGTTCATGAGCGTGGGGCGCCGCACCTGGTGGATCCCTCGAAGCTGTTGGCGAGCGCCACGCGGCTGTACGGCGACCGAATGGACGTGCTCTGGGGCCGGTTCGACGCGGCGCCTGCGGATCGGGTGACCGCCCTCGTCGGTGGGGAGCGGCTCGACGTGGCCGGGCGGCCCGTACGCGTGGCCTACACGCCGGGACACGCAGTCCATCACGTCAGCTACCTGGATGAATCGGACGGCACCGCCTACGTCGGCGATACGTGCGGCATCCGGACGGCGGGGGACTACACCATTGCCGCCACGCCCCCGCCGGATATCGACGTGGAACTGTGGCAGGCCAGCCTCGGCCACATCGAAGCCTGGCAGCCCGCGGCCCTCTTCCTCACACACTTCGGGCCCGCTGGCGCGGCCCGCGCGCACCTGGCGCACTATCGTGAAGTGCTGACCCGCACGGCAGACGCCGTGGCCCGCTCGCTCGCCGTGGGGGACACGGACGAAGCGCGAGCGGCGGTCTTTGTCGCGCACATGCGCGCCGAGGCGCGGCAGGTGCTGTCGGAGCGCGAGGCCGTGGCGCTCGAACTGGCGGCGCCGTTCGAGCAAATCTGGGCCGGCCTCGCCCGCTACTGGCGCAAGAAAGCGCCGGCAGCCTAGGACGCCCGGCGCGCTTCGGCGCGGGACATCGGCTCGGTCATGAAGCGCAGCGCGTAACCCGCCGGCGTTCCCGTGGACGGCTTGCAGGGGGCCACTTGCCAGACCGCCGACAGCACGCGCCCGTCGCGCAGCTGCTGCGGCAGCCCGCTCACGTCGCGGGCGGTCTTCTCGACCTGCACATGCACGAGGCGGTAGAGCGGCAGGGCCACCGACGCATCGCATTCGACCACGACACCAGCCTCGCTGACCTCGCGGGTGCGGACCGAGGTGAATCGAACGGCGCCGCCGGCGTCCTTCCACGTCAGGCGCGCCGGGACGGCGAGGCTGGCGCTCGGGCACGGGGCGGGTCGCTGGCTCCGGGCAAGGATGGTGTTGATCACGGGGCGCTCCAGGGTTTTGCGGTTCACACGTGGTCGAACAAGGAAAAGCAACGCTTGCACTCTTTCCAAGTTCCAGGCCGTTTTTGTGTGCAACGCGCTAAGCTGTGCAGTGAGCGCCTATTGACGTGAATAAAATGACTCTAAAGGCCTTAATGGATACTGCAAATTTGCGTTGCAGTGGATAGTGTGTATCCACATATGCCTGAAATTGGATACTAGCTTACCGCTTCCTGTCCGCCTTCGATCCCGAGACGCCTGAGCTTGAGGTAAAGTCCACGCCGCGTCAAGCCGAGGGCGCGCGCCGACTCGGAGATGTTGCCCCGGTGCCGTGAGAGGGTGTCGCGAATCAGTTCCCGTTCGAGGTCGTCCACGACCGAGGCCAGCGTCTGGCCGCCCCGGAGCGTGATACGGCCGGCTCCCTTGACGTCAGGGCGAGTGGCCGGCGCCGCGGTGATATCGGCGGACAGGTGCTCCGGGCCGATGAGCCCGCCCGGGGGAGCCATGGCCACGGCGCGCTGAATCTCGTTGCGCAGCTGCCGGACGTTGCCCGGCCACCAGTACTGTGCGAACAGGTCCAGGACGTCGGAGCTCAGCTGCACGTCGGGTTTGCCGAGGCGCTCGGAGGCCTCGCGGAGGAAGTAGGTGCTGAGATGCGGGATCTCCTCACGCCGCTGCCGCAAGGGGGGGACGTGGATACGAATGACGCTGAGCCGGTAGTAGAGGTCCTCGCGGAACTTGCCCTCCGCCACGCGTTGCTCGAGATCGGCGTTGGTGGCGGCGATGACGCGCACGTCCACGCGCTGCGGGCGTGTCTCGCCGACGGGCATGATCTCGCCCTGCTCCAGGAAGCGCAGCAGCTTGGGCTGGACATCCAGCGGCAGGTCGCCCACTTCGTCGAGGAACAGCGTGCCGCCCGCGGCCGTGCGCACCAGGCCCGGCTGATCGGACACGGCGCCGGTGAACGACCCACGGCGGTGCCCGAACAACTGGCTGTCGGCCAGCTCGCGCGTGGTCGTCGTGCAGTTGTAGGGGAGGAACGTGGCGGCGCTCCGGGGCGACCCGACGTGTATGGCCCGCGCGATCAGTTCCTTGCCCGTTCCGCTCTCGCCCGTGATGAGCACCGTGAGGTCGTTACCCTGCAGGCGCTGGATCTGGTCCACGACGCGGTGCATGGGCGCGCTGGCGCACACGAAGCCCGGGAGCAGCGGCTCGAGAGGCCGCTCCACCGCCTGGTCCACGGCCGGCGCACCATGTTCTCTCGCCCCGCAGAGGTCGAACCCCTGCCGCGCCACCGCGGCCATCATCCGGACGCGGCGCATGGCCGGATGGCCGACCGGGCTCGACGATCCAATCACCACGAACCTCGGGCCGTCCGGCTCGGTGCCCACGGGCTCCACGATGAGCGCGCCGGTGCCGTAGGCGGCGCCCTGGACTGCGAGCCGGGCCACGCTGCGGGCCCCTTCGGCGTCGGTGCCGGCAAAGGCGATGACGCGCACGTCGCCACCCGGCAGCTGGGCGAACACCGCGGCGAGGTCCGCGCCCACGGCCTCGAGCATGGCGGCCGCGAGCTCCCGCGCCAGAAGGTCGGGGAGCACGGCCGCATCCACCAGCCGCTTCACGAGTGCATCGTCCGCATCGGCCGGGGAGCCGACGTATTCCCCGGTGCCCGGTGTGGGTGCCTCGTTCATCGCCGCCCGCACCTCGTCCAGGTCGCGGGTCGCGCCGAGCGACTGGAACACCTGTGCCGCGTAGTGATAGTGGCGCTCGGAGGTGGACTTGGCTCCGGCCTTGCCGGCCAGCCGGGCCAGCGCGAGCTGGCTGACCGCGGCCTGGTAGCGTTCTCCGACGAGCTCGAAGACGCTGGAGCTCTGCGCGATGTCGTGGTACGCCTCGGTGGCGCGCGACTGGCGCGCGCGCAGCCCGCCGCGCAGGCGCAGGAACTCGCCCCACGCACCGGGCGTGGTCCGCGGATCCAGCCGTCCCTCCACCTGGGTGAGGCGGTGCTCGGCCTCGTCGATGCGATCGGCGGAGAGCAGCGCCTCGGCGGCAATCAACTCGGCTTCGATGGCTTCCGCCGGGGGTGCCGCCGGGGACCGCGCAATCTCGTCGGCGATGGCCAGCGCCTCGTCCGGGTTCCCGCGCCGCGTTGCGAGGCGCGCCGTGATGACGCGCAGCGACCACTCGTACCAACGGCTCGTGTGGCGGCCGTAGGCGCCAAAGGCCTCGGCCGCGCGGCGCAGGTACTCGGCCGCGTTCTCGTAATCGCCGCGCATCAGCGACATCTGGGCCAGCGTGTCGTAGACCGCCCCTGTCGTCTCGTGGAACTGAACGGCGCAGCGGACGTCCAGGGCGCGGTGCAGCACCGCGTCGGCGCGCTCCAGGTTGCCGAGCCGCACGTAGATCTGTCCCAGGGTGGCCAGCGACACCGACAGCCCCGGGCCCTGGCCCAGGCCCTCGTGCAGCGCCACGGCCCGCTCGGCCAGCGCCTGGGCCTGCTCGTAGCGATGGCGAATCAGCGCCACGTTGGCCTGGTTCCCGTACACGGTCGCCAGCACGTCATCGGCCTGGAGCGTGGTGGCCAGGCGCTCGGCCTGCCGCAGGGCGGAGGCGGCTTCGTCGTAGCGGCCCGTCTGGGCGAGCATGGTGGCGGAAAGCGAGTGCACCTGCGCGAGGAAGCGGCGGTCGCCGGCGGCGTGCAGCGCCGCGGCCGCCTCGGCGATGTGCTCACGGACGATCGACATGTCGCCGACCTGCCGATAACACTGCCCGAGGCAGAAATGCGCCAGGCCAATCGCGCGGGAATCGTGTGCGCTCTCGGCCTGCTTGAGCGCCCGGCTGTGCAGGGCGATGGCGCGCGACTGTTCTCCGCGCGCGAATGCCACGCGGCCGTGCGCACGCCAGAGATTTGAGAGAATGACCGGCGGAATGGGCTCGCGAATCGTGTCTGGCGAACGGCCGACCGCGGTGCTGGCCTGGGCGAGGTCGCCCAGGAGCAAGTATGCCTCGGCCAGCGCCGATCGGATGGCCAGCTCGTCGGCCAGTGTCAGTGAGGCCGAACTGCGGAGCAGGGGGGCCAGCTGGTCCACGGCCGCCGCCGCGTGGCCGCGCTCCACCGCGGCTGCCGCTCGGGCCATCACGGGCTGCAGGGCCGGGGTCAGCACGCCGGCGAGTATACCAAGTATCCATCTCGTATAATCCCCGAACCTTCATGACTGTCACCGCTGGCGGCCGGACCGACACCGGGCCGCGCGCCCTCAACCAGGATTGGATCGAATGGGACCTGGACCTCGGCCTGTTCGTCGTGGCCGACGGCATGGGTGGCCACAACGCCGGGGAGGTGGCCTCCCACCTGGCCATCCAGGCCATCCGCGAGTTCATCGCCGAAACCGCCGAGACCAGCGATTTCACGTGGCCGTTCGCCTTCGAGCCGGCGTACTCCGTGGACGCGAACCGGCTGCTGACCGCGGTCCGCCTGGCCAATCGCCGCGTGTACCAGGAGGGCTGCACCCATGCCGCGCTCGAGGGCATGGGAACCACGGTGGTGGCCGTGCTGGTCAACGGCGACCGCGCGGTGATGGTGGGTGTCGGCGACAGCCGGATCTACCGCTGGCGGAACGGCGAGCTCGTGCAGCTCACCAGCGACGATACCTGGCTCTCCGCCGTGATGGGGGTGCAGGATGCGGATCGTGCCGACTCGACGCACCCGATGAAACATGTGCTCACGAGTGTGGTCGGGACCCGGGAGGACGTCCGGCCCACAGCCCGCGAGGAGAGGCTGCTCCCCGGGGATCGCCTGCTGCTCTGCAGCGACGGCATCCATGGGTGGCTCGACAACACCGCCATTGCCACCGTGATGCGGGCCGGCGGGCCTCCTGATCACGTGGCCGAAGCCCTGGTGCAGACGGCCCTGGCCCGCCTCACCTCCGACAACGCCACGGCCCTGGTCATCGCCGCAGACTGAGCCCGCATCGCGCGCCGGTCGACGTTCGTATAATCAGGAGAACAGGTCACGTGCGAACGTCGCTTCTCCTTTCGTGTCTGGCGCTGGGATGCGCGCTTGGCTGGGCCTGTTCGGCGCCCCGGCCCTCGAGCGCCCCGATCGAGTCGCGGGCGGCGGCCCCGGCCGAGCCGGCGTCCGCCCTGGCGCCGTCGGAGCGCCGGCCCGAGATCGTGATCCTGGGTGACAGCCTCACCGCCGGCCTGGGCCTCGAGACCACTCGGAGCTTTCCCGCCCTCATCCAGCAGCGGCTCGACGAACGCGGTCTGAACTTCCAGGTGGTGAACGCCGGCGTGTCCGGAGACACGTCGGCCGGGGGGCTCCGGCGACTGGAGTGGGCGCTCGAGGGCAACCCGCGGGTGCTGGTCGTGGCGCTCGGCGGCAACGATGCGCTCCGTGGGCTGCCGATCGAGGACCTCGAGCGGAACCTGACGGCCATCGTCGAGCGAGGCACGCGCGAGGGCCTCTCGGTGATCCTGGCCGGCATGGAGGCCCCTCCGAACAACGGTCCCGAGTACACAGCGCGATTCCGCCGCGTCTATCGCGACCTGGCCAGTACGCACGACGTGGTCCTGATTCCCTTTCTGCTCGAGGGCGTGGCCGGCGAGGCGGCGCTCAACCAGGCCGACGGGATTCACCCTAATGAAGAGGGCGCGCGCCTGGTGGCCGACACGGTGTGGCGCGCCCTCGAGCCCGTTCTGAAAGCGGCCGCGGGAACCCGATGATTGCGCTTCGAGGTGTCAGCAAGACCGTGCAGAGCGGCGACCATCCGCTCACCATCCTTCATCCGCTCACGCTGGACGTGCCCGATGGCCAGTGCCTGGCCATCATCGGCCCCTCGGGCAGCGGCAAGTCCACGCTGCTCGGCCTCATCGCGGGCCTCGATGCGCCCACGTCGGGGGAGATCCTGATCGACGGCGTCGATATCACCAGGCTCGACGAGGACGCGCTCGCGCGGCTGCGCGGCGAGAAGATCGGCTTCGTGTTCCAGTTCTTCCACCTGGTGCCGTCGCTGACGGCGATCGAGAACATCCAGGTCCCCATGGAGATTGCGGGCCGGCGCGATGCCGCCGAGCGGGCGCAGGCGCTGCTGGACGAGGTGGGGCTCCACGACCGCGGCCATCACTACCCGTCGCAGCTGTCCGGAGGCGAGCAGCAGCGCATCGCGATCGCGCGCGCCCTGGCCAACAACCCGCCGCTCATCCTGGCCGACGAGCCCACGGGCAATCTCGACAGCACCAACGGGCGTCACATCCTCGAGCTGCTCCTGCAGGTGCGGCGCACACGCAACGTGACGCTGGTGCTGGTGACGCACGATCCCTCGGTGGCGGCCGTGGCCGACGCGCGGCTCGTGCTGAGAGACGGGCGGTCGGTGGGCGAGGCCCCGGTGGCAGGCGCGGTCGCAGGCCGATGATGTTCATCTCCCGGATGATCGCGCGCGAGATGCGGTCGTCCTGGCGCCGGCTGCTGTTCTTCTTCGTCTGCATCGCCGTGGGCGTGGGCGCCATCGTCGCCCTCCGGTCCGTCATCCAGAGCGTGCGCCAGACGTTTGCGGGGGAGGCGCGCGCCCTCATCACGGCCGACGCCATCATCAGCAGCAACCGAGCGCTGGACCCCGACCTGCTGCAGGTCGTTGAGAGCCGCCTGGCCGAGGCCGGGGCCGACAGCCTGCAGTCGGTGGAGATCGCCACCATGGTCCGCGCCGCGGACGGGGAGGCGGGACTGACGCGCATGGTGGAGCTGCGGGCCGTGGAGCCGGGGTTTCCCTACTACGGCCGCATGGCCCTTGTCGGTGGCCAGGCCTTCTCCCATGACCTGCTGCGCGACTTCGGCGTGCTCGTGCGGCCCGAGCTGCTCGCGCAGCTCGGAGTGCGGGTCGGCGATGGGCTGCTCATCGGGACGAAACGCTTCGTCATCCGCGGCGTCATCGAGGCCGAGCCCGGGCGCCGGCTCGGCGCCTTCAGCCTGGGACCCCGCATCTTCGTGTCGCTCGAGGATCTGCAGGCCACCGGTCTGCTCGCGTTCGGCAGCCGTGCTTCGTACCAGCGGCTGCTGAAGGTGCCCGACGCCGCGCTCGACGGGCTGGTCGCCGCCCTTCGCGCCGACTTCGCCAATGCGTTCGCGCGGGTGCGGTCCTACAAAGCGACCGAGGACGACATCGGCGAGGACTTCGCCCGGGCCGAGGACTACCTGAGCCTCGTCGGCCTCGTCATCGTCATCCTGGGCGGCATCGGGGTGTCGAGCGTGACGCGCGTGTTCGTCCAGCAGAAGATCCGCAGCATTGCCGTGCTCAAGTGCGTGGGCGCGCGCTCGTCGCAGTTGCTGGCCATCTACCTGGCACAGGTCATCATCCTGGGGATCGCCGGGAGCCTGCTGGGCGTGGCGATGGCCGCTGGCGCAATCGCGGCGATCCCGACATGGCTGGCCGCGGCGGCCACCCCGGGCGTGACCATCGAGTACGGCCTGACGGCGCCGGCCGTGCTGCAGGGCCTCGGCATCGGGCTGCTCGTGTCGGTGCTCTTCGCCCTGGTCCCGCTGCTCGACGTGCGGCACGTCAAGCCGTCGCGGCTGCTGCGAGATGACGCGACCGCACCGCGGCGCGACCCCGTGCAGATCGCCACCGTCGGCGTGGTGGCGGCCGCGCTCGTGGCCCTCACGGTGTGGCAGGCGGGCTCGTGGCGCATCGGGCTGGTCGTCACCGTGGGCTTCGCCGCGACGGCGCTCGTGCTGCACCTGGCGGGACTGTTGATGATCCGACTCATTCGCCCGCTGGCGCGGTCGCGGTGGTTCCCGCTGCGGCACGCCGTGCTGCAGTTGAGCCGGCCGGGCAGCCAGGCGCGAATCGTGCTGCTCGCGGTGGGACTGGGCAGCTTCTTCATCATCGGTGTCCGTTCGCTGCAGGAGAACCTGATCGCCGAGTTCGCCGTGGACCTCTCGCCCGAAGCGCCCGACATGTTCATGCTGGACGTCCAGGCCGACCAGGTGGAGGCCGTCCGCGCGCTCGTCATCTCGCGCCAGGACCCCGGTGCGCCGCCCCCGCGCCTCCTGCCGGTGCTCCGCGCGCGCGTCGTCGGCGTGCAGGGCCGTGACGTGCAGCTGGAGAATTACGAGGACGTCCGGGGCCGCGGCTCGCTGGCCCGCGAATACACCATCACCTACCGCACGGAGCTCGAGGCCAACGAACGACTCCTCGAGGGGGCGTTCTGGAGCGGGCCCGAACCGGCCTCGCCCGATGGCGGGGGGGCCGCCCCCCTGGTCACCGAGGTGTCCATCGAGGAGAGCATCCGGGATCGGTTCCGCATCGCCATCGGGGACACCATGCGCTTCGACGTGCTGGGCCGCGTCATCGAGGCGCGGGTCACCAGCGTGCGCCACGTGGAGTGGTCAGACAGCCGCGCCGGCGGCTTCATGTTCGTGTTCCGCCCGGGCGTGCTCGACCGCGCGCCGCATGCGTCCATCGCGTTCTTCCGCGGGCCGTCCGATGCGACGGCGCGCGGCCGCCTGCAGGCCGACCTGGTGGCCGTGGCGCCCAATGTCTCCGTCATAGACGGGCGGGAGATCCTGCAGACCATCAAGGCGGTCGTGGACAACGTCACGCTCGCGGTCACGGTGGTGGGATCCTTGGTGGTCCTGAGCGGGCTGCTCATCCTCATTGGCGCCGTCGCCATGACGAAGTTCCGCCGCATCTACGAGGCGGCCATCTTCAAGACCCTGGGCGCCACGCGCCGCCTCATCACGGCGGTGCTGCTGCTCGAGTACGGCCTGCTCGGGGGGCTGGCAGGGCTCATCGGCTCGCTGGGCGCCATCGGCCTGACGTGGGGCATCTCGCGCTTTGCGCTGGAGATCCCCTTCCGCCCGCTGCCGCTCCTGAGCGCGGCGGGGGTTCTCGTCACGGCTGCCCTGGTCGCCGTGGTGGGAATCGCGGCCAGCTGGGACGTGCTGCAGCGCAAGCCCCTGGCCACCCTCCGTGCCGAGTAGCGGCGGGGCCGGCCGGGCCCTCCGTGATAGACTTAACTGTTGTCGCCACACGGCTGGGTGACACAGGGAGTAGCGTGTCGATGAATGTTTCGGTCTACAAGGACGCTCTGCAGCGGAAGAAGGCAGAGCTCGCCCAGGACGCCGGCCTTCGTCCCCTCCAGACCCAGATGGAGCACAACACCGGGCGTCAGGGCGACATGGCCGACCAGGCGGCCGGCAACAACGAAGTCCACATTCACCTGCGCCTGAAGCAGACCGATGCGAAGATCCTCCAGGCGATTGACGAGGCGCTCATCCGCATCGAGAAGGGCACGTTTGGCATCTGCCGCGACTGCGGCGAGCCCATTGCCGAGGCGCGGCTGAACGCCATCCCGTGGACGCGCGTGTGCATCACCTGCAAGGAAAAGCAGAAGGCGTGACCAACGACCTGCGGCAGCTCATCCGCGACTTCTACATGGCCCGCCTCGCGCTGCTCACGCGGCACGAGGAGGTCGCGCGTCACGTCAGCGACTACGACGTGAACAACGCCTACCAGTACATCATCAACCGCGAGGAGACCCACGCCTCGTGGCTGCAGCACGCGCTGCTCGATCTGGGCGCGCCCATCCCCGCGGACCCGGCCCGCCCCGTCGTGCCGGCGCCGGGGAAGGCGGATGCGTGGAAGGCCCTTGCCGCCGAGGACGCCCGCGCCAACCAGCAGTTCGTGGACCAGTGGCGCCCCCGGCTCGAGACCATCACGCACGCCCGGCACAAGGGCATGCTGAAAATCATCCTGGGCGAGATGCTGGAGCACAAGCGCCTGTTCGACCAGGCGGCCGCGGGGCGCACGGACCTCATCGGCACGCACCTGCCGATCAACGAGCGCCGCGGCGTCGTTGCCGACACCCGCTGGATGGAATAGACGAGGGCGAGGTGGCCGCGCCGCGCGTGCCCGTGGCCATCGCCCTCGGATCCAACCTCGGCCATCGCGAAGCCCGTCTCGCCTTCGCCCTCTCGCGACTCCGTCCGCTCCTGCACGGCCTCCGCTGTTCCACGTTCATCGAAACCGCGCCTGAGGGCGTCCCCGACGAGCAGGGTGCCTTCCTGAACGGCGTTGTCGTGGGAGAGACTGAGCTGCCACCACGCGCGCTGCTGTCGGTGCTGCAGCAGATTGAGGCGGAGGCCGGCCGCGCGCGCCCCTACCGCTACGCCGCGCGGACGCTGGACCTGGACCTGATCCTGTACGGGGATGCGATCGTGGAAGAGGAGGGGCTCGTCGTGCCCCATCCCCGCTTCCGCGAGCGGCGCTTCGTGCTGGTGCCGCTCGCGGAAGTGGCGGGTGACTGGGTGGACCCGGTGACCGGGCAGTCCGTCAGTGCGCTGCTTCGGGGGCTGCCGCGCCCTTCCTGAAGATCCCGCGCCAGCCCTCCTCGAACAGCGTGTACATCGCGGGCACGAAGACCAGCGTGATGAGCGTCGAGGTCATCAGGCCGCCGATGACAACGCGGGCCAGCGGCGCCTGGAGCTCGGCGCCCTCGCCGATGCCGAGCGCCATCGGCACCAGGCCGAGCGCCGTGCACGTGGAGGTCATGAGAATGGGGCGCAGCCGGTGCCGTCCCGCGGTCTCGATGGCCTGCCGGAGGGGCATCTTGTCCCGCTCGCGCAGCGTGTTGGTGTAGTCCACCAGCAGGATGGCGTTGCTGACCACGATGCCCGCCAGCATGATGACCCCGATGTAGGCCTGCATGCTGAAGGCCGTCCCCGTGAGCAGCAGGATGCCGACGACGCCGATCGCGGCGAGCGGGATCGAGAAGATGATGATGAACGGGTCGCGCAGCGACTCGTATTGCGAGGCCATCACCGTGTAGACCAGCACGATGGCCAGGATCAGCACGAGCTGGAGCTCGCGGAACGATCGCGCCTGCTCCTCCACCTCGTTGCCGAACCCGACCGCGAAGTCCCTGGGCACCTCGATCTCGCCGATGCGGGCCTGCACGCTGTTCACGGCCTCGCTGAGAGTGACCTCCGTCTCGGCGAACACGCGCTGGATGCGCTCCTGGTTCTTGCGCTCCACCGAGACGGGGCCGGTGTCGCGGTCGATGACCATCACGTTCTTGGCCGGCAGCACCTGGCCCGCGGGGGTGCTGAGCAGGACGTCGCCAACGGAGGAGACCTCCTCGCGGTCCTCCTCGCGCAGTCGGACGACGATCGGGTACTCGTTGCCGAACTCACGGAACATCGCAGCCTGCGTACCCGCGACGTTCGTGCGAATGGTGTTGGCCACGCCGGTGACGGTCATGCCGAGCAGCGCCGCCTTGTCGCGGTCCACCCGGACGGACAGTTCCGGCCGGCCCTCCTCGCGCTGGAGCCGCGAGTCGGCCACCCCGGGCGTGGAGTCGAGCAGGGTCTTCACGTCCTGGGCGATGCGCTTGGAGGACTCCAGATCGTGGCCCATGATTTCCACGGCCAGGCGGCCGCCGCCCTGGTTGCCCATGCCGCGCATCATGTTCTGACCGCCGGAGGCCCGGGCGCGCACGACGACGCCGGGGATGCCGGAGAGCTGCCGCCGGAGGTCCATCGAGATCTGCTCGTTGCTGCGCTGCCGCTCGGTCCGCGGCACCAGGCGGACCTGGATGCTGCCGCGGTGCGTCGACGAGTTGCCGAAGCCGCCGCCCCCGCCGGCCTGCGAGATGAGCATCGTCGCCTCCGGCACCACTTCGCGGATCCGGTTCTCGAGCTGGACGATGACCGCCTCGGTGTTCTCGATGCGCGTGCCCACGGCCAGTTCGGCGTCCACGCTCACCTCGCCCTCGTCCGTGCTGGGCTGGAACTCGAACCCGATACGGGGCAGCAGGAACAGGGCGATGGCGAACAGCGCGAATCCCACGGCGAAGACCGTGGGGCGATGGTGCAGGGCGGTGTGCAGCGAGCGGGCGTAGAAGGCGTCGAGGCCGTCCAGTCCCCGATCCACGGCACGGCTGATCGCCCCGAAGACGCCCTTGGTGTCCTTCCCGTGGGACGGCGGGTCCAGCAGCCGCGAGCAGAGTACGGGAACGATGGTCACGGCCACGAGCAGCGACATCGCCAGCGAGAACGAGACCACCGCCGCCAGCTGCCCGAACATGATGCTCGACACGCCGGTGAGGAACAGCATCGGGACGAAGACCGCGACATGGGTGAGGGTGGAGGCCAGGATGGCCGACCACACCTCTTCCGATCCGTCGATGGCGGCCGTCATCCGGTCCTTGCCCATCTCGAGGTGCCGGTACGTGTTCTCGAGCACGACGATGGCGGCGTCCACGATCATGCCGATGCCGAGCGCCAGGCCGCCGAAGGTGAGCGTGTTGAGGGTGTACCCGCCGAAGTAGAGCAAGGCGAAGGTGCCGATGACCGAGATGGGGATCGACGTGCAGATGATGAGCGTGGACTTCAGGTCGCGCAGGAAGAGGAAGATGATGGCAATGACCAGGACGCTGCCAATCATCGCGTGCTCCTGCACGCTGTGGATGGCGCGTTCGATGAACTTGGACTGGTCGTCCAGCACCTCCATCCTGATTCCGGACACCTCGCGGTTGATCCGCTCGATCTCGGCACGCACGCCCTCGGCGATCTGCACCGTGTTGGTCCCGGACTGCTTTGTGACGCGCATGCGGATACCGGGGCGCCCGTTGATGCGCGTGAACGACCGGCGGTCCTCGGTCGAGTCCTTCACCTCGGCGATGTCCTTCAGGTAGACCGGCACGCCGTCGCGGGTGAGGACGACCGTGTTCTTGATTTCCTCGAGGTTGGTGAACTGGCCGGGGCTGCGCAGGAGCAGGGTGCGGTCGGCGTCGTTCACCTCGCCCAGCGGGATGTTCTGGTTCTCCGTGCGCAGGATCTGGACCACGCGGTCGGGCGAGAGATTCAGTGCCGTGATCTTCTCTCGCGACAGGTCCACCCGGATCTGCCGGCGGAGGCCGCCGTCCACCGTGACGGCCGCGACGCCCGCCACGCGCTCGAGGCGCGGCGACAAATCGTTCTGGGCCAGTTCGCGGAGCGTCACGAGGTCGTAGTCACCCTCCACGCCGATGCCCATGATGGGCATGGCCGTCGAGTCGAACTTGAAGATCGTCGGCGGGTCCGCGTCCTCGGGCAGGCGGCCGCGCACGCGATCCACGCGGGTCCGCACATCGTCGGCGGCCTCGCTGAGGTCCGTGCCCCAGGCGAAGTTCAGCCGGACCATCGAGCTGCCTTCCGACGAGGTCGACTCCACGCGTTCCAGGCCCGCAACGGCGCTGACGGCCTGCTCGATCGGCCTGGTGACCAGCTCCTCCATCTCCAGCGGGCCGACGCCCGCGTAGCTCACGCGCACCGTGATGCTCGGGAACTCGGTGTCGGGCATCAGGTCCACCGGCAGCCGGGTGAGCGAGATGGCGCCCAGCAGCACGATGACGAAGCTGATCATGAACATCGTCACGGGCCGGTGAATCGCGAGGCGAGGAATGCTCATACGGGTTCCTTGGCTACGAAGTGTCTTCCGTGGGCGGGGGTACGCCCGGCTACTGGGGCGGCCGCTGTCCCTGTCCGCGCTGGGCGGCGGGACGGCCCCCGCCGTTCCCCGCGCCGGGCCGGCGGCCCGGGGTGGGCCCGTCGATGGCACCCGGCCCGCCCGCATTCTGCCCGGGCAGCAGGAGCGTGTCGCCGGCGCGCAGCGAGCCCGCGCCACTGGTCACGATCTGATCCCCGGCCTTCAAGCCTTCGACGATCTCCATGCGCTCGGCGTCCTCGAGCCCGAGCTTCACGGGGATGAACCGTGCCTTGTTCTCGGCATCGGCCACGAACACCCCCCGCCGCCCCTCGTAGTCCACCACGGCGACCTTCGGTACCAGCAAGGCGTGCTCGCGCTCCTCGATCGTGAGGGCGACGCGCGCATACATCCCGGGCTTCAGTCGGTAGTCGACGTTGGGGATCTCGACTTCCATCGTGGCGGTCCGCGTGGACGGATCGAGCACCGGGGACACGCGGGCGATGCGCCCGTTGAACTTCTCCCCCGGATACGCATCCACCTCGACGACTGCCTGATCGCCGGCATTCACCATGCGCAGGTCCTTCTCGACCACGTTGGAGACGATGCGCAGGCGCGAGATGTCCACCACCGACACGACCGGCGCATTCTGCGAGACCCAGGCGCCCGGATCCACGTTGCGCCGGCCGACGAACCCGTCCACCGGCGAGACGATGGTGGTGTTGCGGAGGTTGATCTCGAGCTCTTCCATGCGGGCGCCGGTCTGCTCCGTCTGGGCCTTCGCCAGATCCAGCTGGGCCTGGGCCGAGAGGTAACGCGATTCGGCATCGTCCAGTGCCTGCTTGGCGAGCAGCTGGCGGCCGAAGAGGTTCTTCGACCGTTCGAAGTTCACCTCGGCGACCTTGAGGTCGGCCTCGCGCTGCCGGATGGTCGCCCTGGCCACCTCCATCGACGCGCGCGCCTGCTTGACCTGCTCGACGATCTCCAGGTCCTCGATCTTCGCGATCACCTGGTTGCGCCGCACGCGATCACCGAGCTGGACATTGATGCTCTGCAGGCGCCCGCCCGTCTTCGGCGCGACATCCACGGTCTGTTCGCCGATGAGGTTGCCGACGACGGTGAGTGTCGCGCCAATCTTGCCGGATGAAGCCGTGCCGATCTCGACGCTCATCGGCGGGCGGAAGCCGCCGCCGAATCCGCCGCCGCCCATGGGGCCACCCCCGCCTCCGCCTGGGCGTTGCCCGCCCGGGCCGCCCGCTCCGGGACCGCCGGCCGCCGCCGCAGCCTGATCGCGGGAGAAGAAGCCGAAGTAGTACGCCGCGCCGCCCGCCATGACCACCACGAGCGCGAGGATTGCCGCTTTGCGCATAAAGAGTCCGATCGCTCCGTCGTCCGCCGTTACCCGGTTATGAACCGCTGTTGCCCGTCGCGCCGCCGCCCCCGCCGCCGCCGGCCGGCGCCTGCTGCGCCCGCTCGTAGTTCACCAGCGACTTCCGGTAGTCGGCCAGCGCTCGCAGTTCGGCGTTCTCTGCATCCCGCAGGTCGCGCTGCGCCTGGACGACGAAGAAGTTGGTCGTGAGGCCGACCTCGAACCGGCTCTGCTCGGCCTCGAGCCGCTTCTGCGCCAGTTCGCGCGCGGCGCTGGCCGCCTCGACGCGCCGCAGGTTGCTCTGCACGGTGAAGGCGGCGTTGGCCACCTCTGCCGCGATCTGCACCTCGAGAGCGCGGAGCCGCGTCTGGGCCTGCTGCCGCTGCACGCGGGCCCGGGCATGCTGCGCCTCGGCCTGGTTCGCAAACAGCGGATAGCTGAGTGTCACCGACAGGTTCCACGTCGGATACACGCGGTCGAACAGCAGGCCGAGGGCATCGGTGTAGCCGCCCGGGACGGTGCCCACGATCTGGCTGCCCAGGCCGGAGCCCTGCCGGATGAACTGCGTGCCGCCGAGGCCCTGCGCGCCGTAGCTGGCATTCAGATCGAGCGCGGGCATCGACTGGTTCTTGAAGAACCGGATGTTGACGTCGTTCGACTCGAGGTTTTTGCGCGAGGTGATGATGTCAGTGCGCCCGGTGATGGCGCGCCGCACTGCCGCCTCGATGTCGGTCGGCGGCGGCTCGAGGGAAGGAAGATCCACCGGTACCAGCTCCTGGTTCCAGAGCGGGTCTTCGGTGCCGTTGACGAGGAAGCGTTTCAGCGCGAGCTCCGCGGTGGATGCCGTGGCTTCGGCCAGGGCGAGCGCCTGGCGTCGCGTGGCCGCCTCGGCCTGCGCCTGGACGATGTCGAGCGGCGCGAGCGTGCCGACCTCGACCCTCGCCTGGTTGTCCTCCACGAGGCGATCCGCCAGCGACAGCGCCCGGCGCGCCACGTCCACGGAGCTGCGTGCGAAAACAAGGTCCCAGTAGGCGTTCCGGACGTTGGCGACGGTCTGTGTCACGGTGGCCCGGACGCTCTCGTCCGAGATGTCGCGGTTGATGAGCGCCACCTGCAACTGCTGCCGCGTGTTGTCGATCCTGAACCCCCGTATCAGCGGTTGGACGTAGGCGGCCGTCAGCGTGGACGTGTAGCTGGGGTTGTAGTTGGCGAAGAGGTTGTTGGTGGACAAACGCGAATTCGTCCATCCGACGGAATAGGAGCCGCCCAGCCAGGGCACCGTCTGGTTCACGCCGAAGTTGTAGGTCGTCGTGCCGTTGTTGACGCTGGTGCCGCCGTTCAGCTGGCTGGTCGGCGGGTTCACGACGTCGCGCTGGCCGAACGTCGTGGACAGCACCGGCCGGAACGTGTTCCGGAAGCCGGCAACCTGCAAGTCGGTGGACTGCGGCTCGAGCCGCGAAACCTGGATCTCCAGGTTCTTCTCGAGCGCGAGATTGACGCTTTCTTCCAGCGTCAGCTCACGGGTGCCGCCTGGGGCCTGGCGGCCGATGGGCGACTGCTCCGGATCCGGACCTGTCGCGTCGAGCGAGCGCAGGGCCTCGGTATAGCCGGCGATCGCCTCGCGAACGACAGCCTCCTGCCGTCCCGCATCATCGGTGGTGCGCGACTGCGCGGCACCGGCCGCGGGCACGGCGAGCAGGCCGACCACGGCCACGTAACAGACTGTCTTGCTCATATCCCTTTCCGTGCGGCAGGGCCTACTGGCCCCGGTTGTTCCGACTGCGCTGGGGGGATCGGTTGCGGCGCTCCCGCTCCCACTGCTCGTGGAGCGCCTTCATCTTGACGTTCTGGTCGGCGGTCAGGATTCGCCGCATCCGGAACGACATCAACGTCCGGGACTTGCTCAGCTCGCCACGGGCGGCTTCGACCTTTTCGAGCGCCTGAAGGACCATCGCCTCGTCGGCGTGCGCATCGTTGAGGACCTTCGAGAGTTTCGCCTCCAAATGGTCCAGCGTCTCCTTCTGGGTCTTGAGCGTGGGCTGCAGGGCCTGGAACACTTCCTCGAGGCGCGTGACCTGCTCGGTGGTGAGCACCAGCTCTTCCTTGAACTGATCGTTCTGCCACCACTTGAATCCCTGCGCCGCCGCCTCACCTGGCCAGCCGAGCAGTGAGAAAGACAAAGCGAGACAAATGAAGAACTTAGCTGGCATTGTCATGGGCGTCTGAGGGGGATACGACCGCCCCGGGCGGGGCGTTTACGCCGGTGGCCCACTCATCCCTGGGAGTCAGCCGCCTCGGCGTTGGCGAACCGATCGAGCGTCCGGATGGCCAGTTCCACGAGATTGTCCGGAGTCGAGGCGCCCGACGTGATGCCGATGGCGAGCGGGCCCTCTCGCGGCAGCCATCCGGAGGTGACGATCTCGGTCTTCGAAGTCACGTCGCGATGCCGGATCTCGGTGGGGGAGACCAGCCCTTCGGGATCGGCGATGTGGAACGTGGGCACCCGTTCGGCGCAGATGCGCGCCAGGTTGCAGGTGTTGCTGCTGTTGTAGCCGCCGATGACCACCATGAGGTCCAGGGCATGGGCCTCCAGCAGGTGGATGACCGCGTCCTGTCGGTCCTGGGTGGCACTGCAGATGGTGTCGAAGGCCCGGAACCGGGCAGGGAGCTCGGCGTCGCCCCAGCGCGCGCGCATGGCCTCCCGCATCATCTCCCCAATCTCCAGGGACTCGGAGCTGAGCATGGTCGTCTGGTTCGCGCAGCCAATCCGCTGGAGGTGCACGTCCGGGTCGAACCCCGGCGAGATGGCCTGGCCGAACCGGGCGAGGAACTCGTCGCGGTTGCCCTGGCCGGCGATGTATCGACACACGTACTCGGCCTCGGGCGTGTCCAGCACCACGAGGTAATGCCCGCCGTTGGCCGCGACCGCCTGCGATGCCGTGGCCTGCGTCTCCTCGTGCCAGTACTTGCCGTGGATGATGGACGTCAGCCCGTCGACCGCATACCGCTTGACGTTCTTCCACACGTTGAGGACCGATCCGCACGTCGTGTCGACCAGGGTGCAGCCGGTCCGGTCCAGCCGCTGCAACTCGGCAATGGTCACGCCGAAGGCCGGCAGGATCACGACGTCGTCCGGGCCAAGGACGGCATCCCGGTCCGAGGGGTCGGTGAGGAAGCGGATGCCCTGGGAGCGCAACTGGTCGTTGACGTGCGGGTTGTGGATGATCTCGCCGGTCAGGAACACGCGCCGATCCGGGAAGCGCTTCCGCGCCTGGTAGGCGTAATCCACCGCGCGATCAACGCCGTAGCAGAAGCCGAACTCGCGGGCCAGGTGGATGGTGAGCCGCCCGCTGCCGTACTGGTAGTCCTGGGCCTTGATCCGATCGACGAGCGCGCTGTGATAGCTGTCGGCGAGAACCCCGGCCACCTCGTGCTTGAGGTCGAGGCCCTTCCGGAAGATCAGCGCGGGCACTAGCGGGGCTCGTACGCGAACGTCAGGTCGTCGAACGCGCGCAGGTCGGAGGCGCCGCGGCTGGTGACGGCCACGTCGATGGCATCGAGCAGGGCATTGTCGGCGTCGGTTGTGGCGACCGCGGGGATGAGCGTCAGTCGACCTGACGGGTAGGGCTGCGCGGCGCGCGGGGCCACACGGTGCACCCATGCATCGCCGGGCAGCACGTGGAGCAGCTGACCGGTCACGAGGCCGACCAGGAGGCCCGCCGCGGCGGCGGCGCTGATCCAGCGACGGCTGATACCGGCCGCGGGTCGCAGTGACGTCGTGGTCCCGGGGAAGGCCAGGACACGAGCAGGCTGGCCGGCCTGCGCCACCTTCTGCAGGATGCGTTGGCGCTGCGACTCCAGGGCACGCTCGTCGAAATGCGCATCAACCTCGGCCCAGGCGGCGGCGCGATAGGCATCGAGCGCGTCGGCCAGCGTCGGGTCCGGTTCCTCGCGTCGATTCATGCCTGCTCTCCCAGGACGCCCCGCAACTTCCGCAGCGCCCGAAACAAATGCACCCGCACGGTGGCGGCGCTCATGCCGGTGGCCGCCGCAATCTCCGCCGGTGTCCGCTGGTCCACCTGGCTGAGCGTGAACACCAGCCGCTGCCGGTCGGGCAGGTTCGCCACGGCTCGGGTGACCTGCTCCCACCGCTCCCGTGCCAGCAGCCGGCGCTCGCTGGAGGCCTCGGCGGCCGGCACCTGCTCCACGGGCCGCTCGTCGTCGTCGGGCGCCGGCGCGATGAAGCGCTGCTGCCGGTTCCGGGCCTTCAGGCGGTCGAGCGACGCATTGACCAGGATGCGCATGAACCAGACATCGAACGAGAGGTCTTCACGGTACTGCTCGATGTGCATGAAGACCTTGACGAACGCATCCTGCACGGCCTCGTCGGCGTCGTCCGGGTTCCTGAGGTACTGGAAGGCCACCCGCAACGCCCGCCGCTGGAGGACGGCCACCAGGGCGCCGAAGCGCTCCCGTGCCTGGTCCCGGTCGCCACGCGCCACCAGCCCCTTGATTTCCGTCGCGATAACGGAAGCCGGAGACGGCTGCGTCTCCGCGACCCTGTCGCGAAGGGGGGCGCCGGCGTCGACTACGGAACGTCCTGCCATGTTTACGGGTGTGATCTGGGGTGTGTTTACCCCGGATTGTAGCAGGAACCGCCGCGGGAAGGCTGTAAGTTGTTGACTTCGTAAGATTCCCATAAGTACGATTCATGTTTCTCATGCCGCCAGCGGGACGCGGCGGCCCATGGAGTCATCACATATGAGCACGCTACACGCCGGCGCCGGGCTCGAGGCCGTCGGCATTCGCTCCAGTAAGCCCGTGCACGTAAACCTTCAGCCTGCGGCCCTTTACGAGCACGCCATCCGCCGTGCCGAGGGCGTCATCGCCGCCGACGGTCCACTCGTGTGCCGCACCGGCTCCCACACCGGGCGCTCGCCCAACGACAAGTTCGTCGTCCAGGAGCCGTCCAGCGAGGCCAACGTCTGGTGGGGCAAGGTCAACCGGCCCATGCAACCGGCGCACTACGACGCCCTCCGCGCCGACGTCATCGCCCATCTGGGCCAGCAGGAACTGTTCGTCCAGGACCTCTACGCCGGCGCCGACCCCGCGTACCGGCTCCCTGTCCGCTTCATCCAGGAGCTTGCCTGGCACAACCTGTTCGTCCGCAACCTCTTCATCGTCCCGCCCGTGGCCGACCTGCCCGGCTTCCAGCCGGAGTACACCGTGATGACCGCGCCGTCGTTCAAGGCCGATCCGGCTCGTCACGGCACGCGGTCGGAGGTCGTGATTGCCCTGAACCTCGCCAGTCGCGAGGTGATCATCGCCGGCACCAGCTACGCGGGCGAGAACAAGAAGTCCATCTTCACCGTGCTCAATTACGTCCTGCCGCTCAAGGGCGTCCTGGCCATGCACTGCTCGGCCAACATCGGCGCGTCCGGTGACACCGCGCTCTTCTTCGGGCTGTCGGGCACCGGCAAGACGACGCTGTCGAGCGACCCGGAGCGGCGGCTCATCGGCGACGACGAGCACGGCTGGAGCGACCGCGGCGTGTTCAATTTCGAGGGCGGCTGCTACGCGAAGATGATCAAGCTCTCGCCCGAGGCCGAGCCGCAGATCTTCAGTACGACCCGGCGCTTCGGCACGGTGCTGGAGAACGTGGTCATCGACCCGGCCTCGCGGGGCCTGGACTTCGACGATGCGTCGCTCACGGAGAACACGCGGGGCGCGTACCCCATCGAGTTCATCGAGCACGCGGTGCTCGAGGGCATGGGCGGCCACCCCGAGAACATCGTGATGCTCACCGCCGACGCCTACGGCGTGCTGCCGCCGATTGCGCGGCTCTCGCCCGAGGGCGCCATGTATCACTACCTCTCGGGCTACACCGCGAAGGTGGCAGGGACCGAGAAGGGCGTAACGGAGCCGACGGCGACCTTCAGCACCTGCTTTGGCGCGCCATTCCTGCCGCTCAATCCCAACGTCTACGCACGGCAGCTGGGCGAGCGCATCGCCAGGTACCAGGCCAAGGTGTGGCTGGTGAACACGGGGTGGACCGGGGGAGCCTACGGCGTGGGGAGCCGGATGAAGATTGGTCACACGCGCGCGATGATTCGCGCCGCGCTCTCGGGCGGGCTCAATCACGTCGGCTACCAGCGGCACCCGGTGTTCAACATCGAGATGCCCACCAGCTGTCTCGACGTGCCGCCCGCCGTGCTCGATCCGCGGGGCACGTGGGCCGACAAGGACGCCTACGATCGGCAGGCGGCGAGGCTGGCGAAGATGTTCGTCGAGAACTTCAAGGCGTTCGAGGCCGACGTCGCGCCCGCGGTCAAGGCCGCCGGCCCATCGGTCTGAGCCCGCCGCCGGGCATGTAGAATTGCGGGAGCCCCGGGGCGCCGCCCGCGTGCCCCGGGACGTTCCTCATCCCGCGATCATGCCCGCATTCGAACCCGTCATCGGCCTGGAGATCCACGCCCAGCTCCTCACCCGCACCAAGATCTTCTGCGGGTGTCCCACCGCCTTCGGCGCCCCGCCCAACACGCACGTCTGCCCGGTCTGCCTCGGGTTGCCCGGCGCGCTGCCGGTGCTGAACGGGCACGCCGTGGAGCTGGCGGTCACCGCCGCCCTCGCGCTCGGCTGCAACGTCCAGGCCCGGTCGGTGTTCGCGCGGAAGAACTACTTCTATCCGGACCTCCCGAAGGGCTACCAGATCTCGCAGTACGAGCTGCCGCTCGCCACGGGCGGGGGGCTGGAGATCGAGGTCGAGGGGGCGAGGAAGTTCGTTCACCTCACGCGCATCCACATGGAGGAGGACGCCGGCAAGTCGCTGCACGAGGGCTTTGCCGACTCCGACCGCAAGACGTACCTCGACTACAACCGCAGCGGCGTGCCGCTCATCGAGATCGTCTCCGAGCCGGATATGCGGTCGGCCGAGGAGGCCGCGCACTTCTTCGAGCGCCTGCGCCAGATGCTCGTGTGGCTGGGCGTCAACGACGGCAACATGGAGGAGGGGAGCCTCCGCTGCGACGCCAACGTCTCGGTCCGCCCCGCCGGCAGCGCCATGCTGGGCACCAAGACGGAAGTGAAGAACGTGAACTCGTTCCGGCACCTGCAGAAAGCCATCGAGTACGAGATCGGCCGCCACGTCGACGTCATCACGCACGGCGGCCGCATCGTGCAGGAGACGCGGCTGTTCGATGCGGCCCAGGGCAAGACCTACTCGATGCGGAGCAAGGAGGAGGCGCACGACTACCGCTATTTCCCGGAGCCGGACCTGCCGCCGCTCGTCATCGTGGAGGCGCGCCGTGAAGGACTGCGTGCCGCGCTCCCCGAGCTGCCCGAAGCGCGGAGCGCCCGGTTCCAGGCGCAGTACGGCCTGCCGGCCTACGATGCCGAGCTGCTGACGCAGACGCGCGGGCTGGCGGACTACTTCGAGGCGACGGCCACCGCCGCCGGAAACCCCAAGGCGGCCAGCAACTGGGTGATGGGCGAGGTGCTTCGGACGATGAAGGAACGGGGTGTCGCCATCGAGCAGGTCCCGCTGGCACCTGCGGCCCTGGCCGGCCTCGTCCGCATCGTGGAAAAGGGCACCATCAGCAGCACGGTGGCCAAGGACGTGTTCGGGAAGATGTACGACACGGGCCGAACGGCCGACGACATCGTGGCCGCCGAGGGGCTGGCCCAGATCTCGGACACCTCGGCCCTCGAGCCGCTCGTCCGGTCGGTGGTCGAGGCGCACGCCGACGTGATGGCCGAGATTCGAGCCGGCAAGGACCGGAAGTTCCAGTTCCTGGTCGGGCAGGTGATGAAGGCATCGCGGGGGAAGGCCGATCCGAAGCTGGTGACGGAGCTGCTGAAGCGGGCGATTGGCTAGCCCGATGCGCCGCGTGGGGACCGCATTCGGCCAGGTGCGCGTGGAGCTAGTAGACTACCGACCGTGATCGAGACGCAGAACCTGAGCAAGGCGTACGGGGACTACTACGCCCTGCGAAACCTGACGCTGACGATCGACAAGGGGGAATTCGTGTTCCTCACCGGTGCCAGCGGCGCCGGGAAGAGCACGCTGCTGAAGCTCCTGCTGCTCCAGGAGCGGCCCTCCGAGGGCGACGTGGTCGTGGGCGGGCGCAACCTCGCCCGCCTCGCCCCGAGCGAGGTACAGGCCTACCGGCGCACCGTCGGATTCGTCTTCCAGGACTTCAAGCTCATCGCGGCCAAGACGGTCTTCGAGAACGTCTCGTTCGCCCTCCGGGTGCTGGGCGTTCCCATCGACCAGCAGCGGCGCCGGACCTACCAGGTGCTGAAGTGGGTCGGCCTGCAGCACCGGCTCCAGGCGTTTCCCCTCGAGCTCTCGGGAGGCGAGCAGCAGCGCATCGCCATCGCCCGGGCGCTGGTCAATGATCCGCAGATCATCCTCGCCGACGAGCCCACGGGCAATCTCGACCCCGAGCTCTCCATCGAGATCATGAAGTTGTTCAGGGACATCAACACGCGCGGCACCACGGTGCTGGTCGCGACGCACAATCCCGAGCTGATCCGGTTCGTGAACCGCCGCAGCATCCATCTCGAGCACGGCCGCCTGGACCAGGGCGGAGGGATGCCGTGAGCATGGTGCGGTACTCGTTCGAAGAAGCGCTCGCGAGCCTCTGGCGAGGCGGGCGCGCCGCGGCGATGTCGATGGGGACCATCTCCATCGCGTTCCTCGCCCTCGGCGGATTCCTGCTGATCTCGGCCAACCTCCAGCGCATGGTACAGCGGTGGATGGAGTCGGCTGAAGTGTCGGTGTTCCTGCGCGATGACATCGCGGAGGAAGCCCGGGCGGCCATCGAGCAGCACTTGAAGGCCGAGGCCGCCGCACTGCAGGTGGATTACGTCACCAAGGAGCAGGCGCTCGACCGCTTCGAGGCAGACTTTCCCGAGCTGGCTGACGTCACCCCCACGCTCGGGACCAATCCGTTCCCCGCCTCCTTCGAAGTGCGCCTGAGGCCGGGCGGGAGCGTGGCGGACGCGGCCGAAGCGCTCGCGTCCCGGGTCAGCACCCTCGACGGCGTCGCCGACGTGCAGTTCGACCGGCGCTGGCTCGAGCGCGTGCTGTCTTTCATTGCCGGCGTGCGCGTGGCGGGCCTGGCCCTCACCGTCGTGCTGCTGCTCGGTGCGGCCTTCACCGTCACGGCCGTGGTCCGGCTGTCGCTCCACGCCCGGCGCGACGAGCTGGACATCATGCAACTGGTCGGGGCGCCGTTCGGCTTCATCCGCGGGCCGTTCGTGGTCGAGGGGTTGCTCCTCGGTGGGATCGGTGCGCTCGTGGCCCTCATCGTGCTCGGCGCAGGCTACGGGAGCGTCCGCGGATGGCTGGGCCCCGAACTGTCCGGGCTGTTGTCCGGCGACGGCGTCTCGTTCCTGTCGCTCCGGGACATGGTGCTGCTGGTGGGCGCGGGCCTGGGCGTGGGCGCCCTGGCCGGGCACGTGGCCTCGCGGTCGGCCCGTTGACAAGCGTGTGACGAGATCTTTACACTTGAAGATGTTGTCGGATATGTCGAGGGTTAGGAACCGCCTCCCGAACTTCCTCACCGACCGTCCCGCGAAGCTCCCCGTCTCGACACTCGCCGATTTCTACCGCGAAGAATTCCTCAAACATCAACGGTGCCTGCAGCAGCAGCGGGAGTACTTCTCCGAGCAGGCCATCTGCGGCGTCGAACGTGCGCTCCAGCGCGTGATTTCAGACCTCGAACACCTCTCCGAGAAGGCCGACGCCGATGAAGTGATGGCCCGGCTCCTCCGTGAGTTCGATGTCGTGACCGGCCTTTCGGCCTGGTCCGATCCCCTCAAGGTCCACTGACCCTCTCTCCCAAAACCGATTTGCTCCGCGTGATCCAGGCTGCACTGGATGGCGTCTCTGCGCCACGTGTCGTTGAACGTGCGTTCGAGGCCGAGGCCACCCGTGCGCGGCTCCTCGACGCGCCCGTGCACCTCATTGCGGTGGGGAAGGCCGGTCCGGCGATGGCGACGGCGCTGCTCCTCCAACCGGAGGTGCGCATCCGGTCGGCGCTGGCCATCGGCACGCACCCGGCCGCCGCCATGCCGGCCTCGCTCGACTTCATGCCCGCGTCCCACCCGTTCCCGGACCATCGCAGCCGTGCGGCAGCGGCGGAGGCTTTGTCGCGGGCCTCACGCGTGTCGCGCGACGAGCGCCTGGTGCTCCTGCTCTCCGGTGGGGCGTCGGCGCTCATGTGCGAGGCCGCCGAGGGCCTTACCTTCGACGACAAGCTCGCCGCCACGCGGGCCCTCATGCTGGCGGGGGCCGACATCCACCAGTTGAACGCCCTGCGCAAGCACCTGTCCCGCGTGAAGGGCGGACGGCTGGCCGCCGCCTGCCCCGGTGCGACGACCACGCTGGCCTTGTCGGACGTGGTGGGGGATGACCTGAGCGTCATCGGCTCGGGACCCGGCGTGCCCGACCCTTCGACCTGGGCAGACGTGGCGGCGGCGCTCGAGGCGCGTGACGCCTGGGGCCGCCTGCCGCCGGCCGTCGTCGCGCGCATCCGTGAGGGCGTTGCCGGCACGGCGGCCGAGACGCCCAAGGCCGGCGACGCGGCCCTGTCGAGGGCAGATGCCTTCGTCGTGGGCCGCGCCGCTGATGCCGTGGCTGCCGCCCGGGTGGCGGCGACCCAACTCGGATACGCTACCGTCGTTCTGGAGGAACGCGTGACCGGCGAAGCACGTAGGGCGGGTCCGGAGTGGCTCGAACGGGCCCTCTCGCGGGCGAGAGCCCGGCGGGGGCGCGTCTGCGTGCTGTCTGCGGGTGAAACCATCGTGCAGGTCACCGGCACGGGCATCGGCGGGCGCAACCTCGAGTTCGCCTTGTCCCTGGCAGAGCCGATGGCGGGGATGGGCGCGGCCATCGCGGCGAGCGTGGGCACCGACGGCATCGATGGCGCAAGTGACGTGGCCGGGGCCGTCGTGGATGCCGACACGCTCCACAGGGCCCGGGCGCGTGGGCTTCCCCCTCCCGGGGAGGTGCTCGACCGCAACGATTCGTACAACTTCTTTGCCCCGCTGGGCGATACGATCCGGACCGGGCGGACCGACACCAACGTCGGCGACATCCAGGTACTGCTGGTGAACACGTGAGCAAGGCCGACCTGCTGACTCGCCTCCGGGAGCGGCTCGCGCACCCGTCGAGCGCGGATGAGATCATGCGCATCCTGCGCATCCCGCGGATGGAGCGCCCCGCGGTGAAGCGCCAGCTGCACGCGCTGGTGGGCGACGGCGCGCTCGTCAAGGTGAGCGGGCGTCTCTACGCCTTTCCTCGAGGCGGTAGTCGGCGCGCGCCCGAGAAGCCGCGCCCGTTGCTGACACACGTGGTTGGTCGATTCGAGCGCGATCGAACCGGGCAGGCCTACGTGGTGCCATTCGACCGCCGCGCCATGGACGACGTCCTCGTCCCGCGCGGGGAGACGGCCGATGCGGAGCCGGGGCAGATGGTGGCCGTCGCGATCACGCGGCACGGCGCCAGCGGCCACGCGCCGCGCGGCGAGGTCACCGAGGTGCTCGGTCACGTGGACGAGCCCGGCGTGGACACGGAGATCATCCTCCGCAAGCACGGAATCCCGGACCAGCACGGCCCCGAGGCGCTGGCCGAGGCCGCCCGCATCGGCACCAGCGTGCGCCCCGAGGACGCTGCCGGCCGCACCGACTTCCGCGGCCGTATTGTCGTGACCATCGACGGCGAGCACGCGCGCGACTTCGACGACGCAATCTCGATCGAGCGGCTCCCGAACGGGCACTACTGGCTGGGCGTGCACATCGCCGACGTGGCGCACTACGTGAGAGAGGGCAGCGCGCTCGACCGCGAGGCATACGAGCGCGGCACATCGGTCTACTTCCCGGAACGGGCCGTGCACATGTTCCCGGCGGCGCTTGCGACGGGCGTCTGCTCGCTCAATCCTCACGTGGACCGGCTGGTCCAGTCGTGCCTGATGGAGGTGACCACCCGGGGCGACGTCGTGCGCCACGAGCTGCACGACGGCGTCATCCACAGCACGGCGCGGATGACCTACACCGACGTGAACGCGATCCTCACGGACCGCGATCCCGCGGCCATGGAGCGGTATCGGGAGCTCGTGCCCACCTTCGAGCTGATGCGCGACCTGTTCACCATCCTGAACGGGCGCCGCCGCCGGCGTGGGTCGGTGGACTTCGACCTGCCCGAGCCGGAGATCGTGCTCGACACCGAGGGGCTGGTCGCCGACATCATCGCCTCCGAGCGCAACATCGCCCACCGGCTCATCGAGGAGTTCATGCTGCTGGCCAACGAAACGGTGGCCAGCCATCTCGAGGGCGCGGGCATGCCGACGCTCTATCGCATCCACGAAGCGCCCGACCCGCTCAAGGTCGAGGAGTTCGAAGCGTTCGTCGGCTCGCTGGGATTCTCCCTTGCAGCATCGCCCGGAGGCGTGCGGCCCGCCGACTTCCAGAGGCTCGTGCGGCAGATCCAGGGCTCACCCGTGGAGCGGCCCATCGCGTTCCTCATGCTGCGGACGATGCAGAAGGCCCGGTACGATCCGGTGAACATGGGGCACTTCGGGCTGGCGGCCTCGAGCTACACGCACTTCACGTCGCCCATCCGCCGCTATCCCGACCTGGTCGTCCATCGGTCCCTGCGGGAGCTGCGGCAGGGCAGACTTTCCGAGGAGCGGCGCGAGGCGCTCGAGGTGTCGCTGCCGGAGGCCGGCCGGCACACGTCCGAGCGGGAGCGGCGCGCCACCGAAGCGGAACGCGAGCTGGTCCAGTGGAAGAAGGTTCGTTTCATGGCGGACAAGGTGGGCGAGGTCTTCGAGGGCTACATCACCGGCGTCACGCACTTCGGGCTTTTCGTCGAGCTCGTGGAGCACTATGTCGAGGGCCTGGTGCACATCTCGGCGCTCGCGGACGACTTCTACCGGTTCACGGAGGGGACCCACGCGCTCCACGGTGAGCGCTCGGGCCGGGTGTTTCGCCTCGGTGACCACGTTCGCGTGCAGATCGCGCGCGTGGATCTCGAGCGCCGCATGATCGACCTCGGCATCGAGGAGGTCGTCGAGGCCGCGCGGCAGGACGAGGGCCGCCGCCCGCGCAGGCCCGCCGCCCGGCCGAAGCAGGAGCGCCGCTCGGCCGCGCCCGGACGCCGCCGTCCGTCTCGGGCCACGCGGCCGGGGAAGCGCGAACGCGCGCGCCGGAAGAAGCGATGAGCCGTCTCGTCGTCGGCACCGCCGGGCACATCGATCACGGCAAGAGCACCCTCGTTCACGCCCTCACGGGCATCGACCCCGACCGGCTGAAGGAGGAGAAGGCCCGCGGCATCACCATCGAGCTGGGCTTCGCGCACGCGACCATTGGCGACGCGCGGATCGCGTTCGTGGACGTGCCGGGCCACGAGCGCTTCGTCCGGACGATGCTGGCCGGGGTGGGCGGCGTGGACTTCGTCATGCTGATCGTGGCGGCGGACGAGAGCGTGATGCCCCAGACGCGCGAGCACTTCGACATCTGCCGGCTCCTCGGCGTCACGGACGGCTGCGTCGTCATCACCAAGGCGGACGCGGCGGACGCCGACACGCGCGCCCTGGTGGCGCTCGAAGCCGCGGACCTGGTGCGCGGATCGTTCCTCGAGGGCAAACCCGTGGTGGCGGTCTCGGCCCGCTCGGGCGAGGGGCTCGACGAACTGCGTGCGGTGCTCGAGGCGGCCGCGTCACGTGCCCGGCGGCGGCCCGAAGACGGAGCGCCCCGGCTGCCCATCGATCGCGTCTTCACCATGCGCGGCTTCGGTACGGTGATCACCGGCACGCTGGTGTCGGGGCGAATCGCCGCCGGCGATGAGCTCGCGCTGGTCCCCGGGGACCGGATCGCGAAGGTCCGGGGCATCCAGGTGCACGGAGACGCCCGCGATGCGGTGACGGCGGGTCAGCGCGCAGCCGTCAACCTTGGCGGCGTCGAACTGGCCGACGTGTCGCGCGGGCAGACGTTGGCGGCCGCGGGATCCCTGGCCGTGACCCGCCGGGCTGACGTGGACGTCGAGCTGCTGCCTTCGGCGCGCGCGCTGAGGCACGGGGCGCGCGTGCGCGTCCACCATGGCACCGCGGAAGTCCTCGCCCGCGTGTCGCTGGCGGGCACCGACATCGCGGAGGTCCCGGCTGGCGGCCGTGCGCTGGCGCGCCTTCGACTGGAGTCGGCCGCAGCGCTCACGCGCGGCGACCGGATCATCCTTCGGAGCTACTCGCCGCCCCTCACGATCGGCGCGGCCACAGTGCTCGACCCCGCACCAACGGCGGCGGGCATCCGCAGCGCGACTGGCGTCGAGCGGCTCGAAGCGCTGCGCGGGGCGGATGGTCCGCACGCGCTGGCGGCGATGGTGGCCGATCGCGGCCTGCGCGGGTTGCCGTTGAGCGACGTCGTGGCGCGGGCCGGGATTCTTCCCGGCCAGGTGGAGCCGGTGTGCCGCGACCTGGAGCAGGCGGGCACGGTCCGGCGCGCGGGCGACCGCCTGGTCTCCGCAGACGCGCTCACGATCGTCTCGAAGAAGGTGACCGCCCTCGTGGGCGAGTTCCACAAGCAGAACCCGATCAGTGAAGGGCTGCCGCGCGAAGAGGCGCGCGCGCGCCTGTTCGGGGGCGCCGATGCCGCCGTCTTCGAGGCCGTCGTGCGGCAGCTGGCGAAGGACCGCGTGATCGTCGACCGTGATCGGCTGGCCCTCGCGACGCATCGCGTGGCGCTGCCCGGGGGGGAAGCCACCGTGGCGGCGGTGGAGGAGGCTTACCGTGGCGCGGGGCTCACCCCGCCGGACCTGGCGACGCTGGCCGCGCGCGCCGGCGTGGCCGTCGGGGTCGCCGAGACGGCCACGGCTTACCTGTTGCGGCAGAAGATGCTGGTGAAGCTCGATACCCTGGTGCTGCACCGGGAGGTGCTCGAGGGGCTGAAGCGCGACGTGGCCGCGATGAAGGCGGCGGCCCCCGGCGTGGTCAAGCTGGACGTGGCGATGTTCAAGGACCGCTACGGCGTGACGCGCAAGTTTGCGATCCCGTTGCTGGAATACCTGGACCGGGAACGAGTGACGCGGCGCGTCGGCGACGCGCGCGTGCTTCTCTAGACGAAGGGGGAGCTAGTCGTCCTTCTCCTGGCTGTCCTTGATGGAAGACTTGAAGTTCTTGATGCCCGCGCCGATGCCCTTGCCCAGCTCAGGCAGGCGGTTGGCGCCAAAGATGAGGATCACGATCGCCAGGATGATCAACATCTCTGGCAGGCCGAGTGGTCCGAACAACGCGAGGACCTCCATGTGGATAGCTCCTTCGATTGCCCGAAGGCAACCTGAACGTCAATTGTAGCACTGAAGCCAGGCGTCCTCCCGGGGCGTCATAACGGTGTGGCGCCGGGTTTGCACTTGTCAGTGCCGGGACCCTCGTTCACAATGGTTTCAGTGGCGATCCACGCATGACCTTACCGACCACGACCCCGCTGCCAGAGGCCCCGGACGGGCCCCTCCACGTGCGGGCCGATCGGCCGGTGGACGTGCGGTTCTCGTTCGAGGCCCGGCAGTCGCGTGTCGGCGTGCTGTCGTCGGTCGGCGCCCACGTGCTGATGGTGATCCTGGGCGTCCTGATGGCCCGCTACGAGCCGCCCCGGCCCGTGTACGAGCCGCCCCCGGACATTCCGGTCGATCGCATCGTGTGGATCGCGGAGCCCGGTCCGGGCGGGGGTGGCGGCGGCGGTGGCAACAAGATGCCCGAGCCGCCGCGGACGGCGGAACTTCCTGGCAAGGACAAGCTCACGGTTCCGGTGGAAAAGAAGCCGGACCTGACGCCGCCTCCTCCCAAGGTGGAGGAGCCGGAGCCGCCGCCTCCGCTCGAGGCCATCAATATCCCGGCCGTGAACATGGCGGCGGCCCAGCAGATGCTGCCGGGCGCCATCCAGAGCGCGAACGTGTCCACCGAGTCGCAGGGGGCTGGCACGGGTGGCGGGGCTGGCACAGGCTCGGGGACCGGCGTCGGCGAAGGACAGGGGTCGGGCCTGGGCAAGGGACTCGGCGGCGGCACTGGAGGCGGCGCCTACAAGCCGGGCGCCGGCATCACGCTGCCAGGCGTGCTCCGCGAGGTGAAGCCGCAGTACACGGCCGACGCGATGCGCGCGAAGGTCCAGGGATCCGTCTGGCTCGAGTGCATTGTCATGCCGGATGGCTCGGTCGGCGATGTCCGGGTGACGCGTTCGCTGGATCCCATCTTCGGACTGGACCAGGAGGCCATCAAGGCTGCCAAGCAGTGGCGTTTCTCGCCCGGGATGCGCCAGGGCGAGCCGGTTCCGGTCATCATCACCATCGAGCTCACCTTCACGCTCCGATAGGGTCGCGCCTTGGCGCGGTGGGCCCGCGCTGACCGCGCGGGTGGGCCGCCCTTCGGGCGGTAGGATAATGGCGGCAATGATCGGGAAGCGGGTTGGCCTGTTGGTCGTGTGCGTGGGCATTGCCGTTGCCGCGCCTTCTCTCGGCCGCGCGGCGGTGCAGCAGCCGCTCTTCGCGAAGCAGCCAGACGCGTTGAAGGTGAGCGTCGTGCGGACCTATCCGCACGATCGCAACGCCTTCACGCAGGGCCTCATCTGGCGCGACGGGATGCTCTACGAGAGCACGGGCCTCGTCGGCCGCTCGACGCTTCGCAAGGTAGACCTCGCCACCGGCGCGGTGAAGCAGCAGGTTCCCATTCCCACCCCCTACTTTGCCGAGGGCCTGGCCGATGTTGGCAACCGGCTCTTCCAGCTGACCTGGCAACACGGCCGGGTGTTCCTGTACGACAAGAACACCCTCGGCCGGGTGGGTGAGCTGGCCTACCAGGGCGAAGGATGGGGCCTCTGTCACGACGGCACGTCCCTGGTGATGAGCGACGGCAGCGACGCGCTCACGGTGCGCTCGGCGTCGACGTTTGCCGTCACACGCACGGTGAAGGTGACGATGGCGGGGCGGCCCCTGGGGCGGATCAACGAGCTCGAGTGCGTCGGCGGGGATGTGTACGCGAACGTGTGGACGACCGACACCATCGTGCGCATCGACATGAAGACCGGCGTCGTCACGGCGCGCGTGGATGCCTCGGGCCTGCTGGCCCCGGCCGAGCGATTCGGCGTGGACGTACTGAACGGCATCGCCTACGACCCGGCGGATCGCACGTTCCTCATCACCGGCAAGTTGTGGCCGAAGCTGTTCCGGGTAAGATTCGTGCGGTAGCGACCTGCAGCGGCACGATGGTCACGTCCTTCTCGGAAATCGAGCGCCTCTGCAAGGTGCGGCCCGGCACACGGGTGAGGCTGTCGGCCTTCGATCCGGGCTGGCAGGGCGGCGGCGCGCTGCGCGACCTTGGCCGCGACGAGCGGAAGGAGCGGGCCCGCGAGTTCCTGGCGCAGAACATCGCGGACCTCGCAACGGCCCAGGACCGGCTGTGGGCCAACGACGTCTACTCGGTGCTCCTCGTCCTGCAGGCGATGGATGCCGCGGGCAAGGACGGCATCATCAAGCACGTCATGTCCGGCGTGAACCCGCAGGGCTGCCAGGTGTTCAGCTTCAAGCGCCCGTCGGACGAGGATCTGGATCACAACTTCCTGTGGCGCTACTCGCGCGCGCTGCCCGAGCGCGGCCGCATCGGCATCTTCAACCGCTCCTATTACGAGGAAGTCCTCGTCGTCCGCGTGCACCCGGAGATCCTGGCGCGCCAGAAGCTTCCGCCCGGGAAGCGGGGCGCGCGGTTCTGGGCCGACCGCTTCCACGACATCAACGAATTCGAGCGCCACCTGGTCGCCAGCGGCACGCGGATCGTGAAGGTCTTCCTGCACATCTCGAAGGCCGAGCAGAAGCAGCGGTTCCTCGATCGCCTCGAGGACCCGGAGAAGCACTGGAAGTTCTCGATTGGCGACCTGCACGAGCGGAGGTTCTGGGCCGCCTATCAGCGGGCCTTCGCCGACATGCTCACGCACACCAGCACGGCTCATGCGCCCTGGTGGGTCGTGCCCTCGGACAACAAGTGGGTGTCACGGGCGCTGGTGAGCGAGATCCTCACCAGCGAGATCGAGCGGCTTGGGCTGAAGCACCCGGTGGCGTCACCCGCGCTCAGGCGCGAGCTCGCCGCCGCGCGGAAGTCACTGCTCGCCGAGAGGTAGGCGCCGCGGCGCTGGGCGCGCGGGACGCACGGGCGGTTCCGCAGAAACAAGAAGGCCCGGCCGGACCGAAGTCCCGCCGGGCCCAATCATCAATCGTCAATGGGCGCGCGTCAGTACATGCCACCCATGCCGCCGCCGCCCGGCATGGCCGGGGCTTCCTTCTTCTCCTCGGGGATCTCCGAGACCAGGGCCTCGGTGGTGAGGAGCAGGGAGGCGATGGACGACGCGTTCTGGAGGGCGTTACGGACCACCTTGGCCGGGTCGATGACCCCCGCCTTCACGAGGTCCTCGTAGACGTCGCTGGCCGCGTTGAAGCCCTCGTCCTGCTTGCCGTCCTTCACCTTCGCCACGACGATGGAGCCCTCGTGGCCGGCGTTGGTGGCAATCCAGCGGCAGGGCTCCTCGATGGCGCGCTTGATGATGGCCACGCCCACGCCCTGGTCGCCCTCGAGCTTCAGGCTGTCGAGCGCCTTGCTCGCGCGGATGAGCGCCACGCCGCCGCCGGGCACGATGCCCTCTTCGACGGCCGCCTTGGTCGCGTGCATCGCGTCCTCGACGCGCGCCTTCTTCTCCTTCATCTCGGTCTCGGTAGCCGCACCGACCTTGATGACGGCGACGCCGCCGACGAGCTTGGCGAGCCGCTCCTGCAGCTTCTCGCGGTCGTAGTCCGAGCTGGTCTCCTCGACCTGCACGCGGATCTGCTTGACGCGGCCCTCGATGGCCTTCGCCTCGCCCGCGCCCTCGACGATGGTGGTGTTGTCCTTGTCGATGGTGACCTTCTTGGCGCGGCCGAGGTCCTCCATCTTGATGTTCTCGAGCTTGACG
>JADZCN010000043.1 GCA_020851565.1 Acidobacteriota bacterium | reverse complement strand
GAGCCCTGTCGAGCGCGCCACCTCACCTCCGGCGAGGTCGCCACGCTCGCCAGCCTCTAGTTCACGCCGCGCGCGCCTGCGGCGCCCGCGAGCGGGTTCGAGCCCTGTCGAGCGCGCCACCTCACCTCCGGCGAGGTCGCCACGCTCGCCAGCCTCTAGTTCACGCCGCGCGCGCCTGCGGCGCCCGCGAGCGGGTTCGAGCCCTGTCGAGCGCGCCATCGACTCGCCGGCCAGTCCGCGACCGCCGGCTCGCTCATGGCGGGCCCTTCAACGAGCCTGGTCAACCATGGCCTCACCGCTCAGCACGGGCACGCACCGCCCGCTCACGCTGGCGCGGATGCCGTCCGCCGTCCGGCGCGCCGACGCGTGCAGCAGGCTCGGGCGCCCCATCTCGACGCCCTGCCGGATCGTGTAGCGCCCTTCCTCTCCGCCCGTGAGCGAGAGGAGGAGCGCCGCCAGCGGCGTCGCGGCGCTCCCCGTGGCCGGGTCCTCGTACGTGCCAGCCAGCGGGGCGAACATGCGCGCCCTGAGGCCGGCCCCGTCGCGCGCATACAGGTAGAGGGAGTACCGCCCCTTCAGCTGCGGCGTCTCCGCCAGCACGCGCCGGAACGCGGGCAGGTCCGGAGCCGCGTGCGAGAGCGCCTCGCTGGTCACCTCCGCGATCACGTACGTGTTCCCGACCGTCGCGTGCACCGGCTGGTGCAGCGTCGTCACGATGTCGGACGTCGCCAGGCCCGCGCACGTGGCAATCGATGCCGGCGGAAGCTCGACCCCGAGCGCGAGCGGCTGCGGCGCGTCGATCGTGGCGCCGACCACCGAGCCATCGTCGCCGTGTTCCAGGAGAACTGTCACGAGGCCGGCGAGCTCCTCGAAGCGAAGCGCGTCGCCCCCGGCCAGGCCGAGCCGCGCGAGCACGAACGCCGTCCCCACGTTCGGGTGGCCCGCAAAGGGCATTTCGTGCGTGCGGTTGAAGATGCGGACGCGCGCCGTGTTGGCCGGATCGGAAGGCGGCAGCACGAACGTGGTCTCGCTCAGGTTGAACTCGGCCGCCAGCGCCTGCATGTCATGGTCGGTCATCCCGGAGGCGTCGGGGAACACGGCGAGCGGATTGCCGCCAAAGCGCTGCTCGGTGAAGACGTCCACGGTTGCGAATCGATAGGTCATGGCTGAGAGTGAGAGGTGGGAGGTTGCGACAGGAAGTGAAGCGTTCGAATTGTGGCACACTCCTGCGCCCGGCCAGGCGTGTGCGTCAGGGCCCCGACGGGACCGTCCAGAGAAACAGGTCGGCGCCATCGACGCGCACGCGGGTGTCGGGCTCCCACTGGCCCAGGTCGAACTGCTGCGACACGATGCGCGCGCCGGGCCGGAGCTCGCGGTACAGCTTCGCGGCCAGCCGCCGGTTGGCGAGCGTGGACAGGTAGAGGGTGACCACCGTGGCCTCGCTGATGTCCGCCGTGAAGAGGTCGCCTTCGACGAAGCGCACGCGGTCCGCCACCTGCCCGTCGCGCGCCGCCTCGCGGGAGCGGGCCACCAACTCCGGGTCGATCTCCACGCCGACGCCCCGCGCGCCGTACTTCTGTGCGGCCAGGATCACGATGCGCCCATCCCCGGATCCGAGGTCGTAGACGACGTCCGCGCTCGTCACCTTCGCCAGCCGCAGCATCGCGTCGGCCACGGCCGCGCGTGTCGGGACGAAGAACGCGTCGGGCCCGCCCGCGGGCGGCCGCTGGGCCAGTACCGCCGCCGACAGGCCTGCCACCACGCTCAGCCAGAGACCCGCCCGTAACATCGCGCCTGCAAGCTTCTCACTTCTCACTTCTCACTTCTCTCTTCCTGCTCCCGGCAGTAAGGTGTCGCCATGTCCCCCGACATCCGCATCGAGCACGACGCCCTTGGCGACGTGGAGGTGCCCGCCCATCGCCTGTGGGGCGCGCAGACCCAGCGATCGCTCGTCTTCTTCGACATCGGCCGCGAGCGATTCCGCTGGACGCGCCCGGTGGTTCGCGCCCTGGGGCTGGTGAAGCGCGCGGCGGCGCTCGCGAACCACGACCTGGGCGAGCTGGACGCCGAGCGTGCCCGCCTGATCGGGCTGGCAGCGGAGGAGGTGATTGCCGGCACCCTGGACGACGAGTTCCCGCTCGTGGTGTTCCAGACGGGATCCGGCACGCAGTCGAACATGAACGCCAACGAGGTCATCGCCAACCGCGCGAACCAGCTGGCGGGACAGCCGCCCGGCACGAAGCGCCCGGTGCACCCGAACGACCACGTGAACATGGGGCAGTCGTCCAACGATGCCTTCCCGGCCGTGATGCACGTCGCGGCTGCGGAGGAGATCACGCGCCGCCTCGCGCCGGCGGTGTCGGCCCTGCACGCTACGCTCACCACGAAGGCGCGGGCCTTCGACGATGTGGTGATGATCGGGCGCACGCACCTGCAGGATGCGACGCCCATCACGCTGGGGCAGGTGATCGACGGGTGGGTCGCGCAGATCGACGCGGGATGGAATGCCATCGTCCACGCGCGCGAGGGCCTGTACGAGATCCCGCTCGGGGGCACTGCCGTGGGGACAGGCCTGAACGCACACCCGGAGTTCGGCGCGCGCGCCACCGCGCACCTCCGCGATCTCACCAGCCTGGCCTTCCGGCCGGCGGCCAACCTGGTGGCGGCGCTCTCGGCGCACGACGCGATGGCGGCGGCCAGCGCGGCGCTCCGGTTGCTGGCTGGGGCGCTGATGAAGATGGCCAACGACGTGCGCCTCTACGCCTCCGGCCCCCGGGCGGGGCTGGGCGAGCTGCGCCTCCCAGAGAACGAGCCGGGCTCGTCCATCATGCCGGGCAAAGTCAACCCCACGCAGTCCGAGGCGCTCACGATGGTGGCCGTGCAAGTACACGGCAACGATCACGCCGTGGCGTTCGCCAACTCCCAGGGGCACTTTCAGCTGAACGTCTACAAGCCGGTGATTCTCCACAACGTGCTGGAGTCCATCGAGCTGCTGGCCGACGCGTGCTGCTCGTTCGACGCGCACTGCGCGCGGGGGCTCGAGCCCGACCGCGCGCGCATCGAGGCGCACGTGCGGGAGTCGCTGATGCTGGTGACGGCACTCACGCCGCACATCGGCTACGAGCGCGCGGCGGCCATGGCCCGTGCCGCGCACGAGCAGGGCCTCACGCTGCGGGAGGCCGCGCTCGCGTCGGGCGACGTCACCGCGGAGCAGTTCGACGCGTGGGTGCGCCCGGAGCAGATGACCCACCCGCGTGGGTGACAGAAAGAGAACCACGCTGAGGTGTTGCGCACCCTGTTCGCACCCGCTCGCACCCGCCCGCACCTGTTCGCACCCGCCCGCACCCCCTTCGTGTGGGTCCTTCGCGCCTTCGTGGTTTCCCGCTCTTCCTCAGACGCCGGGCAGGCGCAGCGTCGCGATGAGGCCGCCGGGTTCGCCGCGATCCAGGTCGATGCTGCCGCGGTAGACCTCCGCCAGGTCGCGCACGATGGCCAGGCCGAGGCCGGAGCCGGGCGTGGCCTCGTCGGCGCGGACGCCGCGGCCCAGCACGGCCTGCCGCACGGTTTCTTCCAGGCCCGGCCCATCGTCCACGACACGGATGGCGATCAGCGGGGCGAAGGGGGCGCCCGGCCCGTGAGCGGCGCTGGTGGCAGCGTGGATCTCGACGCGGGCGCGTGCCCATTTGCAGGCGTTATCGAGCAGGTTGCCGATCATTTCGTCCAGGTCCTGGCGCTCCACGGCCACGGCCAGGTCGGCGGGCAGCTGCCCGATCGCCACCGACAGCCCGCGATCCGCGTGCAGCCGCCGCATCGTCCGCACGAGCGGCTCGACGCACGCAGCCACCACCGAGCGCGTGCCCGGTGCCGCGGCGGAGGCGGCCGCGCGCGCGTGCGCCAGGTGGTAGTCGATCTGGCGCCGCATCCGATCGACTTCCTGGCGGATGCCGGCGGCGAGTTCCGTGTGGCCCGCGCTCTCCACCTGCTCGGCCTCCTGCGACAGCAGTGCCAGCGGCGTCTTCAGCCCGTGTGCCAGGTGTCCCGCCTTGGCCTGCGCACGACGCACGGCGTCCTCGCGGTGCTCGATGAGCGCGTTGAGGTCGTCCACGAGCGGCTGCACCTCGGCGGGATAGTCGCCCTCGATGCGGCGCGATCGCCCGTCGCGCACGGCGGCCAGCCGCCCCCGCAGCTGGTCGACCGGCGCCAGGCCGCGCCGCACCTGCGCCAGGCCCCCAATCATGAACACGAGCGCCAGCAGCCCGAGCACGACCCAGTGCTGGACGCGCAGGACCTGTGGAAAATGCTGCGCCACCAGCACGAAGAACATGTGGGACGCGCCCAGCAGGCCGAGCGTCCACAGCACCGAGCCGATCAGGAAGCCCGCCTTCAGCGAGCGCGGACGCCTCACGCGTGCCCCCCGATTCGATAGCCGAGGCCTCGCACGGTGGTGATGGCGCCGGCGCCGAGCTTCCGCCGCAGCCGGGCGATGAACACCTCCACGGTGTTCGAATCGCGCCCGGCGTCGTGGGCGTAGATGTGCTCGGTGAGCTCGCCCTGGGGAACTACCCGGCCGGCGTGGTGCATCAGGTACGCGAGCACCCGGAACTCGTGGCTCGTCAGCTTCACCGGGGCGCCCCTCAGGGTGACGGCTGCGGAGCGCGGGTCGAGCGTGATGTCCCCGCATCGCAGCAGGGGCGCCGGCTGTCGATGGGCGCGGCGGATGAGCGCCCGCAGGCGTGCCAGCACTTCCTCCATCTGGAAGGGCTTCGAGACGTAGTCGTCCGCGCCACTGTCGATGCCCTGCACCTTCTCGTGCCAGCTGCCACGCGCCGTCAGGATCAGCACGGGCGTCGCGAGGCCGTGCTCGCGCCATCGCCGCAGCACGGTGAGGCCGTCCACCTTCGGCAGGCCCAGGTCGAGCACGACGGCGTCGTAACTCTCGGTCTGCCCGAGGAACTCCGCGCGCTCGCCGTCTGAGGCGCAGTCCACGGCATAGCCCGCCTCGGCCAGCGCGGCCGATAGCTGGCGCCCGAGGCGGGGCTCGTCTTCGACAATCAGGACGCGCATGGCGAAGGCAACAGGCTGAAGGCAGAAGGCTGCGCGCCCCTTCTTATAGCGTATGGGCGGCTGAACGGTGGCTGATCGGGCCGTTCAGGCCAGGTTCACCGGTGCGCTGCTAGCCTCGTGCTCGAGGGGCTGGAGACATGAGTGATCGGACGGCCCTTGCCGTGCCGCCGGGACTGAAGTCCCAGCGCTCCAGTTGGCGTACGGAGCGCCGGGGCTTCAGCCCCGGCGGCAGCCTCTGGAACGACCTGCGCCACGCCTGCCGGGCGCTGGCCGGCATCCCGATGCTGGCGGCGGTGATTGTGGGATCGCTTGCCGTCGGCATCGGCGTGAACACCGCAGTCTTCTCGTGGATGCAGGCCCTCGTCCTGCAGCCGCTGCCCGGCGTGGCCTCCGCCTCCGACCTGCACCAGGTCGAGGCCCGGACCGAGACCGGGGCGCGCCCGGGATCGTCGTGGCCCGAGTTCGAGGACCTCCGCGAGGCGCTCGGGCCCGTCGCGGACCTCATCGCGTTCCGCATGGTGCCCCTCAATGTGGGCGAGGCGACGCGAAGCGAGCGCGCGTACGGACTGCTCGTCTCCGACAACTACTTCACGGTGCTGGGCCTCTCGCCGGCCGTGGGCCGGTTCCCGTCGGCGCCGGAGATGTCGCGCGGCGGCGCGGCGGACGTTGTCGTCGTGTCGCACGACTACTGGCTGTCGCGGCTTGGCGGCGCCCCGGACGTGGTGGGGCAGACGCTGCAGGCCAACGACCGCGCCCTCACGGTGGTCGGCGTCGCCCCAGCGGGGTTCCAGGGCACGATCATGGGGCTGCAGTTCGACCTGTGGGTGCCGGCCGCGCTCGCGCCGGCCCTGCTGGCCGGCTCCACCGAGCTGGACAACCGAGCCACGCGCGGCTACTCGATCCTCGCGCGCCTGCCCTCGCGGACCTCCGTGGCGGAGGCTGCCACGCTGGCCACGCGGACGATGGAAGAGCTCGCGCGGCGCTTCCCCGAATCGAACGTGGGCGTGAGCGCCGAGGTGCTGCCGTTCTGGCGCGCGTTCCGCGGCCCGCAGAACATGCTGCTCCAGGGCGTGGGGATCCTGCAGGGTGTCATGCTCCTGCTGCTGCTGGCCGTCTGCGGCAACACCGCAAACCTGCTGCTGGCGCGTGCCAACGCGCGGCAGCGGGAAGTGGGCGTCCGCCTGTCGATCGGCTCGAGCCCCTGGCGCGTCGTGCGGCTCCTGCTCACCGAGACGCTCGTGATGGCCCTCGCGGCGGCTGCCCTGGGCGCAGTACTCGCAGTCTGGGGGACCGAGGCGATGCGCGCCGTGCCGCTGACGGGGTTGGCCTTCCCGGTGCGGTTCCAGACGAGCATCGATGGCGTGACGCTGGCGTTTGCTGCCGCGCTGGCCGTGGCGTCCGCGCTGGTGTGCGGGCTGGTGCCGGCACTCTCTCTCGCGCGCCTCGATCCGCTCCGCGCGATTCGCGGCGCCGCGACCGGATCGACGCGCGGCCTGCTCCGCCGCCTGCTGATGGCCGGCGAAGTGGCGCTGGCGCTCGTGGTGCTGCTCGTGGCCGGTCTCTTCTACCGCAGCTTCCAGGACACGCGCGAGCTCGACCCCGGCTTCCGGAAGGAAGGCGTGCTGCTCGCCGCGTACGATCTCGGCCCGGGGAATCGCACGACGGAGGACACGCGGCGCTTCACCGAGCGACTGCTCGACACCGCCCGGCAACTCCCCGGCGTGCAGGCCGCCGCCATTGCCTCGTCCATTCCGCTCGACATCCATGGCCTCCCGCAGCGGTCGTTCTCGCTCGAGGGCCGCGCACGGACCGACGGCGCCCGCGACCGCGCCCTCAGCAACATCGTCACGCCCGGCTATTTCGATGCGATGGGTATTCCGCTGGTCGAAGGGCGGGACTTCACGGACCTGGGGAACGTCGAGGAGGCGCCCCAGGTCGTGGTGAACCAGGCGTTCGTCCGCCGCTACCTTCCGGACGGCGCGGCCCTCGGGCGCCGGGTCGAGTCCGGCGATCGCACCTACGTCATCACCGGCATCGCGCGCGACTCGGTCTACGATGCCTTCGGCGAGCCGGAGTCGCCGGCCGTCTACTTCTCGTACCGGGATCGCCCGCTCCCGCAGGGTGAACTGCACCTGCGGACGACGGTGGGCACCGAGTCCGCGCTCGCTCCCGCGGCGCGCCGTGCCCTGCGCGAGCTGGACGCGACGCTGCCGCTCTTCAACGTGCGGACGCTCGAGGACCACGTGGAGACGAACCTGTTCCTCCGCCGCATCCCGGCCCGCATGTTCGTCGTGCTGGGGCCGCTCCTGCTCCTGCTGGCGGCCATCGGCATGTATGCGGTGGTGGCCTACTCGGTGGCGCAGCGGACGACCGAGATCGGCGTGCGCCTGGCGCTGGGCGCGACGACAGGCGCCGTGGTGGGACAGATCGTGCGGGAGAGCCTGAAGACCATCGGCGTGGGTGGCGCCGCCGGATGGCTCGCCGTGTACGGCGTCTACATCCACCTGGTGCGCGGCACGCCCGTCGCGTGGTCGGTATTCGCGGGTATCCCGGCGGCCCTGCTGGTGGTGGCTGCGGTCTCGTGCTGGTTTCCCGCGCGCCGGGCCAGCCGGGTGGACCCGGTGATCGCGCTGCGCAGCGAGTAGCGGCGCCACCCGTTCGGCCCTATCATGGGGCCTCGGGAGAACCGCCGCATGCCGCTCGTTCGACTCTGTCTCGCCTCGATCGCGGCCCTCGTGGCCGCGGGATGCCTGAACGCGTCCACGCTGATCCGCGTGACGCCCTCGGGCAGCGGCACCGTGGAGCAGACGCTGCTCTTCAACCCGAAGAACATCGAGAACGCGTTCGCGGGCATGGGCCTCAAGCCGTCCGGTGGCTCGAAGGACCCACAGGACAAGTGGGCGAAGGCCGACAAGGCCGAGCTCGAGCAGCGCGCGCGGGCACTGGGTGAGGGGGTGACGCTGGTCTCGGTGACGCCCGTGAAACTGCCGTCGGGCTACGAAGGCGCGACGGTGAAGTTCGCCTTCGACGACATCACCCGGCTCGGCACCGAGGACTTCCTCCTGCCCGGTCCCGCGAGGGAAGGGAAGGAGGGCGGCGCCGTGGACGCCATCGTCTTCGCCATGACGAAGGGCGAGGGCGGCACGTCCGTGCTGACGGCCACCTTCAATGACAAGCCGGGCAAGTCGTCCGCCAGGTCGGGGAAGACCGGCAAGGCCGGGAAGAGCGGTCCCGACACGAGCGACCCCGAGGTGCAGCAGATGATGAAAGCCCTGTTCAAGGGGTTCAGGATCAGCATGGACCTCGAGGTGGTGGGACAGCTCGTCCAGACCGACGCGGACTACGTCGTCGGCAAGCGCATCACGTTGGCGGAAATGGACCTCGAGCAGCTGATCCGCGAGACGAAGAAGATGGAGGCCATCGACAAGATGCTGGGGCCCGACACCTCCATCGCGAAGATGCGGCCGTACCTGAAGGACATGAAGGGGCTGAAGATCAACAAGCCCGTCGTCACGGTCGAGTTCCGCTGACCCCGCCATCGGGTGCGGGCCGCGCGTCGACGGCCCGGCTCGCGCTACACTGCGATCATGCAGCTGCGGGTGGCACGGCTCTGCCTGGATTGCGAGGAAGTGCACGACGACTATCAGTGCCCGGTCTGCGCGTCCGACCAGTTCACGTACCTCACGCGCTGGGTGCCGGTCCCCGAACGGCGGCAGCGTCCGCGGCCCGCGCCGGCACCGTCCAAGGAACTCGAGGCATACCGCCGGCTCATCCACGGCGAGCCCGAGCCCCCCAAGGGACGCTTCCTGGCGCGAGCGCTGGTGGGCCTGGGCGCGGCCGGTGTCGTGGGCTTGTTCCTGGGCGGGCGACGTGCCCGATCGTCAAGTGACGGCGACCCCGGGTCGGGCGAAAAGTAACCCGCCCGCCCCCTGCCCCTGATCCCTGCCCCTTGATCCCTGATCCCCGATCCCTGACCCTGGCCCCCGATCCCTGATCCCTGATCCCTGATCCCTGACCCCCGATCCCCCGGCCAGCCTCCAGAAACCGGGTTGACGCCGGTGGGGCCGCCGGAGCAATCTTCGGCCTTCTGCACCCCCTCAGACCTGGAGGCTCACCTATGCGTGTTCCCGTCATCCTCATGGCACTGGCCCTGCCGGTGCTCGTCGTGGCCGACCGCGCGCCATCTCGCCCGGCGACTGCCGTCCCGGCGCCATCGGCCGCGGCCCGATATTCCCCGGAGCAGCTGCAGAGGCTGCGCCAGTCGCTGGTCGCGCAGATTGCCGTGCGCGACGACGCGGAGGGCGTGCGCGCGGCCACCGATCAGGAGGCCGCAGCCATCTGGGGCCCGGCGACGAGCGCGACGGAGGTCGTGGCCCTGCCTGGCGGTGGCATCGCGCTCAGAACGGATGCCTCGCAGTTGTCCCTGGCGGTCGCGGAGCTTGCCGAAGATGGGCGCGTCCGCATCAGCGAGCGCGCGCCGAACGCCGGCGCTCACGGCCCGGCCGTGACTGGAGGCGCACATGTTCGCTAGGCTCGCCGCCGCCCTGCTCGTCGCCCTGCTGCTCCCGACGCCCTCGCTGGCGGCAGAAATCATCGTCGTCAACGGCGACCCGCCTGGAGTGGGCTTCAACGACCCGACACCGGCCACGCCCCTCGGAGGGAACCCCGGCACGACCGTGGGCGAGCAGGCGCTCTATGTATTCCAGACGGCCGCCCGGATCTGGGGCCACCGGCTGGTGAGCAAACAGCCCATCCTGGTCATCTCGTTCTTCACGCCGCTCACCTGCACGGCGACCGGCGCCGTGCTGGGCGCGGCTGGCGCCAACTGGTACTTCTCGAATGTCGAGCCGGCAGCCGGTGGCCAGGCGCTGGCGCCGGACACGTGGTACCCCGCAGCCCTGGCCGAGAAGCTGACCCGGCAGGACATCGTGGCGGATCCGAACGACCCGTTCGAGATCTTCTCGCTGTTCAACAGCCGGCTCGGCCAGCCCGGCTGCCTCACCGGCAGCGGCTGGTACTACGGCGTGGACAACAACGAGCCGTCCAACCGCATCGACCTGCTCGCGGTCGTGCTCCACGAGTTCGGTCACGGCCTGGGCTTCTCGGTCGGGCCGACCAACTCGAGCACCGGCGTCCGGGCGGCGGGATTCGCGTCCATCTGGGAAGGCCAGATGCTGGACACGACGACCGGCAAGCGGTGGATTGAGATGTCCGATGCCGAGCGCGCGGCCTCGGCGCGGAACAACCAGAACCTCGTGTGGGCAGGGCAGAAGGCGAGCAACGTGGTGCCGAGCACATTGGCCTTCGGCACACAGGTGAACGTGCTCGATCCCTCGTCGCTGGGGTCGGCAGAGGCGATACCGGCCTCCTTTGGTGCGCCGCTCGGCCCCCGCGGCGTGCGCGCCACCCTCGTCGCGCCCGACGACGGCGGCGGCGCCTCGCCGCGCGACGGCTGCGAAGCCTTCCCGCAGCCGGGCCTCATCGCCGGCAACATCGTCCTCATGGATCGCGGCACCTGCACGTTCGTGATCAAGGTGAAGAACGCGCAGGACGCCGGGGCGGTCGCGGCCGTGGTGGCCAACAACACGGCGGGTCCCCTGGGACTGGCCGGCGTGGACCCGAGCATCGTGATTCCCGCGGTCGGCATCACGCAGGCGTTCGGAGTTGCGCTGCGGGCCGCGGCGCCCGCGTACGTGCACGTGGGACGCAACGTCAACGTGCGGGCCGGCACGGTCTTCAACTTCCCGCGCCTCTACGCGCCGTCGACGTTTGCACAAGGGTCCTCGGTGTCCCACTGGGACACCAGCACCACGCCGAACATGTTGATGGAGCCCTCCATCAACCCGGATCTCACCAGGAGCGTGAAGAACCCGGACGACCTCACCTGGAGCCTGCTCAGGGATATCGGGTGGTAAAAGGGAAGTGAGAAGTGAGAAGGGCGTGGGGGGCTGGCGCTGTCCGCCCTCCGCGCTCTTCGCGGCTTGCCGGCGGCCGCGTCCTCGCGCATGATCGCGGGATGTCCCGCCAGCCTGGCGCGCGTTTGGTCTATTCCTCCCAATCCGGCCGCATGTGTCCCACGTGCGGCTGGCCCGAGCGCGACTGCAAGTGCTCCACCTCCCTCGCGAGTGCCGGCATCCCCACACGCATCGTCGCGAAGCTGCGGCTCGAGAAGAAGGGCCGGGGCGGCAAGAGCGTCACGGTGGTGGATGGGCTGCCGAGGAACGCCGCGTTCCTCGCGGCGCTGGGCGCCGAACTGAAGCGGACGTGCGGCACGGGCGGCACGGTGTTCGAGACCGGCGTCGAGCTCCAGGGTGACCTCCGCGATCGCGTTCGCGACGTGCTCCTGAAGAAGGGCTGGGTCATAAAGGGCGCCTGATCCCTGAAACGTTCGCTTCCCTTCCTTCACCAGTTTCCGCGAGCCGTCCTCGGCCGTGAGGTGCCCTCCCCCCCGCACCCACGCGGATTACACCGTCGCGCGCGGGGCAGCCATGCCTCGGAAAGGGACGAACGTATGGCGAACATCACAAACGCCAAGTTGACCATCAGGCACGATCACAACAAGAAGCTGGCTCACGCGACCGTGACGTGCGACGTGAACTTCACGGCGCTCGAACTGTGCCAGATGAAGACGTGCCGGGAGGGTCGGCATTTCAAGCTGAAGTGCCAGCTCTGGGGTGCCGATTCCGGCCTGACCGGAGCGGATGACTTTCTGTTCACCTACGGCAACGCGTTCTTCTTCCCGGACGGCTCGCCGACGGCGACCGAGAGCCGTACGTTCGACGTGACGCTGGGCGAGGGTGTCCTCGACGAGGACTGGGGCCAGGACGAGGTTTATGGGAAGCTGCTCCTGACCAACCTCACCAGCGCAATCCAGGTGACGAAGAAGACCAACCAGGTTCATCACTCCTTCTGACGCTGCCGGGAGGCGGACGACGCCGGAGAGCAGGCACTGCGGCCCTTCGGCCGAGGGCCTGCCCCCGGCCCGTGATCAGCCGATCCAGGCCGCAGTACGTAGAGGGCGACGGGCCCGGCGGTGCTACCATGCGGCGCGTACACCCAAGTGAGGAGCGTGCGATGCGCCGTTTCCAGCCCCCGGTCCTGTTCGCGCTCTGCTTTTCCCTGCTTGCCGCGGGCTGCGGTAAAGGGACGGAGTCCTCTCCGCCCGCGGCTACGGAGAGAACGCCCTCCTGGCCCACGAAGGGCTGGACCACCTCGACGCCGGAGGCCGAGGGGCTGGATCCGGCGGTGCTGACGGCGCTCCACGATGAGTTCGCTTCAGGCACGCACGGCTACATCGACAGCATGCTCGTCATCCGGCACGGTAAGTTGGCCTTCGAACGAAGCTACACGCACGACTACCGCGCGCTGTTCAATACGCAGCCGGACCAGACCCGCGGGCAGTACAACTACTACGACCCGGATTGGCACCCGTACCGCGACGGCGACCTGCACACGATGCAGTCGGTGAGCAAGAGCGTGACGTCCGCGCTTGTCGGCATTGCCATCGGGCATGGCAGGATCCCCGGCGTCCAGGCGAAGATGGCGCCGTATTTCGCCGACTTCCAGGTGAAGGGCGACCGCGCGCGCTGGGACGCCATGACGCTGGAGCACGTGCTGACGATGACGACGGGCATCCAGTGGGATGAGTCCACGGTTGCGTACACGGACCCGAGGAACAGCTGCGCTGGCATGGAGAAGAGCGACGACTGGATACAGTTCGTCCTGGCCCAGCCGATGGCCGCGGATCCCGGCAGCACGTTCGTCTACAACAGCGGCGCCACGGAGCTCCTCTCGAACCTGATCAAGAAGACCACCGGCCGCGAGGCGCACGAGTACGCGCGCGAGCACCTGTTCACGCCGCTTGGCATCGATCGCTTCTACTGGAAGACGACGCCGAAGGGGTTGGCAGACACTGAAGGCGGGCTCTACCTGACCCCACGCGACCTGGCGAAGTTCGCCTATCTCTATCTGCGCGACGGCGTCTGGGAAGGCAGGCGCATCCTGCCGGAGGGCTGGGTGGCCGCTTCCACGCGCCCGCTCGTGGACACGGGCATCAACAAGCCGAAGAACCGGAAGTACGGCTACCAGTGGTGGCTGCTGCCGCACGGCGACGGTCGCTACGCGTACGTGGCCAACGGCTACGGCGGCCAGTACGCGATCGTCGTGCCCGAGCACGACTTGATTGCCGTCTTCACCGGGTGGAACATCTACGACAAGCCGGCCCTGTCGCCGCAGATGGCGCTGGAGCGCGTGCTCGCGGCGGTGAGGGCCGGGTCTTGAGGTCTTGGAGTCTTGAGGTCTTGAGGTCTTGAGGTCTTGAGGTCTTGAGGTCTTGGGACTTGGGACTTGGGGCTTGGGGCTTGGGGCTTGGGGCTTGGGGTGTCACTCGCGACCAATGGCCGCGACGATTGCGGCCAGGGACTGGTTGAGCGCTTTCGTGCCCGCGGCGGCGCCGCGCTGGTGGCCCATCCGAACCACCACCAGATCCAGTGACGGCACGACGAACGTGTGCTGCCCGCCGGCGCCCGACATCAGGTAGGCGTCGGGCGGCAGGTTCCACTGCTTGACGCCGTTCAGCCAGAAGAGGCCGCCGTACTCCGGGCGCTTCCACGCGGGCGCGGGCGTGGAGACGAAGCGCGCCCAGCCCTCCGGCAGCAGGCGCTGGCCCTGCCACATCCCGTCCTGCAGGTACAACATGCCGAGCCTCGCCCAGTTGCGGGCCGTGCCGTAGTCGTAGCCGGTCAGCAGGAAGTTCCCGTACGGATCGGTCTCGAGCACCTGGCGCCGGATGCCGATGCGGTCGAACAGCGCGCGCTGTGGGTACGTGAGGTACTCCTCGCCGCGCCGCCTGACGGCCTGCTGCACCAGGTAGCCGAGCGTGAGCGGATCGGCGTTGCGATAGCGACCCACGGCGTTCGGCGGGAACTCGACGGGCGAGGACACCGAGTACGCGAACGCATTCACGGCGCCCGCGTAGATGAAGAAGTGATCGTGGTACTCGGTCCGGGGATCCAGGTGCTTGTCGTCCTGGCCCGTGAAGCGGAGGCCGCTGCTCATGCGCATCAGGTCGCGGACGGTGATCCTCCCGCGCGGGTCGCCCGGGCGCTGCCACTCGGGCACAGGGGCCGGATCGTCCAGTGCGAAGGCGCCGTCTTTCACTGCGAGGCCCACGAGCGTGGCCGTCAGGCTCTTGCCCATGGACCAGCTCTCGAGCTGCGTGTCCTTCGTGATCCCCGGCATGTAGCGCTCGCCGACGATCTGGCCCTTGTGCACCACCACCATCGCCGCGGTGAGTCCCTCCGGATCCGAGAACGCCAGGTCCACCGCGGCCTGCATCCGCGACTTGTCCAGCCCGGACGGCCAGGGCGCCTTCGACGGTGCGTCGCCCATGGGCCACTCCTGGGACATCGCGTCGGGCAGCGAGGTGCGAACGGATACGGGCGTGAAATGGATGCCGTCGTGCCCCTCCTGGTGGATGATGCAGCCCTGGTCGCCATAGAGCCGCGCGGTACGCGTGATGCCGCGCACCGTGGCCCGGACCTGCTTCGCGTCGCGATCGATCTGCACGGACACCCGCGCGTCGCGGTCCTGGGGCGGCATCAGGAAGTAGGCGCTGTTGCGCCGCGCTTCCTCGGCGTCGCGCCCGGAGACGAACACGGCGGAACAGAGGATCTTGGCGTAGCTGGCGGCGCCGAGCGACGTGGGCGCCTGATAGGGGACATCCGGGTGGTACGGCCGCGTGGCCGGAGACGTGGCGACGGCCTGGCCGGCCACGAGGGTGGCGGGCGCCAGGAGTGCCAGGCAGGCGATCGCCGCGCGGATCGGGGCGGACCGCGTGGCGGACATCCAGAGCGCGTGGCGGGTGAGTCGCATCACCATCGATGCCTCCTACGGAACCAGCCGGTTGTACTTCTTCAGGATCGCGCGGAGTTGATCAGTGGGCAGGGCCGGCACGGTATTGCCGTTGATGCCCGTCATCGTCTCGGCTGCCACCATCGCGTTGACGATGGCTTCCTCGGTGGCTTCGACGGTGGCCTGGAAGAACGGCGTCAGGTCGCCGTTCGGCAGCCACGCGATGGGCGTGACGCCCGTCTCCGCCGCGGCGCCGCGATTCGCGGTGGAGAAGGCGATGAAGATGTCGCCGGACCCGTTGGACGCGATGCCGCCCATCCGCGCGATGCCCATGGGCACGCGTCGCGCCAGCCGCTCGAGCTGGTGCGGGAGGAGAGGCGCGTCGGTGGCGACCACGACGATGATGGAGCCGTCGCGGTCGGCCGGCGGCTGGTTGCCTCGTGTGCGATCGGCGCCGACGATCTCACGGCCGATCGGCACGCCGGCGATGGTCAGCGCCTCGCGCGTGCCGTAGTTGGCCTGCACGAGCACGCCGAGCACGAAGCGATCGCCCACGCGGCGGCTCGACGTCCCGATGCCGCCCTTGAAGCCGTGGACCACCATGCCCGTGCCGCCGCCGACGTTGCCCTCGGCGACCGCACCCCCGCGCGCGGTGTTGAGGGCCTGGAACACGTGGGCCTTCTTCACGTGCTGGCCGATCCCGTCGTTGAGGAACGCGTCCGAGGTTTCACCCACCACCGGCTGGTGCCAGGGGATCTCGCGCTTCAGCTCCTCGTGGAACCAGCTGTTCACCGCATCGCGCACGGCGCCGACGGAGTAGGTGCCCGTGATCATCACCGGGCCGCCGAGGATGCCGCCCTCCACCACCCAGGGCGCGCCGGTCATCTCGCCGAACCCGTTGCCCGCGAACCAGCCGGCGAACACCGGCTCCCAGACCTTGCCGCGCGGCAGCACGGCGGTGACGCCGGTGCGCACCGGACCCTTGCCGGGGACCAGCGGGCCAGAGCCCTCGATGATTGTCGCGTGACCCACCTCCACGCCTTCCACGTCGGTGATGGCGTTGAGCGGGCCTGGCGTACCGCTGAACGGTACCCCCAGGGCCCGGGCCCGCGGCTTTGCCTGTGCCTCGACGGCGGGCGAATGGGCGGCGAGCACTGCGCCGAGGGCCGCCAGTCCAAGCAGCAGGCCTCGAAAGGTGGAGGTCATCATCGGCGATAGGGTGCCATTGACGCGTCCCGCCGTAAAGCGCCGTCGCGGGTCCGACCGGGCCGCCACGCGGTCGCGAGGCCATCGTGGTGTATCTTCGCGTGCCATGAACGACTTGCGTCAGTGCGCTGGTCGCGCCGCTGCGATTGGCATCCTCACGATTAGCGCCGCGTGCGCGCGTCCCGCTCCCGTGGAGCCGCCACCGGACCTGATCCTTCGCGGTGGCAAGGTGTACACCCTGGATGCGGCCCGCACGTGGGCCGAAGCGGTCGCCGTGCGCGAGAAGCGTATCGTCGCCGTGGGCACGGATGCGGAGGTCACGCGGTTGGCCGGCCCGGAGACACGCACCGTCGATCTGGGCGGGCGATTCGTCATGCCCGCCTTCCACGACGCGCACGTGCACCCGGTGAGCGCGGGGGTCGAGCTGGGGCAGTGCAACCTGAACGACCTGCCCACGGCCGAGGCCACGCTGGAGGCGGTCCGGACGTGCGCGACCGAACAGGCCTCGCGCGCGTGGCTGGTCGGCGGCGGATGGGCGCTGACCGCGTTTCCCCCGGGACAGCCGCGCCGGCAGGAGCTCGACGCCATCACCGGGGACAAGCCCGCGGCCCTCAGCTCGTCAGACGGCCATTCGATGTGGGTGAATACCGCGGCGCTGGCCGCGGCCGGCATCACGCGCGCGACACGCGACCCTGCGGCCGGCCGCATCGAGCGCGACGCACGCGGCGCGCCCACGGGGCTGCTGCGCGAGTCGGCGACGGACCTGGTCAGCAAGGTGCTGCCGGCGACGACGCCCGAGGAATACGACGCGGGCCTGCTTCGCGCTCTCGCCCACATGAACCGCATGGGCATCGTCTCGTTCCAGGAAGCGAGCGCGCGCGAGCCCATGGTGGCGGCCTACCGGTCCATTGCGCGGCAGGGGAAGCTGACCGTCCGCGCCCATCTCTCGCTCTACGCGGACCCCGCACAGGACGAGACGCAGGTGGATCGTTTCGTGCGCATCCGGCAGGAGATCACCGAGCCCGGCGTGACGGCCCGCACGGTGAAGATCTTCGTGGATGGCGTGATCGAAGCCGCCACCGCGTACCTGATCGAACCCTACCTGCCCATCAAGGGCGAGCGCACACCTGCCGCGAACCCGCGCGGGCTGCCGAACTTCAGCGACGAGCGCCTGAACGCGCTGGTCACTCGGCTGGACCGCGAGGGCTTCCAGGCCCACATGCACGCCATTGGCGATGGGGCCATCCGCCAGGGGCTCGACGCCGTGGCCGCCGCCGCCCGTGCCAACGGCCCGCGCGACCGGCGCCCGCACATCGCGCACATCCAGCTGTTCCATCCCGACGATGTGGCACGGTTCAAGGAGCTGGGGGTCGTGGCCAACATGCAGCCGCTGTGGGCATTCGCCGACAGCTTCATCCGTACGCTCACCGAGCCTCGCCTCGGGCCCGAGCGGTCGAAGTGGCTCTATCCCTTCGGGGCGCTCCATCGCGCCGGAGCCGTGCTGGCCGGGGGCAGCGACTGGTCGGTGACCTCGGTGAACCCGCTCGACGCCATCCAGGTGGCCGTGACGCGCAAGTCGCTCGAAGCCCCTGCCGACGCGCCGGCGTGGCTGCCCGAGCAGCGGCTGGATCTGGCGACCGCGCTCGACGCCTACACCAACGGCGGCGCGTTCGTGACGTTCGAGGAGAAGGACAGCGGCTCGCTAGAGGTTGGCAAGCTCGCCGACATCATCGTGCTCGACAAGAACCTGTTCGAGATCCCGCCGGAGGAGATTCACAAGGCGCGCGTCGTCTGGACGCTGTTCGAGGGCAGGGAAGTGTTCCGCGCCGAGGGGTGGGAGAACTGAGGTTCGACGCGCGCGGCTGCCCATTGACGATTGCCGATTGGTGATCGGGCGATTCATCGGGCGATCGCCGATGGCCGCATTGCGCATTCCGATTGGCGCATTGGCCCAATGCGCCAATGGCGCAATCCAATGCCCAATGTGCCAATCGCTCAATCGCCCAATGAGTCGCTCAATCACCAATCGGCAATCATCAATGGACAGCGCCCCGCGCCGCCCCGCGCCTTACCGCACCTCAAAGCTCTGCTCATCCAGCGTCTGGCCATCGGGCCCGAGGAGCGTCACCACCCAGGCGCCGGCCCCCACGCCGCTCACCGTCTGACGGCTGAACGTGCGGAAGCCCTCCGTCGGGTTGGCGCGGATCTGCAGGCGGACGTCCTGCACGACGCGGCCGTCGAGGGTCCAGCGGTGGCGGATGGTCACGTCGCGCGTCGCGCGTATGCGCGTGTAGTAGTAGACCGCGCCCCCGGCCAGGGGGCTGGTGACCGCCGTGCAGGCCCACGGGTTCCGCGCGCGCGTCAGTGCGGAGCACAGCCGCGCGTCCGTGACGCCCACGGCGCCGGCTCCGGCCGGTCGAGGCGTCGTCGCCTGCGTCGGCGCGGAGGCAGTGGCCGTGGGCGGGGCGGCCGCCGATGTCGCCGGAGGGGGCGCGGGCGTCGGCGGCGCCGGTGTCGCGGGCGCCTCGGCCCGGGGCGTGACATCCGCCGCGGGGGCGCCAGCCGCGATGGGCGCCTGCGGGCGGTTCAACCACCAGGCCGTGAGGACTGCCAGCATCATCCCGACCAACAGGTAGCCGATCACCACTGCGCGTGACGACCGTCGTGCGCCGCTCGGATAGCGACCCGCCGGGTGCGAGACGGGCACCTTCACGGTCGCCGGTGCAAACTGGAGCGGCAGGTCCGGCGCCGGCTCTGGCGGCTTTGTCCGTGGAGGCGCGGGGCGCGGCTTCCCCTGCAGCGACATCGACGCCGCGGGCGCGGCGGTCGTGGGCTGGTTCGTGGCGGCGACAGGCCTGTCGACGGCGGCGACGGGCGCGCTCACGGCGGCGACCGGCTTGCCTGCGGCCGCGACCGGCTCCTTCACCGCTGCGTCGGCTGCGCTTGCCATGGCGACGGGCGGATTGACCGCTGAAACCTCGGACGGCTGGACGGCTTCTGAGGCTGGGGCGCCGACCGGAAAATCACCCAGGTCTCCCCACACCGTGGGACCGAGTGGGGCGCCGTCATCGGAGTCCGGGGGTTGCGCGTAGGTGGCGCGGAAGGCGTCCAGGTTCGCGCGGCTCACCTGTACGACCGGATCGTCCGGGCCCAGCGCGGCGGCCGCAATCGCGTGCGCCCGCCGGTAGCATTGCCCGGCCTCCTTCACGTGGCCGAGCTTCTCGAGCATCAGCGCCAGGTTGTTGAGCGTGGTGGCGACGTCGGGATGGTCCGGGCCGAGCGTGGAGGTCTGCAGCTCGACCGCCTGCCGCAGCAGCGCCGCGGCCCTCGCGATGTCGTCTTCGCTGGCCGCTCGTGCGGCCGCGGCCGTCAGTGAAGGGAGTTCGAGCGCTTCCGGCATGCCAAACCCTTCGCACAAGCGAGCCTGGGGGAGTCGCTCGACGTCCAACCGCTATTGTAGCGGGGACGGGGCCGCTGCGTAACGTTGCATAATCGCCGGATGCGACACAGCCGATGGCGGTTCTCGATCGGGCTGGCCCTATGCGTGCTGGCCGTTTCAACGGGGGCTCCCGTGCAGGGGCAGGCTCCTGCGAAGGCGGCCTCCGGTCCCGTCTTCAAGGCCGACCCGCCGCGCTTCGCGGACCCTGCCCGGCGCCAGAAGCTCGGCAGCGCCTTTGGCGACATCGACCGCCTGATGCAGGAGTTCACGAAGCGCGAGCACATTCCCGGCGCCGCCTGGGGCATCGTCATCGACGGCGAGCTGGCCCACCTGGGCACGACCGGCCTCCGCGACGTCGTCGCCAGACAGCCCGTCGGCCCCGATACGGTGTTCCGCATCGCCTCGATGACCAAGAGCGTCACGGCGATGGCCGTCCTGAAGCTGCGAGACGAGGGGCGGCTCTCGCTGGATGACGCGGCCGAGACGTTCGTGCCCGAACTGAAGGGGCTGACCTATCCGACGACCGATTCCCCTCGGCTGACGGTGCGTCACCTGCTCTCCCACGCCGGCGGGTTTCCCGAGGACAACCCGTGGGGTGACCAGCAGCTCTCGGCGACAGACGAGGCCTTCACCGCGATGATGCGCGGCGGCATTCCCTTCTCGAACCCGCCGGGTGTGGCCTACGAGTACTCCAACTACGCCTTCGCCATCCTCGGGCGCATTGTCACGCGTGCGTCGGGGATGCCGTACAACGCGTACGTCGCCGCACACATCCTGAAACCTCTCGGCATGTCGTCCACCACCCTCGAGCCGCGCGAGGTGGCGCCGGCGCGCCTGGCGCACGGCTACCGGTGGGAGGACGAGCAGTGGAAGGAAGAGCCCCAGCTTCCCGACGGCGCGTTCGGCGCGATGGGCGGAATGCTGACGTCCATCCGCGATCTCTCGCGCTACGTGGCGGCCTACCTCGAGGCGTGGCCGCCCCGCGACGGAGAGGAGACCGCACCCATCTCGCGCGCATCGCTCCGCGAGATGCAGCAGGTCTGGCGGCCCCGTGCCGCCGTCGTTACGCGCAACGCCGCCACGGGCGCCGTGGACCTCAATACCGGCGGCTACGGCTACGGCCTCGGGATCACGCAGACGTGCGACTTCGGCCACGTCGTGGCGCACAGCGGGGGGCTGCCGGGGTTCGGGTCGCTCATGCGTTGGCTGCCGGAGTACGGCGTCGGCATCATTGCCTTCGGCAACCGGACCTACACGGGGTGGGGCGGCGTGGCCAACGAGGCCATCGAACTGCTGCGGAAGACCGGGGGCCTTCAGGCGCGCATCATCCAGCCGTCGCCTGCGCTCACCTCGGCGAAGAACGACGTGTCCGCGCTCATCGACCGTTGGGACGATGGCGTGGCGGATCGCATCGCGGCCGTGAACCTGTTCCTGGATCGATCGAAGGATCGTCGGCGCGCCGAGATCGAGCGGCTGCGTGCGCAGGTCGGCGGGTGCCGCGCGCAGGACGCGTTCAGCTTCGTCGAGAACCCGCTGCGAGGCGAATGGCTCCTGGCCTGCGAGCGCGGCCAGCTCCGCGCGTCGATCACGCTGGCTCCGACCATGCCGCCGACGGTGCAGTACCTGGATGTCAGGGCGGTGCCCGCCGGGGGCGAGGCGCCGCGGCAGACCTGCCGGTGACGCCCGCTGCCCGCGCGCGCGCGTGCCGCTGGCTGCTGGCGCTTGCCGTCCTCGCCGTCGCGTGGGCCGTCGCCGTCGCCGTGACCGGCGGCTTCGTCGTTCGCCTGGGTGGCGTCCGCCTGTCGTCGCGACGCTGGCAGGCAGCGGCGCTCGTGGCCCTCGTCAGCGCGGTTGCCGCCTGGGTGGCCTCGACGCCAACCGGGCGGACGGCCGCGTGGCGGCGTCTGCGCGACTGGCGTCGCTGGCCGTGGTGGATCGACGTCGCGTTCCTGGTTGCCCTCGCCGGCATCGGCCTGCGCCTCGCGTTGTGGTCCGCGGGCCGTCCGTTCTGGCTGGACGAGGAGATGATCGCCATCAACGTCCGCGGCCGCGGCTTCACCGAGCTGGGCGGCGCGCTGTGGCTCGGGCAGACCGCGCCGCTTGGCTGGCTGCTCCTCGAGCGCGCGCTCTTCGTGCTGTTCGGTGGCGGCGAGCTGTCGCTCCGCGCGGCGCCGCTCGCCTTCGGCATCGGCACCATCGCCACCGCGCTGTGGGTGGGCTACCGCTGGATGAACCGGCTGGGCGCCGCGGTGCTGGTGAGCCTGTGCGCGTTCGGCCCGTGGCTCATCTACAACAGCGTGGAGCTGAAGCCCTATTCGGCCGACGCCTTCTGGGGCCTGCTCCTGCCCGTGCTCGCCGCCTGGGCCCTCGACCCCCGTGCTTCGAACCCCCGTGCCTTGAACCTGCGTGCTTCGAACCTGCGTGCTTCGAACCCCCGTGCTTCGAACCTCCGTGCTTCGATCTGGTGGTTGTGCGCCTCCCTCGGCCACTGGTTCGCCAACGGCGCGCTGCTGGTGACCCCGGCGTGCGCGCTCGTGATCGGCCTCGTCACGCTGTCACGCCACGGCTGGACCGCAGCGGTGCGCGTCGGCATTCCCGGAGTGGTCTGGCTCGCGTCCTTCGGCCTGCACTACCTGTTGTCCATCCGCGAGACGCTCGGCAGCGAGTTCCTGGCCGGTTACTGGGCGTTTGCGATGCCGCCGGCGTCGGCGGGCGTCATGGAGCGCGTGGCGTGGCTCGGTGGCCGGTTCGAGTCCCTCGCGGTGAACCCCGCCGGGAGCCGGCTGTGGATGCCGTTCTGGCTGCTCGCGGCGGGCGGCATGGCGCTGGCCTCGCGGCCCTCGTTCGGAGTGCTGCTGGCGGCCGTGCCGCTCTCGGCATTCGCGCTGGCCGCGCTCCGCATCGTGCCGCTGTTCGAACGGTTGTCCATCTGGGCGCTGCCGGCTCTCTACGTGGGGGTTGCCGTGCTGGCCAGCCGCGCGATCGACATGACAACGAACGCAGTGGCACGCCGTCGACGGGCGGTGTCCGTGGCCGGCGTGGCGGCGTTCATCGCCGCCGCGTGGGTGAGCGCCGACATCGTGGCGCAGGGCGCGCAGTACCTGCGGTTCGATCTCCGTCGCTACGCGCGGGACGACAACCACCAACTCGACGATCGATCTGCCGTGGGGTGGCTGCTCGAGCGCCGGCAGCCGGGCGACGTGCTCGTGACGACGCACCTGGCCCTCCCGGCGATCTGGTGGTACGGCGATGTGCCGATGGGCGAGGGCACGGCGGACGGCAGTCGCCTGGCGGATGGCACATCGATCCTCGTGGTGGGATTTGCGCCCGGCCGAGCCGGTTGCGGCGGGAACGAGCTTCGCGCGGCGCTCGCGGGCCATCGGCGCGCGCTCGTCCACCTTGGCTTTCGTTTCGACGATGTGCCGAAGAGCTTCGACGGACGGCTGCTTTCCACGCTGAGCGAGCTCGGCCCCATCGCCGCGGACGAGCGATTCTCCGTCGCTGGCCGCGCCATCATCGTCGAGCTCACGCGTGCCGGCGAGAGCCTCCGTCCGGCCGACGCGCCCTCGTCGTCACCGCCGGGGTGCCTGACGGTCGACGAAGCCCGACGGTGGTAAGACCGGGCGGTTTCAAGCTGAGCCGCAAGTGATGGGGTCACGTGCGGCCGCAGTTGGTCTATGCTCGTGGTCGCCCTGGACCCTCCGGACTGGGCCCTTCCCAGGACCTCCCACGATGACTATTCGCTCACTCTCGATCCTGCTCACAGCCTTCGCGTTCACCACCATCCTCGCGACCACGACCGCGTCGGCACAGCCGATCGGTACGTTCACGTGGCAGTTGAGGCCGTACTGCAACATCATCACGGCCAATGTCGTGCAGACCGGCACGGTGTACACCCTGGACGGGTGGGACAACCAGTGTGGTCCCGTCACGGGGGCGCAGCGCGCGCCGGTGGTCGGTACGGCCGTGCTCAACCCGAACGGCACCATCGGCCTCGGCTTGAACATCGTGACCACGCCCGGCGGGGCCCCGGTGCACGTGGACGCGACGGTGACGCTCCCGAGCGCCAGCGGCACGTGGCGCGACAGCTCCGGCAACGACGGCGAGTTCATCCTCAACGGCAACGACCCGAACCTGCAGACGCCGCGCCCGGTGGGCGGGCTCGTGACGGCGGTGACCGTGGGCGCGGGGCTCAGCGGGGGGGTGTCCGGCGGCGAGGTGACGTTAGCCGTGAACTTCTCCGGCTCTGGCTCCTCCCCCACGGTCGCGCGTGGCGATCACGATCACGACATCGGGAACTCGAACACGGTGATTGGCGATCTCGCGCTGCCGGCCACGGTCACGGGCAGCAGCAACACCGCCGCCGGCTGGTCGGCGCTGGCGGCCACGACAACGGGTTACCAGAACACCGCGGTTGGCAGCGGCGCGCTCAGCGCCAATACCTCCGGCCACAGCAACACGGCCGTCGGCGCCCAGGCGCTCATGTTGAACGCCGTCGGCGGGGACCGCAGCACGGCGATCGGATCCTATGCGCTCAGGAACAACACGACCGGTTACAGCAATACCGCGGTGGGCGACGGCGCGATGCAGTACAACATCGACGGGATCAACAACGTCGCCATCGGCGCGTCCGCGCTGGCGCTGAAGACAGCCGGCGATGCCAACACGGCGCTCGGTGACAACGCCCTACCGGACCTCACGAGCGGGGCGAACAACGTGTCGATTGGCGCCCGATCGGGAGAGAGCCTCACGACCGGTTCCGGGAATATCTACATCCAGGCGGATGCGGCTGCGGCCGCGGAGTCGAACACGTTTCGCGTTGGGCAGTCGCTGGCCCGCGCCTTTGTCAGCGGCATTCGCGGTGTCACCACCGGCGCCGCCGACGCCATCCCCGTCGTCATCGACAGCAACGGGCAGCTGGGCACGATCTCCTCCAGCCGGCGCACCAAGGACAACATCGCGGACCTCGGCGCGGCCAGCCACCGTATCTTCGACCTGCGGCCGGTGCAGTTCACCTACAAGCAGGCATTCGAGGGCGGCGCGAAGCCGGTTCAGTACGGCCTCATCGCCGAGGAAGTGGCCGAGGTGCTGCCCGAACTGGTGGCGCGCGGCAAAGACGGTGAGATCGAGACGGTGAAGTACCACGTGCTGCCGACGCTCCTGCTGGCGGAAGTGCAACGCCTGGAACGCGAGCGCGCGGCACAGGACGCGAAGCTCGAGCAGCAGGCCGGCGAGCTGGCCGCGCTGCGCGCGCTGGTGCTCTCGCTGCAGCGGCAGATGGCGGAAAGGGAGAAGTGAGAAGTGAGAAGGCGGAAGTTCGCCTCCTCACTTCTCATTTCAGGTTGCTGACGGTTCCCCCGATCGGCTAGGGCGTGATCGTGAACACCGTCTCCGCGATCGGCGTCAGCAGGTTGAGCGTGCCCGCGGCGGTGAGCGCAGAGAGCCACGTGTAGCGGCCCGCGGGCGCGCCTCGCGGGACCGTTACCTGCGCGAGGGCCCCCTGGAACGCGAACGGCGCAAAGCCGCGGGCGACGGGCACCAGGCCCGGCACGAGGCCGCGTCCGGTCCACGACATCAACTGCCCGTTCGGTAGTTCGAGGACGACGTAGGCGTCGGCTGGCGTCCGGGCGGCGCCCGGATCCATGGAGACCGTCACGTCCACCACGTTGCCAGGACCGAACTCGAGATCGTTGACGTCGGTCGTCAGCGCCGTATCCGCCGGCTCGTGGAACTGGATGTTGCCGCGCGCGATGGGGCGCGGTGCCCGCGCTTCGAGAATCTCCCCGTTCGCGACAATCACGAGGCCCAGCCGATCGCGTGGGCGCCACCGGCCGTGGCTGGGCGAGTCCGGCTGGCCGTCGCCATCATCGTCATCCTCTCCCTCGTCATCGTCGCGGTGGCCCTCGCCGTGGTCCTCGACGAGCACGCTGAACGTGCAGTCGGGCCGCGCGCACGTCCCGTTGAACCGCACCGTCTTCGCCGATCCGTCCTCGTTGACGGCGACGACGTCGATGTCCGTGACGCGGCCGAAGATGTGCCCGCGCCGGCCGAATGCGGGGACGTGACGCCGGTTCGAGTGGTTGAGGTACACGAAGCGGCCACGCGCCTCGCCGCCGTTGGTGCCCGGCATCGCGACGAACGCGAAGGTGGCACGCCCGCGACCGGAGCGGCGGAAGTCGGCCGAGTCGGGATCCGGTACCGAGAGCTGCCCACCGCCCGTGACCTTGAACGCGTCAGCGGGAGGGAACGCGTCGCCGAAACTGCAGGCCGCGACCTGGTTGTTCTCCATCGTCACGCCGCCGTCGAGGGCAACCGCGCGGCCGTCCAGGCTGGCGCCCGCCCCCAGCGTGATGTCGTTCTGCGACAGGATGTTCCCGACGACGGCAGCCGAGGCGCCGACGGTGGCGCTGGCGCCGCCTACCTGCCAGTGCACCTGCGATCCCGAGCACGCCGAGGTGATGTCCGGGGTCAGCACCTGCGCGCTGGCGTCGATGGTCAGCAGGCCGCCGACCTGGAACGTCCACGGGCCGGCTCCGGTGAGGGTGAGCGTGCCGGTGAGCGGCGCGTCGCCGTCGAAGCAGTACACGCCGGGCTCGAGCGACCGGCCGCCCAGGTTCTGGCCGGTGAGATCGTTGGTGTCGGGGCAGGTGAGGGCGGCGAGATCCTCGAATGCCGCCGTGGCGTCGAGCAGCGCCTGCACGGCGACGGCGTCCCCTTCGTGAACGCTGCTGGCTTCGTCCACCGTGCCAGGCGGGAATCCCGTGACCGCGCCGCCGAGGCCTGTGCCGACATCGCCCGTCACCGCAGACGCACCGGTGTTGGTGACGGTCGCCTGTCCCAGCACGGCGAAGCTTTCGGCGGAGCCCAGTGCGACGGGCTGCGCTGCGGCAGGCGCGGCCGTGAGCGCCAGCGACGCCGCGGCCAGCATTGCCGCGCCGAGGGTCGATCGTCGAACGATCGTGTTCGAATCTGACATGGAGGCCCCCTTCGAATCTGCGAACCGGTTCGGTGTCCGTCCGCGCGCGTGCAGGGGATCACGAGCCACCAGGCGGGGGGATGGTACGTGCCTGGGCCGTCCGGACCCGCAGAGCTTAGCATGGGTGGGACGGCGCGGCGTCAAGGGCCGCCGGGCGGTGCGCATCCATGTGCACGCGGAGCGCCGACGGACGGCCCGGGCGGCTTCAGGCTCTCAGCGGCGGTCGTCGATGTTGTCGATGGCCCAACGGACGGCGCGCCTGACCTCGGGGGACCGATCGTTGCGGGCCGATTCCAGAGCGGACAGGGCGGAGAAGCTCTCGATCTCGCCGAGGGCCCACGCCGCGATGGTTCGGACGCTGTCGTCCGGATCGTGGAGCAGCGGCGTCAGGCTCGCGACCGCGGCGGAGGACTCGATTTCGCCCAGCGCCCAGGCCGCCATCCGTCGCACGGCCAGGTTGTTGTCCTTCAACGCCGGCGTGACGATGCTGACCGCGTCGTCCGTCTCGATCTCGCCGAGCGCCCAGAGCGCAGTGAGGCGCACGTCGACCTCAGGGTCACGGAGGAGTGGTGCGAGCAGCGGGACCGCCGCGCTGCTCTCGATCTCGCCCAGCGCCCAGGCGGCCATGCGCCGCGTTCTCCCGTCGGCATCAGCCAGCGCCCCTGCCAACATCGCGACGCCCTTCCCCGATTCGATTTCTCCCACGGCCCAGATCGCCATCTGCCGCACCTCGGGTGCACGGTCGCGAAGCGCTCGTTCGAGCGGCGCCAGCGCTGCCTCGTCTTCGATCTGGCCGAGCGCCCAGGCCGCACGGCGCCGCACGGCCGGCGCCTCGTCGTCCAGGGCACGGGCGAGAGCGGAGATTGCGTCGGGGAGTTCCAGCTCGCCAAGGGCCCAGGCTGCCATCGCGCGGACGGCGGCGTCGCGGTCGCGAAGCGCCCCGGTCATCACGCTCAACGTCGCCGGATCCTCGAGCTCGCCGAGGCCAAGCAGGCCGGTTTCGCGCAGGCCGGCATCGGGGGCCTTCGCCAGCCGGCCGAAGTCGGCGGCCGCCCACGCGGGTCGGGCTCGCGCCACCATGCGGGCGGCGATGTGCCGGATGCAGCGGCTCGAGTCCTTCAGCGCGCCGCGATACGCTTCGAGGACTCGCGCGTCCATGTCGGCGCCGCCGCGCGAACCGATCGACGGCACGCGCACGTGCACGCCTCCGCCTGCCCACGGCATCGGGGTGGGCGTCGGCATCGGCATGGGCACCGGCAGGTCGCCGTCCCACCACCCGCCGTAGTTGGTGAGTGAACGCCCCGCGAGCTCGCACACGGCCGGCTCCGCCGAGCGAAGCGAGGCGAGGAGCCTGATGACGGACTCGGCATCCTGCAGGTCGGGTTGCTGCACGGCCAGCGCGGCGGTCAGGAGAAGGGCAGTCGTCATGGTCGCTCCAGGGTTGACGTGCCCGATTGGACGGGCCACCCGCGCGGAGCGTTGGAACGGCTCGTCGCCGCCCCGGTCAGTGCCCGACCTTGATGTAGCCCCACCCGGCGCGCTGCCGGGCGACGATCGCGCCGATGCCGTCGGGCACGATCTCCACGTTCGGCAGCAGCTGACTCCTCTCGAGTTTCTGGTTCTTCATGGCGATCGCGTGCAGCAGCTTCATTGGTGTCCTCCTGGCAGTGAACGGAAGGGGCGGTCGCGCGAGGAATCGGAAGGCCGACCGATCATACCGGCGCCCGACCTCAGGCCGGGAGGGGCGGGGTGCCACGAGGTGCCTGCTCGTCCGGCCTCGCCAGGCGGAGCTCGCCGCGGGGCGAGTCAGGGCTTGGCCACGCTGCGCGCGTCGATGCCCTGCATGATGCGATTGGCGAGCGTTGACAGCCGGCCCAACGTCGCCGGATCGAGCTCGTTGGAGAGGATCACCAGCGCCATGTTCAGCTGCGGCTGCAGGATGCAGAAGCTTGCATAGCCGGGTATGGCGCCATCCTGCCAGATGACGTCGCGTTCCCCCTCGCGCAGCATCTGCCAGTTCAGCCCGATCGAGAACGCTCCGTCCTGGTAGGTCGGCTCGTGCGAGAGCGCAATCACCGCGTCATGCCGGTCGAGTTGCCAGGCGGCGTAGTTGAGCATGTCGGGCAGCGTTGACTTGATCGCGCCCGCGCCCTGGAACTTGTCGGACGAGGGGCCCTGCACTTGGCCCTGCTCGTCATAGCCGGGCGCCACGCGCCGCTCCTGTCCCGGCCGCAGGGCGATGACGGTATCGACCATCCTGAGCGGCGTGGTGATTCTCTCCCTGAGCAGGGTCTCCAGCGGTTGGCCGTGGACGCGTTCGAGCACGTAGCCGGCGAGCTGTGCAGCCGCATTCGAGTACTGGAACCGGGCGCCTGGCGCCGCCTCGAGGGTGACCTTGTGCAGGTCGGCGTCGAAGCCTGCCCTGCTGCTGCGGGCCACGATTTCCTCTATCCGCTGCGGGAACGGCCGCGAGTCCTGAAAGTCGGGCGCCGCTTCGGGCGGATTGGGCAGGATGAACGGCAGGCCGGAGCGGTGGTTGAGCAAGTGGTACAGGCGGACCGGCTGGCCGTCGAAGGCCAGGTTCGGATACGTGCCCTCGAGGTAGAGCCGGACGTCGTCATCGAGCCTCAGCTTGTGCTCGAGGGCGGCCTGGGCCAGCAAGGCGCCGACGAAGGTCTTCGAGATCGACGCGATGGGGTAGATGGTGGTGTCGTCGGGCGGGTGCCCCGCGCGCCTGTCGCGCACGCCGAAGTGATAGTTGTGGCGCTTGCCCCGCTCCAGGACGCCGATGGAGAGGCCGGCCGTCCCTGGCAGGGACAGATAGTCGGCCGCCGCTGATGCGACGATGGTGTCGATGTCGGCTGCGGCCCGGGGCGTCGCGCCAGGCATGGCGCCGCTTGTGACCGTCGAAAGTGTGACGGCCGCCAGTGCGGCACTGATTCTCGTCATCCAGGTCCGCCTGGTCGGTGCCGATGCTGTTGTCAACGTGCCTGTTGGATGGTCCGGCGATGCGGATCGTTGGAATGCGGGAGACCGGCTCGCGTGCGAGGCGCCGGATGTCCTGGAGACTGGCGTGGAGCAGCCAACTCCGTAGGAATTGGCGCGCCCGGCAGGGCTCGAACCTGCGACCCCCGGCTTAGAAGGCCGGTGCTCTATCCAACTGAGCTACGGGCGCACTGGCAGGCCGCGCGCGGCCTGAGAGTGAGAGGTGAGAAGTCAGAAGCACGAACCATCCGCGCTCTTCCCGATCGTACAAGGGTCAGGCGCAGCGCGACAAGCCCGACTCCCGGCGCATTGCACTCCCGACGCGATTCCCTCCCGGCAGCGCTCGTCAGACTCCCGACTCCCGGTTCCCGACTCCCGACTCCCGACACTGTCAGTATCGCAACACCAACCCCACGCTCCCGCGCCAGAACCGGACCCGGGCCCCCGTGCCCGCGATCAGATCGTCCCCCTCGCCCACGCTCCGGATGTAACGCAGGTCGAACCGCACACCCACGCTGTTCGACAGCATCCCGATGGCCCCGCCGCCGAACGACAGCGCCGGCATCGTGCTCCGGATGGGGAACACCGACTGGATGTCCCGCGCCTCGGCCCGCATCAGCCCGCCCCCCGCCACCACGTACGGCCGGAGCGACTCCCGCGTCACGCTCAGCGGCAGCGTCACGATGACGCTCCCGGTGAGGCTCGTCACGAAACTGCCGGGGACGACGATCTCCCGCTCACCCCGCTCGAAGAACCCGGGCACGTAGCCGATGTCGCCCTCCACGCCCAGGATGCCCGCCCCGACCAGCGCCACCGACGCACCCAGCGCGCTGGCCGTCTCGCCGGCGCCCTGCTCGAGGTCCGCAAAGAGCGCACTGCCGCCGCCGAAGGTAAAGCCGAGATACGGGATGACCAGCAGGTCCTGCGCCGCCGCCGACACCGGCGCCAGAAACAGGAGCGACACGAAGAACAGGAGCGTCGAACGGCGCATGGTCACCAGGCGGGAACGCACGGAGCGGCCGCGGGCCCTCAGTGTCGGTCGGGCCGGGGCGTCGGTCAACAATTCCCTGGTAAGCCCGTCGCGAAAGACGCCGGGCGACCGCAGCACGTGGTCGTGGGCAGTGGGAAAGGCGTATGCACCACGGGCTGCTAGAGGAACAGCCGCAGGAAGATCTTCACGAACGGCGAGGCCGTTACGTCGCCCTGCTCGAGGCTGGCCCCGGTGCTGAGCCCATCGCTATTGGCCAGCATGATGAGCGTCAGCCGGCGCGACGGGATCTTCAGGATGAGCGCCGAATAGGCATCCGGGATGCGACTGAAGTGCCAGACCAGCTTCTCGCCCTGGTATGTCTGGACGAACCAGCCCAGGCCCGTCGGCAGCGGCGTGCCGGTGAAGTTCGCCGGGCTCCACGCCACCTCCAGCGTCTCCGGGAGCAGCAGCACCCCATCGTCCAGGGCGAGGTCGAACTTCGCGAGGTCCATGGCGGTGGACACCAGGCCGTCCGCGGCCGACAGCCCGCGAGGCGACTGGTCGTTGCGCGAGGCGCGCCCGTTCCGGTCCACGCGGTAGGGGACCGCGACGCGCGCCAGCACGGCCGTATAGCGGTCCAGCGCCGGCTTCTCGAAGAGCAGCCGCGCCGGGTTCTCCTCGGTGGCCAGGTCCTGACCCGGTACGGAATCGATCATGGCCAGCCGATCCAGGACGTCCTCGGCCAGCGCCTCGTGGAAGGGCTCGCGGGTGCAGGCCTGGGCGACATCGCTCAGGGCGGCGTAGCGCGTCTCGTCGTACCGGAACTGGCCGACCGGCGTGCCGTCCGAGGCATGGGCCAGGACGTGGCGGACGGTGGCGGATGGCGCGGGAAAGCCCGGCGCCCAGCGGACGACGGGCTCGTCGATGTTCAGGAGGCCGCGCTCGGTGCACTCGCCGAGCAGCACCGCCGCCATCGTCTGGGTGAGGCCGCCGATGGGATACGGCGTATCCGGGGTGGCCGGCACATTTCTCTCAGCATCCTGCTGGCCGAAGCCGCGATGCCAGGCCACGCGTCCGTCTCTAACGATGACAGCGGACAGCCCGGGGATGCCGGTCTGCTGGCGCAGGGAGTCCAGGTACCGCTCGAAGAGCGACTCGAGCAGGACCTGGCCCTGTCCGGACCCGGGGGTGGCCACGGCAAAGGTGGCCAGCACGGCGATGGCAACCACACGGAGGCGGCGAATCATGGAGCCGGTAACTGGCTGGAATCATAGCATCTTCGCCATCGGGACGAACCCCGGTCCGGCGGGGGCCGGGGTGTGTTACAGTCTCCGACTGGTGCGTGCGTTCGTCCGGGGTCGCCTGATCGGGTGGGCCGTGCTCGTGGGCCTGTTGACGATGACGGTACCCGTGTCGGCCGAAACCCTGCGGGTGCGCCCCATGGTCCGCGCCGGTCAGGTGCTGGTCTCCTTCCAGCTCGAGCAGGGGTTCACGGATGAGGTGCGCGCCGTGGTCCAGAGCGGCCTCCGCACCACGTTTACCTACACGGTCGAGCTCAAGCTGAAGGTCCCCGCCTGGGTGGACCGCACGATCGGCGTGGCCGTGGTGTCCACGACCGTCGAGTTCGACAACCTCACGCGGCGGCACACCATTTCACGCACGCTGGACGGCCGCATGGAAGAGTCGCGAGTGGTCGAAGACGAGGCGGTCGTCCGCCAGTTGATGACCAATTTCGAGCGCCTCCCGCTCTTCGACACCAACCTGCTGGAACAGAACCGCGAGTACTACGTCATCGTCCGCGCCGAGGCCCGGCCAAGGAGCGGCGCGGCGTTCTGGCCGTGGGGCGGCGCCACCTCCGGCTCGGGCAAGTTCACCTTCATCCCCTAGCAGCCCGTGGTGGAAGGGGCTGTCATCGGGAAAGGGGGACAGGCCCTGTTTCACGTCGCTCGATTCCGTAGGGAAACGGGGCCTGTCCCGCCTTTCCCTCTATCGTCGGCCACGGGTTGCGGCAGCCCGTCACCTGTCACCCGGGCTGCCAGGGGTCCCCTCATGACGTTCGATCGCGTGCGCTCGCGTGCGAAGGCCCGCGCGGGCGTGGCGGCGTTCTGTACGATCGCGCTCGGCGCGACGGCCGCGTCGATCATCACCACGGCGGCGCAGTCGCCGGTCACCGCGCTGGAGACGCCGTCCGGGGCCGGCAGCAACACCTACGCGATGGCCACCGGCGCGGACGGGAAGACCTACCTCGTCTGGATCGAGCCCGCCGAGCCCAGGGGACACCACGCGCTGAAGTTCTCGCGCTTCGACGGGCAGGCCTGGCAGGCGCCGCGCGAGATTGCGCGCGGCAACAACTGGTTCGTGAACTGGGCGGATCATCCGTCCTTGACGGCCCTGCCGGACGGCACGCTCGTCGCACACTGGCTGGTGAACACCGGGCGCAAGCAGGGCTCGTACGGCTACGGCATCCGCGTCGCGCGCTCCACGGACGAGGGCGCCACCTGGTCCACGGTGTTCGAGGACGGCATGAAGAACGTGTCGGACTACGCCGGCTTCCTCACCTTCGCACCGCGCGCGGGCGGCGCGGACGCCATCTACCTGAATCCGCTGAAGCCGGACGAGGACGCGCCTGCGGGCGGGCACGAGGTGGAGCACGTCAAGACCCTTGCCGCCGTCAGCTTCGGGTCGGACGGCTCGATGAAGGGCCAGCAGGTGGTGGACGCCGACGTCTGCTCGTGCTGCATGACCGACATCGCCCACACGTCGAGCGGGCCCGTCGCCGTCTACCGCGATCATCAGCCCGGCGAGATTCGCGATATCGCCATCGTCCGCCAGGTGAACGGGAGGTGGACGGAACCGAGGACCGTGCACGCCGACGGCTGGATGATTCCCGGCTGCCCGACCAACGGTCCGGCCGTGGCGGCGCGCGGGCAGTGTGTCGCGGTGGCCTGGTTCACCGCCGCGAAGGACACGCCGCGCCTCAAGATGGCGTTCTCTGAAGATGGCGGCGCCACGTTCGGCGATCCCGTCGTGATTGACGATGGGCGGCCGGTGGGGTGGCCGGATGTGGTGATGCTGGAGGACGGAGCGACCCTGGTCAGCTGGCTGGAGCGGCGCGGCGAGGGCGTGGGCGAGGTGCTCGTGCGCCGGGTCTCGCCGGGCCGGGCACCCGGGCCGCCGATCGTGGTGGCGCAAAGCGTGAGCGGCCGCGCGACCGGCGTGCCGCACATGGCGCGCGTCGGGGATCGCGTGCTCGTGGCGTGGCGCAGGGATCGCGTGCTCACCGCGTCCGTGCCGATTGCGGCCATCGTGCCCTGACACCGCGTCCAGCCCATGGCCCGCGCCCATCCCGTGCCGGACAACTGGGCCGAGCTGCCCGACGAGTCGCTGCTCGATCTCCGGCTCTCGGACCTGCCGCTCACGCTGGCAGGGACGGTGATGGAGGCGCGCGTGGCGCAGCTCAAGGCCGAGCTCACCTCGCGCGGGCTCGACTTCCCGATTCACTTCTACCTCGCCGAAGAGTGGTTCACGCCCGACGGCCACGCCTCGATGGCCGTGCCGTTCTACCTGGCGCACCCGCGGCTCGAGAAGCTCGAGCAGGCCCAGATGCTGGCCGTGGAGGGCGGCGAGCACGAGTGGTGCATGCGCATCCTCCGGCACGAGGCCGGCCACGTGGTCGATAACGCCTACAAGCTGCGATTGCGCAAGCAGCGGCGCGAGCTCTTCGGGAAGTCGTCGCTGCCGTACCCCGAGTTCTACACGCCGAAGCCGTACAGCAAGAGCTTCGTGCTGCACCTGGACCCGTGGTACGCGCAGAGCCACCCGGACGAGGACTTCGCGGAGACCTTCGCGCTGTGGCTCACGCCCGGCGCGAACTGGGAGCAGCGCTATGCGGGGTGGCCGGCGATCAAGAAGCTGGAGTACATGGATCGCCTGATGCGATCGCTGGCGGGGAAGCCGGCGCTCGTGGCGGCCGGCGACGAGGTGGACCCGCTGCGCCGGCAGCGCAAGACGCTGCGGCAACACTATCGCCGCAAGCGGCGTCATTACGGCGTGGACCATCCGGCGTTCTACGATCGCGACCTGCGGCGGCTGTTCTCGGACGCGGCCGAGCACGCCGATCGTCCCACCGCCGTCCAGTTCATCCAGCGCCACCGGCGCGCCGTGCGCCGCATGGTGGCCGAGTGGACCGGCATCTACCAGTACACCATCGACAAGGTGCTCGAGGACATGATGGCGAGGTCGCGCGAGCTGAAGCTGCGGATGGCACTGCCGGAGGACCAGGCACGCCAGGAATTCACCGTGCTGCTGACCGTGCAGGTGATGAACTACCTGCACAGCGGCCGCCACCGGGTGGCGCTATGACGATTCGTCGTGTGCTCGTCCTCGTCCACAAGGACCTCGTGCCCCCGGAGGCGCCGAACCTGGCCGACGTCCCGACGGCGTCGTGGCGCATGGAATGGGATGTCGTCTCCACGCTCAGGGCGGGCGGCTACGAGCTGCGCGTCATCGGCGTGCCCGACGATCTCACGCCGATCCGCCAGAACGTCGAGGAGTTCAAGCCCGACATCGTCTTCAACCTGATGGAGGCGTTCGCGGATATCGGCGTCTTCGACCAGAACGTCGTGAGCTACCTGGAGCTGCTGCGGCTGCCCTACACCGGGTGCAACCCGCGCGGCCTGACGCTCGCGCGCGACAAGTCGCTCTCGAAGAAGCTCTTCGCGTATCACCGGGTGCCCGCGCCGGACTTCACCGTGGTACCGCTCAACCGGAAGCCCTCGGTGCCGAAGAAGCTGAAGTTCCCGCTCATCGTGAAGTCGCCCACCTACGAGTCGTCCATCGGCATCTCGCAGGCGTCGGTGGTGGCCAACGAGGAGCAGCTCGCCAGGCGCGTGCAGTTCATCCACCAGTCCATCGGCACCGCCGCCATCGTCGAGCAGTACGTCGATGGACGCGAGCTGTACGTCGGCGTGATGGGGAACCTGCGACTGCAGGTGTTCCCGGTGTGGGAGATGTCGTTCGCGAAGATGGGGGAGAACAGCTGGCACATCGCCACCGAGCGCGTGAAGTGGAGCGTGGCGTACCAGAAGAAGCACGGCATCGAGACCGCCGAGGCGCAGCTGGCGCCGGAGGTGGCGCTGCAGGTGCAGCACCTGGCTCGACGTGCGTACCGCGCGCTGGACCTGTCCGGCTACGCGCGCATCGACCTGCGCCTGCGCGAGGACGGCAAGCTGTTCGTGATCGAGGCGAACCCGAACCCGCAGCTCGCGCAGGGCGAGGACTTCGCCGAGTCGGCGCGGCACGCCGGCGTGGAGTACGGGCCGCTGCTGGACAAGATCATGAACCTGGGGCTGCAGTGGCGGCCGTCGCGCATGGCGCACGATATTGGATAGTGAGGGCTTGGGGCTTGGGTCGTGGAGTCTTGAGGTCTTGAGGTTTTGAGGTCTTGAATCGAGATCGCTGACCCCTGATCCCCGATCCCTGATCCCCGATCCCTGATCCCTGATCCCTGATCCCTGATCCCTGATCCCTGATCCCTGATCCCTGATCCCTGACCCCTGACATGATCCCCTACCTCCACTACGACGTCTTCACGAACCGCCCGTTCGAGGGCAATCAGCTGGCGGTGTTTCCCGACGCGCGCGGGATGTCGCCGGAGCTGATGCAGACCATCACCCGCGAGATGAACTTCTCGGAGTGCACGTTCCTGCTGCCGGCCGAGGCGCCAGGGACGGACGTCCGGATGCGCATCTTCACGCCGGGCGCGGAGTTGCCGATGGCAGGCCATCCCACCATCGGCACCACGTTCGCGCTGGCGGACTCGGGCGTGATCAAGCCGGGGACAGAGCGATTCACGTTCGGCCTGGGCGTGGGCCCCACGCCGGTCGAGCTCATCTGGCACCCATCTGCACCATCTGCGCCATCTGCGCCATCTGCGTCCTCTGCGCCATCTGCGTTAGCGTTTGCGTGGATGGACCAGCGCCTGCCCGAGACGCGGAAGCCGACGGCCGCGGAGGCCGACGTGCTGCGCGCAATCGGGGTGGATCGGTCGGCGCGGCATGAAGGGCTGCCCATCGAAGAGGTGTCGTGCGGCGTGCCGTTCCTCTACGTGCCGCTCGCGTCGCGCGCGGACGTGGACCGGGCCGAGGCCGACGTGGGTGCGCTGCGCCAGCTGACGAGCGCGTTCGATTCGCCGCTCGTGGGTGTGTTCATCTTCTCGCTCGAGCGCGCTGGGGCGGACGTCACGGTGTACTCGCGCATGTTCGCGCCCGGGCTGGGCGTGCCGGAGGATCCGGCCACGGGCGGGGCCAGTGGTCCGCTGGGCTGCTACCTGGTGGCGCACGAACTGGTGCCCGCGGCGGGGTGGCTCGACATGGTGAGCCTGCAGGGCGTGCGCATGAAGCGGCCGAGCCGGATTCACATGCGCATCCACGCCGATTCTCCGCACGTCATCACCCGCGTGCAGGTGGGCGGGCAGGCGGTGAAGGTGGGGGAGGGAAGGATCGACGTGGGCCTGCGGTAGGCGGCCCTTACGGCGCCAGCCGCACGCGCTTCCACTTCCCGTCGGTCCGCGTGTAGAGCAAGCGGTCGTGCAGGCGGTTCGGTCGTCCTTGCCAGAACTCCATCCGCTCCGGCGAGACGCGGTAGCCGCCCCAGAACGGCGGGAGCGGCACGAACGCGCCCTCGTGCTGCGCCGTCAACGACTCGAAGTTCTCCTGCAGCACGTTGCGATGCGGGATGACCTGGCTCTGCGGCGAAACCCAGGCGCCAACCTGGCTGTCGCGCGGGCGCGACTGGAAATACTCGGCCGCCTCTTCGCGCGACACCTTCGCGACGTCGCCCGTGATGCGCACCTGCCGCTCGAGCTCGGCCCAGAAGAAGAGCAGCGCCGCGCGCGGGTGTGCGGCCAGGTCCTGGCCCTTGGCGCTCTCGTAGTTCGTGTAGAAGACGAAGCCGCTCTCGTCGAAGCCCTTGAGCAGCACGGTCCGCGCCGCCGGATCGCCGGCGGGCGTGATCGTGGCCAGCGTCATCGCGTTCACCTCCAGCGACTCGGCGCGGAGCGCCTCGTTGAACCAGCGGTGGAACTGTTCGATGGGATCGTCAGCCGCTTCGTGCTCCAGGAGGGAGTGGCTGCGGTACTCGCGCCGGATATCTGCGATCGACATACCGCTGAGTGTACCGCGCCCATTGACGATTGGTGATTGCTGATTGACGACTCATTGGGTGAATGGCGATTGGCGCATCGGGACATTCCATTGGCGAGTGGGCGATTCTGCGATTGCACCAATCACCCAATCACCCAATCACCCGATCCAATGCTCAATGCCCAGTCACCAATCACCCAGTGAATCGCCAATCGTCAATCGGCAATCGCTCAATGGACGCCATTCGGTACCTCGACCCACACCCCCAGGAACCGCCGGTCGCGCGATGCCGCGTCGCGGTCACTCGGTGAGAAGCCGCTGCTGGTGTGGATGGTCAGCTCGACCACGCCATGCGCCGGTGCCGGCAGTTCGACGTCTACCGGCGTCTCGGCATCCAGGGTGACCACGCGCCGCCAGCCGCGCGTGCGGAGCGTCACTTCATTCCCGCCGACGCGGCTTCGCAGCCGGAGCGTCGTCGGGGTGGCCGCTTCGGGCACTCCTGCGATACTCAGAGCGGTCGGCCGCCGTCCGAGCACCCAGAAGCCTGCGGATTCCGGATCCACCTGGTCGTCGTGCAGGAGCACCAGCGACGTGCCGTATTGCGCGGCGCCGAGCACCGGCGGCGTGTGCGCGCGTTCCCCCTCGCTCACCACGGCGACGGGCGTGATCGTGATGGCCTCGATGACCTGCTCCATCTCGCGTGTCCCGCGGAAGCCGACGAACCCCGCGTCCAGCGGCAGGTGCACGGTGTGGATCAGCGTCCCCGTGGCGGGTGCCACCGACCACGTGTCGACCGGAGGGCCCACGCGGCCCACCTGCAGTGCGACCGTGTCGGCCGCGGCCGGTTGCCCGGGCGCGAAGCGGACGTCCACCCGGTAAGTGCCGGCCGGCAGTGAGAAGCGACCGTTGTGCAGCACGCGCACCGGCTGCGGATCGGACCTGAGCCCCGGCTCCACGCTCAGTGTCATCGCCGGCAGCATCTCGGTCGCACTGGCCTTGCGCAGCGGATCGAACACCACGGCAGCCGGTCGCGCGCGCGTGTCGTAGTGGTCCAGCGCCGGCAGGCGCGACCGCGCCCGCAGGTCGACGCGCGGCATCGGCGGATCATCGGGCAGCGCGGGGAGGATGACCGACACGGCGATCAGGCCAGCGCCGAGCGCGCCCATCGCGGCCAGCGTGGCGGTGGCCGGCTTCCTGGTGGCCACGCGCCCGAGCGCCCACGCCGCTGCTCCCGCCACGACGAGCCATGCGAGCGCGTGCGCCAGGGCCGTCGCGGCCTCGTGATGGATGAAGCTCGGCGCAAGCGTCCACAGCTCCCACCGCGGCGACCACCACTCGAGCAGGCTCGAAGTGCCATCACGGCCGTTGGCGATGAGGAAGCCCTGCTGCGCGAAGGTCATCGTGAGCGCGATGCCGGCGCCGATCCACATCAACAGGTGCTGTCCGGCCCGCCGGGCGGAGCCCATGGGGGCGGCGGCAAACGCCGTTGCGATGGGCAGGCCCAGCACGAGCAGGCCTGACGCCAGCGGGCGCCCGGGCGAGGCCGAGCCGCCCCACCAGATTCGGAACGCGCCGACGGTGCCGAGCAATGCGCCGAACACCAGGACGATGCGGACCGCCGTCCAGCGGCGGTCGCCACCCGCGCGCCAGAGGGTCCACAGGCCCGTGGCGGCCAGGATGTACGCCGGGGCGTAGGGCAGCAGGCCGTACTCCTGGTCGAAGAGCAGGCCGGGCGCGCCGAACACCAGGTTCCACGGCGTCGTCTGGACCATGGCGCCGTAGGGCGCCTGCGGCATGGGCGTCCCCCAGATCCAGTAGAAGAACGCGAACCACGCCGCCAGCAAGGTGCCGTACGGCCCCGCCGCCCGTGCGATCGCAGAAATTGAGACGGGGACAGTCCCTGTGACAATTGTCACAGGGACTGTCCCCGTGACAAGCAGCACCGCCGACATCGGCGCGTACTTCGTGCTCAGCCAGGGCAGCGCGCCGCACGCCAACCCCAGCACGACCGGGTTTCGCGTCGTCATCGCCACCATCACCGCGAGGGCGGCGGCGATCTCCGGGTACACCGTGAAGCTGTTGAACAGGAACGGCGCCGACCCCGCGATGACCGCCCAGGCAAACGTGGCGGCGCCACGCGAGCCCGTGGCCGTGGCCACCCAGCGCCACATCAGGGCCGCGGCTGCCGCGGCCATCGCGATGAGCGCCAGCAGCACCGCCCGGTAGCCGCCCAGCGCGTACACCGGCGCCAGGACGATGGGCAGGCCGACCGGGTGGATGGAATAGATCTCGCCGTCGGCGCCTCGCGTGAGGTAGTGCGGTTCCAGATCGCGCGGGAAGTACTCGCGGTAGTCACCCCGCTGGTGGTTGTTCTCGATCTTGAAGTCGCCGTCGCGCCACAGGCTCTGCGCGATGACCAGGTAGTGCGGCTCGTCGCCGGCGGGGAACAGGACGGTATTGGTCAGCCGCGCGGCCGTCACGCCGCTCACGACCGCCGTCGCCAGGCCAATCATCACCGTCGCCTGTGCGAGGCTGCGCCGCGCAAACCACCCGGCTGCGATCAGCCCGTGCTGCCACCACGTCCAGAGCAGCAGCCCGCCCACGGCCAGCCACACCAGCCAGCCCATGGGGCCCGCCAGCGCCTGGACGACGGGCCAGCGGTCCGGCAGCACGGGCGTGAAGGGCACCAGCAGCACTCCAAGGCCGACCGCCGGCGCCACCAGCGCACCGAGCGTCGCGCGCTCGGCCGCCGGGCGCCGCACCCGATTGAACTGGTGTAGCAGGAACAATCCCAGGCCCGTGAGCAGGAGGAAGCCAACGAGCGATTCCCACGGGGGGAGCAGCGCCACGCGGACCGCCCGCCCGTCAACCAGCACGGCATCAAGGACGCCGCGGCCCACGTAGAGCGCCGCGCCGGTGATGAGACAGGCCGCCAGGGGCCAGGCACGTTGCATGAAGCGGTGATTGTACAATCGCGGCGGTTCGAAGCACGGTGGGTTCGAAGCACGGTGGGTTCGAAGCACGGTGGGTTCAAAGCACGGTGGGTTCAAAGCACGGCAGGTTCAAAGCACGGTCGTGCGAGGTGTCAATGTGAAACGAGTGTTTGCCCTGGTGATGTTGTGTGCGGCCGGATGCACGGCGGCACCATCTGTCCCATCTGCGTCATCTGCGCCATCTGCGGCCCCTGTCCCATCTGCGGCCCCTGTCCCATCTGCGGCCCCTGCGCCATCTGCGTTCGATGTCGTCGTTACCGGCGGCCGCATCGTCGATGGCACCGGCTCCCCGTGGTTCGAGGGCGACATCGGCATCGTCGGCGACCGGATTGCCGCCGTCGGCCGGCTCGCGGGACAGCCCGCCGCGCGCACCATCGATGCGCGTGGCCACTATGTGTCCCCCGGCTTCATCGACATGCTGGGCCAGTCCGAGCTCCGGGTCCTGGCCGACGGCCGAGCGGCGTCGAAGATCACGCAGGGCATCACCACCGAGATCACGGGCGAAGGTAGTTCCATCGCACCCTTGAACGATCGGCTCGCGGCGAAGGTCAGGCCGCAGTTCGATGCCCTCGATGTGGCGCTGGACTTCCGGACGCTCGGCGAGTATTTCACCCGCCTCGAGACCCGATCGAAGCCCGCCATCAACGTCGGGACCTTCGTCGGCGCCGGCAGCCTCCGCTCGTATGTCATCGGCGACTCGCAGCGGGCGGCGACGCCGGAGGAACTGGAGCAGATGAAGGCGTTCGTCCGGCAGGCGATGGAAGAGGGCGCGCTCGGCCTGAGCACGTCGCTGCAGTACGTGCCTGACCGTTTCGCGAGCACGGACGAGATCGTCGAACTGGCGAAGGTGGCGGCGGAGTACGGCGGGCGCTACCTCACCCACCAGCGTTCGGAATCCAACCAGATCATCGCGTCGCTGGACGAGGCCTTCGCCGTCGCCGAGCGTGCGCGCATTCCGACGGAGGTCTGGCACCTGAAGACGGCCTATCGCGCCAACTGGGGTCGCATGCCGGAGATCCTGAAGCGCTTCCGGGCCGCGCGCGATCGCGGGCTCGATGTCACCGCCAACATGTACCCGTACGATCGCGCATCGAACGGGCTGGACGCGTGCCTCCCGCTGTGGGTGCGCGAGGGCGGGACCGACGCGATGATCGCTCGCCTGAAGGACCCGGACCAGCGCGCGCGCATCAAGCGCGACATGGAGGACCCGAACCCGAAGGACTGGGAGAACCAGTGGTACGGCTCGGGCGGCGCCTCCGGCGTGCTGCTCTCATCCGTGCTCGACCCGAGCCTCCGCAAGTGGGAAGGCAAGACGCTGGAGCAGATCGGCAGGGAGATGGGGAAGGACCCGCGCGACGCGGCGATGGATCTGGTCGTCGCCGATCGCGCCGAGGCCTCCGTCATCATCTCGATCATGCGCGAAGACGATGTGCGGACGGCGCTGGCGGATCCGATGGTGTCGATCGGGACCGATTCCGGTGCGCGCGCCGAGGACGGTCCGCTTTCGATCTCGAAGTCGCACCCGCGCGCGTGGGGATCGTTCACGAAGATCCTCGGCACCTACGTGCGGGACGAGAAGCTCATTCCGCTCGAGGACGCCATCCGCCGCTTCACCTCGCGGGCCGCCACGCGCATGGGCATCCACGACCGCGGCCTCATTCGCCCCGGCTTCAAGGCCGACCTCGCCATTTTCGACCTGGCCACCGTGCGCGACCGCTCGACCTACACCGAGCCCAATCACTACTCCGAAGGCATCCGGCACGTGCTCGTGAACGGGCAGGCCGTCGTTGCCGACGGGACGATCACCGACGCTCGCCCCGGGCAGGTCGTGCGGGGGGCGGGGTATCGACGGTAGATCGTGTCGGGAGGGGAGAACGCGACGGGAGGGGAGACTGCGTCGGGAGGGAAGGGCGACGGGAGGGAATTGCGACGGGAAGGGAGACTGCGACGGGAGGGAATTGCGACGGGAGGGAATGCGACGGGAGGGAACCGCGACGGGAGGGAACGGCGTCGGGAGGGAGTCGCGACGGGAATCGGGCTCGCCCGCCGCAGCCGTGGCGTAGATGGGTCGGGGCATACTGCCGACGCTGATCCACTCCCGGCGCTGATCCACTCCCGAGGCTGATCCACTCCCGGCGTGATCCACTCCCGACGTTGTTCCACTCCCGTCGACGTTCCCCCTCCCGTCGTCCTCAATCCTCCCGTCTCGCCACGAGAAGGCAGCTGCCGCCGAAGGGCAGTCGCCCTCCGCCCTCCAGCCACTTTCGCTCCAGCCCGAGCAGCGCCGTCAGGAGATCCACGGCCGGCCCCGTCGGGGGTTTCAGCTCGCGCTTGATGGCCTCGACGTCCACGGGCGGCCGGTGGCCCAGTCGCCAGGGAATGGCACGGACCAGCAGGATGGGCAGCGGCAGCGGCCAGAAGAAGTAGGTCGCGAACTCCACCGCGAAGCCGGCCTCGCGGACGACGCGGGCCAGCGCGCCGAGGCCATAGCGCCGATGATGCCCCCCGAGCACGTCTTCGCCCGACCAGAGCCACTGATACGCGGGCACGGTCACGTAGAGACGGCCGCCGGGCCGCACCAGCGAGGCGAGGCGGCGAAGGACGCCGCGATCGTCCTCGATGTGCTCCAGCACGTCGAAGAGCCCCGCCGCCGGCAGCGCGCCGGGATGGAAGCCGGCATCGTCCAGGGTGGAGCAGATGACCGGCGAGAGACCGCGGGCCTGCGCGTTGCGCGCGCCGACCGGGCCGGGCTCGACGACGACGGCAGGGTGGCCGGCCTGGGTGAGGGCACGAGCCACGAAGCCGTTGCCGCCGCCGATGTCGAAGACGGGACCGGGCGGCGGGAAGCGCGCCACGGCGGCCAGGATGCAGCGGTTGCGATGCTGGAACCAGAACGACTGGTCCTCGACCTGGAAGCAGAACGCGTTGCCTTCGTCTGGATAGTCCACGCGCGAGCGCGAGCGCGGCCACCAGAGGCCGTCGGGCGCGAGATCGAGGTTGCCGGCGAGGGTGCGTGGATCGATCACGGCTGAATGTATCATCGGGGGCGGTGCTGGCCACGCTCGTCATCCTCTGGCTGGGGCTCCTGCTGTCGTTGCCGCCTCGCCCCTCGCCCTGGCTCGTGTTCGCATCGGGAGTGCCCGTCGTGGCGCTGGCGTCGTGGCGCTGGGCCCGGCGCCGGAACGTTCCGTGGCTGGCGCTGATCCGCGCCACGAAGGACGTCCACGCGCTGGTGCTGGTGCTGCTCTACGCGCTCGGCGTGCAGATGGCCGACGCGCACGGCATCACCACGGACGGCGTCACCTACTTCACGCAGCTCCGCAGCGTCATCTTCGATCGCGATCTCGACATCGCGGCAGAGTACGCGTTCCTGGGCCAGCCGCCGCGCCCGAATCACGTCGTCCCGATCGGCCCCGTTCTCGTCTGGCTGCCGCTCTACCTGTCGGTGACGGTGGTCGACGCCGTCGGCCGGTGGATGGGCGTCTGGCACGGCCCCGCGGACCCGGTCGCACTCGGCCTCGGACTGCCCTACGTGCGCGCCGTGCTCATCTCGTCGTTTGCGATCGGCGCGGTGGGCCTGATGGCGCTGCTGCGCCACCTGCGGCGCCAGTTCGCGCCCGTCGTGGCCTTCCTCGCGGTGCTGCTGATCTTCGGCGCGACACCGCTGTACTGGTACATGGTCTACGAGCCGTCGATGACGCACGCCGCATCATTCGGCTTCGTCGCGCTCTTCGTCGTCTGCGCGGCAGCGTGGCTGGATCCCGGCGTCCGTCGGTCCTCGCTCCCGTCGCAGGTCGCTCCCGGCGGGGTGGTTGCCAGCCTCACGGGGCTCTCCGTCAGGAGAAGCCTCCTCCTCGGCACGCTCATCGGGCTCGCGTTCCAGGCACGCTCGCAGGAGTCGCTGTTTGCGATCTATCCGGGCCTGCTCGCGCTGACCGCGGCCGGCGTCTCCCGGGACGAACGCGTGCGGCGGACCCTGCGGCTGGCGCTCTGGGCCTTCCTCGGCGCGCTGCCGTGGATCCTGCTGCAGCTGGCGCACAGCTATGTCCTCTTCACGCGCTACGAGTACGACTTGCTGGGGCAGGGCGGCTACTTCAACCCGCTGCGGTCGCGCTGGATGGACACGCTGTTCTCGTCGTGGCACGGCTTCCTGTCATGGACGCCAGTCGCCTACATCGCGGTCGTGGGCACCTTCGCGTACCTCAGGCGCGAATGGCGGTGGGCGCTGTCGGCGCTGGTCATCCTGTTCATCACCGCCTGGGTGAACGGCGCGACGCAGGACTGGGCGGGCGGCTGGTCGTTCGGCGGGCGCCGCTTCTCGAGCGCGCTCGTGATGCTGGCGCCGGGCCTCGCCGTGGTGATCGGGTTCGTGTGGCGACGGCCGCTGCTGGCCCTGGCGCCGCTCGTGGTCGCGGCGCTGTGGTGGAACCACCTGCTGATGGTGCAGTACACGGCGGGGATGCTTCCCAAGGACGAGCCCGTCAGCTTCGGCCGCATCGTCCGGCAGCAGGCTGATCTGCACACGCGGTCGCCCTACTTCTATCCGTTCGCCTTCCCGGCCAACGCGTGGTTCGCGTGGCGTGAGGGCCTGCCCGTGGACAAGTACGACCTCCTGTCGCCGGAGACGCCCCGGCCCGAGTTCAACCTCCGGTTCGAGCGCGCGGCCGAGAAGTTCCTGCTGGAGGGCTGGGGCTCCGCGGCCGCCGACGACTGGGGCGCGGCGTGGTGGATTGACGGCACCCCTGCGGTGCTGGCCGTGCCGCTCGTGCCGGCAGGAGGCGATGTCACCATCACCGTGCGATCGCGGACCCGCTTCGAGGAGCCGGTGATGCAGGCCTCGATGGCGCTCGACGTGAACGGGGAGGAAGTCGGCCGTTTCCTGCCGGGCGTGCCGGAGCCGGGAACGGCCGTGATACAGATCCCTGCCGACACCGCCCGGCGGCTGTTCCGCCGCGGGTTCAACCGGATCGGGTTCCGTAGCCTGGGTGTCACGCGGGTGGACCCGGCCGACACGCGCCCGCCCGGCCCGCTGGCCAGGCGGCAGGGGCGGCAGGTGTGGCCGGTGGCGGTGTACAGCCTGGAGGTGAGGTGAGGTGCCCATTGGTGATTGCCGATTGACGATTGAGTGATTCATTGGGTGATTGGCGATTGGGGCATTGGGGCAATGGATTGCGGCATTGCGGCGTTTCCCGAATGCTCGGCGCACTGGAGGTCAACATGCTCTTTCGAGCCGCGGGGATCGGTCTCCTGTTTGCCCTCGTTACTTCCGCTGTCGCCCCGTTGTCCGCGCAGACGGCGTACCGCCTGAAGGGCACCACGCGCAACGGCGGAGCGCCCGTTGCGGCCACGGTCACGGCGGAGGCGACAGTCGGCTTCCGCGGCGAGCAGTTCACAGGGCAGAAGACCTTCTCGGTGCAGGCCGATGAGAAGGGCGAATGGAACCTGCTGGGCCTGACCGCCGGCGTCTGGGTGTTCGTCGCCAGCGCGCCGGATCGCCTGCCTGCGGTGGCGGTGCTGCCCATCAAGTTCTCGCAGCGCCAGATGCAGAGCGCGCAGGGCGGGCAGTTGAACTGGGCGCTGCCGCTCGACCTGCTGCCGGCGGACGAGCATCCCCTCATCAAGGCCGCGGCGCCGCTGGTCGTCGAGGGCCGGGCGCTGGAAGCCGTGCAGTCGCTCTCGGCCGCGCTCCTGCCCGACGCGAAGCCTGCCACGCAGTGCGCCGCCGGGCAGATGGCGCTGGCCATCAAGCAGACGGGCCTCGCACAGCAGTTGTTCCTGTCGGTGCAGAAGGCGGAGCCGAAGAACGCGTGCGCCGCGGTCGGGCTCGCGTCGGTGGCGCTGCTCCTGAACGACTGGGACACCGCCTCGAAGATGTTCTGGACCGCCCGCGAGCTGGCCCCACGCGATCAGCGTCCCGCGCTCGCCGCCGCCATCACTGAACTGCAGCAAATCGCGCGCGTGCAATGAGCGCGCCGGAGGCGCCAATGCCCATTGATGATTGCCGATTGCCTATCGGGTGATTCATTGGGCGATCTCCGATTGGCACATTGCGCAATGAATTGGCGCATTGCCGCAATGGTCCATTGCTGCAATCCGATTGGCCCAATTGGCAATCGCTCAATCACCCGATGAATCGCTCAATCATCAATCATCAATCGCCAATGGACAGGCGGCGCCCGGTCACCACAGCCACGCGGCCCCGCGCACGCCGCTCGAGTCCCCGTAACGCGCGCGAACCAGCCGCGTGTGGACTTCATCGGAGAATACGTGCGGCAGCCAGCGCGGGGGCACGGCCGCGTAGAGCGCACCGACGTTCGACAGCCCGCCGCCCAGGACGATGACGTCGGGGTCCAGCAGGTTGATGACGGTGGCGAGCGCGCGGGCCATGCGGTCCATGTAGCGCTCGAGCGCGGCTGACGCGTCCCGGTCGCCACTTGCCGCCGCGGAGGCGATCGCATCGGCCCCGAGCGCGCGCCCTGTGGCCTCCGCGAACTCGCGCGCAAGCGCCGGCCCCGACAGGAACGTCTCGATGCACCCGTGGCGCCCGCAGTAGCAGGGCGGTCCCGGCCGCTCCTCGTCTCGTGGCCACGGCAGGGGATTGTGCCCCCACTCGCCGGCAATGCGGTGCGCGCCTTCGACCAGCCGGCCATTCACCACGATGCCGCCGCCGACGCCCGTGCCGATGATGACGCCGAAGACGACCGAGGCGCCGGCGCCCGCCCCGTCGGTGGCCTCCGAGAGCGCGAAGCAGTTCGCGTCGTTCGCCATGCGCACGGGACGTTGCAGGCGATCCGCCAGGTCATGATCGAACGCACGGCCGATGAGCCAGGTGGAGTTGGCGTTCTTCACCAGCCCCGTCGCCGGCGAGATGGCGCCGGGAATCCCGACGCCGACGGATGCCGGCCCGCCGTGCGCCTGCTCGAGCCGCCGGACCAGATCCGCGATCGCGTCGAGTGTGCCGTCGTAGTCGCGGCGCGGCGTCGCCACCCGTACGCGTCCCAGTTCGCGGCCATCCCCCGCGAGCGCGACCGCCTCGATCTTCGTGCCACCGAGATCCACGCCGATCTTCATCGGCGCGCGGCCTTCCCAGGGGAGCGGGACGCCTTCGTCGTGCGGTGTCCGCTCGTCCCCGCGGCGCCCAGAGCCTTCCTCGCGTCGTTCCGGGTCCCTGTCCCGGTGCGGGGCCTCGCCGTGGCGCGCGGCTTCCCGAGCGTGGGCCGCTTCGATGCCTTCGTGACCACCGGGGCGGTCTGTCCGAAGAGCACGCCGACGCGCATCCCCTGCGCCGACACGTCGATGAGCTGCGCCAGGCGCCGTTCGCGCGTTTCGTCGCGTTTTGCGCTGGCCACCCACCAGATGGCCAGGCGGCGGTACCCGGGCGGCTGCTGGCCGAAGAACTGCCAGCCGGCGCGGTTGGCGCGGAAGCGGCGCTCGAGCGCGGGCGGGAACGCCTCGGGGCGCTGCTCGAACGAGTAGATGCCCGACCGCGCCTCGTCTCGCTTTGCGTAGGCCTCCAGTCCCGCCGGGTGCATCTCCCCGCGGGCGATGAGCGCTTCGACCTTCGCGATGTTCACGCGGCTCCAGACGCTGCGAGGCTTGCGCGGGGTGAAGCGATTGACATAGCTCACCTCGTCCAGGGCCCTGCGGATCCCGTCGATCCAGCCGAAACACAGGGCGACGTCCACGGCGGTCGGGTAGTCGAGGCCCGCCCGTCCGCTGCTCTTCTTGTAGAAGCCCACCCAGAGTTCGGTGTGGCGGTCGTGGTTGGCGTCCAGCCAGCGGCGGAACTGGCCGGCGTCGGGGAAGAACTTCACGGAACTGCCTGGCATGGCACGGGTCCCTCGGTGCGGTCGGCGGACGTCAAAGCATTGAGGACAGGTGAGTTAACCGCCAGCGGGATGACAACTCCTGACAATCCGCTTTCCGCATGGCCGTATACTCGCCCGAGAAATTATGCGCCCAATGTCCAGATACACGGTCGCCGTGATGGGTGTCGTGTCCGCCGGCCTCACGTTGCTGGCGGCCGACGGCCCTCGCCAGGGGGCCAGCGCGGCCGCCGCGCAGGCGCCGCCGGCCGCCACGGCAGCGGCGCCCCGCGCCGCCAGGCCTACCGCCACGGCGCCGGCGATGATGACGGCGCACGCCACCTCCGGCTTCCCCGTCACCGAGCAGAATGCCCTCGTCAAGCAGTACTGCGCCACCTGCCATAACGATCGGGCCAAGGCCGGCGGCCTCACGCTGGCGGCATTCGACGCCGGGGCCGTCACCGAGCACCCTGACGTCGCCGAGAAGGTCATTCGCAAGCTGCGCGCCGGCATGATGCCGCCCGCGGGCGCCCGTCGCCCCGAGGGGACCGTACTGTCCGACCTGGCGACGGCGCTCGAGATGCGCATCGATCGGGCCGCGGCCCTCAGCCCCAACCCGGGGCGTCGGCCGTTCCAGCGCCTGAACCGCGTGGAGTACACCTACGCCATCCGCGACCTGCTGAACCTGGACGTGGACGTCGAGGCCTTCCTCCCGCCTGACACCATCAGCGACGGGTTCGACAACGTCGCCGACGCGCAGGGGTTCTCGCCGACGGTGCTCGAGGGCTACCTGCGGGCGGCCAGTGCCATCAGCACGCTGGCGGTCGGCGACGCGAACGCGGCGCCCACCGAGGCCACCTTCAAGGTGCCGCGCACGGCGAACCAGATGCGGCAGGTGGAAGGCGCGCCCTTCGGTACGCGCGGCGGCGTCGCGGTCACGCACATCTTCCCCGCCGACGGCGAGTACACGTTCCGGATGATGCTGCATTCCATCCCGACGGGGCAGCTCTTCGGCAGCAGCTTCCCGGGCGAGAAGATCGAGGTGTCCATCAATGGCGCGCGGGTGGCGCTGCTCGACATCCCCACGTCGATGAGCGAGGCCGACCCGAACGGGATGAACCTCGTCACGCCGCGGATTTACGTGAAGGCGGGACCGCAGCGCGTGGCCGCCGCGTTCATCGCGCGCTTCGACGCGCCGGTGGACGACCTCATCGCCCCCATCGAGCACACGATGGCTGACAGCCAGATCGGCAGCGGCTTCGGCATCACGGCCCTCCCGCACCTGCGCGAGTTCGCCATCACGGGGCCGATCAAGGTGACGGGCGTGTCCGACTCGCCGAGCCGGCGCCGCATCTTCACGTGCCGCCCGACCGCGACGTCCGAGGAGGCGGCGTGCGCCGCCAGCATCGTCAGGCGCCTGGCGTCGCTCGCCTACCGCGCCCCGGCCTCGGCCGAGGACGTGCGCAAGCTGATGATGTTCTACGAGCAGGGGCGCACGGAGGGCGACTTCGAAGAGGGCGTCCGCATGGCGCTGCAGGCCCTGCTGGCCAGCCCGAAGTTCCTGTTCCGGCTGGAGGAAGTGCCTGCGACGGTCCGCCCGGGCCAGAACTACCGCATCACCGAGTACGACCTGGCCTCGCGCCTGTCGTTCTTCCTCTGGGGCTCGGGCCCGGACGAGGAACTGCTGAAGCTGGCTGGCCGCGGCATGCTGCGACAGCCCGGGGTCATCGAGAAGCAGGTGGCGCGGATGCTCCGGGACCCGCGGTCCGAGGCGCTGGCCACGCGCTTTGCCTCGCAGTGGCTGCGGCTCCAGGACCTGGTGCGGCTCATCCCCGACTACCTGCAGTACCCGCAGTACGACCGCACGCTGGCCGACGCGCTCAAGCGCGAGACGGAGCTCTTCTTCGACGCCATCGTCCGCGACGACCGGTCCGTGCTCGAGCTGCTGACGGCCGACTATACCTTCGTCAACGAACGGGTGGCCAAGCACTACGGCGTCCCGAACATCGTCGGGCCGGAGTTCCGCCGGGTGACCCTGACGGATCCGAACCGGCGGGGCCTGCTGGGCCATGGCAGCATCCTCGCGCTCACTTCGGTGGCGGACCGCACCTCGCCGGTGCAGCGCGGCAAGTGGATCATGGAGGTGCTGCTCGGCTCGCCGCCGCCGGCGCCGCCGCCCAACGTGCCGTCGCTGGACGACTCGGTATCAGCGGCACAGGGCGCCAGGGTGCTCTCGGTGCGCGAGCGCATGGAGGAGCACCGGAAGAACCCGGCGTGCAACTCGTGCCACCGCGTCATCGACCCGCTGGGCCTGGCGCTCGAGAACTTCGACGTCACCGGGGCCTGGCGCATTCGCGATGGCGACTCGACGATCGATTCGAATGGCGACCTCTACGACGGCACGAAGATGCAGGGGCCGAAGGGCCTGCGCGAGGCCATCCTGAAGCACAAGGACGTGTTCCTCCTGAGCTTCACCGAGAGCCTCATGACCTACGGCCTGGGCCGTCGTGTCGAGCACTTCGACCTGCCGACGGTCCGCGCCATCGTCCGGGACGCCGAAAAGGGCGACTACCGGATGTCCGCCTTCGTGCTGGGGCTGGTGAAGAGCCCCGCGTTCCAGATGGGCCGCCTGGAAGCGGCGGAGACGACGGAAGAGCGGTAGATCAGGTTCTGGGGTTCGGAGGTTCTCGGGTTCGGAGGTTCTCGGGTTCTCGGGTTCGGACCCCAAGACCCCAAGACCCCAAGACCTCAAGACCTCAAGACCCCAAGACCTCAAGACCTCAAGACCTCAAGACCTCAAGACCCCAAGACCTCAAGACCCCAAGACCTCAAGACCTGACGTATCAGAGGAGCCGACATGTTCATCACGCAGAAGCACATCTCCCGACGGGCCGCCCTGAAGGGCATGGGGGTCACCGTGGCGCTGCCCTTCCTGGAGGCGATGGTGCCGGCCGGGACGGCGTTCGCGCGGTCGCGCTCCAACGGGAAAGTGCGGCTGGCGGCCATCGAGATGGTGCACGGCTCGGCGGGCGCGACGGCGATTGGCGCCCAGAAGCATCTCTGGTCGCCGGAGAAGACCGGGTCGGCGTTCGACCTGAGCCCGAGCAGCCTCGCGCCGCTCGAGCCCTGGCGCGAGCACCTGACCATCATCAGCAACACCGACGTGCGCAATGCCGAGGCGTTCACGCCGCCCGAGATTGGCGGTGACCACTTCCGCTCGAGCGCGGTGTTCCTCACCCAGGCGCACCCGAAGCAGACGCAGGGTTCGGACGTCTACGTCGCCACGTCGCTGGATCAGCTCTACGCGCAGAAGTACGGGCAGGACACGCCGATTCCGTCGATGCAGCTCTGCATCGAGAACGTGGACCAGGCCGGAGGCTGTGCCTACGGCTATGCCTGTGTCTACACCGACACGGTGAGCTGGGCATCGGCCACCGAGCCGCTGCCGATGGTGCGCGACCCGCGCGCCGCGTTCGACATGCTCTTCGGCGTCGGCGCCACGCCCGAGCAGCGCGCCGCGCGCCGGAAGGCCGACAAGAGCATCCTCGACTGGGTCACCCAGGAGGTGGCGCAGCTCAAGCAGAGCCTCGGGCCGGTGGACCGTGCCCGGCTGGCCGACTACCTGGACGACGTGCGCGAGATCGAGCGCCGCATCCAGCGCGTCGAAGCCGCCAACGCGAGCGGCGAGCCGCGCGAGCTGCCCATGGCGCCGATGGGCGTGCCCGACGCGTTCGACGAGCACGTCAAGCTGATGTTCGACCTGCAGGCCGTGGCCTTCGCCTCGGACATCACGCGCGTCTTCTCGTTCAAGATGGGCCGCGACGGCTCGAGCCGTGTCTACCCGGGGAGCGGCGTCAAGACGGGCTTCCACCCGGCGTCGCACCACCAGGATCGCGAGGATCGCATCCTCGACTTCGAGAAGATCAACCGGTACCACATCAGCCTGCTCCCGTACTTCCTCGAGAAGCTGAAGAACACGCCGGACGGCGACGGGACGCTGCTCGACAACACGATGGTCATCTACGGGTCGCCCATGGGCAACTCGAACGTCCACAACCACAAGCGCTGCCCGCTGTTCCTGGCCGGCCACGCCGGCGGGGCGCTCAAGGGCAACCTGCATATCAAGGCGGCGGACGGCACGCCGATGGCCAACCCGATGCTGTCGATGCTCCACATCCTCGGGCTCGACGACGTCAAGAGCTTTGGCGACTCGACGGGCGAGATGGACCTCAATGCCGTCGGTGCCGAGACGACGACGGCATCGTCCATTGCCGATTGATGATTGGCGATTGACGATTCATCGGGCGATTGGCGATTGGGCATTGCGGCATTCGTGATTGGGGCATTGGGGCATTGGGGCATTGGGGCATTGATGCCGTGATGCGGTGATGCCGTGAGAGGGAGACGCTGATGGCACGTCGGATGATGTGGGCGGTCGGCCTGGCGGTGGCCCTGGGGGCGGCAATGGTGACCGCCCAGGCGACCACCGTGCTCGAGGCCGCGCGCCATGGCGACAAGGACGCGGTCCGCGCGCTCCTCAAGCAGGGCGTGGACGTGAACGCGGCCGAGGGCGACGGGATGACCGCCCTGCACTGGGCCGCGCGGGCGGGCGATGCCGAGCTGGTGCAGATGCTGCTCTATGCGGGCGCCAACGTGAAGGCCGCCACCCGGCTCGGCGCCTACACGCCGCTGATGATGGCCGCGCAGGCGGGCCACTCGGCCGTCGTGGCGGCGCTCGTCTCGGGAGGCTCGGACGTCAAGGCCACGTCCACCACCGGCACCACGCCGCTCATGTTCGCGGCGCAGTCCGGCGATCCGCGGACGGTGACGATGCTCATCGAGGGGGGCTCGGACGTCAACGCGCGCGAAACCGCAATGGAGCAGACGCCGCTGATGTTCGCGGCGGCCTACAACCGCGTGGACGTCGTGAAGCTGCTCATCGCGCGCGGCGCCGATATCAAGGCCACCTCGAAGGTGGTGGATCTCACGAAGCTGAGCAGCCCCGAGGAGGAGTTCTTCCGCCGGCGGGCCGCGCAGCAGCCCCAGGGGAGCGGGCCACGCCCGCCGGACGTGCCTGGCCTCACGCGGCAGTTCCGCTACAACGAGCTCGTGGGCACGTCCGGCGGCTTCTCGCCCCTGCACTTCGCCGTGCGCCAGGGGCACGCCGAGGTGGTGAAGGCGCTCGTCGAAGCCGGCGCGGACGTCAACCAGGTGAACCCGGGTGACAAGTCCACGCCGCTCATCGTGGCCGTGATCAACGGGTACTTCGACATCGGCAGGTACCTCCTGGACAAGGGCGCCGATCCGAACATGGCGAGCGACAACGGCGTCGCCCCGCTCTACGCCACGCTCAACGTGCAGTGGGCGCCCAAGGCGCTCTACCCGCAGCCGCGCGCGTACCTGCAGCAGCAGATCACCTATCTCGACTTCATGAAGGTCCTGCTCGAGAAGGGCGCCAACCCGAACCACCGCCTCAAGCGGAAGGTGTGGTACTCGGGCTACAACTTCGATCTCGCCGGCGTGGACGAGATTGGCGCCACGCCGTTCTGGCGCGCCGCCTACGGCGGCGATGTCGAGGCCATGAAGCTGCTCGTGGCCCACGGCGCAGACCCGACGATTCCCACCATCAAGCCGGCCGGGCGCCCGCGGACGGGCGACGGGGACCGCTTCAACATCCAGGACGTGTCGGGCATCCCGCCGGTGCCGGTGGGCGGCCCCGCGGTCACCCCGCTCCAGGCGGCAGCCGGCGTCGGCTACGCCGAGGGCTTCGCCGCCAACTCGCACCGCTACGCCCCCAGCGGCCTGCTGGCCGCGGTGAAGTACCTGGTGGAGGAAACCGGCGCCGACGTCAACGCCGCCGACCACGAGGGCAATACCGCGCTGCACAACGCGGCGGCGCGCGGCGACGTGGAGATGATCAAGTACCTGGTCTCGAAGGGCGCCGACGTGAAGCGCGTGAACCGCGAGGGGCAGACGACGGCGGACATGGCCAACGGCCCCGTGCAGCGCACGCAGCCGTTCCCGGAGGCCCTGAAGCTGCTCGAGAGCCTGGGCGCGAAGAACAACCACAAGTGCGTGTCCTGTTGATGTGAACCTGGTCACGGGAACACGAAGCACACGAAGCGCGCGAAGGCACGCACGAAGGGCTCCGTAGGGAGGGTCTTCTTCGTGGCCGTCTTCGTGTCCTTCGTGTCTTCGTGGTTTCTTTCCGGCGAGGTGCGATGAATCGACGAGCGATCGGCACGGCGGGCATTGTCGGGATGGTGGCGTGGCTGGGGCTGGCCCCGGAGGCGCAGGTGCGGCCGGGCGGGGCTCCCGCCGCAGCACCCCGGCCCGTGGCGGCGCATGCGCCGTCGTCCGCCCCGGCGCTGACCCCCGCCGAACAGACGCAGATGGTGAAGCAGTACTGCGCCACCTGCCACAGCGATCGGGGCAAGGCCGGCGGCCTCTCGCTGGCGTCCTTCGACGCGGCCAATCTCCTCGAGGATGCGCCGGTCGTCGAGAAGATGATCCGGAAGCTCCGCGCGGGCATGATGCCGCCGGCCAACGCGAAGCGGCCGGAGCCCTCCGCTATCCAGGCGCTGGCGGCTGCCTTCGAAACCACCATCGACCGCGCGGCGGCCGCCAGCCCGAACCCGGGCTCGAGGCCGTCGCAGCGATTGAACCGCGCGGAGTACCAGCGCGCCGTCCGCGACCTGCTGGGCATCGAGGTGGACATCACCGCCTTCCTGCCCGCCGACACCATCAGCGACGGCTTCGACAACGTGGCCGACTCGCAGGTCATCTCGACGACGCTCATGGAGGGCTACCTGCGCGCGGCGAGCCAGATCAGCCGCCTGGCCGTGGGTGATCGCAACGCCTCGCCCAGCACCACGACCTGGAAGGTCCCGCGCACCGCGTCGCAGATGCGGCACGTCGAGGGCGCGCCGCTCGGCACGCGCGGCGGGCTGTCGGTGACCCACGTGTTCCCGGCGGACGGGGAGTACGTCTTCAAGATCCTGCTGCACTCGGGCCCGACCGGAGACCTGTTCGGCGGCCCGTACGCGGGCGAGCAGATCGACCTCTCCGTCAACGGCGAGCGCGTCGCGCTCATCGACATCAACCCGCGGATGAACGAGCAGGATCCGAACGGGCTGAACATCTTCTCGAAGCCCATCCACGTGAAGGCGGGCCCGCAGCGCGTCTCGGCCGCGTTCATCGCGCGCTTCGACGGCCCGGTGGACGACCTGATGATGCCGGTCGAGCACACCCTGGCCGACACCAACATCGGCGAGGTCTTCGGGACGACCGCGCTGCCGCACATCCGCGACTTCGCCGTCACCGGACCCATGACGGTGACCGGCGTGTCCGATACGCTGAGCCGGCGGATGATCTTCACGTGCCGCCCGACCGCGGCCGCGGAGGAGCGCCCGTGCGCCGAGCAGATCGTGCGGCGCCTGGCGACGCAGGCCTACCGCAGCCCCGTCGGCGCGGAGGACCTGCGCGCCCTGATGCGCTTCTACGAGCAGGGTCGTGAGAAGAGCGACTTCGAGGGCGGCGTACGGTTGGCCGTGCAGGCCATCCTCGCCAGCCCGCGGTTCCTGTTCCGGATGGAGCAGGTCCCGGCGACCGTGCGCGCGGGCCAGACCTACCGCGTGGCCGACCTGGACCTGGCATCACGCCTCTCGTTCTTCCTCTGGGGCGCGCTGCCCGACGCGGAGCTCACGAAGGTCGCCTCTTCCGGGCAGCTGCGCAACCCCGCGGTCTTCGACCGGCAGGTGCGCCGGATGCTGGCCGACAAGCGATCCGGGGCGCTGTCCAACCGCTTCGCCAGCCAGTGGCTGCGCCTGCAGGACGCGAAGCTGGTGCGTCCCGACCACCACTTCTACTCGTACTGGGACACCACGTTGACCGAGGCGATGGTGCGCGAGACCGAGCTCTTCTTCGACAGCCTGGTGCGCGCCGACCGGCCCATCACGGACCTGCTGACGGCGGACTACACGTTCGTCAACGAGCGGCTGGCGAAGCACTACGGCATCCCGAATGTCCTCGGCGAGGAGTTCCGCAGGGTCTCGCTGGCCGACCCGAACCGCCGCGGCATCCTGGGGCAGGGAAGCGTCCTGCTCCTCACCTCGATCGCCGACCGCACCTCGCCGGTGCTGCGCGGCAAATGGGTGATGGAGGTGCTGCTGGCCTCGCCGCCGCCCCCGCCGCCGCCCAACGTGCCGGCCCTGGACGACTCGGTGAAGTCCACCGTGGGCGGCAAGATGCTCTCGACGCGCGAGCGCATGGAGGAGCACCGGAAGAACCCCGCGTGCAACTCGTGCCACCGCGTCATCGACCCGCTGGGCCTCGCCCTCGAGAACTTCGACGCCACCGGTGCCTGGCGCATCAAGGACAACGGCGTCGCCATCGACTCGGTGGGCGATCTGTACGACGGCACGAAGATGGACGGTCCGGTCGGGCTCCGGCAGGCGCTGCTGAAGCACGCGGACCTCGTCAAGCTGAGCTTCACCGAGAGCCTGATGACCTATGCGCTGGGCCGCCGCGTCGAGCACTTCGACATGCCCACGGTGCGGGCCATCGTGGCCGACGCGGGGAATAACGGGGATCGCATCTCTTCGTTTATCCTTGGCGTGGTCAGGAGCGCGGCCTTCCAGATGAGCAGGGCAGAAGGCGTCGAGACAACGGTCGAGCGATAGCGTCGGGAGCCGGGAACCGGGAGTCGGGAGTGGCGCGGGGCCGGGAGTGAGATCGCGCGCCGGGAATCGGACAACAGGGGACACGCGAATGTTCATCACGAGGAAGCACATCTCCCGCCGCACGATGCTGCGCGGGATGGGCGTGACGATGGCACTGCCGCTGCTCGAGGCCATGGTGCCGGCGCGCACGGCGCTGGCGAAGACGGCGGCCGGCAAGGTGCGCCTCTCCGCCATCGAGATGGTGCACGGCTCGGCCGGCGCCACGGTGGTCGGCGCACAGAAGCACCTGTGGTCCCCGGCGGCGACGGGCAAGGCCTTCGACCTGTCGCCGAGCAGCCTCGCGCCGCTGGAGCCGTTCCGCGAGCACCTGACGATTATCAGCAACACCGACGTCCGGAATGCCGAGGCCTTCGAGCTGCCGGAGATCGGCGGCGATCACTTCCGGTCGAGCGCGGTCTTCCTGACGCAGAGCCACCCGCGGCAGACGCAGGGCTCGGACGTGCGGGCCGGCACGTCGCTGGACCAGTACTACGCGCAGCGCTACGGGCAGGAGACGCCCATCCCGTCCATGCAGCTGTGCATCGAGCCGGTGGACCAGGCGGGCGGCTGCTCCTACGGCTACTCGTGCGTGTACACGGACAGCATCAGCTGGTCGGCGCCCAACACGCCGATGCCGATGATCCGCGACCCGCGCGTCGCGTTCGATCAGCTCTTCGGCGTGGGGGCCACCCCGGGCGAGCGCCGCGAGCGCCGCGCCGAGGACAAGAGCATCCTGGACCTGATGACCGAGCAGCTCGGGCGCCTCCGCAGCGAGCTGGGCGCCGCGGATCGCGTGCGCCTGAACCGGTACCTCGAGGACGTGCGCGAGATCGAGCGGCGCATCCAGAAGGTCGAGGCGTACAACGCCAGCGGCGAGGCGCGCGAGCTGCCGGGCGCGCCCATTGGCGTCCCCGACTCGTTCGAGGAGCACGTGCGGCTGATGTTCGACCTGCAGGTGCTGGCCTTTGCCTCGGACACCACGCGGGTCTTCTCCTTCAAGATGGGCCGCGACGCCTCGAGCCGCGTGTATCCGGAGAGCGGCGTGAGCACCGGCTTCCACCCCGCGTCGCACCACCAGGACCGCGAGGATCGCATCCTGGAGTTCGAGAAGATCAACCGGTACCACATCGGGCTGCTGCCGTACTTCTTCAAGAAGCTGAAGGAGACGCCCGACGGCGACCGGAGCCTGCTGGAGAACACGCTGGTGCTCTACGGCTCGCCGATGGGGAACTCCAACATCCACAACCACAAGAAGTGCCCGCTCTTCCTCGTGGGGCATGCCGGCGGCGCGCTGAAGGGCGGGCTGCACATCAAGGCGGCCGACGCCACGCCCATGGCGAACCCCATGTTGAGCGTGCTGCACACCCTGGGGTTGGAGGACATGAAGAGCTTTGGCGACAGCACCGCGCCGATGGACTTGAACGCGGCGCCGGAGTCGACGGTCGCCGGGTAGCTGCCCATTGATGATTGCCGATTGCCGATTGAGCGATTCATCGCGCGATTGGTGATTGGGGCATTGGCGCATTCCGATCGGGGCATTGCGGCACTAGGTGATTGGGTGATTGGGAGAGAGCCTGCATGGTGAGGCCGTCGAAGAAGATCGTGTGGGGACTGCTGGTGGCGGTGGCGCTGGGCGCGGTGCCGATGGCGCAGGGTAGCCGGTCGCCCGTCGCTGACGCCGCGCAGGGCGGTGACCGCGAGACGGTTCGGGCGCTGCTGAAGCAGGGCGCCGATGTCAACGCGGCACAGGGGGACGGGACCACCGCGCTCCACTGGGCGGCGATGAAGGGCGACGCGGAGATGGTGCAGATGCTCGTCACCGCGGGCGCGAACCTGCGTGCCACCACCAGGCTTGGCAGCTACAACCCCCTCTACCTGGCCGCCCGGGGCGGGCACTCGGCTGCGGTAGCCACGCTCATTGCCGCCGGCGCCGACGTGAACGCCGGGTCGGCCACCGGCGCGACGCCGCTGATGCTGGCGGCCGCGTCCGGCGACGCGCGCACGGTGACGATGCTCCTCGAGGGCGGCGCCGCGATCGACGCGAAGGACACGGCGAAGGGCGAGACCGCGCTCATGTACGCCGCGGCGTACAACCGCGCCGAGGTCGTGAAGCTCCTGCTGCAGCGCGGCGCCGACCACGCGACGACGACGAAGGTGATGGACCTGGCGGCGCTGACGGCCCCCGAGGAGGAGTCGACCGGGCGCCAGTTCGGCACGGGCGGCAACCGTCGGCCCGCCGACGTGCCCGGCGCGACGCGGCCCTTCCGCTACAACGAGCTCATCGGGACCCAGGGCGGCCTCACCGCGCTCCACTTCGCCGCGCGCCAGGGCTTCACGGACTCGGTGATGGCGATGCTCGATGCGGGCGTCGACATCAACCGGCCGAACCCCGGCGATCGCATGACGCCGCTGCTCATCGCCATCGTCAACGGCCACTTCGACCTGGCGATGCGGATGCTCGAGAAGGGCGCCGACCCCTCGTCCGGCAGCGCCAACGGCGTGACGCCGCTCTTTGCCGTGCTCAACGTCTACTGGGCACCGAAGTCGCTGTACCCCGGCCCGAAGACCTACCAGCAGCAGAAGACCGGCTACCTCGAGCTGATGCAGGCGCTCCTCGATCGGGGCGCCGAGGTCAACGCGCGCGTCAAGTACAAGGTCTGGTACCAGGCCTACAACTCCGACTTCGCGGGCGTGGACGAGAGCGGCGCCACGCCGTTCTGGCGCGCCGCGTACGCAAGCGACGTGGACGCGATGAAGCTGCTCGTCGCCCACGGCGCGGATCCCAATATCCCGACGATGAAGCCAGCCGGGCGCCCGTTCACGGGCGACGGCGTGCGCCAGGTGCAGGACCTCTCGGGCCTGCCGCCCGTGCCCTACGGCGGCCCCGCGGTGCTGCCCATTCACGCGGCCTCCGGTGTGGGCTACGGCGAAGGCTTCGCCGCCAACGCGCACCGCTACGCGCCGACGGGGTTCCTGCCGGCCATCAAGTACCTGGTGGAGGAGCTGGGCGCCGACGTCAACGCGGTGGACCACGAGGGCAACACGCCCGTGCACCTCGCCGCCTCGCGCGGCGACACCGAGTCGATCCTCTACCTCGTCTCGAAGGGCGCCGACGTGACGAAGGTGAACCGCGAGGGCAACACCACGGCGGACATGGCCAACGGCCCCGTGCAGCGCGTGCAGCCCTTCCCCGAGACACTGGCCCTGCTCGAGAAGCTCGGCGCGGTGAACAACCACAAGTGCGTGACCTGCTAGGCAGGTGCGAACGGGGGTGAACGGGTGCGGGCGGGTGCGGGCGGGTGCGGGCGGGTGCGAACGGGTGCGGGCGGGTGCGGGCGGGTGCGATCAGGTGCGCTGTGCGCCGAAGGCTGAATGAGCGGCTGATGACACAGACAACACAGGTGCGATTCGTTCTGGCCGTGGCGGCCATGACGCTCTGTTCGGCGTTTCCCGCGTCGGCGCAGGGCGGCCGTCATGCGGCACTGGAGTTGTGGGCGCAGGGGAAGCCCGCCTTCGGCGTGTACGTGCCCAACGAGAACCCGCAGCGCTTCGTGCGCGGGCAGCCGCCGCCGAAGGCCATCTACACCAGGGAGGGCGCGGCGAAGCTCGGCGCCAATCCGCTCTACGACTTCGTGTTCCTGAACCTCGAGGGCAGCTACGAGCCCGCCGCCGCGAAGACCGTGGTGGACGGGCTGCGCAGCGCCCAGGGTTCCGGGCTGCGCAAGACGGTCATCGTCCGGATACCGTCCATCGAGAGCGACGGCGTGGAGGTCACGCGCACCCGCGTGAAGGAGGTGCTGGCGGCCGGTGCCGACGGCGTGACCATCCCGCACATCCGCTCGCTGGAAGAGGCGAGGACGGCCCTGGGCTTCTTCCAGGAGGCGAAGGCGAGTGTGTGGTCGCCCTCGAACCCGAACGGGACCGTCATCGCGATGCTGATGGTGGAGGACCCGGACGCGGTGGCCGCGGCCGGCCAGATCGCCGACCTGAAGGGTCTGAGCGTGCTCGCGTGCGGCATCGGGAGCCTGCGGCAGGCGCTGAAGGGCGACGCCGCCGGCGCCGAGGCGGGCACGCAGAAAGTGCTGGCCGAGACGAAGCGCACGAAGCTGCCGAACATGCTGACGGCCAGCCCGCAGGACGTCGCCCAGCGCGTGAACGAAGGCTTCCTGGGCCTGTTGGGCTCAGGCGCGTCCGTCGACGACATGATTCAGGCCGGCCGCCAGGCGGCTGGCCGGTAGCTTGCCGGCCGCTGCCCATTGGCGATTGCTTATTGACGATCGGGCGATTCATTGGGCGATTGTTGATTCAGGCATCGAGCATTCAATTGCCCATTGCGGCAATTTCTCATTGGCGCAATCGCGAATGCCCATTGCCGCAATCCTCAATCGCCCAAGGAATCGCTCAATCGCCAATAGGCAATCATCAATGGACGCCGCGGCCGCGGACGCCACAGCCGTGCTCATTGCTTGAGCGGCGCCAGCCCGGCGGGCCTCAACCCACCGGCCCCAAGCGTGTCGTACAGCGCCGGCACGGCGGCAATCAAGTCGTTAGTGTCCTTCACCACCGCCGCGAGGTCCTCGCGCGCCTCGGTGGCGGCGCGCACCTGCATGGCGGTGGGCAGCGACGTCGAGTTCACCACCTGGCCCTTCAGCTGGCCGATTCTCCCCCGCACGTTCTGCTGCTGGCCGCCCAAGCCGCCCCCGCCTCCAGGCCCGCCCTGGTTGTTGCCGAGACCGAGTCGCCGCCGCAGGTCGGTGAGACGCCGGCCGACGTCCTCCACCGCACCCTTCGCCGCCGCCGGGGCTCCCGCGGCGCTCTTCAGCAGCTTCTCGGCGGCCTCGAACTGGGTGCCAAGCGTCGTCACCGTATCCGCCGCCTCGTTCGCGGTCCTCTGCATCTCGTGGAGCGACATCGACGTGTCGTGCCAGGTCTTCCGGTCCGCGTCGCTCATCTGCACGGCGCTGTCACCGGAGACACGGAGTGACTTCGTGGCCACTTCCTTGCCGCCCACGACGAGCGTCACACGGTAGTCGCCAGGCAGCACGTGCGGGCCGTTGAGGGCTGCGGCGCCGAAGGGGCCGCCACCGCCGCCCGCGCCCTGCGGCTGGCTGGCCGGCCGTGGCAGCGGCTCGTGCCGGAGATCCCAGTACACGCGGTTGATGCCGGCCTTGCCCGCGTCCTTCGTGTCGTCACCCTTCAGCTCCCGGACGACGGCGCCCTGCGCGTCGCGCACGCGGATGGCCACGTCGCTCCTGTCCGCCGCCAGGTAGTAGCTGATGGGCGCCCCGTAGGTGGGGTTCTTCCCCCAGAACCCCTTGTCCGCGATGAAGCCGCGATCGTTGGCGGGGTTGAATTGCATGGCCGGGCGAAGGTCGAACAGGTGCGCCTGCGACTTCTGCGCCTCCGCGAGCTGCTGGACGGGCGTGGCATCGTCCAGGATCCAGATGCTGCGCCCGTGCGTGGCGATGATCATGTCGTTGTCGCGGGGATGGAACACGATCTCGTGGATGGGCACGGTCGGCAGCCCGGCCTTGAGGCGCTGCCACCGGCCGCCGCGATCGAGGCTGACGAACAGCCCGAACTCGCTGCCCGCGTACACGACGCTCGCGTTCTTCGGATCCTCGGCGAACGCGGTGATGGCGTGGCCCTTCGGAATCCCCTCGCCGATGGGACGGAACGAGTTCCCGCCGTCGGCGCTGGCGTAGACATAGGTCCCGTAGTCGTCGTTGCGGTGGTTGTCGAACGTGGCGTACACGGTGTTGTTGTCGTGCCGGGACGGCGTCAGCCGCGAGACGTACGCGTTCTTCGGCACGCCCGGGAACCGGGACGTGATGTTCGTCCAGGTCTTCCCGTCGTCGTTCGTCATGTGGACGGTGCCGTCGTCCGCGCCGGCGTAGAGCACCCCGGCCTGCCGGGGCGACTCGGCGAGCTGCACCAGGTTCCCGTACGACTGGACGCCGTCGTTCTTCGCGAGCGTGACGTCCTTTGCCGTGACGCCCATGAGCGACAGCGTTTCGCGGTCCGTGTTCTCGGTGAGGTCCGGGCTGATGGCGGCCCACGTCTGTCCGCGATCGGGCGACCGGAACACCCTGTTCGCGCCCACGTAGAGCACGTCCGGGTCGTGTGCGGAGAGCACGAGCGGCGTGTTCCAGTTCCAGCGCAGTGGCGGCTCGCCGCGCGCGGGCACCGGCCGGATCGACTTGCGCTCGCCCGTCAGCCGGTCGATCCGGACGATGTTGCCGTCCTGCGACTCGGCGTAGACAGTGCGGCCGTCCCGCGGGTCCATCTGCGCCTCGAAGCCGTCACCGCCCTGGATCTGCCGCCATTCGTCGTTGCCGATGCCGGTGCGGCTGCGCACCTGGCTGGGCCCGCACCAGGTGTAGTTGTCCTGCAGGCCACCGCAGACGTGGTAGGGCGTCTGCATGTCGTAGGTCACGTGGTAGAACTGGCCGAGGTCCATGTTGTAGACGGCTTCCCAGGTCTTCCCCTTGTCGTAGCTGATGCCGATGCCGCCGTCATTGCCGTCGATGATGTGGTTCGAGTTCGCGGGGTTGATCCACATCGCATGATGGTCCGAGTGCAGCGCGCCGTTCTGGATGAACGTCTTTCCCCCGTCGTCGGAAATGTGAATCTGCACGCCCAGCACATAGATACGGAGGTCGTTGGTCGGGTCGATGCGGATCTGGCTGAAGTACATCGGCCGGGGATTGACGTTCGACATCTTCCGCCAGCTGAGACCCGCGTCGTCCGACCGGTAGACGCCGCTCTCTTTTTCGTGCTCGATCCGCGCGTAGACGATGTTGGGGTTGGCGCGATAGACATCCAGGCCGATGCGGCCGAGCGGGCCGGCGGGGATGCCGCTCGTCAGCTTCGCCCAGGTGCGGCCCGCGTCCGACGACTTGTAGATGGCGCTGCCGGGCCCGCCGCCATTGAAACCCCAGGTGGCACGGCGACGCTGGTATGTCGCGGCGTACAGCACCTTGTTGTTCGCGGGATCCATCACCAGCTCCGTGGCGCCGGTGTCGTCGTTGACGAAGAGCACCTTCGACCAGGTGAGGCCGCCGTCGGTGGTCTTGAACACGCCGCGCTCGGGGCCCGGGCCCCAGAGGCTGCCGAGGGCGGCGACGTAGACGACGTCGTGATCCACGGGGTCCACGATGATGCGGGCGATGTGGCGAGAGTCGCGGAGACCCATGTGCTGCCAGGTCTGGCCCGCGTCGGTGGACTTGTAGACGCCGTTGCCCCAGGAGCCGCTCTGCCGGTTGTTGTTCTCGCCGCTGCCGGCCCACACGGTGTTGGCGTCGCCTGGCGGGATGGCGATGTCGCCGATCGACACGACGTCGTCGAGGTCGTCGAAGAGGACCTCCCAGGTGGTCCCGTTGTTCGTGGTGCGCCAGAGGCCGCCGGTGGCCGCGCCGACGTAGAAGACCGCCGGGTTCGACTCGAGAACCGCGAGGTCGTCGATGCGTCCGCCCATCGTGGCGGGGCCGATGTTGCGGATGGCCAGCCCCGCGAACGGGTCCGCTGCCGGGTCGGCCGCCGAGCCGGCGCCGGCCGGCCTCGGCGGCGGCGCCTGGCCGGCCGCGATCGCGCCAAGGGCCAGCACTCCGGCGACGAGCGCCGCCCCCACTGCCATCCGTCCGGGTTTCCGCATCGACGACATCACGCCTCCCTTCAGAATCCAAAGCGGACGTTCAGCTGGAACGTCCGGGTCACCCCGTTCACAAGGCTCCTGTAACGCAGGAACGTCGCCGCGAGCCGGCGATCCGCCGCCCCGCCCGAGTTGGTGGGACTGGCGAAGTTCGGCTCGTTGGTGAGATTGAAGATATCAACGAACGCGTTGAGCGTGCGACTTCCCGCGAGGCGGAACGCATATCCGGCGCGGAGGTCGAGCGAGGCGTAGTTCGGTCCCCGCGCCCCGTTTCGGCCGCCCTTGTAGTCCACGGTGACCGCGTCGCGCCCGCTTCCGCTGTAGGTCCCGGCTGGCAGGTACTCGTTGGCGGTCAGGCCGTTTCGATCGAGGTCCGTCGTCGAGTCGATGAGGGTGAATGGCGTGCCGGACCGGGCCTGGAAGACGGCGCTCACTTTCAGGCCGCCCGTCCGCGGCACGTCGTAGGAGCCGGCGACGGAGAGGATGTGCGGGCGATCCACGGTCGTGGGGCCGACGTCGTTGTTCAGGTTGAGATCGCCGAGGATCTGAGAGTTCGCGGTATCGGCCTGGCCCGTGGCGACATTGCCGCGCCCCCGCGAGTAGGCGTACGACACGCGCGCGCTGAAGCCGGCGCTCTGGCGCCTGGTCACCGACACCTGCAGGGTGTTGTAGTCGATGTAGCCCTCGTTCAGGATCGTGTCCACGCGGCCCGCGAACTCGCCGACGGCGCCGACCAGCGGATAGAGACGCCTGAAGGTGCTGGTCGCGCTGGTCGTATCGCGCAGCCCGGGGTTCAGGTCCTGCAGGACGTACTGCCCCCGCTGCTCGGAGCGGATGTAGTCGACGCTGACGCCCAGCGTGGCGCCGATCTGTCGCTCGTAGCCGATGCTGTACTGGCGCGAGAACGCGTTCCTGCGGTCAGGGTGGTCGAAGCGGACGGTACCGGTGTTGCGATTGAGCGTTCCCGGGGGGAAGAGGCCATCGATGGCCGCGTGGTTCACGACCGGGCCGTTCACCAGTCGAGGGTCGGCGGGGCGGTTGCCGGCGCGCGGCCCGGGGTCGGCGTTGTTGGTCGGGAACAGCGCCGTGAAGGAATCCGAGAAGCGGCCCGACGAGAACATCGGCGTCAGGAAGGTGTACGAGGTGCGCTGGTAGAAGACGCCGAACCCGCCGCGCAGGACCGAGCGCGACTGTGCGTCCATCGCATAGGTGAACCCGGCCCGCGGGGCGAAGTTGTTGGCGTCCACCGGAAAGCCGTCGGGGTCGTCCGTGAACAGCGGGTTCAGCTGGTTCGGCGTTCGTACCAGCTCCACGTCGTAGCGGAGGCCGGCGCTGATGGTCAGCCGATCGATTGGGCTCCACCGATCCTGGGCGAACATGCCGATGAAGTGCCCCTTCATGTAGAAGTCCAGCGGGTTGCCCACGCGAATCGACAGGCGCTCCGGATAGGTTCTGGGATTGGCCGGGTCGAACGGAAGGTCGCTCGGGATCGTGAACGTGCCGTTCATGTTGCCGTGGTCCTGGGTGCGCAGCGAGGAGTACAGGTAGCTGACGCCGAACTTCATGTCGTGGTCGCCGCCCCACCGGTTGGGCACGAACCACGCGAAGATATTGTCGGCCCCGTACGCGACGTCGAGCCGTCGGTTGGCGCGCGGGCTCTGCTGGTCGCTGAAGTTCAGCTGGTTCAGCGTCGGGAGGAGCGACTTCTGGTCCTGGCCCTCGTTGAAGAGCGGGTTGCCGAAGAACACGTCCTCCTTCACGGCCGACACGCGGAACGTGTTCACGCGGTTCGAGCCGATGACGGAGCTCAGGTTCGCCACGATGGTCCAGTCCACGTCGGTCTCGGCCTCGAACCGGGACGGGGTGTGGTTCTCGGCGTTGATCTGGATGGGCTGAGGAGAGGTCTCGCGGAGCCATCGCAGGCCCCATGTCTGGTTGGACGTCAGCTGGTGGTCCAGCCGCGCGAAGGTGTTCCAGACGCGGGTCTCCTCGAAGTGGGTCCCCTCCAGATCCGGGCGGCTCGGAATCTGGGTCGTCACGCCGCCGTCCAGCACGATGCGCTCGAGGCTGCCGAAGAAGTGCATCTTGTTGCGGACGATGGGGCCGCCCAGCGTCCCGCCCCACTGCTGCTGCTTGGTCTGGGGCTTCTCGAAATCGCCCTGCTCGGCGAAGTAGTCCCGCGCGGTGAGCGTTTCGTCCTGGAAGAACAGGAAGGCGCTGCCGTGGAACTGGTTCGTGCCCTGTTTCGACACGGAGTTGACGACGCCGCCCGACGCCATGCCGAACTCGGCGTCGAACTGGCTGGTGAGCAGCTGGAACTCCTGCACCGCCTCGACGGGCACGCGGGCCTGTGCGCCGCCATTGCCGCCGTTGAAGGTGTCGTTGTTGTTCGACCCGTCCATCGTGTAGTTGACGTTGCGGACGTTCTGGCCCGCCACGCTGATGGAGTCGGCCCCGAACGTCGTCGTCGACACGGTGGCCACCACACCGGGCACGAGCGCCAGGTAGCCCGCGAAGTTCCGGTTGAATGAGGGCAGATCCACGAACTCCCTTGCGCTGACGTTGCCGCCGATGGCTTTCGAGCTGGTGTCCACGAGCGGGGACTCGCCGGTCACCGTCACCGATTCCTCGATGCCGCCCACCTCGAGGCGAATCTCGATCTGCGTCGACCGGCCCACCCCCAGCTGGACGTCCCGGCTCTGGTACTTCTTGAACCCCGACAACTCCGCCGTGACCTCGTAGACGCCCGGGGTCATTCCGCTCAGCAGGAACGACCCGTCAGCGCCGCTCACGGTCTCACGGAACAGCCCGCTGTCCTGGTTCGTCACGACGATGGGCACGGACGGGAGCGCGGCGCCCTGCTGATCGACGACGCGGCCGCGGAGGTCGGCCGTGCCCTGTTGCGCGGCGGACGGCCAGGCGGTGAGGACTGCCACGAGGAGAATGGCCACACGAACCATGTCGACACCTCCGTAAGCTTGAACCTGCCCTGCCGGCGAGGGACGCCAGGCAGGACATCGTTACGAATCGACAGACGCGCGCGGGGGAGTACTCGGGACTGGCAGACTTTTCGCTCGGCACACTCTGCGCGGGCGCCCGGTGGAAGTCAAGGCCACGCGGTAGCGGCCCTCCGGTAGCCTTGCGAAACCGTGCAAGCGGCACGCCCGGGGCTGGAGACCGGTAGAATAGCGACCTGTGTTCCTGGTTCGCCGCTTGCGGCACCCCGCCGCGGGCCTTGCATCTGCGCTGGCGCTCGTGGCCGTGGCCGGCGCGGCCTGCAGCCTTCGTCCCGAGTCCCAGGCCATCGATCGCCTGAAGCCCTGCACCAGCGACGAGGGCCCCACCGACGCCTACTGCGGCACCCTCACGGTGTTCGAGAACCGGGAAGCCCGGCAGGGCCGCACCATCGACCTCAAGATCGTCGTGCTGCCCGCGCTTGGCAACGACGCCGCGCCGGATCCCCTGTTCTTCCTCGCTGGCGGCCCCGGCCAGGGCGCCGCGAAGATGGCCCGCCAGGTCCGTGATCTCTTCGGCCGCATCCAGGCCCATCGCGACATCGTCCTCGTGGACCAGCGAGGCACGGGCGAGTCCAACGGCCTTGAATGCCGTTCGGACGATGACTCGCTGGCGTCGATCAACGAGTCGGACGAGGCCGGGCTGGAGCGGCTGAAGACGTGCCTGGCCGGTTACGAGGCGGACACGCGCTTCTACACCACCCCCATCGCCATGGACGACCTGGACGATGTGCGCGCCTTCCTGGGCTACGAGACGATCAACATCTACGGCGGGTCGTACGGGACGAGGGCGGCCCTGGTGTACCTGCGGCAGCACGAGGCACGGGTGCGTGCGGTGGTGCTCGACGGTGTGGCGCCCACCGACATGCGCCTGCCGCTCTACTTCGCGCGTGACGCGCAGCGCGCCCTCGACCGCCTCATCGCCGACTGCGCGGCCGACGCCGCCTGCGCTGCGAAGCACCCGAACCTGGCCGAGCGGGCCCGGGCCCTGTTCGCGCGCCTCGAGGCCGCGCCGCCGACGATGCGCCTCACGCATCCGCGCACGGGTGTCGCCGAGGTCGTGCAGGTGAAGGCCGAGCTCGTCGCGAACATCGTGGCCAGCGCGCTGTACTCGCCGCTGCTGTCCTCGCTCGTGCCGGAGTTGCTGGCGCGCGCCGAGGCCGACGACTTCCAGGGGATGCTGGCCCTGGCGACGGCGGGTGAGGGCGCCGGCGAGAACATGAGCGCCGGCATGCAGCTGTCGGTGATCTGCGCCGAGGACGCGCCCCGAGTGACCGAGGCCGACATCGAACGCGAATCGGCTGGCACGATCTTCGCCCGCCACCTGCTGGCCTCGCGCCTGAAGGCCTGTGAGTTCTGGCCGAAGGGAACCGTGCCGGCGTCCTACTACGAGCCCGTCCGTTCCAGCGTGCCCGTGCTGGTGCTGTCGGGTGACCTCGATCCCGTCACGCCGCCTTCGTGGGGGGAGGCCGTGTCCGGGCACCTGCCGAACGCACGGCACATCACCGCGCCCGCCACGGGCCACGGGGTGGTCGGCACGGGGTGCGGCCTGCGCATGGTGGCGGCGTTCATCGACCAGGCCTCGACGGAGGCGGTGGACACGTCGTGTCTGGCCTCGATGACGCGCCCGCCCTTCTTCCTCGGGCCGGCCGGCCCGGATCCCGCATCCGGCGGGAAACCCACGCCATGATTCGCGTCGAGCACCTGCGCAAGCGCTTTGGCACCGTGACGGCCGTGGACGGCGTCAGCTTCGAGGCGCCGGATGGCGCCGTTACCGGGCTCCTCGGGCCCAACGGCGCCGGCAAGACCACCACGCTGCGCATGCTCTACGGCCTGATGCGTCCCGACGAGGGCCGCATCCACGTGGACGACGTGGACGCGGTGGCAAATCCGCAGGGTGCGCAGGCACGCCTGGGCGTGCTGCCCGACGTCTCGGGTCTCTATCCGCGCCTGACCGCGCGGGAACACATCCACTACTTCGGCGAGCTGCAGGGCATCTCGGGCCGCGCGCTGGTTGAGCGGACCGACGCGCTGCTGGCCCTGCTCGACATGCACGAGGTAGCCGACCGCCGGACGGCCGGCTTTTCCCATGGCGAGCGCACGAAGGTGGCCCTGGCCCGCGCGCTCGTGCACGACCCGCGCAACGTGCTGCTGGACGAGCCGACCAACGGGCTGGACGTGATGAGCACCCGTGCCGTGCGGGAGATTATCCGGCGGCTGAGAGCCGAGGGGCGGACCGTGGTGTTCTCGAGCCACGTCATGCAGGAGGTCTCGGCGCTCTGCGACCGGATCATCGTCATCGCGCACGGGCGGGTCGTGGCGTCGGGAACACCCGACGAGCTGCGCGCGCAGACGGGGCAGCAGAGCCTCGAGGACGCGTTCGTCGCGCTGGCCGGCCTGGCGCCGGAGGCCGTCGAATGAAGCGCGCGATCGCGCAGACGCTCATCGTCGTCCGCAAGGAGCTGAGGGACGCGTTCCGCGATCGGCGATCGATCTATTCGGTGCTCCTCGGGTCGTTGATGGGCCCGGTGCTCGTGGGCTTCATCCTCAATGGCGTCGCCGATCGTCAGCGCGAGGTCCAGGACGTGACCATCCCCATCGTCGGGATGGCCCATGCGCCGGCCCTGGTGGACTGGCTGCGGCAGCAGGCGGGCGTGGAGGTGGTGGAGGGGCCGGCCGATCCGGAGGCATCGGTGCGGGGGCGGGAGCACGACGTGGTGGTCGTGATCCCGGAGGACTACGCGAAGAAGTTCCGCGCCTCCCGGCCGGTGGAGATCCGAATCGTGTCGGATGGCTCCCGCAACGTGACGCGCCCACGGGTGCAGCGCGTGCGCGGGCTGCTGCAGCGCTACAACGCAGAGATCGCGTCCCTGCGGCTGGTGGGGCGCGGCATCAGCCCCGCCGTGGTGCAGCCCCTCCAGGTACAGGATCTGGAGGTGTCGAGCGCCCAGCAGCGCGCGGCCGTCCTGCTGAACTTCATCCCGCTCTTCATCGTGCTCGCCGCCTTCACCGGCGGCATGCAGATCGCGACGGATTCGACGGCCGGCGAGCGCGAGCGTGGATCCCTGGAGCCGCTGCTGGTGAACCCGGCACCTCGGGCGGTCATCGCGTCCGGGAAGTGGCTCGCGGCGGCGCTCTCGTCGACGCTCAGCGTCTGCATCACGACGACGCTGTGCGTCGCCATGCTGCAGGTGATCCCGCTGCAGGATCTCGGCATCCGTTTCCGGCTCGGGCCCGGCCACGTAGCGGGCTTGCTGGCGGGCGTGCTGCCGCTCTGCCTGCTGGCCCCCGCCATCCAGGCCTACCTGGCCACCTTTGCGCGATCGTTCAAGGAGGCCCAGAGCTACATGGGCTTTCTGATCATGGTGCCGATGCTGCCCGGTGTCCTGAGCACGGTCTATCCCATCGCGAGCCAGCCGTGGATGTATCCGGTGCCGATGCTGGGGCACCACCTGCTGCTGGCCGATGTGCTCGGAGGAAAGGCGCCCGGCCCGATGGTGTTCGTGGCATCGGCCGTGGTGACCGTGATGGTGGCACTGGCGCTGGTGCGCCTGATCACGACGCTGCTGTCGCGCGAGCGCATCATCTTCGGGCGATGACGCGGCCGGCCCGAGGCGCACGGGGGGCAGAACTTCCCGAACAGGGACCCGAAAGAAGTGGTCGGGGCGACTGGATTCGAACCAGCGACATCCCGCTCCCAAAGCGGGCGCTCTACCAGGCTGAGCCACGCCCCGACGCTCCGCCATTGTACAGGCTTCGCCCGCCATTCCTCCAGCCATCCCGCCACGCACCGTGCGTGCTTGACATGCATCATCATATCGACATAAGTTGATGTTGCTCGGCCGGCGTGCCGCCGGCGGGCGTTTATCCAGAGTGGCGGAGGGACCGGGCCCGACGATGCCACAGCAACCTGGCCACCAGGCGCCGAGGTGCTAATTCCCGCCCCGACAGGGGAGAGATAAGGAGCCTCACGTGCACTTCGCCACCCGCGCCATCCACGCCGCCCAGCCCAGCGACCCGACGACCGGCGCCCTCGTCGCGCCCATCTTCCAGACCTCCACGTTCGAGCAGGAGAGCCCGGGCGTTAACAAGGGCTTCGACTACAGCCGGACGAACAACCCCACGCGCCAGCGCCTCGAGGCCGTGCTCGCGGACCTCGAGGGCGCCCGGGACGCGGCCGTGTTCGCGTCCGGCCTGGCGGCCGAGCACGCGATCCTGCAGGCGTTCCTCCGGCCCGGCGACGACATCCTCCTGCCCGTCGACGTGTACGGCGGCACCTGGCGCCTCGTCTCCCGCGTCTTCGCCCCGCTGGGCATCGAGCCACGCTTCGTGGACACGACCAGCCTCGACGCCGTCGCCGCCGCCCTCGCCGCCCGGCCCCGCCTGGTGTGGCTGGAGACCCCGACCAACCCGCGGCTGCACGTGTCCGACATCGCAGGCATCGCCAGCCTTGCGCACGCCCAGGGCACGCTGGTCGTCGTGGACAACACGTTCGCCACGCCCGTGTTTCAACGGCCGCTGGAACAGGGCGCCGACCTCGTGGTCCACAGCGTCACGAAGTACCTCGCGGGGCACTCCGACGTGATCCAGGGCGCGGTGCTGGCCCGCGACCCGGCAGTGTTCGAGCCCGTGCGCTTCCTGCAGAACGCCACCGGCGCGGTCCCGGCGCCGTTCGACTGCTGGCTGACCCTGCGGGGCCTCAAGACGCTGGAGCTCCGCGTGCAGCGCCATGCCGACAACGCGCGGCGCCTGGCCGAGGCACTGGCGGCGCATCCCCGCGTGGCGCGCGTGTACTACCCCGGATTGGCCTCACATCCGGGACACGAAGTGGCGCGCCGCCAGATGAGCGGCTTCGGCGGGATGGTGTCGTTCGAGTTGAAGGGGACTGCCGGTGAGGTGACCGACTTCGTGTCGTCGCGGCGGCTGTTCACGCTGGGGGAGAGCCTGGGCGGCGTGAAGGCGCTCATCGCGCAGCCGGCCCGGATGACGCACGCGTCGATCCCTGCCGAGCGCCGCGCGGCGCTCGGGCTCTCCGACACGCTCGTGCGGTTGTCGCCCGGCCTCGAGCACCCCGATGATCTGGTGCAGGATGTCGTCGAAGGGCTGGACGCGCTGTGTGCAAACCGCGAGAGCATCGCGCCGCTGGCGGTATAAGCTGAAGGCGCGATGGCGCGCTACTTCGTCACGGGGGCCACGGGGTTCCTCGGCGCCGAGATCTCCAAGCAGCTGATCAGCCGGGGCCACCAGGTCGTGGCCCTGATCCGCTCGCCCGGCAAGGCGAGCCTCCTCCGCGCGCTGAACGTGGCGCTGCACGAGGGCGACATCACGGATCGCGAGAGCCTGCGCGCCCCGATGGCCGACACCGACGGCGTGTTCCACTGTGCCGCCTGGTACAAGGTCGGCGTCGCCGAACCCATGGCCGAGCGCATCAACGTGGAGGGCACGCGCAACGTGCTCGAAACGATGCGCGAGCTCGGCATCCCGAAAGGGGTGTACACGAGCACGGTGGCGGTGTTCTCCGACACGCACGGCCAGGTGCCCGACGAGACCTATCGGTACGACGGCGCGCACCTGAGCGAGTACGACCGCACCAAGTGGAAGGCTCACTACGAGGTGGCGCTGCCGATGATGGCCGCCGGGCTCCCGCTCGTCATCGTCATGCCCGGGCTCGTCTACGGCCCCGGCGACACGAGCGGCATGCACGGCGCGCTGGTCGACCTGCTGCGGAAGCGCCTGCCGATGACGCCCCGTCGGACCGCGTTCTGCTGGGCACACGTGGAGGACACGGCGCGCGGCCACATCCAGGCCATGGAGCACGGGCGGCCGGGCGAGACCTACATCATCACTGGTCCCCGCCACACGTTCGAGGAGGCCTTCGACCTGGTGGCGCGGCTCGCGAAGGTGCCGCGCCCCCTGCTGCACCCGGGCCCGCGGACCATGCGCGCCATGGCCGGCTTGATGAGCCTCGTCGGGCGCGTCACCGACCTGCCGCAGGCGCTCACGCCCGAAGCGCTGCGCGTGCTGGCTGGCACCACCTACTTCGGGGCCAGCGACAAGGCGATCCGCGAGCTCGGGTTCTCGGCACGGCCGCTCGCCGAGGGCATGGACCAGACCCTCGAGCACGAGCTGCGCGCCCTGCAGCGGCTCAGGCCGCCGGGCTAGCAAAGGACGGCAGAAGGCAGAAGGGAGAGGGGGCCGGCCGCTACGCGCGGCGGGCAATCCCGTTCGTGAGGACGTCGGCGATGATGCGCTGCGCCTCCTCGGTGCTGATGCCGTAGTGGTTCGGCACGTTGAACAGCTTCTCGACGACGGCGTAGTAGACGAAGATGCGCGTCGTGAGCACCATCGCGATGGCCGGCGGGATGCCCTCGCGGACGCGGGCCGGGATGTTCAGATCCGCCCGCCTCGCCAGGAACTTCTCGTAGCTCGTCGCGAGGTCCGCGTAGAAGCGCTGGATGTGCCGCCCCTCGAACTCCACGACGTCCACGTAGATGAGCGCCACGTACGGCCGCCAGGTGACGATGGTCTCCTGTGCCGCACGCCCGATGGCCGGCAGGTCGTCGGGGAAGGCGCCCTCCTCGAAGACCCGGGCGAGCGGGAAGTCCGGGCGGGCCACGGCGGCCCAGAACTGCCCGAGCAGCGTGCGGAAGATCGCTTCCTTGTCCCGGAAGTGGTGGTAGACGCTGCCGGTGGAGGTGCCGGCGCGCTCCGCGATGTCGCGCACGCTGGTGGCACGATAGCCCTGGCTCGAGAACAGCGTGAGCGCGGCGTCCAGCAGGGCCGTTCGACTGCGCTCGGAACGCTCTTCCTGTTGCATTCAGCTTGCCAGTATAGCAACACGACTGGACAGGTGTCGGGAGGGAATTGCGACGGTCGGCCCGCCTTCGCCCTGCGAGCTACGGCGCGGTGAAGAGCGCGCGCCGAAGGTCCCGGAACGCCCGCGCGCGGTGCGAGACGGCGGTCTTCTCCTCGCGAGTCATCTCCCCCGTCGTCTTGCCGAGGGGCGGGTAGAAGAAAATCGGGTCGTAGCCGAAGCCGTGGGTGCCGGCGGGTGCGGGCGCCAGCGTGCCCTCGATGCGGGTCTCCGTCTCGAAGACGATGGTCGATCCGTCGGCGACGGCCAACGCCGTGACGAAGCGGGCCTCGCGCGTGGCGCCGGGCGTGCCCGAGAGGCGACGGAAGATCTCCTCGAATCGCGCGGAATAGCCTGCCTGCGTGCCCAGGAACCGCGCCGAGCGCACCCCGGGCTCGCCTCCAAGCGCATCCACCGCCAGCCCCGAGTCCTCGGCGACGGCCACCAGGCCGGACGCCTGCGAGTAGGCGATGGCCTTCTGGCGCGCGTTCTCCCAGAACGTGGCGCCGGTTTCCTCGGGCTCCGGGATGCCGGGCACATCGGCCAGCGTGACGATCGCCACGTCCAGGCCCTCGAGCACGAGCCGGATCTCGCGCAGCTTGTCGGCGCTCGTGGTGGCGACGAGCAGCCTCATCGCCCGAGGATCGGACCGACGATGTCGCGCTGTTTCTGGATGAGCTGGACGATCCCCGCGTCGGCCAGCTCGAGCAGGCCCGACAGTGCGTGACGATCGAACGGCTCGGCTTCCGCCGTGCCCTGCACTTCGATGAAGCGGCCGTCGCCCGTCTTCACGATGTTCATGTCCACGTCGGCCTTCGAGTCTTCCTCATAGGCCAGGTCGAGCAGCGGCATGCCGCCGACGATGCCCACGCTGGTGGCCGCCACGTAGTCGCTGATCGGGATGCTCCTCAGCACCTCGGTCTCCTTGAGGCGCTGCAGCGCCAGCACGAGGGCGACGAACGCGCCGGTGATGGAGGCGGTGCGTGTGCCGCCGTCGGCCTGGATGACGTCGCAGTCGAGCCAGATGGTCCGCTCGCCGAGCTCGTTCAGGCGGACCACGGTCCGCATCGATCGCCCGATCAGCCGCTGGATCTCCATGGTCCGGCCGCCGATCTTTCCGGCCGCGGCCTCGCGCGTGGAGCGCGTCGTGGTGGCCCGTGGCAGCATGCCGTACTCCGCCGTCACCCATCCCTTCCCCGTGCCGCGCAGGAACGGGGGCACCCGCTCCTCGACGCTGGCCGCGCAGATGACGCGCGTGCGGCCCACTTCGATGAGCACCGAGCCTTCGGCGTGCATCAGGAAGTGGGGGGTGATGAGCGTGGGCCGAAGCTCGCCCGGGGCGCGATCGTACTGTCGGTTCATGAAGGGCTCTGTGTCTCGGTGTCCGGGCTGACGATGAGCCCTTCATTCTTCCGCAAGGGCCGGCGCAAGTCCACATGGCCGGCCAGCGTGTCGGCCTCCTGGCCGTTGATCAGGATCTGCACCTCGCCCACCGACGGCAGGTTCACGACAATCGTGTTGACGAGCGTGTAGACGGTGAGCAGCTCCTGCATCGAGCCGCCGGGGTGCTTCGTGCGGACCGTGGCGTCGAGATCGATGAACACCTCGTTGCGCGCGGAGACGAAGATGCCGCGCAGCGAGGTGCCCTCCGGGATGGTGGACGAGAGCGGCGCCGGCGCATCGCCGGCGAGCAGCGCCTCGACCAGCGCGCGGGCCTGGGCCACCGTGCCCTCGGCCAGCGGTACCTCGCGCTCCACGCCTACCATGCGCTGGCCGTCCGCGGACGCGAAGAACAGGGTCGCCTTGATACGGGGACCAGCTGCGGGAGGCCCGGGCGGAGGCGCCAGCGGCGGCGCCTCGGCCGCGGGCTCGGGCGCGGGCGTGGCCGGCGTGCTGAGCAGCCGTCCCAGGCCCGACATGACGGCCCAGCCGAAGAGTGCGGCCGCCACGATCGCGACCGCGGCGATGAGGAAGCGGCGGACGATCACGGCGCGGAACGTTCCAGCAGGCCGCGGAACCGCGTGAGCGCGTCGTACACGGCTTCCGCCACACGCTCCTGGTAGGCGGCCGAGGCCAGCTGCTGCTCCTGCTCAGGGTTGGACAGGTAGCCAATCTCGACGAGGACCGCTGGCATGTTGGCCCCGACGAGCACGCGGAAGGGCGCCTGCTGCACGGCGCGCGGGCTCATCTCCACGCGCGCCCGCAACCCGGCCTCGACCATCCCCGCCAGTGCAGACGACTGCTCGAGGTAACGGGCCTGGGCCGTCTCCCACAGGATGAGGTCGATGGTGCGCGTGCCGCCGCCAAGTGCGGGCAGCGTGACCGCCGTGTCCTCGGCGCGCCTCCGGGCTTCCTCGTCCGCCCGCTCGACGCTCAGGTAGTAGACTTCGGCGCCCTTGATGCCGGGCCGCACCGCCGCGTTGGCGTGGATGCTCAGGAAGACGTCGGCCTGGTGGCTGTTGGCGAAGGCCGACCGATCGTCGTGCGAGATGGTGCGATCGTCCTCGCGCGTGAGGAACACGCGCAGGCCGAGCCGGCTCTCGATGAGCGTGCGGAGGCGGCGGGACACCGCCAGCGTGATGTCCTTCTCGAGAGTGCCGCGCGGCCCCTGCGCGCCCAGCTCCTCGCCGCCGTGCCCCGGATCGATGACCACCGTCCGCAGGCCCGTGGAAGGTGTCAGCGTGACCGACGGCCGCACCGGATCCGCCGGCGGTGCCGCTGCCGCGGCCGCCGCGGCCAGATCGGTCGTGGCCGGCAGGAGGTCTACCGAGAGTCGCGACGAGCTGGCATCCGGCTGCGAGGACGACGAGCGGTACGCGCCGTAGCGCGGTCCCGTGGCGATCACCACGGACGCTCCCGCCTCGGCAGGCGAAATGGACGACACGAAGGCCTGCTGGGGCAGCGTGGGCACGAGCAGGTCCAGCGCGTCGGCCTCGAACTGGATGACGAGGCGCCCTGCCTCGGCGGCGACGCGCGCCGGTGTCACGGGCGTGATCTCGAAGATCACCGACGTGCTGTTCGCCCCGCTCTCCACGCGCGTGACGATGCGCGGGACGCGCAGGTCGCCCGTGACCAGCAGTCGTGATGGCCGGCGCAGATCGAGCCGTCGGTCCAGTGCCAGCGACAGCGCGCGGGGCAGGAAATCCAGCGGCACGTACCAGCGGTTGTCCCGCCTCAAGGCCGGCGCCGGCAGCGAGACGAGCCGCCCGGCCACCGACACCACCGTCTGGTCCGCCGTGACGATGATGGTACGGCCGCCCGCGGTGATGGTGAGCCCTCCAGCCGCCTCGCGCGCGGAGGTGCCGAACGGCGCGGCCAGTTCGTCCACCGCCACGTAATCCTGGTTGTTGATGACGGTAATAGGCAGGGCCCGGCGTCCCTCGGCCGACAGGATCGTCAGCGCGGGGGGCGTCGTCTGGGCCCAGCCGTGGGCGATGGCCACGGCAGCCAGCACGAGCGCAAGAGCGTAGGCGACGCGGCGGCGCATGCGTATCGCCAATTGTAAGGGATCGGGTTCTGGGGTTCTGGGGTTCTGGGGTTCTGGGGTTCTCGGGTTCTCAGGTTCTCGGGTTCTCAGGTTCTCGGGTTCAGGGGGCACGCCATGAAGCGTGTGTCGGGAAGCGACGTCTCGTAATAGGGCGGGATGTCGTGGAACCCCAGCGATTCGTAGAGGCGTTGCGCCGGGCCCATCGTGGGCAGGGTGTCCAGGTACATGGTGTGGAAGCCGGCGGCGCGGGCGCGCTCGATCAGCGTGGTGGCCAGGGCGCGTGCCAGGCCGAGGCTCCGGGCCGCGGGCGCGACGTACAGGCGCTTCATCTCCGCGATGCCCTCCTCGAAGCGACGATACGCGACCAGCGCCTCGACTTGTCCTGCCACGGTGCCCACCAGGAGGACGCCGGTGGGCGGCGCGTAGTCGCCCGGCAGGTGTCGAGCTCGGCCTCGATCTCCTCGTACGCAGCGCCGAGGTCGATCCAGCGGCAGTACTCCTCGATCAACGCGCGCACGCGCGGCATGTCGGCCATCGTCGCTTCTCGCACGTTCACCGGACCGGGCACGCCTCCCATCCTACGAAATTCCAACCGGGCGCCAACGAAGCCAGTCTGATAGGGCGTGACCGCCGCAGGGCTTCCGGTGCCGCTCCTCTCGTCGATGGCTGCACCGCGGCTGAGCCTGGACCCTGAGACCGCACGCCTGGTCGCGCGAGCCCGAGACGGCGAACGCGAGGCTTTTGGCGAGTTGCTGCAACGGCACCTGCCGGCGGCGCGCCGCCTGGCCCTGGCCGCCCTGGGGCGGCCGGCCGATGCAGACGAGGCGGTGCAGGACGCGTCTCTGGCCGCCTGGAAGGCGCTTGCCAGCCTCGAGACCGATGAGGCCTTTCGCGCCTGGTTCCTCCGCATCGTCTGGCGGAAGGCGCTGGACCGCCGCCGATCGTTGCGCGCGCTACTGAGGAGGTTCGTGGGCATCGATGACGAGGATGGCCGCGTGGTGGAGCCGTCGGCACCCGGGCGCGGAGCCGAGGCGCTGGCTATCGACGGCGAGATGGCGCGTGCCGCCTCGCGCATCGTTCACGCGCTGCCGCGCCGGCTTCGCGACCCGTTCCTGCTGGCCGCCAGCGGCGATCATCGTTACGAAGAAATCGCTGCCCTGCTGGGCGTGCCTGTCGGCACCGTGAAGTGGCGCGTGTCCGAGGCGAGACGAGTGGCGCGGGAGAAGCTCGATCGACTGGGGTGGGGAGGTGGCCGGTGAGGCCGGAATCGAACGCGGCGGACGCGGCCATCGACCACGCGGCCCGGTTGCTCGTCACCCCGCCGCCGGACGAGGGCCTGCTCGCGCGCGTCGTTGCCCGCCTGCCCGAGCGGCCGGGCCACGGGCTTCGCCTGTGGTTGATCCCCGTGGCATCGGCGGCGGCGCTGGCGGTGTGGCTCGTGTTCAGCCTCGACGTGGCGTCCCGCCTGGCGCCCACGCCACCCGCCGTGCTGGCGGCCGAATCGTGGCCGGCCATCGCCTCACTGGCGTGGAGCGTGACGCCCGTGCTTCCGCCAGCACGCACGCCTGTGAACGGGCCGTCGCGCTACAGGAGGGGGCGGCCCGTGGTCGATGAGGGTGCCTGGGGTCTGTCCCCTGTATCCGGCCCCACCCCGCTGGATATCGGCGGCCTGTCAACCGTGATGGGCGTGCTCGAGACGCTTGACGTGTCACCGCTTGCGGTGGAGGCCCTCAGGTCGCCCGCCGCGCTGTCCGAGATGAAGGAGTAGACCATGCTTCGCGCACTTGCGATGCTCGCGTCGCTGGCGGCCACGCCCGCGCTGGCGCAGCCACCTGTACCGCCCGGCGAACCGACGCCGCCCCCGCCGCCCGTCGCGCAGGCGCCGCCGGTTCTGCCCACGCCTCGCGTGGCGCCGACGGCGCCCGTCCCCCGCGCAGGGGAGCCCGTGCAGCTTCCCGAGCCCCCGCGTGCGCCCGAGCCCCCGGGGGCACCCAAGCCTCCGCCGGCACCGAAGCCTCCGGGTCAGCCCGCGTCACGTGCGCTTGCGACCAATGTCCAGGTGGAACTGACCATCACCGACCGCATCGGGTCGGGCCCACCGGAGACCAAGACCGTCTCGCTCATCACGAGTGACGCCACCTGGGGGCGCATCCGCGCCGGCGCCAACACGCGGAACCCGCAGACCGGGCCGGTCTCGACGATGCTCAACGTGGACGCCCGGCCGTTCATCGAGCAGGACACGAAGGGAGGGGCGACGAACCGGCTCAGGCTGGAGTTGACACTCGAGTACCAGCCCATACGGACCAGCGCCACGGGCCCCGCGGCGGGAGAAGGAGTCGCCGCCCCAACACATCTCAACCAGAGCCTGAGCGTGTTCCTCGCGAGCGGCGTCCCAGTGGTCGTGTCCCAGGCGGCGGACCCCATCACGGACCGGCAGGTCGTGGTGGAAGTGAAGGCTACGGTGATGCGCTAGCTCACTTGCGCAAGTGCGTGTTGAAGAACTCGATGGTGCGCTGCCACGCCAGCGTCGCCGCGGCCTTGTCGTAGCGCGGCGTCGTGTCGTTGTTGAACCCGTGCTGCGTGCCCTCGTACATGTGCATGGTGTAGCGCACGCCCGCCGCCTTGAGTGCCGCCTCGTAGGCCGGCCACCCGGCGTTCACGCGCTCGTCCGTGCCGGCGTAGTGGATGAGGAGCGGCGCCTTGATCCTCGCGGCGTCCTCAGCCCGCGGCTGGCCGCCGTAGAAGGGGACCGCGGCGCCCAGATCCGGGATGCGCGTCGCGAGCATGTTCGCGATGCTGCCGCCGTAGCAGAACCCCACTGCGCCCACGCGGCCCGTGCACTCGGGGCGTGCCTTCAGCACCGTGACCGCGGCCACCATGTCCTCACGGGTCTTCGCCTGATCGAGCTTGCCGAACAGCGTTCGTGCCTCGTCTTCGCCGGCCGCGGGATACCCGCCGAGCGGCGTCAGCGCGTCGGGCGCGAACGCCACGAAGTTGTCGAGCGCCAGCCGACGCGTGATGTCCTCGATGTGGGGATTGAGGCCGCGGTTCTCGTGCACCACCACGACGCCGGGCAGCTTCCCCGAGGCGGCGGCCGGGCGCACGAGGTAGCCCCGCACCTTCCCGTAGCCGTTCGGCGAGTCGTACTCCTGGTACTCGGCCCTGAGGCGCGCGTCGTCCTTCGCCACCTGCTGCGCTTCGGCGAACTTCGGGTTGAGCATGTCCAGCAGCATGGCCGCGGTCACGCCGCCGGCGGCGAACTTCGTGGCACGGTCCAGGAAGCCTCGTCGGTCCACGGCTCCGTGCACGTACGCGTCGAACAGGATGAGCAGTTCGGGGTCGAAATCGGCAGCGGTCTTGCGTTCCATGGCGTGGCCCCCTGAGAGTCGGTCGGAACCTGGCGTGATTGGCGCGCTGGATGATACCAGCCTCGAAGGGGGCGCTAGCGGACGAAGAGCTGGCTGGTGAGCGCGAGCGTGTGGTACACGCCCCAGCCAAGGGGCACGGCCACGATCGTCCACGCCACCGCCACCATGCCCCAATGCCCCGGTGATGACATGGGCACGGCAGTATCCGAGGCCTGGCGTTGGCCAGGACCAGGCACCGCGCTGGCGGGTGCGGTCGTCGCGGGCGTACCGCTGGACGCGGCGAACTTCGAGGCGTCCACCGGCGTCACCGCCAGGTTGCAGAGCAGGCCCACGGCCAGGAACCCGACCAGCACGTACATCGTGAAGTTGTAGGCGTCTCCCGGCGGCACGCCGCGGCCGATCTGGAACTCGCGGATGTAGTTCACGAGGACCGGGCCGAGGATGCCGGCCGTGGACCAGGCCGTGAGCAATCGCCCGTGAATGGCGCCGACGTAGGCGACCCCGAACAGGTCGGCCAGATACGCGGGAATGGTGGAGAAGCCGCCGCCATACATCGTCAGGATGACGCAGAAGAGGGCGACGAAGAGCGCGAGGTTGCCGCTGCGGCCTGCGAACGGCACCGTGGCGTAGAGCGCCATGCCGAGCGCGAAGAACACCGTGTAGGTGGCCCGGCGGCCGATGCGATCCGAGAGCGAGGCCCAGAAGAGGCGGCCGCCGATGTTGAACAGGCTGAGCAGCCCCGCGAAGCCCGCTGCGGCCGACGCGCTGACGCGTCCGCTGAAGACCTCCTGGATCATCGGCGACGCCATGCCGAGCACGCCGATACCGGCACTGACGTTCAGGCACAGCACCGCCCACAGCAGCCAGAACTGGCGCGTCCTCCAGGCGACGGCGGCAGGCACCGCGCGCGCGGGACCCCCAACCTCCGCTCCTGCGGGAGGCGTCCAGCCCGCCGGCGTCCAGCCCGGCGGCGGCAGGCGATAGCCAAGCGCCCCGGCCATCATCGCCACGAAGTACAGCGCGCCCATCACGACGAAGGTTTCCCACACTCCGACAGACGTAGGGGTGGCAAACGTGCGCATCAACCGGTCGGCCAGCGGTGAGCCGATCATCGCGCCACCGCCGAAGCCCATGATGGCCAGTCCCGTCGCCATGCCGCGGCGATCCGGAAACCACTTGATGAGCGTGGAGACGGGGGAGATGTAGCCCAGCCCGAGCCCGCAGCCGCCGATCACGCCGGAACCGAGCCACAGCAGCCACACCTGGTGCAGCCAGATCCCGAGGGCGGAGATGAAGAACCCGCCGCTCCAGCAGCACGCCGCCACCACGCCTGCCTTCCGCGGCCCTTCGCGCTCCAGCCAGGGCCCGAACACCGCCGCGGACGATCCGAGCATGACGAAGAAGAGCGTGTACATCCACCCGAGCGTGCTGATACGCCAGTCGCCCGGCGCCGATTCCGTGATGCCGATCACGCGGCTGAGCGGCAACCAGAAGACGCTGAACCCGTACGCCATCCCGATGGACAGGTGGATGGCCAGGGCGGCCGGCGGAACGAGCCAGCGATTGAAGCCGGGCGGCGCGACGATGCGATCTCTGGAGAGGAAGGCGGCCAGGGCGGGCTCATGATAGCGCGGGTTTGCGGCATGCTAGGCGGATGTTCTCTCTCTCGCTGCCGGCTCGCGCGGGTGCGGCCGCCGGCTTCAAAGCGGCCGTGCCCATGGCCGTCGCGACCTTTCCGTTCGGCCTGGCGTACGGCGTCGGGGTGACGGCGGCCGGACTGGACCCATGGGTCGGCGCCTCGGCGTCGTGGACCGTACTGGCCGGTGCGGCCCAACTCTCGATGCTCTCGCTCGTCAAGGCCCACGCGAGCGCCGTGGTAATCGTCCTGACCGGTCTCGTCGTCAACCTCCGGTTCGCGTTGTACTCGATGGCGCTCGCACCAGCCTTCAGGGAGTTCCCCGCGCGCTGGCGTTACGGACTGCCGTACCTGATGACCGACCAGACCGCCGGCCTGTCGCTGCAGTACTTCCGCGAGCAACCCGACCCGGTGGCGCAGCGCTGGTACTACCTCGGGGCCGGGGTGCTGACAGCGCTGGTCTGGTGGGCTGGCACGCTGGCCGGCATCACGCTGGGCGCGGCGATCCCGCCGAGCATCGACATCGCGTTCACCGTGCCGCTCGTGTTCGTGGTGCTGCTGGTGCCCACGCTGATCGATCGCCCCGGGATGATCGCCGCCCTGTCCGCCGCGGCGGTCACGGTCTCCACGGCATCGCTCCCGCACGGGCTGAGCACGGTGATTGGCGCGGCCACCGGCGTGGCGCTGGGAACGCTCGCGGACCGGAGGCGCCGCGCATGAGCCTGGCGTGGCAGTTCCTCCTCGCGGGCATCGGCACCTACCTGATTCGGGCCTCCGCCATCGTGCTGGTGGGGCATGGCGTCGCCGTCCCCGCACGGCTCGAGCGCACGCTGCGCCTCATCGCGCCCGCCGTGCTGGCGGCCATTGTCGCCAACGGCCTGTTGCTCGAGGACGGCCGATTCAACCTCCGGGTGAGTTGGTTTGCCGGAACCCTCGTCGCCATCTCCATCGTCCGGCGTTTCCGCTCCGCGGCCTGGGCGATTGCGGCGGCGATGCTGGTGGTGTGGGCCGTCCAACAGGCCGGCGTCCGATGAAAAGGCCGCCTGGCACACTTCCTGCCCTGCCTTCGCGCCAGTGCATCTGACTGGGCCGGCCTGAGCCGGATTGAACGCCTATGAACCCACACACTTCGCACGGGAAATCTGCGTCTTCCGGTCGTCGGCGCCGTGGCTGGCCGCAGTGGCGTACGCTTGCAGTTCTGCTCGGGGCTGTCCTGCTTTTGAACACGCCAGCTTCGGCGCGCCAGGGCATCACCCGGCAGGCCGCGGCCCACTTCCTCGAGCAGGCGACCTTCGGCCCGACCGCGGCTGACGTCGATCTCGTGGTGAGCGCGGGCTACGACCAGTGGCTGAACGACCAGTTCGCCATGCCCGAGAGCCCCATGCCGGACGACCCGGACGTGAGCGACGTCCGCAACCAGCTGTTCCTGAACATGGCCAACGGGCCGGACCAGCTGCGGCAGCGGATGGTCTTCGCGCTCAGCCAGATCATCGTGGTCTCGGCGAACAAGAACAACCGCGGCACGGAGCTCGCGCCCTGGGTGCGCCTGCTGTCGCGCAACGCGTTCGGGAATTTCCGCACGCTGCTGCGGGATGTGACCTTGAGCCCGACGATGGGCAAGTACCTGGACATGACGTTCAGCCGGTGCGCGCGCAACACGGTGACGTGCCCGAACGGGTCCACGACCTCGGTGCCGAACGAGAACTACGCGCGCGAGCTGCTGCAGCTGTTCACGCTCGGCCTGTGGGAGCTCAACCAGAACGGCACCGTGAAGCTCAGCCCGGCAGGGCAGCCGGTCCCGACCTACACCCAGGCGACGCTGGTCGAGTACGCCCGTGCGCTCACGGGGTGGACCTACGCGCGTGTCGATGGCCAGGACAACTTCACCGTCGAGATGGTGCCGGCCATGACTTCGGGCACGACGCCGCAGCCGCGGCACCACGACATCGGCCAGAAGACCCTGTTGAGCGGGGTGGTGCTCCCGGCCTCGGCCAACACCACAGAGGGGCTCTACGCCGACGTCGAAGGGGTCGTGGACAGCATCATGGCGCACCCCAACCTGGCGCCGTTCATCTCGACGCGGCTGATTCGCTCGCTGGTCACGAGCAACCCCAGCCCCAACTACATTCAGCGCGTGGCCGCCGTCTTCTCCAGCACCAGCGGCGACCTGCGTGCGACGCTCACGGCCATCCTCACGGATCCCGAGGCGCGCAGCTTCACCGTCACGGACGGCCGGCTCAAGGACCCGATTCTCCACATCCTGGGCCTGAGCCGGGCGCTGGGCATCCCGGTGAGCAACCCGAACAACATCCAGTGGAACTTCTCGAACCTCCTGCAGCTCCTGCTGACGCCGCAGACGGTGTTCAACTTCTACAACCTGCTCACGCCGCTGCCAGGCAACACCGCGATGTTCGGGCCCGAGTTCGGCATCTATCCGCCGGCGCTGGCCATCCAGCGGGCGAACTTCATCTACGGCATCCTGTACGAGTGGTACAGCAGCGTGTTCCCGATGGCGACCGTGCTGCCGACCTACCAGGCACAGGCAGCCGACCCGGCGGCCCTGGTCGAGACCGTCAACCAGAACCTGATGTTCGGGCGCATGTCCAGCGACCTGCGCGACCTGATCATCGCGGCGACGGCGGCCATCACCGACAGCTCCGAGGGCGGGATGCGAGAGCGGGCCCGCGGCGCCCTCTACCTGGCGGCGATTTCCAGCGAGTACTCCGTCTACTCCGACACCTCGGTGGCCGGCACCAGCACGGTCCAGCCGCCGACTGGGCTGGCGGTCTCGTCGCTGGCCGGCAATACGGTCTCCATCAGCTGGCGCGCGCCGCTCATCGGTCCGGCGGCGACCGGGTACGTGCTCGAAGGGGGCGTTCGGCCGGGAGAAGTGCTGGCGAGCATCCCGATCGGTGGCACCACGCCGAGCTTCACGTTCAGCGCGCCGCCGGGCGCGTTCTACATCCGCCTGCGGACGGTGGCCGGCGCGGCCCTCAGCCGTCCGTCCAGCGAGGTCCGGCTGTACGTCGGGGACTACTCGGGCCCGACCGCGCCGCGCTCGCTCTCCGGGTATGGCAACGGCTCGTCGGTCGTCCTGAACTGGCGGAACACGTTTGGCGGCGGCGAGCCGACGGGAATCACCGTGGACGTCACGCAGAACGGCGCACGCGTGGCCAGCATCCCGATGCCGCTGACCGACACCTGGAGCTTCGACAGCGTGCCCGCGGGGACCTTCGGCTTCACCGTGCGTGCCACCAATGCCGTCGGCACCAGCGGGTCGTCCAACAGCGTGACCATGACCTTCCCGCTGAGCGGCTGCTCGGTGCCGAGAACGCCCGGATCGTTCACGACGGCGGCCAACGGGCGCGCGGTGGCGGTGCACTGGCTCGCGCCCACCAGCGGGACCGCGCCCACCCGGTACACGGTGGAAGCGCGGATTCGAAACGCCGACAACTCCATCACCCCGCTGGGGCTGTTCCCGGTCACCGGGACGAGCATCTCCAGTCCGGTCGCGCCGGGCCGCTACCAGGTGCGGGTCCGGTCCGAGAACATCTGCGGCAGCAGCGGGTACACCAGCTGGCAGACCGTCACGGTGGAATAGGAGCAGCAATCACCATGGGTCACTCTCACAACGTCCCCGCCCGCCGCAACTTCCTCAAGCTGAGCGCGCGCCTGGCCGCGCTGGGGCTCACGAGCCTCGGTGTCCAGCCCGCCCGCCAGTTCTTCGTCCGCGACGTGGAGGCGCAGGGCCGGGTCACCGACTACAAGGCGTTGGTCTGCGTGTACATGTTCGGCGGCAACGACGCCAACAACATGATCGTGCCGGCCGACAACTACACGGCGTACTCCGCGGCTCGTGGCGGAACTTCAGGCGTGGCCCTCGCGGCCAACACGCTGCTGCCGATCCCGGGCCCGGGTGGCGTCACCTACGGACTGCACCCGTCGCTGACCGAGCTCGTGCCCATCTACAACGCGGGCTACCTGGCCTTCGTTCTGAACATGGGCGCGCTCAACCGCCCGCTGACGAAGGAGCAGTATCGCGCGGGCGGGAACAACCCGCCCAACCTGTTCTCGCACTCGGACCAGACCACGCAGGCCCAGACGGCCTCGGCCACCCAGTACACCGGATGGGGCGGACGCTTGCTGGACCTCTTCGGTGCCACCGATTCGCTGTCGGCGGTCTCGGTGTCCTCGCCGGCCATCTTCCTGGACGGCGCCGACGTGCGGAGCAACGTCATCCCTCCGGGCGCCAACCTCGGCCTCTCCGGGATGAACTTCTGGCCGTCAAGCGCCTCGGATGCGCGACGCCAGGCCGTGAACGCGATGGTGCTGATGGACGGCGGCAATCCCATTCGCGAGGCCGCGAACCAGATGTTTGCCGACGGCCTGCAGCTGGCCGACACGCTGTCGTCCAGCGGCGGTTTGCCGCCGGGCACGTCGGTCTTCCCGACGACATCGCTGGGCAATCAGCTGCGGGAGGTCGCGCGGCTCATTCGCGTGCGCTCGCAGCTCGGGCCGGGTCGCCAGGTGTTCTTCTGCTCGATCGGCGGCTTCGACACCCACAGCGCCCAGATGGGCACGCATGCCAACCTCCTGCGCGACCTGTCGCAGTCGCTGTCCGCGTTCGCCTACGCAACGCTGGACCTGGGGCTGGCCGGCAACGTCACCACGTTCACGCAGTCGGAGTTCAACCGCACCACGCAGACCAACGGCACCGGCACCGATCACGCCTGGGGCAGCCACCAGATCGTGCTGGGCGGCGCCGTGCAGGGCGGCATCATCGGGTCGATGCCCAACTTCGAGCTGAGCGGGCCACACGATGTCTCCAATCGCGGCGTCTGGCTCCCGACGATCGGGACGGTCCAGTACGGCGCCACGCTGGGGCGCTGGTTCGGCGCCACCCCGACCGAGTTGGCATGGGCCTTCCCGAATCTGCCCAATTTCGCGTCGCCGGACCTTGGATTTATGCGCAGTTAGGCGATCAGAATTGTGATCAGTGTGCAGCCGCCGCGCCCGGGTATGGGAGGGCTCTGATAGAGTTCCTCCCATGCGCACCACTCACATTGTCGCCGTTGCCCTCGTCGCGCTGGCCGCCGCGCCTGCCGTCGCCCAGGAGCAGGTGACCGTCGTCAAGCGCGACAACACGCGGTTCACAGGCCGGTTCGAGGCGTGGAACCGCCCCAACAACCGCATCTATGTGCGCGTCAGCCCGAACGACCAGCGCATCGTGCCATTGACCGACGTGCTGATGTTCGAAGTCGGCGGCGCCGCGCAAAACCTGCCGGCGGCGGAAACAGAGGCCGCACGCGGCAGCGACCACGTGCTCGTGCTCACGAGCGGGGAAGTGCTGCGCGGGCGCCTGCTCAACATCGAGGGGGGCGAAGGCTCGGACACGCCAGGCGAGCCCCGCGTTGTGTCGTTCCAGCCGACGACAGGCGCCGAGCGCCGGGCGCGGATGTCCGAGGTTCGCCGTCTGTACTTCGGTAACTACCCGGCGCCGACCGTCGAAGCGCCGGTCCCGCCCGGGGCCGTTCGCGTGCGAGCCACCGCCGGATGGGTGCCGACCGGGGTCTTCATCAACAAGGGTGACAGCGTCCAGTTCGCGGCCACCGGCGAGGTCCGCCTCTCACCGGACGCGGAGGATCGCGCCAGCACGGCCGGCTCCCTGCGTGGACGGCACGCGGCGAAGGCGCCCGCGCCGCAGCTGCTGGCCGGCGCCCTCATCGGCCGGATCGGTACGGCCGGCGCGCCATTTGGCATCGGCAACATGACGCAGGCCCTGCCCATGGACGGGGTGGGTGAGCTGTTCCTCGCGGTGAACGACGACGAGCTGTCCGACAACCAGGGGGCGTTCGACGTCACGGTGCGGGTGATCCGGAGGCGATAGGCGCCCCACCAGATGGCCGCGACATCACTCCCGGTCGCACGCCTGCTCCAGCTCCGGATTCCCATCGCCTGGCAAGAGGCTGTGGCCGTGGCGATCGCCGCGGAGATGCGCTCCGCGGCCGACGCCACGCCGATCACGCTCGAGCAGTGCGGCATCTCCACCGATGGGCAGGTGCACCTGGCGCCGTCCGCCGCGCTTTCCACGGGACGCGAGTTGTCGGCCCTGCAGCTGTTGAGTGCGCTGCTCGAGGGACAAGCCGCCCCGAAGGAACTGCGCGCCCTGGCGGCGACGGCAGGCGACGCGCTCGCCAGCTTCCCCTCCGAACGGGAGGACGAGCCGCGAGCTCACGCGGACCTGCGCCATTTCGTGAGTCCCCATCCCGAGGCCGAGATCGCGCGGCTGGCCGGGCGCGGGCTGGCGGCCGAGCACCAGCAGGAGGCTTCGTCGCCGCCGACGCGCCAAACGGGCCCGCCGCTGGTGCGCGTGCGGCCGCGGGTGCCGATGCCGCCCGTGAGGACTCACCGGCGTCCTGCCGTCACGCTGCGCGTCCAGCGCCGGGGCGCGGCCATGGGCCTGGCGGGGCTGCTGCTGACCATGGCCAGCGGGGCCGCCGCCATGGGCGCGCTGATTGGCGGTGTCGGGTGGCCGCTGGTCGTTGACGTGCCGCCGACCGCAGAGCAGGCGTCCGCCTCCTCGGCTCCAGGGAAGCTGGCCCGGCCGAACGTGCCCGCTCCTGTGGACGCAGCGTCGATCGCACCCGCCTCGTCGTTCGAAGACCTGTCGGTCCAGGCGTTCCCACCCGACCGGGCCGACACGGACACCGTGGCGTCCGCGGCCGCCGATCAGCCGACGTACTCCTCGACTGACGTGGATGTGGAGCCGCCCGAGCTGCTGCAACCCCAGCTGCCGACCGCACCGAGGGCGGATGGCGAAGGTGGCACATCGGTACTCGAGCTCGTCATCGACGCCAACGGACTGGTCCAGCAGGTCCAGCTGGACGCGGCTGCCCCCTCTCACAACGACCGCATGATCGTGGCGGCAGCCAAGGCGTGGCGGTTCCGGCCGGCCACGCGGGAGGGCCACGCCGTGCCGTACGTCCTGCGTCTCCCGATCACGCGCTGACCCTGACGATGTCGCATTTTCTGGTGAACGCGCTCGATGCTGGTGCGCCCTGCGGGCTGCAGATCGAGCGGACGGGGCAGTGGCTCGTGTCCGAACTGGAGTTGGCGCTCGACTCGAAGACGCGGACGCGCGGGTTGCTGGGGCGCGACGCTCTCGCGCCGGGGCACGGCCTGGTCATCGCCCCCTCGCAGGGCGTCCATACGTTCGGGATGCGGTTCCCGATCGACATCATCTTCGTGCGGCGCGACGGGCGTGTCATTCGCTCCCGCGAGCGTGTGCCGCCGCGGCGGCTGGCGCTATCGCTCCGGGCGTTTGCCGTGATCGAGATGGCTGCCGGGGAAGTGGCTCGCGCCGGTCTCCGCACCGGGGACCGCGTGGTCGTGGAGCGCCGCGTGGGTAATATTAGCGACTCGGTATGACTCTAAAGTCAATTAACTTCGTTATTGGCCACCTATGGTCAGCCTGAAGGATGACTCTGTAAGACTTTAGGGTATCTACCCGCCCCCAGTGGCCACCTCGTCCATTCCGGCCACAACCTCAGTCCTCTCAATCAGTTAGCCGGTCTTCTCCACCCCCCTGGTCCATCGGGGCACCCTGCTTGCAGCTATGGCGGCCGTCAGACAGGAACGGCAGGTGCGCCGAGGATGGGCCCTGCCAGGTACGCGGGAGGAGGACGGGGGCTTCCGCGGCCACACACAGGCTTCCCCCCAAACGTGGAGTCTCGAACATGAAGAACCTTCTGAAGCGCCTGGTGTCCGAGGACCGTGGGCAGGACGTCATCGAGTACGCCTTGCTGGCGGCCGGCATCTCGATCGTGCTGATCCCGACCGTTCCCGCCATCGGCCAGACGCTGGACGCGGTCTACGGGAACATCAACACCGAGGTCGGCAACCTCCCGCAGTAATCGCGCGGAGAACGCTGCTCCCGGGGCCGACCCTCGGGGGCAGCGCCGCTTTCATCATGGGCGACCTCATCCGGAAACTCGCGCGGCACGACGACGGCCAGGACGTCATCGAGTATGCGCTGCTCGCCGCGGGCATCAGCATCGCGGCCATCCTGACCGTGCCCGACATCGGCGCGAGCCTGGTCGGGGTCTACAACAACGTCCTCGCGGTCGTGACCGACCTCGTGATCTAGCGTTCAGAACTCAGGATTTCACCATGCGATTCCTACTGGCGCGGCTCATCAGCGACGAACAGGGGCAGGACCTCGTCGAGTACGCCCTGCTGACAGCGGGCCTCGGCTTCGCAGGAATCGCGGTATGGCCGGCCATCACGGCGACCATCGGCAACACCTACGGGGCCTTCGACGCGGGCACCCAGGATCTCTGGGAAACGCCGCCGCCGGGGGGGGGACTGTGATGGCCGCTGAACTCACCGCGCTCGTCATCGGCGGCGCGGCCTGCATCACAGACCTTCGTAGCGCACGCATTCCGAACGTGCTCACGTTCGGGGCGATCGCGGCCGCCCTCCTGTTTCACCTCCTCGCGCCCCAGGGCGCGGGCGCCGCGTTCGTCTTCGCGGGCCTGGCGGCGGGCCTGCTCGTCTTCTTCCCGTTCTTCGCTCTCGGCGCCCTGGGCGCCGGGGACGTCAAGCTGATGGCCGCGCTGGGCGCGTGGCTCGGCTGGCAGCCGACGGTGCAGGTGGCGCTCTATGGCGCCGTCGCCGGCGGCGTGCTGGCGATTGTCGTGTCCATGTGGCACGGCTACCTGCGGACCGCCCTGCGCAACATCGGCACGCTCTTCGGACACTGGGCGCTCGTCGGGATCAAGCCGCTGCCGGAGCTGACGCTCGATGCGGGCCGCGGCCTCCGGCTGCCCTACGCGCTCCCGATCATGGTGGGACTGGTGGTGACGCTATGGCGCGCGTAATCCTTCGCCGCTTCCGGCGGTCCGAGCTCGGGGCCGAGCTCATCGAGATGGCCCTGGTCACGCCCATCCTGCTGTTGCTGGTGATGGGCATCGTGGACTTCGGGTTCCTGTTCCAGCGCTACGTGGTGTTGACCAACGCCGCCGTCGAGGGCGCGCGCGTCGCCAGCATGCCGGGCTACACCGCTGCCGACGCGGAGGCCCGCGCCCAGTCGTATGCCGCGACGGGCGGCGTCCCGGGCACCGTGACGGCTGTCACCGCGCCGGTGGCGCTTCCCGGCGCCGGCGGCGGCACGTGGCCCGGGGTCGAGGTCACGGTCACCCATGTCTACAACCTTCAGTACATCGCGCCCATCGTCACGCTCGTCGGCGGGACGTCGGCCGCGTCGGTCACATTGACGGCGCGCTCGACGATGCGCAGCCAGATCGCCGGCGGATCCTAAGTCAGGTGGAGAACCCATGAAGCGCAGCAACCGAACCCTTCTCGTCTTCCTGCTGTCCGTGCTCATCGCGGGCGTGGCCAGCATGTTCGTCTACCGCGCCGTGCAGGCGATCCCGGTGCGGGAGGTCGAGGTCAAGAGCTACCAGGTGGCCGTCGCCGCGCGCCCGCTGCCGGTCGGCACGATGCTCACCGCGAGCGACGTGCGGCTGGTGGCCTGGCCGGCGAGCAGCCCGGTGGCGGGCGGCTACTCCACCGTCGAGGACGTGGTGAACCGCGGCCTCGTGGCGCCGGTTGTCGAGAACGAGCCGCTCACGGCGGCGAAGGTGGCCGTGGCGGAAGCCGGGGCGGGACTGCCGCCCACCATCACCGCGGGCATGCGGGCCATCTCGGTGAAGGTCAACGAGGTGATTGGCGTGGCGGGCTTCGTGGTGCCTGGCACGCGCGTCGACGTCGTCGTGACGCTGGCCAAGCGCGAGGAGAGCGTGTCGCGCGTGGTGGTCACCAACGTGCAGGTGCTCACGGCCGGTACGCGCTACGACCAGGACCAGGCCAAGGACGGCAAGCCCGTCCCCAGCACGGTCGTCACCCTGCTGGTCACGCCCGAAGACGCCGAGCGCATCGCGCTGGCGTCGGCCGAGGGCCAGATCATGCTGACGCTGCGCAACCCGCTGGACACCGAGGCGACAGAGACGAAGGGGACGCGCCTGGCGTCGCTGATGGGCGCGCCGGATCCCCCGCCGGTGACGAAGGTGGTGCAGGGCGTCCGCCGTGCCGTGCCGCCGCCGGCGCCCCAGGCGCCGCCCCCGCCGCCCGTCTACGCGGTTGAGACCATTCGCGCAGCGAAGCGCACGTCCGAGGTGGTGAAATGAGATCCCTGATTGCGTCCAAGGCCCTCAGGGCCGCACTGCTGGCCCTGATCGCCGCCGGCACGATGAGCGGGCGGGCCGCCATGGCCCAGGCCCCGGAGGGCGCCGAGCGCGTGCTCCTCACGGCCGGCCGGTCCACGGTCCTGCTCACCGAGTTCGACATCACGCGCATTGCCGTGACCAACCCGGCCATCGCGGACGCCGTGGTCGTGCGGCCGCGCGAGGTGCTGGTGGACGGCAAGGGCGCCGGCACGGTGAGCCTCATCGTGTGGGGCGCCGACACGCGCAAGCACTACGACATCGTCGTCGATACCGGTGTCAGCACGCTGCAGCAGAACCTGCAGCAGCTGTTCCCCGGCGAGGACATCAAGGTGGGCGTGACCGACGAGGCCGTGATCCTCTCGGGCAGCGTGTCGAACAACGACGTGATGCTGCGCGCGGCTGAGGTGGCGAAGGCCGCGCTGCCGAAGGCCTCGGTCGTCAACATGCTGCAGCTCCCCACCGGGTCGCCCAGCAAGCAGGTGATGCTGCAGGTGCGGTTCGCCGAAGTCAACCGCAACGCGCTGCTGCAGGCGGGCCTCACCCTCTTCACCACGCGCACGGCCTTCACGTCGCGCTCCACGACCCAGCAGTTCCCGGCGCCGAACTTCGACGACGGCGAGGGCGTGGGCGGGCTGGAGTTCACCGACTTCCTCAACCTGTTCTTCTTCCAGCGCGAGGAAGGCATCGGCGGCGTGCTGAAGGCCCTGCAGGGGCGCGGCTTCCTGCAGAGCCTGGCCGAGCCGAACCTCATCGCCTACAACGGCGAAGAGGCGAGCTTCCTGGCGGGCGGCGAGATCCCGATTCCGGTGGTGCAGGGCATCACCGGGCAGGTGAGCGTCCTCTACAAGGAATTCGGCATCCGCCTGACCTTCCGCCCGACCATCGCCGGCGACGTGATCCGGCTGAAGCTCCGGCCCGAGGTGAGCTCGCTCGACTTCAACAACGGCATCATCCTGCAGGGGTTCCGGATTCCCGCGCTGAACACCCGTCGCGCCGAGACCGACGTGGAGCTGCGCGACGGCCAGTCGTTCGCCATCGCGGGCCTGATGAACAACATCTCGCAGACCGACCGGCAGGCCGTGCCCATCCTGAGCAAGTTGCCCATCATCGGGACGCTCTTCAAGAGCAAGGCCGAGCGCGCCGAGCAGACCGAGCTGATGGTGCTCATCACCCCGCGTCTGGTGCGTGCCCTGGACCCCGACGAGGTCCCGCTGCTGCCCACGCGGCCGGGCGAGTTCATCGACCCGTCCGAGGACGGCGGACGCCGCACGCCCGCCCTCGAGGACGGCCCCGAGGGTGGCACGCCGCGGACACCAGCGGCGCCCGCCGGGTCGGTGCGCAAGCCACAGGGCCGCTGAACCAGGGTTTGAAAGGAAGGAGAGGTCACGTCATGCGCCAGATGTTCGCACGCGCGGGGTCGGAACGAGGAGCGGTGCTGGTCCAGGTGGCCATTGCCCTCATCGGGCTGACGGCCTTGAGTGCGTTCGTGATCGACTACGGCGTGATGTGGGTGTCCCGCCGCCAGGCGCAGAACTCGGCGGACGCCGGTGCCCTGTCCGGGGCCATCTCGATGGGCTTCGTGGACATGGAGGACCAGGACCTCGCGCGCCAGAGCGCAATCAACGTGGCCCAGCAGAACTTCGTGTGGGGAGAGGCGCCGGACATCACGCCCGGGGACGTGACCTTCCCCGTGTGCCCGCCCGGATCACCCGGCGCCGGCACCAATTCCTGCATACGCGTGGACGTGTTCCGCAACCAGGATCGCAACAACCCGCTGCCCACGTTCTTCTCGCGGCTGGCCGGCATCACCGAGCAGGGCGTGCGCGCCACGGCCACGGCGGAGGTGCTCTTTGGCGAGTCCACCGACTGCGTGAAGCCGTTCGCGATTGCTGACAAGTGGGTCGAGCAGCGGAACGACCAGGGTGACGTCGGCTGGAGCGAAGAGGACACCTTCGAGCGCTACGTGCAGAACGGGTCGAACCGCGGCGCGCTGCTCGACCCGGCGGACTACTACGAGGCGCCCGGCCAGCCCGGCGGCACGTATGCGCCGAACGGCACCGGTTTCACGCGCGACTCCACGGCGCTGGGCGGCTCGGATCACGGGCGCCGCATCGTGCTCAAGGCGGGGAACCCCAACCAGGCGATCGCGCCCGGCTGGTATCACCCCGTGGTCATCAACCCGACTGAGGGTCCCGGAGGCGCCAACTATCGCGAGAACATCGCGACCTGCGATCCCACCGTCATCGGGCCGGGCACGGTGCTGCAGGTGGAGCCCGGCAACATGATCGGGCCGACCAGCCAGGGCATCCGCGACCTGATCGCGCAGGACCCGGCCGCCGTGTGGGATCCCAACATGTATGGCCCGGGCCAGGGCGGCGTCTCGGGCGGCTGCATGGCGACGGCCGCATGCGCGATCAGCCCACGGTTGGTGGCGATCCCCGTGTTCAACCCGGACGTCTACGATGCCGGGCGGGCGTCGGGCCGCATCGACATCACGGTGGTGAAGGTGCTCGGCTTCTTCATCGACCACATGCAGGGGAACGACGTGATCGGCTACCTGTCCCCCTATCCCTCGGCGCCGCACGGCGGGACCAGCAACACGCCCGGCGCGGCCTTCGTCGTCAGCATTGCGTTGGTGAGGTGAGCACCGTGTCGATTGCCGTTTCTCTCGTGGGCTCGGACGACCGCGACTTCGTGGCGAAGCTGCGGGAGCGCGGCTTCCGTGCCGCCTCCGTCGCGCTATCGGAGCTCGAGGCCGCACACCCGATGGGCTCGAAAGGGCCGGACGCGTTCGTGTTCGACGTCCGCGGGCTGTCGCGCCTGCCGCGCGAGATCGGGCAGGCCAAGCGCCAGTTCCCCTCTGCTGGCATCGTGATCGTCGCCAAGGCGCTGGACCCCACCGAGATGCTCGAAGCCATGCGCATGGGCGTCAACGAGTGGGTGGCCGAGCCGCTGCAGATTGCCGAGGTGGACGCGGCCATTCACCGTGTCGCGCGGGTGACGGCCCGGCCCATGATGGGCAAGACCATCGCGGTGCTCGGCGCCAAAGGCGGCGTCGGCAGCACGAGCGTGGCGGTCAATCTGGCGACGGCCCTCCGCGCAGCGTCGGGGCAGCCCACGCTCTTGATGGACCTGCACCTCGCCCATGGCGATGCCGCCGTCTTCTTCGGCGTCGATCCGCACATCTCCGTCCTCGATGCCATCGAGAACATCCACCGGCTGGACGAGACGTACTTCAAGGGGCTCGTGACGACCACCAAGGCCGGCCCGGACCTGCTGGGCTCGTCGAACCGGCCCCTGCAGGGCGGCGTCGAGGCGATGCGCGTCCGCAGCCTCATCGAGTTCGCGGCCACGGCCTATCGCTACGTGGTCCTGGACTGCCCGCGGTCGGACGCCACGATGATCGAAGCGATCGACGCCGCTTCCACGGTCGTCGTGGTGGCCAACCAGGAGCTGGCGACGCTGCGCAGCGCCAGCCGCATCGCCAACGACCTCCGGATGCGCTGCGGCGCGGACCGCGTGAAGCTGGCCCTCAGCCGCTTCGATCCGCTGTCGGACATCCGCCAGGCCGACGTCGAGCGCGTGCTGGGTGGGCCGGTGAAGTACGTGTTCCCGAGCGACTACCGCACCGCCGTCGCGGCGCTGAACCGCGGCGAGCCGCTCGTGGTGGAGCCCCGCAGCCGCCTGGCCGAGTCGTTCGAGGAGTTCGCGCGGGACGTGGCCGGGCTGCCCGCGAGGCCGAAGGAAACCGCAAAGGCGGGGCTGTTCGGCCTGCTCGGAGGCCGCCGGTGATTCCGAGAGGGAAGGACACGTCGATGCCATCGCTGAACGATTTCGCACCCGCCGGCGCCATGCCCGTGGTGGACGTCCGCCAGGCGCACTACCAGGAGCTGAAGGAGAAGATCCACCGGACGCTGCTGAACCGCCTGAACCTCGACCGGCTGAACCGTGTGGGCCGGGCGCAGGCGGAGCCCGAGATCCGCGGCCTCATCGTCTCGCTGCTCGACGGCGAGCGGGCCAGCATGCCGCTCAGCCTCTTCGAGCGCGAGACGCTCATCACCGACGTCTTCAACGAGCTCTTCGGCCTCGGCCCGCTCGAGGCGCTGCTGGCCGATCCGACCATCTCGGACATCCTCGTCAACCGCGCCGACCAGATCTTCATCGAGCGCGAGGGCCGCCTCGAGCCGACGGACCTGGTCTTCAAGGACGACCAGCACCTGCTCCGCATCATCGAGCGCATTGTCAGCTCGGTCGGCCGGCGCATCGACGAGTCGAGCCCCATGGTGGACGCGCGCCTGGCAGACGGCTCGCGCGTGAACGCCGTCATTCCGCCGCTGTCGCTGGACGGACCGGTGCTGTCGATTCGCCGGTTCCGCACCGACAAGCTCGGCGCCCAGGACCTCGTCGCCCGCCAGTCGCTCACCCAGCCCATGCTGGACTTCCTGAAGGCGGCGGTGGGCTCGCGGCTGAACATCCTGGTCTCCGGCGGCACCGGCGCCGGCAAGACCACGTTCCTGAACGTCCTCTCCAGCTTCATCTCCGACCGCGAGCGCATCGTCACCATCGAGGACGCGGCCGAGCTCGTGCTGCGGCAGCGCCACGTGGTGCGCCTCGAGACGCGCCCGGCCAACATCGAGGGGAAGGGCGCCGTGAAGCAGCGCCAGCTCGTGATCAACTCGCTGCGCATGCGGCCGGATCGCATCGTCGTCGGCGAGGTGCGCGGCGAGGAGGCGCTGGACATGCTCCAGGCCATGAACACCGGCCACGACGGCAGCTTGACGACGATTCACGCCAACAGCCCGCGCGATGCCCTGTACCGGCTGGACACCATGGTCGCCATGGCGGACCTGAACATCCCGGACCGCGCCGTGCGGCAGCAGGTGGCCTCCGCCGTCAACCTCGTGGTGCAACTGACGCGCCTGTCGGACGGGCACCGGCGGGTCACCGCCATCTCGGAGATCACCGGGATGGAGCAGGACGTGATCACCATGCAGGACATCTACCTGTTCGAGCGGACCGGGCTCAGGCCGGACGGCCGCGTGAGCGGCGTCTTCAAGGCCACGGGCATCCGGCCGCGCTGCGCGCAGCTGCTGCAGACGGCCGGGTTCCGCATGCCGCCGGAGATGTTCGAGCACCGGCAGGTCGTGGAGTAGGAGGGCGCCATGACGTTCGTTCTCGCGACCTTCGTGATCGCCCTCACGGCGATGTTCGGCACCTACTGGCTGCTCGTGCTTCGGCCCGAGACCGCGGACCGCACCGCGGCCGTCGCGCGGCTGCGCGACTACCGGGTCCAGCACGAGAAGGCCAACCTGGTGGTGGACGAGACACGGCTCAGCCACATTCCGCTGCTCGACCGGTTGCTCCGGAAGCGGCAGAACGTGGCCGGACCCGTGGAGCAGCTCCTCGTCGAGGCGGGGCTGACCATCACCGTCGGCACGTTCGTGCTGATGGTGGCGGTCGCCGCGGCAGCCGGCGGCGTGGCCGCCTGGATGTTGACGGGCATGTTCAGCGCCGCCGCCGTGCTGGCGCTGCTCGGCGGGCTGGTGCCCTACCTGGTCGTGAAGCGCAAGCGCGCCGTCCGCCTGCGCGTGTTCGAGGAGCAGTTCCCCGAGGCCATCGACCTCATCTCGCGCGCGCTCAGGGCGGGCCACGCCTTCACCACCGGCCTGGGGATGGTGGCAGAGGAGATTCCCGCGCCCGTCGGCCAGGAGTTCCGGCGCCTGTATGACGAGCAGAACTTCGGCATGTCGCTGCCGGACGCGATGCGCGCCATGGCGCACCGCGTGCCGGTGCTCGACGCGCGGTTCTTCGTCACGGCGGTGCTCACGCAGCGAGAGTCGGGCGGCAACCTCTCCGAGGTGCTCGACAACCTGGCGAGCGTGATGCGCGAGCGGTTCAAGCTGAAGCGGCAGATCCGGGTCATCTCGGCCCACGGGCGCATCAGCGCGTGGGTACTGTCGTGCCTGCCGCCGGCGCTGGCGGCGGTGCTGTTCATACTGTCGCCGGACTTCATGCGGATCCTCTGGGAAGAGCCGCTCGGGCTGCGCCTGGTCCTGATCGCGGTCACCCTGCAGATCGTGGGCACGTTCATCATCTCCCGCATGGTGCGGATCGAGTACTAGCCGTGGATACCCAGCTCATCCTCCCCGTCGTGGTCATCTTCGTGGCGGTTGCGGCGGCCACCGCCTCGCTCTTCTGGCTGCTGACCGATCCGCAGATCGTGCAGCGCCGCCTGTCGAACCTCGCCACCGCACCCTCGGCCGGGTCCGCCCCCGCGTCGGTGCTCGACGACGAGGTGTCGCCGGTCGTGCGGCGGCTGCGCTCCATCGTGCCGAAGTCGCCGAAGGAGATGGGACGCATCGAGCGGATGATGGCGGGCGCAGGGTACCTCGGCCCGTGGCCCGCGACCCTGTTCGCGCTGGCGCAGATCGTGGTGCCGGCGGCCTGCTTCCTGCTCGTCTACTGGGTCCTCGGCAGCCGCACTGGCCTGCTGATGGGGATCGTGGCGGCCGGCGTCGGCTACTTCATCCCGACGCTGTGGGTCGGGCGCGCCATCGAGAAGCGCCGGCGGGCCATCCAGAACGGCCTGCCTGACGCCATCGACCTGATGATCGTCTGCATCGAGTCGGGGTCGGGCCTCGATCAGGCGCTCAATCGCGTGGCCGAGGAACTGGCGCTGCCGTATCCCGAACTGGCCCGCGAGCTCGAGCTCGTGTCGGCCGAGACCCGCGCCGGCAAGCCGCGCCTGGAGGCCTTCCGGAATTTCGCGGAGCGCACCAAGGTGGACGACGTGCGGTCCCTGGTGGCCATGCTCGTGCAGACGGATCGGTTCGGCACGAGCATCGGCCAGGCGCTGCGCACCCACGCGGAGACCTCGCGGACGAAGCGGCGGCAGCGGGCCGAGGAGAAGGCCGCGAAACTGGGCGTGAAGCTGCTGTTTCCGCTGGTCTTCTGCCTGTTCCCGGCGTTCTACACCGTGGTGCTGGGACCGTCGATGATTCGCATCTTCACACAGTTCGTCTGGGGCAATGGGCAGTAGTCCCGCATGGGGCGGGCAGGTCGGTCAACGGAAGTCGTGAGAAGGAGGCAGTGATGGAAACGTGGCAGATTGGCATGTTCGTGCTGGGCGGTGTGTTGCTGATGATGTACTTCAAGCGCCGGAGCGATCGCATCAGCCGCAGCTCGTAGGAGACCCGTCATGATCGGCCTGCGATTGCTGTCGGGCGCCGTGCTGGCGCTGGCGGTGGGCGGGTGCGCCTCCGGGGGCACCCGCACGCTCGCCGACCGCTTCGTGCGGCCGGGAACGCCGGCCGTGGACCTCGGAGGTCCGCGGCCGCTCGCGTCCCGGCCCGCGAAGGCGGCCAACCCGCTCGAGAACAGGTCGATTACCCGCGTCCCCTCGCGACTCTCGAGCTCGATGTCGGCCCTCGAGTCGGCCGACCCCGAGTTGCGCGACGCGATGTGGCGCCTGATGCTCGCACCGACGTCGGCGCATCACCTGCAGGTGGCGCGCGCCTACCGTCGCCTCGGCATCTTCGACACCGCGCACGACTACCTGGCCCGCAGCCTGACGCTGAACGGGCCCGACCCGGTCGTGCACGACGCCATGGCGCGGCTGTGGCGCGACTGGGGTCAGCCCGGGCTCGGGCTGTCGCACGCGTACCAGGCGGTGCACCTGGCCCCGGACTGGGCCGTGGGGCAGAACACCCTGGGCACGCTGCTGTTCCGGCTGGGCCATCGCGCCGATGCCCGCGCGCGGTTCGAGGCGGCCGTTCGCTACGATCCCGGCGCCGCCTACGCGCTGCAGAACCTGTGCGTGGCCTACCAGGCGGAGGGCCGGACGCGCGAGGCGATCACGACCTGCCGCCGCGCCGATGCCGCCCGCCGGCGCCGTCCAACCCCCGTCAACCAGGAGTCCCGCTGATGCCGGCCCCGACGCTTGCCTATACCGGTTCCGTGACGCCATTCCCACTGGCGCCGCACACGCTCGAGGACACCGGTCTCTCGTTCGACCTGCTCGAGCAGCTGGTGCTGAAGAGCCTGCACTTCTCCGGCGAGCTGACCGGCTCCGAGCTGGCGCGCCGTCTCGGCCTGCAGTACTCCGCCATCGTGCCCGTCCTGGAACACATCAAGCACCAGTACCTCGTCGAGGTCCTGGGCAGCGGCCTGGTGGCCGGCCCCGCCTACGTGTACCGCATCACGGACGCCGGGCGGCAGCGGGCCCTGTTGTTCCTCGAGCAGAGTCACTACGTGGGCGCGGCACCCGTGCCGTTCGCGGAGTACGAGGCGTACATGCGAGCGTTCATGGCCGTGCTCCCCCGGGCGGCCACGCGCGACCGGGTCCGCCAGGCCTTTGGCGAGCTCGTGCTCAGCCAGCGCGTGCTCGATCAGCTCGGCCCGGCCGTCAACGGCGGCCATTCGCTCTTCATCTACGGCGCGCCCGGCAACGGCAAGACCGTCATCTCCCAGGCCATCCGCAACCTCCTCGACGGCGAGATCGCCATCCCACACGCCATCGAGGCGAACGGCCACATCGTCCAGGTGTACGACGCGGTCGTGCACGAGGCGATCGACGGGGCCGGCTTCGCCGCCGAGGACGCCCTCGACACCGGCCATGCGCCGGATCGTCGCTGGGTGCGCTGCCGCCGCCCGCTGCTCACGGTCGGCGGCGAGCTCACGCTCGAGTCGCTCGACCTCTCGTACGGGACCGTGTCGAAGTTCTACCAGGCGCCGGTCCAGATGGCGGCCAACGGAGGCGTCCTCGTCATCGACGACTTCGGCCGGCAACGCTGCTCGCCCGCCGCGATCCTCAACCGGTGGATCACGCCGCTGGAGAGCCGCGTCGACTACCTGACGCTGCAGACGGGGCAGAAGCTGCCGATGCCGTTTGGCGTGCTGGTGGTGTTCGCCACGAACATCAAGCCCACGGAGCTCGTGGACGAGGCCTTCCTTCGCCGCATCCACTACAAGGTGTTCGCCGAGAGCCCGTCGGTCGACGACTTCAAGCGGATCTTCGAGCGCTGCTGCCAGCAGCGCGGCATCGAGTACGACGAGGCGCTCGTCGATCGGCTGATCGCGGAGGACTATGCGCCGCGGCGGATCCCCCTCCGGGGATGTCACCCGCGCGACCTCATTACCCAGGCGATGGGACTGGCGGAGTACCTCGGCGAGCCCGATCGGCTCACGCGGCCCCTCCTGAAGATGGCGTTCAGCACCTACTTCGTGGACGACGCCCCGGCGAGCGGCATCGTCGAGGCGTAGGGAGCCGTCGTGCGCGGGCTCGCTCTCTCGTGCGCCGCGGCCGTGCTGGCGGCGTCGCTGGTCTGCCCAGGAAGGGCCGTCGCCGGCCCTGCCACGCCGGAGACCACCATCCGCATCACCTCACCCCTCGGCCGCACGGGCGTGCCGGGCGTCGTGCGCGTGGTCGCGCAGGTCGTGACGCCGGCGCCCGGCGGCGTCGTCCGCGTCCGGTTCTACGTGGACGACAAGCTGCTGGGCGAGGACATGGATGGGCCGCCGTACGTCACCGAGTGGGAAGACGAGAACCCGTACGAGCCGCGCACGATTCGCGCCGAGGTAGATGACGGCCTGGGCGGCACGGTCGAGGATCGGGTTTCGCTGGCATCGCTGGAGGTCATCGAGGAAGCCGCCGTGTCGTCCGTGCTGGTGGAGGCCACGGTCACCGACGAGGCCGGTCGATACGTCCAGGACCTGGGCGCCGGCCACTTCACGCTGTTCGAGGACGACGAGCCGCAGACGCTGGACCTCGTCCAGATGCAGACGCTGCCGACCACCTTCACGCTGCTCGTCGATGGCTCGCAGAGCATGTCGCGCCGCATCGACCTGGTCCGCGCCACGGCCCGGCGCCTGGCGTCTCGCCTCAAGAACGGTGACATGGTCGTGGTCGCCCCGTTCAGACGGCGGATCGAAGCCGTGACGGGACCGACCGACGACGCCCGGACCATCGGCGACGCCATCTCCGGCATCGAGGCCGTGGGCGGCACGGCCATCCTCGACTCGCTGGCCACCCTGCCCGAGTACTTCGCCCGTGCCGAGGGCCGACAGGTGGTGATCCTCGTCACCGATGGCTACGACGAGCACAGCTCCACCTCGATGGAGGAGGCCTTCCGCGCGCTGCAGCGCGTGCAGGCCACGGTCTATGTCGTCGGCATCGGCGGCGTGGCGGGCATCTCCCTCAAGGGGGAGATGCTCCTGCGGAAGGTGGCCGCCCAGATGGGAGGTCGGGCGTTCTTCCCCTCGCGGGAAGAGCAGTTGCCCGACGTGCACGCCCTCATCGCGACGGAAGCCTACAGCCGGTACGTCATCACCTATACGCCGACCAACCAGGAGTGGAACGGCGCGTATCGCACCATCCGGCTCGCGGTCGCCGAGCCGTCGTACACCGTGAAGGCTCGGCCGGGCTACTTCGCGCCGGCGCCGCCCCCCATCCGGCCGACCCTGGAGTTCAGCGTGGCGGGTGACAGCGAGGCTGTCCTGGCCCTGGCTCCCTCGGACGTGACCGTGATCGAGGATGGCGTCGCCCAGAAGATCGAGTCGTTCCAGGAGGCCAACGCGCCGATGTCGATCGTGATGGCGCTGGACGCGAGCGGGAGCATGCGCCCGGCGCTCGACGCGGTGAAGGCGGCCGCCACCACGTTCGTCCAGGCGCTCCGGCCCTCCGATCCCCTCGCGCTCGTCCAGTTCTCCGATCGCGTGGTGGTGGAGCACGAGCTGTCCACGCGGCGTCAGCTGACGCTCGATGCCATCGCGGGGCACCAGGCCCTCGGCGGCACGGCCCTGTGGGACGCGCTGCACGACTCGATGGCATACCTGCAGCGCCAGCCCGGGCGGCGTGCCGTCGTGGTCTTGACCGATGGCCGTGACGAGAACAATCCAGGGACGGCCCCGGGCAGCATGCACACACTGGCCGACGTGCTGGCGCAGGTCCGGGAGACCGAGACCACGGTCTACGCCATCGGGTTGGGGCCCCGCGTGGATCACGAGGGCCTCGCGCGCGTGGCCGAAGCGTCCGGCGGGGCCGCGTACTTCCCGGAGGACGCGTCTCAGCTCGCCGATCGCTACCGGCGCGTGGTGGACGACCTGAGGCGGCGCTATCTCATCACGTACACCTCGACGAACAGCACGCGCGACGGCGCCTGGCGCGAGGTGCGGATCACGACGGCGCGGCCCGACGTGGTCGTTCGCAGTGTCGGCGGCTACAACGCGCCCGGACGCGCACGGCCGGCGACCGAGCCCTGACAGGAGGACCAATGCGTATCGGTGGTGCAACCCGCGACAGCATGATGACCCTGATCCCGATGGGGGTCGCGGTGCTGGTGACCGTGGTGCTGCTCGGCGGCCCCGAGGACGCGCTGCGCACGCTCGAGCGGCTCGGCTACGACGCGTGGATGCAGGTCGGCGGCTGGTTCCGCCGCTGAGCACAGCACGTGTCGGCGCCGGCCTCAATAGTCGCGCAGGACCGGCGGTGCCCACGCGGCCCGCAGCGCGTTGAGCACCGCGAACACGTCGATCACTTCCTGCGTGACGGCGCCGGCCACCGGCGGCAGGTAGCCTGCCGCGGCGACGAGCATCCCGGCCGCGCTCAGTGCCATGCCCCCGACCGCGCTCTGCAGCGCAACCCGCCGCATGCGGCGGCCGATATGGAACAGCTCGTCCACGCGCTCCAGGGCGTTGTCGAGCACCACGGCCCCGGCCGCTTCGGCCGTAACGTCGCTCGCCTGGCCGAACGCGATCCCCACCGTCGCCGCCGCCAGTGCCGGCGCGTCGTTGATGCCGTCGCCCACGAACACGGTACCGGCGCGCTCGGTCTCGCGCCGTACGAGCGCCAGTTTCTGCTCGGGGCTCTGGCTCGCATGAACCTCGTTGATGCCGACGCGTTCGGCCAGGTAGCGGACCTCGCCCTCGCGATCGCCCGACACCAGGAGCACCCGCGTGAACCCGTGTCGCGTGTCGAGGTGCTGCACGAAGGTCCGGCCCTCGGCGCGAGGCTCGTCCCTGAAGCGGAACGTCGCCGCATACCGGCCATCGATGAGGACGACGCACTCGAGACCACCCGAGAGCGGCGGCAGGGTGGCGGCCGCCTGCGGCAGCAGCCGGGCGAGGACGCCGCGGCTGGTGACCAGGACCGTGCGCCCGCCGATGACGCCGCGCAGTCCCTGCCCGGGACGCTCGCTCACCTCCGTCGTGTCGTGGGGCGCCAGCCGGGCCTCGTCGGCGGCCTCGATCACCGCCGAGGCGAGCGGATGCCGCGAGTAGCGCTCGAGGCTGGCCACCGTGCCGAGCACGTCCTCGCGGGTCAGGCCCGAGGCAACGAGCACCTCGGTGAGCCTGGGCCTGCCGTAGGTGAGCGTGCCCGTCTTGTCGAAGATGGCCGTGCGGCAGGTGTCCACCTTCTCGAGGATGGCGGGATCCCTGATGACAATGCCGCGCCGGGCGGCGAGCGACACCGATCCGATGATGGCCACCGGGATGCCGATGAGCAGCGGGCACGGCGTGGCCACCACCAGCACGGCGAGGAAGCGCAGCGGGTCGCCGCTGGCCACCCAGGCGGCCACCGCGATGGCCACCGCCAGCGGCGTGTAGACGGCGCCGAGCTGATCGCCCAGGCGCCGAAGCTGCGGGCGGCGCTGCTCGGACTCGCGCATCACCTGCATGATCTTCGCGTAACGCGAGTCGACGGCGCGCTTCTCGGCGTGGATCGTGAGCGCGCCCTCGCCGTTGACCGCCCCGGAGAGCACCGACGAGCCTGCGACCTTGGACAGCACGTACGGCTCGCCCGTGAGGTACGACTCGTCCATCGTGCTGCGGCCCTCGATCACGGTGCCGTCGACGGGACAGGTCTCGTGCGGGAAGACGACGAGCACGTCGCCGGGCGCCACCTCGCCCAGGGCCACGTCCGTCATGACGCCGTCCAGGCGCCGGTGGGCCAGGGGCGGCATGCGTCGGGCCAGCGCATGGAGGGCGGAGGACGCGCTCCGGACGGCGTAGGCCTCCAGGGCCTGTCCGCCGGACAGCATCAGGACGACCAGTGTCCCGGCCAGGTGCTCGCCGAGCACCACGGCGGTGACGATCGAGAGGCCGGCGAGCAGGTCGGAGCTGAAGTCGAAACGGACCAGACGTCCCAGGAGCCCCAGGACGAGCGGCACGCCGCCGAGGCCCAGCGCGATGAAGAGGGGCAGTTGCGCTGCGGGGCGGCCGTAGGCCATCCACGGGCCCCACGGGCCATGGCGCAGCGCCAGGTGCGCGGCAATCGCCACGAGCGCGATGGCCGCGACCGCGGCGTCCTTCGAGGCGAGCAGCGTCCGGTACTGCGAAACGGCGGGCACGGGCGACCCGCCCATGGTACGTCGTGGCGCATGCGTTAGACTATCGATTCAATCGTGTTGCGAGGTTCCCCCCTTGTCCGATTCCCGCGTCTTCATACCACCTTATGTGCCTCCGTCCCGTCGGGCGGAGGGAACACCGGGCGCCGTCCGTCCGCGCGATGAGCAGGCCGATGCCGAGGCGGCGCCTCCCGCTCGTGAAGGGCTCCCGGCCAGCTACCGCATGCGCGCCGAGCCTCATTATGTCGAAGCGCTCGCGCGGCCTCCGCGCGTCGAGGCGCCACCGGTGAGCGAACGCCAGGTGGTGCCCGGCGCCGCCGTGTCCGCCGCGATCGTCCAGGCCGTGGAGGCGGTACACGAGGCCCTGGCCGCCCTCCCGGCACGGGGGCAGTCGTTGAGGGAGCGGGTGGCCGTCGAACTGGCCCGTGCCGAGGCGCTCCGCGCGCGCTGGCTGGCCGAAGCCGTGGTTGTGCTGCAACAGGAGCCCCTGCCGGCGCTGGACCTCGTGGACCTGGGCAGGGTGCTGGCCGCCGTTGCGGCGGCCTTCGGTCCGGAACAGCGGTTGACCGGCGGTGCACCCGCCATCAACGTGCCCGATGGCGCCTTCCAGGTGTTCGGCGACGAGCGGCTGCTGACCGCGGCCATTGGCGGGCTCGTGCACGCGATGCGAGGGCTGGTGGACGACCGCGCCGACCCGAATCGGGTGATCGTGCGGATGGGGCCACGTCATGATACGGCCACGCGGACCATCGAGGTGATGCAGACCGCGGTCCGTGTGCCGGCGTCGGCGCACGCGCGCTTCTTCGACGCGGACTGGGCCGCGCATCCCGCGGGCCCAGCCGGCGCCGTGCTGCTGGCCGCCGCGCGCCGCATCGCCCTGGCGCAGGGCGGCACCCTCGACGTGCGGGCCAACGAAGGCGGCGGCTGCAGCCTGCTGTTCAGCGTGCCGGCGGCAGGGTAGCGGCGCCGATCCCCGCCACGTCCTTCACTCGGTGATCACGTCGGGCGGGAACGGCGATGGCGCCAGCAAGTATGCCTGGTCGCGCAGCTCCCGTCCAAGGTGCGCATGCCGTTGCCGCCAGGGCTCGAACCGCTGCGCCATGCCTTCCAGCAGCCGTGCCTTTTGCGCCGTCGACTCGCGGGTTGCGGCGCGGTGATAGAAGCCCGCGCCGAGCTCCGCGTACCACCGAATCTTGTGGCGTTGCCGCATCTGGTCCTCGAAGAAGCCCGCCAGCAGGAGGCACTGCGCGCCGGCGGTTTCCATCATGCCGCCGTCGCCGTGCAGGCTGGTGTCCACGACGAACTGGTCGAAGACGTCACTGAGGCTGGCCGGCGTCGGAACGTCCACGCCCGCGCGCGTGGACACCTGCGCGAAGTGGGCCAGGACGCTCGCGTTGTAGAGCAGCTCCTGCCGGTCCACGTTGGGGTCCGAGACTTCCCGCAACCCCAGGAAGAAGAACTCCAGCGTCTGTCGATGATCGCTGGCCAGTAGTTCCCTCAGCGTTCCCATCGGCCACCTCTGGCAAGGTGGAGAGCAAGTTGCGTGCCCTTCCAGGGACGCCGCTTTCTGCCTGTTTCCTCGCCCCGACCCTCACGCCCCGCCTGTCGTGTCGCCACGGTGGACAATCATTGTCACGGTGGACGGGGGACAGTCCCTGTGACAATTGTCACAGGGACTGTCCCCACAACGGGGATGGGGACTACTGGAGGGACGATGGGGGGACGACGGTTTCTGATTACGGGCGGCAGCCAGGGCATCGGCGCGGCGGTCGTCGCGCTGGCGCGGAAGGCCGGGCACCAGGTGGTGTTCACGGGGCGCGACGCGCGGCTCATCGAGCAGGTGGCGCAGGGAACCGGCGCCCACGGCCTGCGGCTCGATGTCTCGAGCGGCGACGACAACCAGAAGGCGGTGGAGGCCTGCCAGGCCCGCATGGGCGGCATCGACGTGCTCGTCAACAACGCCGCCTTCGGCTACGCGGCCGGGATTGGCGAGATGGACATCGACCGGATGAAGACCATGTTCGACACCAACGTCTTCGGCCTGGTGGATATCTCCAACCGCGTCGTGCCGCTGATGAAGCAGCAGGGCGAAGGCGACATCGTCAACATCGCCTCCACATCGGGTATGAAGGGCGCGGCACGGGGCACGGCCTACGCGGCCAGCAAGTGGGCGGTGCGCGGCATCAGCCAGTGCTGGCAGGCCGAGCTCCGGCCCCTGGGCATCCGCGTGATCTCGGTGTGCCCGTCCGAGGTCCAGACCAACTGGGGCGGGCGGACGGGGCGGAACAACCCCAACAAGCTCTACGCCGAGGACATCGCGGCCACGATCATGGCCGCGCTCGACATGCCGCACCGCGTGCTATGGCCCGAGGTGGCCGTGTTCGCCAACAACCCCTGGAAGGAGGACTGACCGCTCACGCGATGGACTTCACCTGCCCGCCCTCGACCGACGCCAGCGCGCGGTCGAGGCGCGCGGCCAGTTCGTCCGACGGCCCGTCGACGCCGACGAGGATGTAGCCCTGCGTCACGGCGTTGTCGTAGAGCTGCGACAGGCGGCTGGGCAGGCTGGCCGTGACGAACAGCGCGATGACGGTCGCCAGGATGGCCCCGAGCATCGTCATCTCGAAGACGATGATGGTGTTCGGCCAGGTGGAGACGATCGGCATGCCGCTCGTCACCAGCGGCCAGAGCTGCTGCGTGGTGCTTGTCAGCAGGTAGCCCGCGAACATTCCCAGGAGCCCGCCTCCGCCCGCGATCCAGTGCAGCCACGTGGCCTTGTCGCGGTGGCTGAACTCGTACTCCTCGAACGGTTCCGACGACATCACGACGATGTCGCGCTCGGCGACGCCTTCGGCGCGGAGCGCATCCACGGCCAACTGGGCGGCGTCGGGATCGGTGTAGAGCGCGTAGACGGCCTTCACGGGCGCGCCCTCCACAGCCCTGCCAGCTCGTCCTCCGCCTCGGTCACCACGGGCGGATGCGGCTGGTTGCCCACCTTCATCTCCCAGATCGAGATGATGGGCACGAACTTCGAGAACAGCATATAGAGCAGGATCATGGCCGCGAAGGTGGCGACCATGATGATGATCTCCACGGGCTGCGGCGCGTAGTCACCCCAGGTGTAGGGCAGCGGCTTGTGCGCCAGCGACGGCACGATGATGAGGAACCGCTCCAGCCACATCCCGATGAGGACGGCGAAGGAGGCGACGACCGTGCCGGCAATGGTCCGGAGCTGCCGGAGCGCCAGGATCGGGAACGGGATCACGAAGTTGCAGACCACCATCGCCCAGTAGAGCGGCGCGTACTCCCCGCGCTGCGTCGCCCAGAACACCGCCATCTCGGAGTGCTCGTTCCCGTACCAGACGGTGAGCCGCTCGGCGAAGACGAAGTAGGCCCAGAGCAGGCTCATCAGGAGGAGGAGCTTGCCCAGGTTCTCGAAGTGGACGGGATGCAGGTAGGCCTCGAGGTGGAGGAGCTTGCGGAGCGCCGCCATCGCGACGATGAGCGCCGCGATGCCGCTGAAGATGGCCCCGGCGACGAAGTAGGGCCCGAAGATCGTCGAGTGCCACATGGGCACCGTGGCCATCGAGAAGTCGAACGACACGATCGTGTGCACCGAGACCGCCACTGGGATGATGGCGATGGCCATGATCTGCATCCCCGACTCGAGACGGTGCCACTGCTTGGTGGTGCCCTGCCACCCCAGGGCGAGCGCCCCGTAGATGCGCCTGCGCCAGCCCGTGGACCGGTCGCGCACCAGCGCGAAGTCGGGAATCATCGGCAGCAGCAGGAACATGAGGCTGCCGGTGAGGTAGGTGTTGATGGCGAAGAAGTCCCACACGAGCGGCGAGCGGAAGTTCGGCCAGATCTCGCGCGCGCTGGGGTACGGGGCCAGCCAGAAGGCGAGCCACGGGCGGCCCAGGTGGATGATGGGGAACATGGCGCCGATCATCAGCGCAAACACGGTGATGACCTCGGCGCAGCGCGTCACCGGCCGGCGCCACCTCGCGTTCACGAGGCGCAGGATGGCCGAGATGAGCGTGCCCGCGTGGCTGATGCCGATCCAGAAGACGAAGTTCGTCAGGTAGAAGCCCCAGAACACCGGCCAGTTGATGCCCGCCACGCCGATGCCGTACCAGAGCTGGTAGCCCCATGCCGCCGCCCCCGCGAGCACCACCGTGGCCAGCACGAGCACGGCGCCGTAGAACCACACGGAGGTGTGGAAGAGCGGGCGGACGAGGTCGTCGGCCAGCGGGTTATTGCGCGTCCGGTTCATGCCACCCCTGCCGCTGGAGGTAGGTGATCTTGGGCTCGGCTCCGTACTCCTCGAGGAGCTTCGAGCCACGGGGCGACTCCGACAGCCGCGCGACGCGGCTCTCCGGATCGTTCAGGTCACCGAAGACGAGCGCGCCGGCGGGGCAGGCCTGCGCGCACGCCGGCTGCAGCGCCCCGTCCACCAGCTCGCGCTCCTCGGCCCTGGCCTCGGACTTGGCGGCCTTGATTCGCTGCACGCAGAACGTGCACTTCTCCATCACGCCCGCCTCGCGCAGCGAGACGTCGGGGTTCAGCTGCAGTTGCAGCGGCTTCTCCCACTGCGGGTGGAAGAAATTGAAGAACCGCACGTTGTACATGCAGGCGTTGGCGCAGTAACGCGTGCCGATGCACCGATTGTAGACCTGCGCGTTCAGGCCCTCGTCGGTCTGGTGGCTGGCGTAGGTGGGACAGACGGCCTCGCAGGGGGCGTTGTCGCACTGCTGGCACAGCACCGGCCTGAACGTCAGGCGTGCCTCGGGGAACTCGCCCTCCCAGTAGCGCTCCACGCGAATCCAGTGCATGGCCCGCCCGCGCGCGGCCTCGGCCGCACCCACGGTGGGAATGTTGTTCTCCGCGTGGCAGGCGGTCACACAGGCCTCGCAGCCCGTGCACCGGTCCAGATCCACGACCATGCCCCAACGATGTGCCATCCTCAGCCTCTTCCGTGGTGGTCCGGGCGCTCGCGCGTGGCGCCGGCGAAGAGCACCAGGCTGCCATCGGGCCCGCCCACCCTCGCGAGCCTCACGCGCGTGGCCGACCAGGCCAGCGTGCCGGTTGCCGGCTCCTCGACGGGCGCGAGGACGCGAATCGGGTTCGCGCCGCGCCCGCTCGCGTAGCGCGTGAACGTCTCGTGGCCCTGGCCCACCGGCATCGCGACGGCCTCAGGGCCGATGCCCGGTGAGATCACCGCCGGGGCCCGTACCGAGCCGTGCGCGGAGCTCACCTCCACCATGTCGCCCAGAGCGATGCCGAGCTGCCGGGCCGTGTGCGCGTTGATCTCCACCCACGAGCACCACATCGCGGTGGTCATCGGGTCTGGCAGCTCCTGCAGCCACGGCAGGTGCGCGAGCGATCCGTCGTGCAGCGCCTGCGAGGCGTAGGGCAGGAGGTGGAAGGGATAGGTGGCGGCATCCCCGTCGAACTGCGCGTCGGCCCATGTCACGGGCGAGGCACTCGCGGCACGCGCGGGGGCTGCAGGCGCCGCGGCCGGCGGGGCCTGCAGGACCTCTTCGAAGGTCTGCCAGGGGAGTGGCGGGTCGAGAGGGCGGCTGAGTCGCCGGCTCACTTCCAGCAGCACGTCCGGCATGGCCCGCGTTGCGTAGAGCGGGCGCATGGCCGGCGGTGCCGTCATGCTGACCGCCTCCATCGCGCCGGATTCCGGCGACGACTCGGTCCAGGACTCGAGGAACGAGTGATCCGGGAGGATCAGATCCGCCAGCACGCTGGTGTCGTCGATGAAGCTCCCGAACGAGGCGATGAACGGGATGTTCCGAAGCGCCTCGCCCACGCGCGCGGCCGAGGGCGTCGCGAACACCGGATTGGCTTCGTCGACCAGGAGCAGCTGCGGGGAGGCGCTGACCAGGTCCCGGAGTGAACGCGCCGGCCGTGCCGGCGGTGCCTCCGTTGGCATGAAGGAGATGCCACCGGGCGCGTCCACGCTGCCGACGAGCGCATTGAGTGCGTTGACGGCCAGCGCCTGCACGACGCCGTTGGCATGGGCGAGCGCCGCGCCGCCAATCACGGCGAGGGAAGGGCCGTAGGTGACGAACTCCTTCGCCAGCCTCTCGAGGCGCTCCGCCGTCACGCCCGCGCGCCGCTCGACTTCCTGAGGCGTGAACTGGGGAAGGCCGCCCGCCCACCCGTCCACGAGCGTGCCTGCCCGACCGGCAGCCGTCGCCGGACGGAGGCCCTCGCGCATGATCACGTGCGCGAGTCCCAGGGCGACGACGCCTTCGGTGCCAGGCCGGACCACGACCCACTCGTCCGCGCTCGCGCCCGTCTGCGACACGCGCGGCTCCACCTGCACGAACTTGGCGCGCACGCCCGGCTGGCCCTGGCGCATCCGGCCGTAGGCCACGCCCTGTGCGACCGGCGAGTTCCAGGTGCCAAGGAAGTCGGCGCCGAAGTTGATGAGATAGCGCGTGCGCGCGAGATCCAGCGTGGGCAGCTGGTAGCGGCCGAAGCTCAGCTCGTTGGCGTGCCTTGCCACGCCATCGTCGAAGAGCGCGAACGAGACTGGGGCGGGAGCGCCGAGCGCGCGCAGGAACTCGCCCACCAGCGCCTGCCGCTGTCCGCGACGCGGCCGGCCCAGGAAGGCGATGGCGCTGGCCTGGCCTTTGCCAACGAGTTCGTCGATGCGCGAGACGAGCTCGCCGAGGGCCTCGTCCCACGACACTTCCTGGAAGGCCCCGTTGCCGCGCTCGCCGGTGCGCCTGAGCGGCGTCGTGATGCGATCGGGGTGGTAGGTGACCTGCAGCGCCGCCTGCCCGCGCGCGCAGAGCCGTCCCTGGCTCACCGCGTGGGCCGGATCGCCTTCGAGCTTTCGCGCGAGGCCCATGCGCGTGACGCCGGGCTGGCCGTTCCGGAACACCTCGGCGTCGCCGTCCATCACTCGGGCGATGACGCCGCAGCCCGCGCTGCACAGCGGGCACACGCTCGGCTTCCACACCGCGATGCCCGGCGTGAGCTCTTCCTCGGGCACGAACCGGATGATCTGGTTCTCGGGATGCCCGCAGCTGGCCAGCGCGGCGCTGGTGCCGGTGATGGCGGTGACCTTGAGGAACCGTCGGCGATCCATGGGCGTCATCCGGGGCGAGGCCGCGTCAGAAATGGCACGTCAGGCAGTCGTTCGATGCCTGCTTCGCCTTGTGGCAGTTCACGCAGAACGCCATGTCCATCTCCACGACGCGGCGGGCCACGGTCTGCTGCTTCATGTCGCCGTGGCAGGTGGAGCAGTCCACGCCCGCGCGGATGTGCGGCGCGTGCTCGAAGCGCACGTGCGCTTCGCGCGTGTAGCCGTAGACCCGCCGCCACGCGAGGTCCACGCCCTTTTCCTGCATCGCGGTGATTTCCTGGATGATGGGTCGGTCCGTCGCGATCTGCGAGTGGCAGATCAGGCAGGTGTTCACGCTGGGGAGGCCGGCCACGGGACCGCGTTCCACGCCCTCGTGGCAGTCCGTGCAGACCAGCTCCTTCTCGAGGTGCAGCTGGTGGCTGAAGGCCACGGGCTGGTCCACCTCGTCTGGCCGCATGTCAAAGAAGGCTCGGAACGCCTCGCCCGCCGAGCGATGGGCGGTGGTGAACACCGACGGCGTGCCCCAGCGCGACGGCTGCGCCATGCGCGCGGCCTGCTGGTGCTCCGCGCGGCCAGCGCCGTTGCAGGCGACCCCGGCCGCCCAGCCAGCCGCGACCAGGAGAAGGAGGGCGAGCCGGCGGCCGCCGAGGCTATTTCGCGACACCGCCAAGGCTGCGGACGTAGTTCACGAGATGCCAGGTGTCCTGGTCGCTGACCTTGCCCTTGAGCCCCTTCATCTTGTAGTCGGGGCCCGCACCTTCCTGGATGACGACGAAGATCTCGCCGTCGGTGGATCCGCGGTCCCACGTGGCATCCGCGAGGTTCGAGGGCTTCATGTCCTTCGGCGCCGAGGGGCTGTCACCCCGGCCCGTCGCGCCATGGCAGAAGCGGCAGTACTTCTGGTAGAGCTGCTGGCCGGTCGCGATGGACGCGGCGTTGGACGCCACCGGGTTCTTCAGCTTGGCCGCCGCGGCCCTCGGCGTCGTCTGTTCAGCCGACGCGGTGAGGCCCAGCCACATCACGGCCACCATCGCTCCCCATCCCCACGCACACCATCGGCTCATCCGCACGTCTCCTGCAGGCGCTGTCTGAAGTAACTCCCGTTGCGCGGCCTCGATTCCGGTTCAGGCTGAACCCCGCCGCCCGGGTGCCGAATGCTCACACAAGGCGTGGGCAATTGCAACCTAAGGTCTCCTTATGCCGCCCCTCATTTCCGGGCATGGTCGTGCTACGCTTTCGGCCGCCATTCTCTGAGTCTGCATGCGCATCGTCATCGCGGGCGGCGGGCAGGTCGGGTCGTCGCTGGCCCGGGCCCTGGCCGCCAGCCACGAAGTCTTCGTCATCGATCACGATCCCGACGTCGCGGACGTCTTCCAGTCGATGGACGTCGAGTTCCTGGCCGGGAGCGGGACCAGCGAGGAGGTGCTCACCAGGGCCGGCATCGATCGCGCCGACTTCTTCGTGGCGGCCACCGGGCTGGACGAGGTCAACATCGTCGCCTGCGCGCTGGCCAACCGCCTGGGACACCCCCAGACCATCTGCCTCGTCTCTCGCGCCGAGTTCCTGGGCACGTCCGAACACGGCGGCGGTCTGGGTGCCTTCGGTATCAACCGCGTGGTCTGGCCCGAAGCGCAGCTGGCGGCCGACATCGAGCGCATCGTCACGGTGCCCGGCGCGATTGACGCGGAGGTCTTCGCGGGCGGTATCGTACGCCTCCTCGAGTACCGCCTCGACGAGCACTCGCCGCTCACGGCCACGGCCCTCGGGGGCCTCCACCTTCCCCGGGGATCGCTCATCGTGGCCGTCAAGCGCGGGGGCCGCATCTTCGTCCCGCGGGGCACGACACGGCTCGAGGCTGGCGACAAGGTCGTCGTCATGGGCACCCCCGATGCGATGCACGCCGTCGAGACGCTGGTGCACCCGGGGCGCGGCGGCGGGCACCTGCACGTCACCATCATCGGCGGCGGCGACGTCGGCCTGCAGCTGGCCCAGCGACTGGAGCACGTCCCCTCGGTCAACCTCCGCATCCTCGAGCGGGACGCCGATCGCGGCGCCCTGCTGGCGGCATCCCTGACGCGAACGCTCGTCCTCAACGGCGACGGCACCGACCTGGAGTTCCTCGAATCCGAGAACGTCGGCCGGAGCGACGTGCTGGTCTCGGTCATCGACAACGACGAGCGCAACCTGCTCGCCTCGCTCCTCGGCCGGCAGCTGGGCGTGCCCAAGGTGATCACGCGCGTGGGCCGGCCGGCGAACCTCCGGCTCTTCGAGCGGGTGGGCATCGACGTGGCGATCTCGGCGCGCGGGGCGGCCGTCGCGTCCATCCTGCACCAGATCACCGGCGGCGCGTCGAGCCTGCTGGCCGTGGTCGAGCACGGCGAGGCGCGCGTCTTCGAGCTCACCGTCTCCCCAACGTTCGTCGCGCGGCCGCTGAAGGACGTCGGCACGGCCGAGGACGCCATTGTCGCGGCCATCCTGCGCGGCGATCGCGCGATCGTGCCCCGGGGCGACGATGTCGTCCGGGCCGCCGACCGCATCCTGATCTTCTCCACGCAGGCCGCAGCCGATCGCGTGCGCCAGTTCTTCACCAGCGAGAGCGCCTGACCCGCGACGCGCCCCCTTCAGCCGATGCGGTACTCCCTGGTCGTTCACCTCTGCGGCGTGCTCGTCCGCCTGTTCGGCGCGATGTTCTTCGTGCCGGCAGCCGTCGCGGTCGGCTATGGTGAGTTCCACGATGCCCTCGGGTTCGTCCTCGCTGCGGTCGTGACGCTGGCGCTCGGCCACCTGATGCGCCGTGCCGGTGGCACGTCAGCGGAGGAAGCCGTCGAGCGGATACGGCGGGTCGAGGGCCTGGCCGTCGTCTCGGCCTCCTGGCTGCTCATCGCGCACCTCGCCGCCATCCCGTACGCCTGGGCCGGTGTCGGCCTCATCGACGCGCTCTTCGAGTCCATGTCGGGGCTCACCACCACCGGGGCCACGGTCTTCCGCGACTTCTCGCAGTTCGGTCGTGGGATCTTCTTCTGGCGCTCGATGACGCAGTGGCTCGGCGGCATGGGTGTCATCGCGCTCTTCGTGGCCGTTTTGCCGCGGCTCGCGATTGGCGGCCGCGAGCTGTTCTTCGCCGAGGCGCCTGGGCCGAGCGAGGACAAGGTGAGCCCGCAGATCCGCAGGACCGCCTCGCTCCTCTGGCGGCTCTATGCGGGCCTCACCGTGCTCCAGGTGCTCGCCCTGTCGATGGCCGGCCTCTCGCTCTACGACGCGGTCTGCCATGCGATGACCACGCTGGCGGCCGGCGGCTTCTCGCCGCATCCCCTCTCGGTTGGCGGCTACCAGAACGCGGCCGCCGAGTGGATCATCATCGTGTTCATGTTCATCGCCGGCGCCAACTTCGCGCTGCAGTACCGCGCCCTCGCGCGGCGCGACTTCCGGGTTCTCGCGGCCGACGACGAGTTGCGCGCATACGCGGCCGTCGTGGCGGTGGCCACGCTGCTCCTGGTGCTGGCGCTTGGCGTCAGCGGGGGCGTCGTGCCGACCGTGCGCACGGCCCTCTTCCAGGTGCTCTCCATCCTGACGACCACCGGCTACGCCAGCGTGGACTTCCAGCTGTGGAGCGAGCAGGCCAAAATGGTCCTGCTCGTCCTCATGTTCATCGGCGGCTGTGCGGGCTCGGCCTCCGGCGGCCCGAAGGTCGTGCGGCACATCGTGCTCGCGCGCTACACGCTCCAGAGCCTCCGCCGGACGCTGCACCCGCGCGCGGTGCTTCCCGTCAAGCTCGGCGGCCGTGTCGTGCCGGAGTCCATCCTGCAGAACGTCGTCGTCTTCTTCCTCTTCTACCTGCTCGTCTTCTCCATCTGCACCGGCATCGTCGTCGCGCTGGGCGCCGACATCGTCACCGGCCTGACGGCGACGATTGCCTGCCTGGGCAACATCGGTCCGGGCTTCAACCAGGTGGGTCCCATGGCGCACTTCGGGGACCTGCACCCGATCAGTCGCGTGACGCTGACGCTGGCCATGTGGATTGGCCGGCTCGAGGTGCTCACCGTGCTGGTCGTGCTCCGACCCGAGGTGTGGCGGGCCGGCCAGTGGTCGGCGGAGGTGAGAAGCACGCCGCGGGCAGGCGAGGCGCCCTGACGGCGGCAGTCCGGCGCGCGATCGCGGGACCGGTGGGATGCGTCGTTCTCTCAGCTTCCCTGTCGGACCAGTTCGACCCGCCGGTTCTGCTGCCGGCCCTCGGGTGACGTGTTCGATGCCACCGGGCGCGTCTCGCCGAACCCCTCCGTCTCGAGCCGGCCGGCATCCACGCCGTAGGTGGCGACGAGGAACGCCTTCACGGCCGCGGCGCGGCGCTTCGACAGGTCGAGGTTGAGAGCGTCGTCGCCGTCGGCGTCGGTATGGCCTTCGATCGTCAGACGGAGGGCCACGTTCTTCGTCAGCATCGCGCCGATCTCCTCGAGCGTCGGCGTCGATTCCGGCCGGATGACGTCGCTGTTGACGGCGAAGAGAATACCTTGCGTGGCCACGCGCCCGTCGCGCGACAGCGCGTCGTACAAGTCTCGCCCGCCGGCGGCGATGCGCACGGGTCCGATCATCACGGGGCGGGCGTCCGAGGCCGAGCTCACGCTGATGACAATCGCGTCCGTGCGCGCGAACACGGCATTCGGCGTGTTGGCCACCCGTTGCTCGTTCACGTACATCTTCAGGTGCGCGCCGTCTCCCATCAGGCGGACGGTCACCAGGGCGTCCCGATCGGTCCCAGGCTGCCGTCTGGACATGGTCACCGGCCCTTGCTTGTGTGCCCGCAGTCCGGCCTGCGAGAACTCCAGGCTCGGCAGGGAGCCAGCATAGCTGCGGTCTCCCTGGTAGACGCCGGCCGTGCTGACCCGCACGTACGCGTTGCCGTGTTGCACGCTGGCCGGGAACTCGATCGTGAAGCGATCGGGCAGGGTTTCAGGCAGCGGGATGCGGATTGAGCCGTTGGCCGTGGCGCGGAGATATCGCGCGCCGCGCCACTCGACCACGTCCCAGTTGCCGGCCACCAGCTCGAATCGACGCGGGAAGTCGCCGACGGCGTCCCGGCTGAAGTCGTCGTAGAAGAGCGGGCGCTCGCCCGGTACGAAGTCGTAGTTGGTCCACGCTCCCGTGCCCGGGCGTTCGGCGGTGGTGCCGGCCACCGCAGCCGCCGCTGCCGGGTCGGTGATCGGCCGGCCATCCGTGTCCGTCAGGACGCGCCCCTCATCGTCGGTCAGGATCGGCGTGCGCTTCTCCGCCTTCGCCTTCCGGATGCACGCCTCGTCTCGAAACGCGCAGCGGACGCCGTTGCGCAGGAGATCCTCGATCTCCTGGCCGACCTGGTCGGAGACGGCCCCGGTGATTCTCTTGCGGAGCTGGTCCACCTGGGCTGACGCTATGGACGGTGTCAGCACGGCGCACGCCACCGCCAGCGTGCAGACGCGAACGATCCGGGATGCCATCAATCCGAACCTCCTGTGTCACGACTTGGGGGGCGGACCGCTCGCCCGTGACCGTCTCCCCCGGGGTGGCGTTCGGCCCGACGAAGACCGCCCCACGGGGCGGTCAGTCTCCGAACGTCTCCGTGCGAAGGAACCGGGGGCTCGTGGTCGACGTCCGGGTCGCCGTGCTGCCTGGGAGGGCCACCAGGATCACGCCGCTTGCGGTGGATGCTGTGCGGCGGTCCAACAGCGCCCCGACGGCACCCGAATCGATGGCGCGGATCGCATCGGCGACCGGCAGCGTGGTCCCTGCCTGATGTCCCAGGACACCAGGAATGCCCTGCAGGAATCGGTCGTCCGGCACGAAGGTCCTGCCCGACAGGGTCACGGTGCCGGAGGCCACCTGCATCTGGCCTGGCGATTTCCAGACCCTCGTCACCCTGCCCCTGCTGACGGCGAGCGCCGCCACCGACACACTGAATTCACCGGCCCCCTGGACTGTCAGTGACAGTCCGCCCCGGCGGATGACCTCCCATGTCACGCCACCCCTTTCGAACGAGATCTTCATGGCCTCCAGAGTGACAGAGGGAAATGCCAGGGAGAACGCGGTGGTGGGCTGCGCCTTGATGCCCTGGCCTGGGGCCAGGGCGGCGACGAGGACCAGCATGGCCGCCCAGCGCGACAATCCGAACTCCCTGCTCGCGGCGTTTCGCTCAGACACGTGGCGTTCTCCCTGGCCTGGTGGGTCCCGCGACGGTTGATCCGTTGGCGGACGCGCCGGCCTCTAATCCGGAAAGCGCAGGAAGCCGCCGGGACCCGACAACTGGCCAGGAACCCTCGGCGTGGCGAGCTCACGGCCGCGGCGACCGGATGTCGGCTCGCGCCCGGAATCGTCGCTCGATCAGGTCAGGACGAAATCATGCAGAGCCAGATGGACCTGCGACAAGGCTGGACGGCAATGATGGTCGTGCACGCGTTGCTCACGATGGCCGTCCCCGCCTCCGGCCAGGCTCGATTCCACTACGAGCAGGCGTGGGCTCTTTCAGGCCCCTGCTGCGGCGACTCGGGTGATGACGCCTGAAGCCGTGACGGGGATGCCCGTGTCGCCGCCGCGCGCCTACCAGGGCGCGCTCAGTCGCGCCTTGAACGTCCCATCCGCCAGGGTGATGTTCGCCAGCTTCTTTCCGGTGTGCGGCAAGGACACGTTCGTGAACGTGCCCGTCACGACACCGTCGCGCCCGAAGCTCTCCAGGCGGACGCGGCCGGGGCCGGCCCATTCGCGGCCGGTCTCGTCGCGATAGCTGAAGCCCACCATCGCCATCGCCGTGAGCGGGTCGAACGGCTGCCCGGCCGTCCGGGGCCGGGGCAGTTCGACGGGGTACTTCAGCTTCTTCAGGTCCATCGACCCGAAGGTGATCATCAACTGTTCGCCAGCCCCGTCCGCAGGCCTGGCCAGGAGCGTGCTCGCCAGCGGCGTGTAGTTGTTGTGGTCGTCGGGCATCGAGTCGAAGCGTTTGGGCCGGGTCTCCACCGTGAAGGACGTCGCACCGACTGAGGCCTCCTGCGCGGCGGGCGCGCCCATCAGGGCGACGACCAGACCAGCCGCGGCGATCGTCGATGGGTGTGTGGTCAGATTCATACCGGTTCAAGCGCTGTCCGGGCGATCGACCCGACAGTGGATCAGGAGCCCGGTGTCCCGAGTGCGGCGGCGATCCGCGATGCCGTCGTGGCGTCTCCTCGCGCCCGGTGGAAGGCGACCGCGGCTTCGAGGCATTCACGGCGGTACTCGGGAAGACTCGTCGCCGATGTGAGCGATGCCGTGGCGCGCTCGAAGAAGGGCCGCGCTGCGGGCCCTTGCGCGCGCGCGACGAGCGCCCGCGCGATGCGGCACTCGGCCACCGCGGTGATGGCGTGCCCGCTCGGGAGCGCCGCCCGCAGGATATGGAGGGCCTCGCGTGCGGCTGCTTCGGCGGACGCGGCTCGCTGCGCCGCCAGGTCCAGGCCCGCGAGGGAGAGCAGGGGCAGCGCGCGCGTGTAGTTGTCGGGTTCCAACGTCTCGCGGTAGATGGCTGCCGCGCGTTCGTAGCGCTCGCGCGCCTCGTCCGGCCGATTCAGCCGGACGAGCACCGTGGCGTGGTTCTGCAGGAAGCCCGCAACGGACGGATGATTCGGGCCGTGAACTCGTTCCCCGACCTCCGCGGTCTCCCGCAGCAGCGCTTCCGCGCCCTCCAGGCGGCCGGCATTCAGTCGCAACACGGCCAGGTTGTTCATCGTCATCAGCCGATGCCCATGCGTGGCGCCGAGCGTTCGTTCGAGCGTCCCGATCGCCTGCTGGAACAGCCCGTCGGCTTCGTCCACCCGTCCTATCAGGCCGAGGGTCTGTGCCAGGGTCCCGCGGGCGAACGCGCCAGCGGCCGAAGACGCACCGATCGACGCGTCCACAAGGGCGACGGCGCGCCGCGCCGTACGCTCGGACTCGTCCAGCCGATCGAGGACGCGCTCGACGTCGGCAAGGGCCCGCATTGCCTCCACGTGAGTCGTGACGGGCAGGCTCTCGGCATCCGGTCCGTCGAGCACGGCTCGGAAGTGGGGCTCGGCGAGCTGCTCCTGCGACGTGGCTATGAGATGGCGTCCGAGCCGAACCCGCGCATCCGCAACCTCGGCCGCGTCTACGGGCCGGGTCGCTTCGGCCAGGGCGAGGCGCCGCACGTGCAGCTCGCGCGCGGGAACGAGCTCGCCGCGCTCGCCACGGATGGTCGCGAGGCTCCCGAGGCTATCCCGCACTTCTCGCGACTCGGGCCCGTGCAGCGAGGTGTGCACCGCCAGGGCCTCTTCGCGCAGCGGCTGCGCGCGGTCGTGCACCCCGAGGTGCTGGTAGACCTGCGAGATGGCCGACAGGATGGACGCGCGGATATCCGGGCGGTCGGCCAGCGACGTCTTGAGCCGCCCGGTCCCAATGTCCAGCGCCTCGACCACCGTGATTCCGCGTCCCCGTGCGGTGTCGGCAGGGGCGTAAGGGTCCGCGCTCGCGAAAAGGTCCACGAGGAAGCGCTGGACCTCCTGGGCTCGCTCGGCCTGCAGAGTCGCGGCATTGCGCTCGGCCTCGAGGGCCGCGCTGTGGCGCACGAGCGTGGTCACGTAGATGCCCGCGAACAGCGCAGCCGCACCCGCCGCGGGGGCCACCCAGGGCCGGCGCCGGAGAAACATCCGGGCTCGATACGAGACCGTGTCCGGATGGGCCGAAATGGGCCGACCGTCGAGAAAGCGTTGGATGTCCCCGGCCAGCGCTTCGGCCGAGACGTAGCGGCGCGGCGGCTCGGCCTGCAGCGCCTTGCCGACGATGGTGTCGAGATCGCCGGACAGCATCCGGCGCAGCTGTGCCGGGGTCGTTCCCCGCCTCCGGGCACGCGTTTCGGCATCCGGCCCGGCCGAGGCCACCACGCTTGGCCTGGGAACGTCGAGGCGCCCGGCCAGGGCCTTCAACCCCTCGGCAGTCCGGCTCCCGGGCTCATAGGGCGCCGTGCCCGTGAGCAGCTCGAACAGCAGGGCGCCCAGCTGGTAGACATCCGTCAGCGTGGTCACCGGCTCGCCTCGGAGCTGCTCGGGGCTGGCATGATCCGGTGTCAGCAGGAACAGGCCGGTTCGCGTGTGCGTGCCGCCATCGGCGCCGGGATCGAGCAGCTTGGCGATCCCGAAGTCCAGCAGCTTCACGTGACCCTCGGCGGTGACCAGGATGTTCGAGGGCTTGAGATCGCGGTGCACGACGAGGCTGGCGTGTGCGGCGCTCACCGCCGCTGCCACCTCCAGCGCCAGCTCGAGGCGCCGACGGACCGGGAGATGCCGGCTGTCACAGTAGGCGGAGATCGGCTCACCCTCGACGAACTCCATCACGAGGTACGGCCGCCCGTCGTCAGTAGCCCCGCCGTCGTACAGGCGCGCGATGTTCGGATGGCTCAGCGACGCCAGGATGCGGCGCTCGGTGACGAACCGGCGGAGCACGTCCTCGGTGTCCATGCCACGGCGCAGCACCTTGAGTGCGACGCGCTGTGTGAACCCGTCGCCCTCGCGATCGGCGAGATACACCGTGCCCATGCCGCCGCGCCCGAGCTCGCGGACGACTCTGTAGGGACCGATGGTCCGTGAACCCCCTGCCGCCTGGGCGGCAAACACGTCCGAAACGGGAATCGCTGGCGACTCGAAGCGGCCCTGCGAGTCCTGCTCGGCCCGCAGGAGCGAACTGACGGCGTCGATCAGATCCTGGTCACCGGCCGCTGCCGACTCGATGAACGTCGCCCGGTCGGCGGGAGCACGCTCCAGGGCGGCCTCGAAGAGGCGATCGATCGCCTGCCACCGCGCGCGGTCGGGGGGCTCGCCCGTCACTGTGCACCGTGCTCCTCGTCGGGCGCTGGCGCTTGGTCAGTCGCGAGCAGCGTGTGCAGGTAGGCACGGGCCCGCCTCCAGTCGCGCTCGACCGTCCTCGTCGAGACGCCCAGGGCTTCAGCAATTTCCGACTCCTGCAGGCCGCCGAAGAAGCGGCACTCCACGATCCGGGCCAGCCGCGCGTCGCGAGCCTCCAGGTGCTCGAGCGCGCGGTTGACCGACAGGATCTCGAGCAGCCCGTTGCCGGCCCCCGCGGCCTGCTCGTCGATCTCCACGTGCAGCTCGCCGCCCCCGCGCTTGGCGGCCTTCTTCTGTCGGGCGTAGTCCACCAGCACGTGACGCATCACCTTGGAGAGAAGAGCGAAGAACTGCGCCCGCCCCCGCCACGCCGGACCGGTCCGGCGCGACAGCTCCACGTACGCCTCGTGCACGAGCGCCGTCGTTGTCAGCGTGTGATTGGCCCGTTCGCCTAGCAGATGGCGATGCGCCATCGCCCGCAGGTCGTCGTAGAGGACACCGACGAGCTCGTCGAACGCCCCACGGTCGCCGTCGGTCCAGCGCTGGACCAGGGGCGCGAGCGTGTCCTGGTCTCCCACCGCGCAAGCCTACGTCGCGGGCACGGGGGAGACAAGGGCGATGATACAGTGACCGCGCTCCTGATGGCCCTTCGATTGATTCTCGGGATCGCGCTGGCGGTTCTGGTCGTGCACACGGCGACGGCGCAACCCGGCCCCGACCATCTCCGCCTCATCGCGCCGGCCGCGCCCGGCGGAGGGTGGGACCAGACCGCCCGCGTCATGCAGGCCGTGCTGCAGGGGGCCGGCCTCGTGCGCACCTCATCGGTGGAGAACATCCCGGGTGCCGCGGGCACCATTGGCCTCGCGCGGTTCGTCAGCGCGGAGCGCGGCAACGGCGATGTGCTGATGCTGTCCGGACTCATCATGCTCGGGGCCGTCGTGACGCACCAGTCCCCGGTGACGTTGCGCGAGGTGACACCCATCGCCCGCCTGCTCGGCGAGTACGAGGTCGTTGTGGTTCCAGCGGCGTCGTCCATCCGTTCGCTCGCGGACCTCGTCGACGTGTTTCGCGCGCGCCCGGAGTCGGTTTCGTGGGGCGGCGGCTCTGCCGGCGGGACGGACCAGATCCTGGCCGGTCTCTTCGCGGACGCTGTCGGCGTATCCCCGAGCCGTGTCAACTACATCGCATTCTCCGGTGGCGGCGAGTCGCTCTCGGCCATCCTCGGCGGGCAGGTGACAGTGGGCGTCAACGGGTTGGCCGAGCTGGCGCCGCACATCGAGGCGGGAAGCGTCCGTCCGCTCGCCATCTCCAGCGCCGAGCGCCTGCCGGGCCTCGACGTGCCGACGTTCCAGGAGCAGGGCGTCGACGTGGAGATCGAGAACTGGCGATCGGTCGTGGCGCCGCCGGGCGTGAGCGCGGCCGAGCGCGAACGCCTCGATCGGGTCGTCGAGGCCATGGTCCGGTCGCCGCAGTGGCAGGATGCCCTCGTGCGGTACCGCTGGAACGATCGCTATCTGGCCGGTACGGCCTTCGCGAGGTTTGCGGCCGCAGAGGAGGCGCGCGTCGAAGGGATTCTGGCCAGGCTCGGCACAGGGGCGGGCGCGCGCGGGGAGGCGGCGGCCCCGCTGGGTCGCTATCCGCTGTTCGTCCTGCTGGGGCTCGCGGTGAGCGCCCTGTGGTCGGCGCGCGGGATGATGCGGGCCCAGAGACCTCCGGCGGAGACGCCCGTTTCCACCGAGGTGGTCACGGGCAGGCGGGGCGCCGTCGCCCTGGTCGTGCTGGCTGCGGCCATCGACGTGCTGCTCCTCGAGCGCGCGGGATTCATCGTCGCCTCCGCCGCCCTCTTCTGGATCACCGCGCGCGCGTTCGACGCCACGCGCCCCGTTCGCGACGCGGCGTTCGCGCTGGGCATCTCGGTGGCCTGCTACGTCGTGTTCGTACGGTGGCTGGACCTGTCGCTGCCCGCGGGCATGCTCGCCGGTTGGCTCTAGCCGGACGACGAGTCAGCGACGCCGACGCTCATGCCCGAGACGCTGCGACTGCTCGCGGAAGGTTTTGCCGGCGCCATGACGTGGCCCCATCTGGCGTGGGCGTTCGCCGGCGTCACGCTGGGCACGGCCGTGGGCGTCCTGCCCGGCATCGGGCCCGCGCTGACCGTGGCGCTGCTCCTGCCGGTGACCTTCAGCCTGGATCCGGTGAGCGCGTTCATCATGTTCGGTGGCATCTACTACGGAGCTATGTACGGCGGCTCGACGACGAGCATCCTGATCAACTCGCCGGGCGAGACGGCGTCGATCATCACCGCCATCGACGGCCACATGATGGCCCGGAAGGGGCGGGCGTCGGCGGCGCTGACGACCGCGGCGGTCGGCTCCTTCGTCGCGGGAACGCTGGCCACGCTCGGGCTCACGTTCTTCGCGCCGCTGCTGGCCTCGGTCGCGCTCAGCTTCGGTCCGGCGGAGTACTTCTCGCTGACCCTGGTGGCGTTCACGACGGTCGCCGTGCTGCTGGGCGCCTCGCTGGCGCGGGGACTGTTCAGCCTGTTCCTCGGCCTCGGGCTCGGCCTGGTGGGCATCGACCAGCTCACTGGCACCGCACGCTTCTCGTTCGGCATCCCTCAGCTGCTCGACGGCATCGACGTGATGATCCTCGTCATCGGCCTCTTCGCGGTCGGCGAGACCCTGCACCAGGCCTGGCGGCACGGGCAGGATGAAGGAGACATGGTGGCGCTTCGCGAGTTCTCCTGGATGAGCCGCGACGACTGGCGCCGATCGTGGAGGCCCTGGCTCCGCGGCACGGCCATCGGGTTCCCGCTCGGTGTCCTGCCCTGCGGGGGATCGGTAATCCCAACCGTGGTGTCGTACATGGTGGAGCGGCGATTGAGCAAGCGGCCGGAGGAGTTCGGGCAGGGCGCCATCGAGGGCGTGGCCGGGCCGGAAGCGGCCAACAACGCCTCGGCCGCGGGCGTTCTGGTGCCCCTCCTGACGCTGGGGCTGCCCTCGTCTGCTACGGCCGCCGTCCTGCTCACGGCGTTCCAGCAGTACGGGCTGCAGCCGGGACCGCTGCTCTTCTCGACGCGGCCGGACCTCGTGTGGACGCTCATCGCGAGCCTGTACATCGGCAATGCCATGCTGCTCGTCCTGAACCTGCCGCTGGCGCCCCTCTGGGCACGGGTCATGCTGGTGCCCCGATCGCTGCTGTTCGGAAGCATCCTCGTGCTGGCGTCGGTGGGCGCCTACAGCCTGAATCGTTCGCTCCTCGACGTCGCCATCCTCTACACCGTGGGCGCCATCGGTTGGGGCATGAGGCGGCTCGACATCCCCCTCGTCCCGGCAGTGCTGGGCCTCATCCTCGGGCCGCTGGCCGAGCAGCAGTTCCGGAGGGCGGTGGCCATCAGCGAGGGCGACTACGCGGTGTTCCTTGCGCGCCCCATCTCGGCGGCGTTGCTGATCGCCGCCGCCGCGGTGTTCGTCCTGCCCCTGTGGCTTCGGCGGCCCCGGGGGGCCGTGGCGCCATGAACACGCGCGAACACGACGTCGTGATCATCGGCGGGGGCAACGCGGCGTTGTGCGCGGCGCTCACTGCCCGCGCGGCGGGGGCGCGCGTCATCGTGCTGGAGTGCGCGCCGCGCCACTTCCGCGGCGGCAACAGCCGCCACACGCGCAATCTCAGGGTTGCACATTCCGCGCCCCTGGATCTCCTGCCCGGCGACTACCCGGAGGACGAATTCCTGGCCGACTTGCTGCGCGTGAGCGGCACCACGAACGAGGCCCTGGCTCAACTGGTGATTGGCCGGTCGTCCGGGTTGCCCGAGTGGATGCGCGGGCACGGCGTGCGATTCCAGACCTCGCAGCGCGGCACGCTGCACCTGGAGCGGACCAACGCCTTCTTCCTGGGCGGTGGCAAGGCGCTCCTGAACACCTACTACGCAGCGGCGGAACGGATGGGCGTGGATGTGCTCTACGACGCCGAGGTCGAGAACCTGGAGGTGGATGGCGGCCGGTTTGGCGGCGCGGTCGTCCGCAGCGGTGGCCGGGCGCAGGGGATTCGCGGAAGGGCCGTCGTGCTCGCCGCCGGTGGCTTCGAGTCGAACATCGCGTGGCTGCGCGAGGCCTGGGGACCGGCTGCCGACAACTTCATCATCCGCGGCACGCCGTTCAACACCGGCCGCGTCCTGAGGGTGATGCTGGACGCCGGCGCGCAACCGGTCGGCGACCCAAAGGCCTGCCATGCTGTGGCGGTGGACGCGCGCGCCCCCCGATTCGACGGAGGCATCGTCACGCGCCTCGACGCGGTTCCACTCGGCATTGTCGTCAACGCCCTCGGACAGCGCTTCTACGACGAAGGCGAGGACTTCTGGCCGAAGCGGTACGCGATCTGGGGATCGCTCGTGGCACGGCAACCCGGCCAGATCGCCTATTCCATCGTGGACGACAAGGTGAAGGGCCGCTTCATGCCCTCGGTGTTCCCGCCGATCGAGGCGGGTTCCATGCCCGAACTGGCGCGCAGCATAGACGTGCCGGCGGAGGCCCTCGGGGCGACGATCGGAGCGTTCAATCGTGCGGTGCGTCCCGGCACCTTCGACCACGCCACGCTGGACGACTGCCGCACGGAGGGACTCGCCCCGCCGAAGACGCACTGGGCCCAGCGCATCGACGTGCCCCCGTTTCGCGCCTACCCGCTGCGGCCGGGGATCACGTTCACCTACCTCGGGCTCACCGTGGACGAACGCGCGAGGGTGATCATGACGAACGGGATGCCGGCCGAGAACGTGTACGCCGCCGGCGAGATCATGGCGGGGAACATCCTGCGTCGCGGCTACGTGGCCGGTGTCGGCATGACGATCGGCACGGTGTTCGGACGGATTGCCGGGGAAGGAGCGGCGCGCCATGCCTCCCGCTGATCTCCTGCACCGCGGTGAGCACACGCTGACCGTGTGCAACAGCTGCCGCTACTGCGAGCAGTACTGCGCCGTGTTCCCGGCGATGGAGCGTCGGCTCACCTTCAGCGACGCCGATCTCGTGTACCTCGGCAATCTCTGCCACAACTGCGGGGAGTGCCTCTATGCCTGCCAGTACGCACCGCCCCACGAGTTCGGCATCGACGTGCCGCGGACGATGGCCGAGCTGCGCCTGCACTCGTACGAGGAAGACTGCTGGCCGCGGCCGCTCGCGCGAGCGTTCCGCCGACAGGGTGCCCTCACTTCCCTGGTGCTGGCGGCGGGATTCTCGGCCATCCTCTTCGCCGCCACGGTCCAGCTCAATCCATCGGCCCTGTCGCCGGGCAGGACCGACGCGGAGTTCTATGCCGTTGTTCCTCACGGCGTGATGGTGGCAGTCTTCGGGGCCGTGGGCGGATTCGTGGCGCTCGCACTCGGCGTGTCCGTGTGGCGGTACTGGCGGCGCATCTCCCCACGAGGCACACCGGGCCCCACGCCGCGCGCCCTCGCGCGCGCGGTTCGCGATGCGCTGACCCTGCGCCACCTGCACGCCAGCGGCCCCGACTGTGTCTCCGCCGAAGAAGCACGGGCGCCCTGGCGCCGCTGGTGGCATCACGCCACGCTGGGCGGCTTCCTGCTCTGCTTCGCATCCACCTCCGTGGCCGCCGTCTACCACGCCGCCTTCGGCTGGGAGGCACCACACCCGTACACGAGTCTGCCCGTGCTGCTGGGCACCGCGGGTGGCGTCGGGTTGGTGCTCGGCCCGGCGGGGCAGTGGTGGCTGCGGCGCCGCCGCGACCCCGCGCTCGCCGATCCCGCTCAGCAGGGGCTGGACGCCTCCCTCCTCGTGCTCCTGTGGCTGACGAGCGCCACGGGTTTGCTGCTGCTGGCCCTGCGGGCGCGCACCGTCATGGGCCCGCTGCTGCTGGTGCACCTGGGCGTGGTGCTGGCGCTCTTCGTGACGCTCCCGTACGGGAAGTTCGTGCACGGCTTCTACCGGCTGGCCGCGCTGGTGAAGGACGCGGCGGAACGCGACGCCGACGGATCCGTCTAAATGGGAGTAGCGTGAGACATCACGAAGGAGTGGAGATGACCAACGCCAGCCGGGAGCCCGATTCCTCGCTCGTCACCGTCACGCACATCACCTACGCCCTGCACGCGCTCGGCCTGGCGATCGGTGCATTCGGCGCCGCCAGCGTCCTGGGCTCGTTTCTCTTCGGCTGGCCGTCCATCATCGCCGTGATCATCAACTACGTGAAGCGCGGTGATGCGCGCGGCACGTGGCTCGAGTCGCACTTCACCTGGCAGATCCGCACCTTCTGGTTCGCGATGCTGTGGGCCTGCGTCATCGGCATCGTGGGCCTGGTCCTGGCCATCGTCGTCGTCGGGATCGCGATCTGGGTCGTGGGGCTGTTCGTCCTCGGCATCTGGGCCATCTACCGCATCGTCCGCGGCTGGCTGGCCCTGAAGGACCGCCGGCCGGTCCCCTGAGCGCAGAATCCCAGAACCCCAGAACCCCAGAACCTCAGAACCCCAGAACCTCAGAACCCCAGAACCTCAGAACCCCAGAACCTCAGAACACCGTTCAGCTCGGGACGCGGTCGTGCCCCGCGGGCGTGCGGGGCTCCATGAGCGCCTGCTCGATGCGTGCCAGGCGCTCGGCGATGCCCACGATCTCCACGTGCGCCTTCACGTTCACCTGGTAGTCCAGGTCCGTCCGGATGCGGTCCCGCTCGGACTGCCGGTTCTGGCTGACCAGCACGAAGATGGACAGGAAGATGGCCTCGAGGCTCACGATGAGCGTCAGCAGGCCGAAGGGGTAGGGATCGAACCCGAGGGCCGTGGGCACCCACCCGGCCGCGGCGACCGTGTTCAGCCCGATCCACGTGCCGAACCACGCGATGTGGGTGATGGTGAAGGCATGGCTGGCGGCCACGGTCGCCACCGCGTCGCTGACTCGCTGCCACCGTGTGGCGGTCTCGGCGATGACCTGGTTGGGGTTCGGCAGCCCGCGAATGGCGGCCGTGCTGGCCCGCAGCCGCGCGCCCAGCACCTGCAGCATGTCGATGGCCACGTCAGGGCGCTGGCGCAGGAAGGTGTGAAAGGGCTCGCGGGGGAGGGCCAGCAGCGAGCAGTCCGTCAGCGCTCGCACCGTCGCGCTGCGCGGTCCGCCGTCGATCAGGCCCAGCTCGCCGAACACGCCGCCGGGGCCCAGCGTGTCGAGCCGGACGTGCCCGCCCTTTGCGTCCGGCGCTGTCACCTCGACCCGTCCCCCCTCCACGATGTAGAGCGTGTCGCCCCGATCCCCGAACCAGAAGACCGGTTCTCCCGCCTTGACGGCCTGCCGCGTCATGAGCCCGAGGAGCACCTCGTGCCCCGCTGCGTCGAGGCGGGCGAACAGCGGGATGCGGGAGAGATCCACCGGCGCGCTCATCGCTGCGTTGCGCTCCCGGCGGGCGGCACGACGGCGATGGCGCGTAGCGGCGCACCGCTGCCGCCCTTGATCTTCATCGGCAGGGCGACAATAGTGGCGCCGCGCGCGGGCAGCCGATCGAGGTTCGTCAGGTTCTCGAGCCCGGGGACGTTTCGCTCGTACAGCGCTCGATGCGCTTCGAAGAGCGTGGACTGGCCGTAGTCGATGCTGGCCGTATCGATGCCGACGGCCTTGACCCTGCGCGTCTCAGCGAGCCAGCGCGCGGCATCGGCGTGCAGGCCGGGGAAGTGCAGCTTGGGCACCGCGGCCTCACCGCGCTCGCGCGTTCCGAGGTACTTCTCCGCGTCGGGCCACCGCCGCGAGTAGTCCGTGCGGATCAGGACGATGGCGCCTTCGTCGATACGCCCGTTCGCCCCCTCCCATCCCGTGAGGTCGGCCACGCTCACCTGGTAATCCGGCTGCGTCGCGCAGGCGGCCGACACATCCACCACTACCGCATCGCCCACGAGCCGCTCGATCGGGATCTGCTCGACGGTCCAGCGTCCTTCGGCGAAGTGGATGGGTGCGTCGAGGTGCGTCCCGCCATGCTCCGAGGTCGCGAAGTTGTTGGCGGCGTAGTAATAACCCGCCGGGGTCGTCCCGGCCGCGACGACGTCGAGCCGGAACGACTCGGCGGTGGGCCAGAAGATAGCCTCGGCGCTGTATTCGTGGGAGAGGTCCACGAGGGCACCCTGGAGCGGGCCAGATGGCGGCGCGCCAGGCGCCGGGGCCGCCGGCGCACACGCCAGGGTCGGCGCGAGGGCGATCAGGGGCAGCAGGATCCACTGTCTCGATTGCATGTGTGACTCCGTCAGGCGGGCGAGCCGCGGCGGGCGGCTACTTCTTCGACTCGATCTCGCGAATGAATGCACGGGCTTCCGTGACGACTTCCTCGGTGATGCCCATGTGGCCGCGATCGGCGTAGTGCACGAACCGGTGCTGGACGCCCGCGGCTTTCAGTCTCGCGACGAAGTCCACGGCCTGCTGGACCGGCACGGATTTGTCGTCGTCGGAATGAATGACCAGGATGGGCTTCGTGGTCGGGCCGACGTGCGTCATCGGCGACGCGACACGGCGCGCCTCCTCGACCTCGCTGGTCACCGGCGTCCAGAGGTTCCCCCACGACAGCGTGTTGAGCTCGTAGGCGGCCGCCACGCTGATGACCGCCCGCACGTCGGTGCCCGCGCGGTCCCATCCGCCGGCCCTGGGCCACGGGCCTTCGCCAAGGGTGGCGGCGAGGGACACGAGGTGGCCGCCCGCCGACTGGCCGATGAGGTACACGCGCGCGGGATCGATCCCGTAGTCGTCGGCGTGGGCGTGCACCCAGCGGATGGCACACTGCACGTCAAGGTAGGGCGCCGGCGCGGGCGACCCGCCCACGAGCCGGTAGTCGATGGACATGGCGAAGAAGCCGGCCGAGGCCCAGTCCGCGACCTTGATGCTGCTGGCGTCCGCGCGGTTGCCGGCCCGCCAGCGCCCGCCGTGCACGGACACGATGGCGGGACGCCGCCCGGGGGCGTCCGGGTACGAGAGGTTGGCGAGCAAGGCCGAGCCCTCGACGCGCCCGTAGATCACGTCCGTGCGCGTGACGATCGGGGCAGATGCCTGTCGGGTCTCAGCCCCGCTCGCCTCGAGCCTGCTCGCCAGGAGTGCGCCGGCGGCCGCGGCCGAGCGCCCGAGGAAGGACCGACGGTCGAAACCTGTGACCTCGCTCACCTGGCACCTCCCTGGAGGAACAGTGGCTGCTTCGACTACTTCGCGGTCAGGCTCTCCTTGAGGAACGCGATGAGCGGCGGCAGCACCTTGTCGGGGGCCTCGAGGTGCGGGACGTGGCCGAGCCCGGGGATGAGGTGCACGCGGCCGTTGCCGTTCGGGACCGCCTTGGCCAGCGCCGCCATCCGCTCCTGGAAGCTCGCGGCCGTGCCCAGCAGCATGTCCTCCGCGCCGCCGAAGGCGAGCGTGGGCACCTGGATGTGGGGCCAGTCGTAGACGACCGGGTCGGCGTAGAGCATCTGGCCGATGAGCGCCTGGACCATCGCGAGCCGCGGCCAGTCGGCGCTGAGGGTCCACGAGTAGCGGATGCGCGTGTACCGCTCGAACTCGTCGTTCCACGCCTTCGGGTCGTGCGCCACGTAGCGGCCCAGGCCCGCGCGCGTGCTCTGGTAGTCCGTCTTGAGGGTCTGCGCGTAGCCCTGGTCGATGGGTGTCATCGGCCGGGCGAACCGTCCATCCGTGAGGCCGATGGGGTTGTAGATGACGATCCGCTCGACGGCCTTCGGATACTGCGTCGCGAAGCGCGCCGCGAGCATGCCACCCATCGAGTGGCCGACGACGGCCACCTTCTCGATCTTCTCGTGCTGCAGGATCAGGTAGGTGTTCCGCGCCTGCGAGTTGAAGTTGTACGGGGCGATGGGCTTGGACGACTTGCCGTAGCCGATCTGGTCCGGGACGATGACGCGGAAGCCTTCCTTCGCGAGGGCGTCGATGATGACCCCGAAGTAGAAGCCGCCGAAGTTGTTGCCGTGCAGCAGCATCACCGTGTGGCCATTCGGCGTGCCCTGCGGCGCGATGTCCATGTACGAGATGCGGACGTCCTGGCTGTAGACGCTGATGTCCAGGTACTTGCTGGGGTACGGATACGGGCACTCGTCGCACGTGATGCTGCCGGGCTTGACGTCAGTGGGCGTGGGGACGGGCGGCAGGACCCCGCGGCCGCCCTGCGCCGCCGTATAAGCCGCGGTCAACGGCAGCAGCAGGAACGAGAACATGAGCGTGCGCAGGTGTGTGTGCATAGTCTCAATCCGTCGTGGGTCGTCCGCGCTGAGCGCGGAGGGTGCCCGACGCCAGGGGCGCTCGGCTTCCGCGCGTTCGACGGGCATTGTATGCGAGACGGGCGCTACGGTTTGAGGGGCGAATCCACGGGCATCGTCCGTCCACTCGTCGGGGAGTGGCGGGCGCCACGACAGGGCATTCTGCCTGTCCGTGGCTCGCCATGGGCGAGGGTCACGCAGCGGCCGAGTCGAATGGTGGAGGCGGCGGGAGTTGACCTGCCTGGCGGCGGAGCCGACGGCTGAACTAAACGACCGACGGCGAACACCACCTGAGCGAAGCGAAGGTGGTGGAGGCGGCGGGAGTTGAACCCGCCCGAGGGATCGCGAAATTCCCTCGGAATTCCGTACATCTCTCGTCCGTTCGGCGGACCGGGCCGATTGCCACGCGCGCCATCTGTGCCACGAGTCCTCCCTAGTGCGCCATCGTCCGGGGAGAGCGTTGGGGAGGGGCAGCGCGGCAGGTGGGTCCGACACGGACAGGGTGAGCCCGACTCGCTCACTCTTTGTTCACGCCGGCGTGAACGGCTCGGGGCGGCTGTCGCCGTTGCCGCTTCCGTTGCCGTTGCCACGGCTGTGGCCACCGTGGGCGCACACGTCGCGCCCCGCCGCCCGCTGGGCGGCCCGGGTGCGAGCCCCGTCCTCGCGCACCGCCTGGCGGCCGGCGTGGGCCTCGCCAACCCGGCCCCGACCATTGCCCTGTCGGCCGACGCCGACGACTGGCACCCGCGCGGTCTCGCGTTCTCGTGGGTTGTCCGGGTTCAGGCCACGGGCGCCCGGCGGGTCTCCGGTCTCGCGGTGCCGGCGCTGTGGCGTGAGACGCCGGGCTTCCGCTCCTCGCACCGGCGCCTCTGGGTGTGCCTGGTCGACGGCGGGCCGCTCACCTTCGTCGGCGAGAGCCCGCGGTCCCAGGCACCCCACCGGTTCGCCGGACCGACGTTCATGGTGGCACCGCAGGCGTGCGTCGGGCTGGTCTACGACGCCGTGAGCCAGCGTTGGCGCCGTGTGGCGTCCCCCACCCCGCAGTAATCGCGAGGTCCACGATGCGCATCCGACACGCCCACTACCCCCTCGTCCGGAGCGGCCGGCTGGTCGCCGGGCTGCTGCTCGCGTGTCTCCTCGCGCGGGACGCGGCCGCCCAGGCCACGCTCATCCCGCCGGAGTACTGCGCCTACTCGACCAACGGCGCCCCGCTTGTCGGCGGCACGCTCACGAGCTACGTGGCCGGCACGACGACGCCCCTCGCGCTCTACACCGACTTCGCGCTCACGACGCCGCACAGTAATCCGCTCACGCTCGACGGCCGCGGCTGCGTCGTGGCCTACATGCAGCCGGCGAGCTACCGGTTCGTCCTGCGAGACGGCGACGGCACGCAGGTCTACGACGTGACGATCGTCTCGTCGCCGGCGCTGCACACCGTCAACCTCGATATCTCGGCCACGGCGGGCGAGACGCTCGCGGCCGGGGCGCTCGTGTTCCTGGCGGACGGGAGCGACAGCACGACCGCGGGGCGCTGGCATCTCACGGATGCCGATACCGTCTCGAAGTCGAGCGGGGCGCGGATCGTCGGGGTGACGCTCGCGGCGATCGCGAGCGGATCGACAGGGTCGGTGCGGGTGCAGGGACGCGTGACGGGGCTGTCGGGGCTCACGGCGGGGGCGCCGTACTACGCGAGCGCGACGGCCGGGGCCTTCGCGGCGACGCCGCCGACGAATCGGCGGTTCGTGGGGGCGGCGGAGTCGTCGAGCACGTTCGTGCTCGCGACGGGGATCGTGGAGGCGGCGGCGCCGACCCTGCTCACGCTCGCCGTGGCCGGGAACACCACGGTGGGCGGGACGCTCGGCGTGACCGGGGCGGTCACCGGCGGCACCTACAACAGGCAGACGATCTCGTCGGCGGCCAACTTCACCGGCACGCTCGGAGTGGCAGGGGCCGCCACGTTCTCCGGGCGTGTCGGCGTGGGCAGCAGTCCGTCGGCCTCCATCGGCGCGGGCAACCTGCAGGTGACCGGCGGTGTGCTGTCCGCGGCGGGATCCTCGGCGGCCTACACCGGCAACCTCTACTTCGACAACACGGATGCCCGGTGGGAATACTTCGGGAACGGCTACGGCATCGCCCTGCAGGAGAACGGCAGCGGCGGCTACACGTTCTACACGGCGCCGAACAACGCGAGCGGCGCCGGCGCAGCAGCGACCCTCACGTCGCGCTTCGCGATTGGCAATACCGGCGCCGTGACGGTGCCCGGCACGCTCGGGGTGACGGGAGCGACCACGCTGTCGGGCGTGGCGACCGTGGACGCGGCGAACAACCGCGGGCTCGTCATCACGCGACCGAGCGCCGATGCGGGCCTGACGGTCACCTCGACTGGCGGCTCCGGGCTGGCCTACGCGCTGACATCCACCTCGGCGGGCGAGCTCCGCCTCCAGCACGATGCGGACGGCGACCCACGGCTCGCCCTGTTCGGGAGTTCGGGGTCCGCCGAACTGGTGGGCACCGGCGAGTTCACCTTCAACAGTTTCGCGAGCGGGGTGGCCAACACCACCTACTACCAGTCGGCCGACGCGCAGCCGGGATTCATCGCGCGCAACAGTGCGGACGACACGGGCTTGTTCTCCGGGACCACCGTTGACCTCGACGACGAAGTCTCCGATCCCGGCAGTGACTTCGCGAGCGACACGTTCACGGCCCCCGTGACGGGCGTGTACGCCTCGTATGGCGCGGTGCGCGTGCTGAACAGCTCCGGCGGCACGGTCACCAGCCTGGCGGCGAGCGTCGTGTTGAACGGCAGCAGCACCTTCTACCCGACGGGCGGCGTGGGGAGTCTCGCCACGAACGAGCGCGCGTCGTTGCCGCTCTCGGCGCTCCTGTCGCTGACGGCGGGCGACACCGTGACGGTGCGCGTCACGGCCACGGCGGTGGGCGCCAGCGGCTTCACCGTCGAGGGCGGGAGCAGCGGCACCTTTGAGACCCATTGGGGCATGAGGCTCATCCCATGAGAACGTGGATCGTCACCCTCGTCTGCGCGGCGGTGCTGACGCCGGTCACCTCGACGGCACAGTCCGTCACCATTGAAGCCCAGGCGGCCGACCTGCGCCTCGGCCCGGTGGTGATCATCCCGGTCCGGCTCGACCGCGGCACGCGCCACGGCTATCTCGCCGACCTGGCGTGGTCACCCGGCGTCTACAGCGTGGTCGTCTGCCACCCGTCGCGCTCCGGATTCGGCGGCTCCATCCCGATCGCCGGGCTCTGCATCGAACCCACGTTCACCCTGCCGCCGGGCGATTGGTGGCAGTTCACCCCGCCGCGGGACGGCGACGGCGACGGGGACGACGATCTCGTGCTGCTCGAAGTCACCGGGGCCCAGCGCTTCCGTGTCGTCAACCTGGACCTGAACGCCTGCCGGTAAAGGCCCCCGCAGGAGCCGCGATCGATGCCCGACCCACACCTGACCTCGGACCGCCGGCCGATCGCCCCGGTAATCGGCTCGCTCGGCCGAATGGTGGCCTATCCTGACCTCAGCGAGAACGCCTGTGTGTACTGCGGACTCGTTGGTGACACCATCGACCACGTTCCGCCCCGCTCCGTTCGGTTGACGCTGTTGAATCTCGGGCTCGCAGCCCGCTACCCGTTCATCCAGGTGCGCGCCTGCCGCGAATGCAACTCTGCACTCGGCGCCCGCCCCCTGTGGACCGTGAGGCAGCGGCGCGCGTGGCTGAAGCGATGGCTACGACGGCGTTACCGTCGCCACCTCCACCTGCCGGATTGGAGCGCCCACGAGTTGACCCAGCTCTCTCCCTCCCTTCGCGGGGAGGTGCTGCGCGGGCTCGCTCTGCGGGATCTGATCCGGCAGCGGCTGGCGTGGCCGGCGGACCGGCTGGAGGCGCCACGCCGGGGTACTGCAACACAGGTTGACCAACCCCGGGACGCCTCAAGGAACAGGTCAGCGTCGAGCAGCTCGACGCCCACACCGCGCTCGCGTCCAGGTCGCACCAGCGTCGAGACGACGGCGGCGACGTGTCCAGGCTGCGGTGAGTCCTTCACGCCCGCGCGGCCCAATCAGCGGCACTGCCGGCCAAGCTGCCGGCGTCGGGCGCTCGAGGACCGACGGGCGGCCCAGGACGCGGCCCTGACCGCGCAGCGTGTGCTCCTGCTGTTCGAGTGACCAAGACCGGAACGCGCACATGCACCCAGGGCACACTGACCAGCGGCGGCACGACGATTCGGAGGCCAGTCGGGGCGGCTCGTCCGGACGCACCGCCACCCACGTCCATGGAGAGAGGGTCCCGCGCCGACGTTCTGGACCGGGGCGAGCAGCGGAGACTGCGACGCACACCGGCGCCGGCGCGGGACCGCTGCGCAGTGTACCCCGAAGATTGTTGATGGAGGCCCTTCCATGCCGGTGACCATCCCGTACGTGAGAACGCCCTACGACGACCGCGCGTCCACGGCGCGCATCGCCGATCTCATTCGCTCTCGCGGCGCGCAGCGCGCCGATGCCGTGGCGCGGTCCGGGGCGATCGCCGGGCAGATGTGGGCCGACGTCGGGCAGACCGCCCGCGGCGTCATCACCGACCTGCTCCGCGGCCGCGCGATGGACGCCGAGCAGCAACAGCAGCGCGACGCCGCCGCGCGCGAGACGTCCGTCCAGGACGCGATCCGCCTCACCCCCCGCGACCCGGAGACCGGACGCCTCGACCCCGAGCGCATCGCGCAGGAAGTCAGCCACCTCGACCCCGAGCGGGCGATGGCGTGGTGGGCGAAGGCGGACGAGCAGCAGGTCGCGCAGCTCGCGCAGGAGCGGGCGCGCGGTGAGGCGGTGGCCAAGGCCGCCGGGTCGCTGCTGATCGATTTGCGGCAGACACCGGTGCCGGAGCAGCAGCCGAAGTGGACGGCGGCACGCACCCAGGCGCTCGAGGCCGGGCTGCTCACCGCGCCGGAGCAGATGCCGGAGACGGTCGACATGGGGTGGCTCAAGCAGACCTTCGACAAGGCCCGCACCGTGAGCGACCTCTCGCGCGAGCTCGAAGCGATGCGGCCCAAGGCCCCGGGCACCCGCGAAGTGAAGGTCACAAATCCCGACGGCTCGAGCACCATCAAGATCGTCACCGACGAGCCGGGCCAGGAGTTCGTGAGCAGCCCGCCGCCGGGCGCGAAGCCGAAGGCCGGGACGTTCGAGGGGCTCGTCGACGCGATGGCGACCGAGAAGGGCCGGCCGCTCTCGATGGCGGAAGTGCTGGCCGCGCGCCGGCAGTGGATGGACGCCGGCCGCCAGACGCCGGACGGCACGCCGGCGCTCTCTCAGGCCCAGCGCGCCGCGGCCGAGCGGTGGAAGCAGGCCGAGCTCCGGAACGCCGAGCGCGTGTTCCGGGAGGCGACGCAGGACATTCCCACGCACCGCGAGGATCCCGAGGACGACTTGACGTGGCAAGTGGCGCTCGCCGAGCTCGAGGACGCCAAGGAGCGCATCCAACTCTCGTTCCTCGAACAAATTGGCTCGACCGACACGACGCTCCCAGACCGCGGGGACTCTGCGCCGCGCCGAGCCACGGCGCCGCCGCCGGGCGCGCCAGGCGCCGTCGCCGGTCCGGGGGGCCCAACCCATCGGCCGGACACTCCGCCACCTCCCGCGCGCGAGCGAACCTGGGGGGACACCGTGGGAGACGTGAAGGACCTCATCGCCCCTGTGTTCCGAGGTCATCGCGTGGGTGACCTCGTGGTCACGGGTGATGGGCGGCGCTTCAGGGTCGAAGCCATCAGGCCCGACCGGACGCGCGAAGTGCGCCAGGTCGCGCCGACGCCGGGGGGGCGGTTCCTGATGCAGAACGGGATTCCGGTCCCGCTGGACGAGCGCGGGCCGGCGTCACCGCCGTCGGCGTCTATCACCCTCAAGCTCCCGAACGGCACGTTCGCCACGTTCCCGTCGCAGGCCGCGGCCGACGCCTTTCTCAAGGAGGCCGGGCTGACGATCCGGCGCTGAGCGAAGAACCGAGGCCTGTGGCCATGGATGACCCCACGCCAGAACAACTCCTTGAGCAGTTCGAACTCGAATACGCGTTCGCGCTGCAGCGCGCCGCCGAGTCGCGCATTGAGATCGCCGCGCTGGAGGCGCGCACAGGCGAACCGCTCACCGAGGCCTCCTCGACTCGCGCCACGCACGCGTTGGCGCTCGACCTCTGGCGGATCGGACGAGCCGACCTGGCCCGTGTCTTACTGGACGCGCGGGACGCCGTGGTCACCGGACTGGACGCCCTCAAGGCCCACTGCAAGGCGTGTGAACGCTCGGGCGCCTCCGGCGATCTCAGGCGCACGCTCGACCTGTGGGACGCGCTGATGACGGCGATCGACGAGAAGGACCGGGTCTGCGCGGATGTCCTCGCGGCCTTGCAGGGCACCGATCGCTGATCGGTGACGCCTCGTCCTCGCGCACGGCGCCGACCTCCCCGGCACCTGCGGCTGTCCTGTGACCGGGGCTCCGTGTGACCGTTGGACTCTGTGCATCCGACAAAGCCGCGTCGGATGGTGCCGCGGTGTAGGAGTCCCGCGCCCCCACCTTCTCCACGTTAGCCAATTCGCGGTCGTAGAACCGGGTGCCATCGCGGTGTCTCGCCGATAACTGGGCATCCACCGCCCGACTCTGAAAAGAAAAAGAGCTCGCTGCGGTTCGGACTTCCGCAGCGAGCCATTCGACCTGAAGATCGCAGGCCAGAAAGGACGTGGCCGCGATGGCGCTGAGTATCTCATCCGCGATGCAGGCTGCGCAATACACCTCCCCGAGGCTCGCGGAAGGCAGCCGGGGCGTTCCTCGCCGACGTGCGGCAGACGCCCGAGCCGGAGCAGCAGCCGAGGTGGACGTGAACCACCTGCCTCGACGCATGGTCCCGCGCCCAGGAATGACGGGGCTGTTTCTCGCCGGTCGGAGGCGGCCAGACTGAAAGAGCGGGTCCAGCTTGACTGCGGGGAGGCCTTCTACGATCCTGCGAAGGAATCCAGCGTCGGAGGAACCGGACGGCCCCTCGGCGGGTTCGCTAGAGCGCCCCGGTCTTGCACTTCGACGCTGGGTCCGCTCTCGCAGAAGCACACCGAGGTCCTCGCGTCTTGTCGATCGTCCTTGACCGCGAGCCCGTTGGAGAGTCAGTGTGGCGGTAAGGCTCGTCGGAGAGGGCCGGCGGAACATGCGGTCGGGCAAACGTGGCGCCCGAGTCGCCCCCGGAGGTACGGACGAGCCCCGCCCTTCCCACCACCGACATCAGAGCCCCGTCACCTAGCTCGCCCCCGCGCACCATCTGCCCGTCGTCGGCCCGCTCATGGCGGGTCCGGGTTCGGGCTGAGGAGCCCGCGGCGCAGGTTCCGTCCGACCGACTCCGCGATCCGGCGCAGGTCCGCCTTCGGCAGAGGGCGTAGCCGATCGAGTTTCTCTGGGTCGAGCCGCCCCACGTAGTTCGGCTTCGACGGCGGCGTGGACGGCTTCGAGGGATCGGGTGCGGACGGCATGGGTGGTGCTTTCCCAAGAAATCGAGTCTCGACGATATGGACCTTCTGCCGGTCCATCCTGTCCGAGCCCCAAGCCGCCCGCGCTCAGCGACAGGCACGCCCGCCTGCCGGCCGGTGTCCCGCAGCGCGGGCCTCGGACTCAGTCATGTAGGTGCCCGCCTTGGTGTTCCCGTAGTAGCGCGTACCCGGGCAGTGGTAGACGCCGGAACCGGTGTTGACCCAGACGCGCACACCCGAGGCCGTCGGCGTCGTGGCGGTCGCTGCCGCGGCTGGCGGTGGCACGGCGCGCGCCGCCGGGGCCGTCACCGAATCCGATGGCGCGACGTTGCTCACCGGTCCGCACGCCCTGCCCCCTGCCGGCCGATGCCCCTGTTGGCGCGCTTCTCCTTCCCGCATGTACGTCCCGCGAGCCGTCTTGCCGTAGTAGCGCGTCCCGGCGCAGTGATAGACCCCGGACGACGTATTGACCCACACGCGAACCGCCGCGGCCGACTCGGGGGACGCCGTCGGCGCCGGTGAGGTGACCGCTTGCCGAGGCGCCGTCGACTCGGATGGTGCGCTCGTCCCGGTATCCACGGGGCCGCAGGGTCGGCCGTAGGCGGGCCGGTGCCCCGCCTGCCGCGCCTGGGGTTCGGTCATGTAGGTGCCGCGCGCCTACTTCGCCGTCAGCAGCCGCTGTCGCTCCTTCGTGCCAATCGCACATCGGCGCTCGCCGGCTTGCGTGACGAGGACCGCTTCGAGGTTCCCTGGCTTCAAGCCGCGGACGGCGGCCAGGTCAAAGGACACGAGGGCCCGGGTGCCTTCGAACTCGGCGCCGAGCAGGTTCTGCCACGCGACCGGCTCGACGCTCATGTCCTCCGGCTGAAGGACGGCACCCTCGTCATCCTTCACGCGGAGCACGACCCGCTCGAGCGGGGAGGCGACCCTGAACTCCGAGTTGTTCCGAACCGGCGCTTGCGGCTCGACCCAGAGCCAGAGGGCCGGCTGGCGCATGTCGCTGGTCACGTCGTCGCGCGTGAAAGGCTTGTAGAGGCGCTTCGCTTGCGCGGCGTGCAGCGCGACGCGGCCCGCGCTGGTGGCGAAGCTCACGTCGTACGCCCCGCTCGGCTGCAGACCGCCGGCCATGGCGGATCCGAATGCCGACCCGAAACCCGGCTTCGCGGTGCAGTCGGCGATCAGGTCCTTCAATTTGCGGTTCTGCCCGGCGGCGATGGCGGCGTCGACTTCGGCGTCCGTGAGGGACTGCGCGGTGGCGGGGCCGGTCAGGAACATGACCAGGAGCAGGACGGCAGCGTGCAGCATGGAACCACTCTCCCACGAGTTGAGGAAGGGCGCGCCGCCCCGGGGGGAGAGGCTGGTGCTGCTCGGCGCGCGTGTCCCAGCGATTACGACAACCTCAGCCGATCATAGATCATGAGTGTGTCCGGACAGCCGCTGGGACCTCAATAGTCCCTCGCGCGCGGTCCACTATGGTCCTGCAACCTATTGATTCTAATTGACATACCGGAATTCATCGGCTATGGTTTCAACAAAGAGCGGCCCGCCGGCCTGTTGCGAGCAGGACGGCGAGCCTAACCGACGAACCGCAGCAACGGCTCGAACGGCTGCCCGCATTCTACCGGGCACCTCACAGTCGTTGCCTCATTCAGCAGGAGGCAACCGTGTCGAAGACCACCCGCCCCAGGAAGATTCGAAGAGCCACCCGCACGTCGCGGGCCGCGGCCGCAGACCGTCCGGCCTCGTCATCGGCGCATTGGGCGCGGCAGGTGCGCGCGATCGAGCGCGAGGCTGACCGACTCGCGAAGGCGTTCTTGTCGTTGGTTCATGCGGCGATCAACGGCTAGGGGCGCACGGATAGACAGATGCCGACGCTCCTGACGGCCGCGTTCGTCGCCACCGTCCGGGTCGACCGCCGCACGACCTTCGCCGACGCCCTGGCCCGCGGGCTCGTCCTCCGCGTCACGCCCACCGGCGCGAAGTCCTGGGCCTTCGTCTATCGGGTCAAGGGCGGGGGGAAGGTGCGCTGGCTCGCCCTCGGCCCGACCGACGTGCTCTCGCTCGCCAAGGCGCGGGAGGTCGCCACGGGGCATCGCTACGCAGTCCAAGTGGAACGCCGCGATCCCGTCGCTGAGCGGCAGACGGCCGCCGCCCCGGCGCCGGCCGTCTTCACCTTTCAGGATCTCGCCGACCTCTACGCGCAATTCGCGAAGGGCCGCAAGCGCACCTGGCGCGAGGACGTGCGCAAGATCCGGAAGTACCTCACGCCGGCGTGGGGCGCCCTGCCGCTCCGCGCGATCACCCGCACCCACGTGCACGAGCGGCTCGACCAGCTCGTCGCGCAGGGGATGACCATCGGCGTCAACCGCATCCAGGCCGTGATCTCCCGGATGTTCACCCTGGCCCTTGACCGGTCCCTCATCGACAGTCATCCGGCCGCCCGGATGATCAAGCGGTTCGACGAGCGCGCGGGCGAGCGCGTGCTCACCGATGCCGAGATCCGCGCGCTCTGGGCCGGGCTCGATGCCCACCCGGGGCCGGCGGCCGACGTCATCCGCCTCCGACTCCTCCTGGGGCAACGGGGCGGGGAAACGGCGGGGATGGCCTGGCTCGAGCTCGACCTCGAGGCCGGGATCTGGGCGATCCCGGGACGGCGGACGAAGAACGGCCATCCGCACGCCGTGCCGCTGCCGGCAACCGCGCTCGCGCTGCTCACGCGCCGTCGGACCGAGGTGTCTGCGGACGAGCCTCGCGTGTTCTCGGGGCCGGCCAGGTCGGAGATCCGTCAAGCGCTCTCCGCGTTGACGGGCAGCGCCTACACGTGGACGGACCTTCGGCGAACGGTGGCCACGCGGCTCGCCGAACTCGGTCACGACGAGACCATCATCGGCCGCGTGCTGAATCACGCGAAGCACTCCGTGACCATGCGCCACTACAACAAGCATCAGTATCTCGACGAGAAGCGCCGGGCACTCGAGGATTGGGACCGCGCACTCCAGCGACTCCTCACGCAGGTTCACCGGGGCACGTAGGGTACGCCGCGGCCGCGACGTTTCACGCCGGCGTGATAGCAATCACATCAGCAGGCAGGCGTCTCCCAGCCGCGTAACGAACCGTTGGAGGGGACCGAACCCGCTCTCCCGTCAGGCGCTGCACTCTCGGCGCCCACCCGGCCACGTAAGAGGACGCCGCCCTGACCGCCAGCTCGGCCTGGCCCCCTCTTGCCGGCACCGATTCCGACCGATACGCTGCACGAGTATGCGACCTGTCCCCGGTCGCGTTCCGAAGGCAGACCTCACGGCCGTCGTCGTGGCGCTGGACGAGCGCGATCGACCCACGGATGAGCACTGCGGCCGCGTCGCCGGCCTGGCGCTCGAACTCGGCCAGCGCTGCGGCCTGACCTCGCCCGAGCTGCGCCAGCTGGCCCTCACGGCCCGCCTGCACGATGTCGGCAAGATCGGCATCCCGGACGACATCCTCCGGAAGACCTCCCCCTTCACGGCCGAGGATTGGGCCATCATGAAGACGCATTCGGTGCGCGGGCAGCGCGTCATCGACGCCGCTGGCCTCGAGGATGGCGCCATCGTCGGCCTGGCGATCCGCCATCATCACGAGCGGTTCGACGGCAGCGGCTATCCCGATGGGCTGAAAGGCGAGGCCATCCCGCTCCTGGCGCGGATCGTGGCCATCGGGGATGCCTACGACGCCATGGCCAACCTGCGGGCGTACCGGCCCGGACGCTCCCACGCGGCGATCCTGGCGGTGCTGCACGAGATGCAGGGCCGCCAGCACGATCCCTACCTCGTGAAGCACTTCACGCAGATCATCGACACGAGCCGGTTCCGCGTGCCCTGACGCTCGACCTGCGGAGGCGTGCGTTCCCGGCGTGCTGTCGGTCAGGGCGCCTGTCGCGGCAGGTACACGCTCACCGTGGTACCGTGCCCCACCTCGCTCTCGATCAGGACATAGCCCCGGTTCTGCTTGACGATCCCGAAGACGGAGGCAAGCCCGATGCCCGTCCCCTTCCCCTCGGGCTTCGTCGTGAAGAACGGCACGAAGGCGTGCCGGATGATCTCAGGCGTCATGCCCACGCCGGTGTCACGCACGCCGATGCAGACGTAGTCGCCCTCGACGGCCCCTGTGTGGCGCTGACAGAACGCGGGCGTGAGCGACACGTTGCCCACCGCGACCTCGAGAACGCCGCCTTCAGGCATCGCATCGCGGGCATTGGCCACCAGGTTCAACACGATCTGGTCCACCTGCGAGGGGTCGATGAACACGCGCCACGGCGAGCGCTCGAGTGCGAGCTGCAGCGCCACCGACTCGGGGACGGCCTGCCGAAGCATCGCGTCGAGCCCGGACACGTGCGCCGCGAGGTCGACCGACTGCGGATCCACGGCCTGACGACGGCTGAAGGCGAGCAGCTGCCGCACGAGGCGCGCCCCTCGGTCGACCGCGCTGTCGATCTCTCGCAGTTCTGTGGTCACGGGATGCTCGGCCCCCAAAGTGAACGCAGCCGTTTCCGAGAACCCGAGAATCACGGTCAGGATGTTGTTGAAGTCGTGCCCGATGGCGGCCGCCATGCGGCCGAGCGCTTCCCCTCGCTCGGCATTCTTGAGGGCTTCGAGCGCCCGACGGCGCTGGTCCTCGGCCTCGACCCGGCGCGTGATGTCCCGGGCGATGCCCTGGTAGCCGACCGGTCGTCCGGAGCCGTCCAGCATCGGTACCACGCGGTCTTCGATGTGCCGGTAGTGTCCCTCGACATCGCGAAGCCGATACAGGCGGGTGCCCTCATGGCCCGAGGCCAGAATCGCCTCCGTCTGCACCAGCAGGTCTTCCCGATCCTCCGGGTGAACCAGCTCGAACCAGCGGTGCGGGTTGGCTTCGAACTCCGCCGGGGGGCAGCCCGTCACGCGGAAACACTGCGGGCTCACAAAGGTCACGGTCGCGCGACGGAGGTCCCCATGGGTGAGGGTGACCTGGTAGAAGATCTCGTGGGCCCGCTCCATGACCATCGAGACCACTTCCGGCGGGATGCCCTGGGACACGGCCCTAGCCTACCGCGGCGCCTCGCCGTTGTGGCCTGCCGTTGCACACTGTTTCACGCGCAGGCTCCCCGAGGCCCGACTTCGACATTGCGCCGGGGCCCCGCGCCGCGCGATCCTTGACACAGACGGGCTCCCCCTCCCGGGTGGCACATGGCCGATCCTCACACCGCCTCGTCTGTCCTCATCGCCCATCACGACGCCCGTGCCGGGCACGACCTCCGCGACACGCTGGCCTCGGACGGGCATCGCGTGCACGTCGTCCACGATCGACTCGCGACCCTCTACCAGGCGCGCACGGGCGCTCCCGATGTCCTGCTCGTCAGTGTCGAGCTCGCCGGGCGGCACGACTTCGACCTGTGCCGGCAGCTGCGCTTCGACGCCCGGACGCGGCTCGTGCCCCTCATCCTCGTCAGCGACCATGCCGATCAGGAGAGTCGCGTCCGCGGTCTGGAGGCGGGCGCCGACGATTTCGTGACCACACCGGTCGACCGCGCCGAGCTGCTGGCCCGCGTCCGGTCGCTGACGCGGCTCAAGCGCTACACCGACGAGATGGACTCCGCGGCCGCCATCATCACCACGCTGGCGGTGATGATCGAATCCCGCGATGGCTACGCCGAGGGGCACTGCCATCGCATGGCCAACTACGCGACGGCGCTGGGCCGAGCCCTGGGGTTGGCGGACGCGGACCTGCAGGCGCTGCACCGCGGCGGCTTCCTGCACGACATCGGGATGCTGGCCATTCCCGACGCCGTCCTGCGGAAGCAGGGCCCCCTCACGGCCGAGGAGTACCGCCAGATTCAATCGCACACGCGCATCGGCGACGAGCTCTGTGGCAACTTGCGGTCGCTGCACGCGATTCGGCCCATCGTGCGGAGTCATCACGAGCGGCTCGACGGGTCGGGCTACCCTGACGGCCTGCGCGGTGACAGCATTCCGCTGCTCGCCCAGATCATCGCCATCGCGGACGTCTTCGACGCGATCACCACTCGGCGGGCGTACCGCGAGGAACAGCCGGCGTCGCACGCCCTCGAGGTCCTGCGGGAGCAGGTCGCTCGAGGTTGGCACCGCGAGGACCTCGTGACGGCCTTCACGGACCTGGTCGTGAGCGGCAAGGTGGGCGCTCTGGTGGAAGCGTGAGACTGTCAGTGGGGGCCCTCTGATCCGCCTTCACGCCGGCGTGAACGGAGGACGGGGCGTTCGCCGTCCGGAGCCTAGCCACCCCGCGTCACAGAGGCTCGTCGGCATCGTCCCCACCGAAGTCAAAGGGCTGCGCGGTAGCCACCGCTGACTTAGCCTTTGGCGCCCGCTTGAACGTCACGCTGGCCTGCGCGGGTGGCCGATCGATGCCCTTGCCGGCCAGGAGTTCCTCAATGGTGAGAATCTGGATCCGCGCGTGCTTGCCCCACGGCGACTCATGGAAGCCCGCGGATGCGGCCTCGGCGCGCATCGCCCGCGTCGGCTCCTCCATCGCCAGCAGCACGCCGATGGCAGCCTTCTCGCGCTCGACGACGCCGCGCAGGTCACGGACGTGCGTCGCGTGGAGCTTGCCGGCCTTCACGGAGAGAACAATCTGCCTCGTCTGTCCGGGACCTTCGTGGAAGTAGATGCGGCCGTCGATGCCCTTGTCCGCGCCCTTCTTCTGCTCGACGGGGCGGGCGCCAACGAGGCCCAGCGCCCACCACTGGAACTGGTAGGGGTCGGACTCGGCCAGGGCCGTCGCATCCGGCAGGGAGACAGGTTCGCCGATGACTTCGTAGGGAACGGTCCCGCCGAAGGTATCGGTCAGGCGACTGCGAATCAGCGTGATCGCCAAGTGGGTGATGTCAATCCCGAGCCAGCGCCGATTCAGCTTCTGTGCAGCGGCGATCGTCGTGCCGCAGCCACAGAAGGGATCCAGAACGGTGTCGCCTTCCTTCGTGCTCGCACCGATGATCCGCTCAAGCAGGGCTTCGGGCTTCTGCGTAGGGTAGCCGAGCCGCTCCTGCGCCTGTGAGTTAATCGGCGGAATGTCATCCCACACGGTTCCCATGACCATGCCCTCCGACTCATGGAGGTAGCGTTTCAACTGTGGTCGCTTACTCTTGTCATCGGGGTACCAGATCCGATTCTCCGCGTCGAGCTTGGCCATCGTCGCTTTCGAGTAGCGCCAGCCCTTCGTGGGCGACGCGTGCCCCTTCCACTCGTACATCATGTTCGGCCGTGGGTTGGGGCTGGTCATGTTGTCGAGACGATAGACGCCGCGCTCATCCTGATAGCGATACTTGTCCTTGATGTACTCGGGATCATGCGGTGCGAACGGAGTGTTCCACACGACGTCGTTTGTCTTGCCGTAGTAGAAGATCACGTCGGCGACGGGTGACCACTTCTTCGCATCGCTGTGAGCCGTCACCCTCCGCCAGACGATTTCGTTGCGGAAGCTCGCCGTTCCGAAGACGGCGTCCATCAACATCTTCAGGTAGTGGCTGGCGGTGGGGTCGCAGTGCAGGTAGATGGAGCCGGTCGGCTTCAGGACGCGGCGCAGCTCCACCAGCCGAGGAGCCATCATCGCCAGGTAAGCCAGCATGTCGCTGTCGCCCAGGAACGTCCGGAAGGCCTGCATCGCCAGCGACACGCGTCCGCCTCGCTCCACCACCTCCTCATAGGCCCGCGCCGCGCTCTCATCCCACTCCCAGGTGTCCTCGAACGCCTTGATCTGAGAGGCAGCCTTGGTGCCGTCGTGCTCGGCGAAGAGCACGTTGTAGTTGGCGTTCGAGTTGAACGGCGGGTCCAGGTAGACAAGGTCGACGGACTCATCGCCCACGTGGCGGCGCAGGACGTCGAGGTTGTCACCGTAGTACAAGCGGTTCATGGCTGGCTATTCTACGCGGCCTCGGCCGCAATCGGTCCCGGTATGGGCCTGTGAAGGCAACTCACTCGTTGCTGGAACTCGCGGACCGTCCACGTCGGTAGCACCGCGTGCGCGCGTGTGGCACACTCGAAGGCAGAGGCCGCCAGCGATGCCCAGCTGCAAGTGCAAGGACTGCGTAGCGGGAGACCCGCTCATTCGCACTCTCCACGAAGGACTTCGTCGGGGTTGCTGAGCGGCCGAAGGCCGAGGCGCGGCGACGCCGCCAGGCCAGCCAACCCCATGAAAGGTGACACCCAATGAAGCCGCGGAAGCGCCAACGTCAGCGGTGCTCGGCCACGTCGGAAGAACATCGAGCTGCTCTTCAAGCACTAGGGCCTCTTCGTCGAACGGCATGACGTCACCCTGACCGTGCGAACGATGACGGACGAGGAACTCAAGGCCCGGGCGAAGCAGCTGCTGGGTCTCCCGCAACGCCAACCCGACCTGCACGTGCCGAACGCATCTTGTTGCATCCAACTGCCCGCTTTCAACGCCATGCCCGATCAGTCCCCGCCCGCCCTCACGCTCCGCGAAGAGCGCTTCGCCGTCGAATTTCTCATCACCGGTGGCAACGCCACCGAAGCCGCCCGCCGTGCCGGGTACAGAGACGGGCCAGGGATCCGCGTCACGGCCCGCCGACTGCTCACAAAAGCTAACATCCAGGCCGCCATCGCCGAGCGCCGCCGCTCCATCCTGTCGGAGCGCATCCTCACGGCCGACGAGGTCCTGCAGGAGCAGTCGCGCCTCGCGAGCTCCGACATCGGCGCCTGCTACGATGCGGCCGGCAACCTCCTCCCGATCCACCAGCTCCCGGCCGATGTGCGCCGTTGCATTGCCTCCACCAAGACCGTCATCCGCAACATGGCCGGCGGCGATGGGCACACCGATACCGTGGTGGAGATCAAGTTCTGGTCGAAGGGCGACGCGCTCGCTTTCCTGGGCCGCTACCATGGACAGGACGTGCAGCGCGTCGAGGTGACCGGCGACATCCTGAGCCGCCTCCTCGCGGGCCGGCAGCGCATCGCCGAGGCCAAGCGGCAACGGGAGCGGATGTCGACGGATCGTTGAGGTGCCACGTCAACAGACGCCACGCGCTACCGCGCGCGTTCGGCCTGGTGCAACTTGAAGAGACGGCGGCCGAGGGCGAGCCGGAATGGGCACGGATGGCCGCGCAGGACGTCCGATGCTGGAATCGTCTTTCACGCCAACGTATCGCCGCGCCCTCGATGCTCCGCTGGCCCGGGTCGCCGGCGCCGATGCCGATGCCGTCCAGGCCCACGAACGCTTCGTACAGCGCCGGTGGCGGCCGAGTCACCCGACGAGGGCGAGATCACTGCCAGCGGAGCGCCGGCCATGTCACCTGTGCCCCGCGTGGCCCCCGACCGCGGGCTTGACTCCGGTATACACGTCCCGTATGCTTCCCACGCCTTCTTCCCAGCAGGTCATTCAACAACGCAGCCACCACGCGCTCGGCGGCAAGGCCGCCGCGGTAGATACTGGTGTAGTCTGGGAGAGCGTTATGCGAAGCGCCAGCAAGCACGCTCCTGAGGAGCCTCTCGCTTACGCGTCCGACGGGTTCCCCATTGAAGAGGTGCTCGGAACACTGAACGAGTTCGAGCGCGCCCATGCGCCGAAGGTGCTCTACCTGCGCGGCGACCGTCAACTGCTCACGATGCGACCGAAGGTGTCCGTGGTGGGGTCGCGAGAAGCATCGGAGGAGGGCATCCGGCGCACGTCCAAGCTCGCGCGTCAGCTCGCGGAGGCTGGTGTCGTCGTGGTCAGCGGCTTGGCGCGGGGTATCGACTCAGTAGCACATCGCGCTGCAATGGAGTGCGGGCACACCATCGGCGTGCTTGGCACTCCGCTCGACCAGGTGTATCCGCGGGAAAATGCGTCACTCCAAGCAGCCATCGGGCGCGACCATCTTCTCTGCACGCAGTTCGCCGCCGGGATGGCCGTTCAGCGTTCCAATTTCCCACGGCGCAATCGAACGATGGCGTTGATCGTGGACGCATCGGTCATCGTCGAGGCGGGCGATAGTAGCGGCACGCTCTCGCAGGGCTGGGAAGCTCTCCGGTTGGGCCGGCCGCTATTCCTGATGAAGTCGGTAGTCGAGCGCCCCGGACTGAGCTGGCCGGCGGAGATGATCGGCTACGGCGCGCGCGTGCTGACCAACGTGGAGGACGTGCTTGAACGGCTCCCATTTGGCGACCCGTTGGCCGCCCTATCCGCGTGACCTGCTCTTCGCGTCACATTTCGTATATCCAAGGCCGTTCAACGCCAAGAACACGGCCGAACAGAACCTCAAGGCATTTCTGCTGGGAATCAAGGCTGACGCGTACCGCGGCCAGCCTCCCCGACGACTGATCACCACGGCGATCGAACGCATCGCTGGTCACCTAGCGGGGTCGAACTGCCCATATGCCACGTGGTTCGGACCCGACGTCGTGCTCGTGCCGATGCCCGGCCACGGGAAGATGCTGCCGAAGGCGGTATCGACGGGCCGCCTACTGTGCCTTGAGATGGAGCGTCTCGGACTCGGCCGGATGCTCGCGTGCATCGAGCGCACCGACGCCGTCCAGAAGTCCGCGACGGCGGCCCCTGGCGGCCGACCGTCGTTTCAGCGTCACTACGACACAATGTGGGTTGACGGCAACCTTACGGCACAGGCGGCCACGACATCGGTGGTTCTGGTCGATGACATCGTGACTCGGGGGGCGACCCTCCTTGGCGCAGCGGGTCGAATCGCGCAGGCGTTTCCCCAGGCGCAGATTCGTTCGTTCGCCATCGCGCGGACCGCGCAGTATGCGAACCGCGCGGAAGACCCCGTCGCCGGCATCATGTCGCAGCGGTGGGGGAACGACACCGAACGTCGCCCTTAGTTTAGACTGGCCGCCAAACTGGTCGACCATCAGGCGCCGCGCTCCTGCCCGCCCGAGAGGCGGTGCGCAGCTTTCCTCGAGCGTGTGCTGTGGTGCAGGGGCCGCCGGCGCCGCGCGGGGCCGGGTGGCTCGGGCGCTGAGTGATGACCAACGCCGGTCTCGTAGGATCATGGTCCCATGAACCGATGGACTCGCGCGGCCTGGGTGTTCTTCGGATTCGGCGTCATCGCGATTCTCTGCGTGAGGCTCGAGGTCATCTCACCCAGCCGCTCTCCTGACGGCATCGGCCTCGTTCGCCTGGTGCTCGCGCCGGGTTACCTCGACACGATGGATGCCCTCTCGACCCTGCTGGTGGCCCTGTTCGCCGGGCTCACCTATTGGGTTGGCAACCTTCAGCGGCAGACCCTTGAGGCCACGCTCGACGTGACGCGCGAAGTCGAACGCAGCTATGTGGTCATCAGTCACCGACCGCCCGGCCTGTCTATCGGCCAGCATCCACGTATAGTCGGCGATTCACCCCCGCCCGAGTGGCTCCGGGATATCAGCCTGACCGTCTCGATTCGAAACATCGGGAGAACGCCTGCTCAGGTGACCGCCACCTGCCTGCAATTCCTGATCACTGACCAACCCCTCCCACCGGATCCTCCCTATGACCTCTCGCGCACCTCCTCAGCGGAGATCTTCTTGGGTGCCGGTCAGAAGACGCAGATATTCATGAACATCTCACTCCAAGACCGCAGCGTCGATGACATCCTTCACGGGAGACTGAGCCTGTATGCCATCGGGTACGTGGACTACCTCGACAAGTTTGGGACCTCCCATCGGCACGGGTATGCGCGCAACTTCTACCGGACTGCGAGTGTGAACAACCTCAGGTTTGTCACTCAGGTCGGCTACAACTACGATCGGAGGCTCCACTAGCAGGGGGCTAGGCCACGAGGCCGCGGCCATCCCGAAGACGCGAGCTTCCGACGTTGCCGCCAGAGCAGCCGCCGAAAGCGCGCGCAATGCGCGATTCGCGCCCCGGCGTGAAGGTCCAGGTTGAACACCAGACCACAGGCGACCCAATCCAGATGATTCGGGTCACCTCGTCACGCCGGCGTGAACGCTCGGATCCGGGCGCGATCTCGGGCGAAGGTCAGGCCGCGCCGAGGTGGGATTTGGGACGCCCGGCGGCCAGCAAACGCTGGGCCGTCGAGCGGGAGACGCCGAGCACCCGTGCCGCCTCGCGCACCGACAACCCGGAGCAGTCGGCGAGCGTCGCCCCCGTGGGTGGCTGCTGGCGCGGCCGCCCGAGCACCCGGCCCTGCCGGCGGGCGCGCTGCAGCCCAAGCACGACACGCTCCCGAATCCGCTCGCGCTCGAACTCCGCCAGGGCGCCGAGGATGTGGAGCTGCAGCCGGCCGGCGGCGGTCCCCGTGTCGATGCCCTCGCCGAGGCTCACGAAGGCGACGCCGCGCGAGGTGAGCTCGTCGAGCGTGAGGAGCAGGTGGCGCAGCGAGCGCCCGAGGCGGTCCAGCCGCCACACGACCACGGCGTCGACGCGCCGCCGGCGCGCCGCGGCCATCAGGGCATCGAGCGCCGGGCGCGAGTCCTTCGCGCCGCTGACGCCGTGGTCGACGAACTCCTCGGCGATCGCCCAGCCACGCGCCTCACAGTAGCGGCGCAGCTCGAAGACCTGGTTGTCGGCGGTCTGCTCAGCCGTGCTCACGCGTGCGTACAGCGCCACCTTCATCGGGGCCTCACTTTCCTGGACTTCGTCACTGCTCTGATGCTTCTTCACCGCCCGCCGCGCGGGCTCGCCGGACCGCCCAGCTACCCCCTCGTCAGCGCTCCGTGAACCAAGTGGACGCGAGCGACACGACGATCATGGCGAGGATGAATATCAGAACGTCGGCACCGGCCGCTCGCGAAGTACCCACCCACGCGGCGCTGACGAGAACAAGAACCGCATAGGTTTCGTACCGGCCCTCTCGGCGCCCTCGACGACGTCCTTCATCACGCAGGGCATCGTCACGTTGCTGACGCTCTAGAGCCCGCTGGAAGGCCCTCTCCTCGAGCCGCTCAATATCACCAGTGGACAGCGGTGGTCGCCCCCATAGAGCACGGGCTCTACGTAGACTCCGACGGCTGTTAGGGTCCGGTGGTGTGCTCATGAACCACCTCGACTGGGGCCTGGCCGCCGCAACACCGTAGACGCGCGAGAGCGTCGTCCGGAGAAACTCCTGTCAAGCAGAATTTAGCACCAAGGTGGATGAACAGACGATGCTTTTTGTGGGACACACAACCCCATACAGCACCGAGATTAGACCACATCGACACTCGTATTGTGCTTCCGCGGGGCGCTGCCAAAAGGGGGGAGAAACCTGGGTGCATACTCCCATTACTGGTAAGGCCTCTCGCTAATCACTACGTGCAATAGGAGCGAAAAGAATGGCGGCAACACTTCTTGGCGCAACCGGAGCAGGCGAAATCCTCAAGGTATCCGCGTCGCGAGTCACACAACTCAATCGTGAGGGGGCGTTGCCGGCTGTGCGCGACAGCGCTGGTCGACGCCTCTACACCCGCGAGGACGTAGAGGCCCTCGCGCGCTCGCGAGCCGGGAGAGTCGCCAGAGAGAGCGACCCAGCCGCTACCGAACAGTAGCAGCCGTACGCGCGACGCGCCGGCTGAGGGGCCGGCGCGTCGAACGGGAACGAGACATGCGGACGAGGCACCCGCACGATACCACATCGTTCCCCGACCGAGACCTGTTTCGGAGGAGGCGCGATGGCCACCATCGTCAATTTGGCGGACGGCCCCGAGGGGCAGCCGCCCATCAATCTCGACCACGTGGCGCGATTCGAGCCGGTAGCGCGTGATCCGGACACGCTGGTCTGCTACGACGCCCGCGGCCAGAAGCTCGGACTCGTGCGCGCCCTCGACATCCCGATGCACCCGAGCGCCATCGTCGAGGAACGCCGCGGCACGGACGTCGTGCACTTCTCGGGCGACGGGGAGTCCTGGACAGAGCCGGTACTCGCGTGGCAGATCATCGACGGCCAGCCCAAGCCCATCACGCCCCTCGGGACGCTGCTGGAGGTGGACGACCACTGGTGTCTCGAGGTCACCGTTGCCAGCGTCGCCACTTGGATCTTTCCTGACGGGCAGCGTTGCACCACTCTCGACGAGGCCCGTCGATATGCCACGCGTGTTGCGGAGCCGCGGCGAGATCACGCGCTCCGCGCCGTGGCCGGAGGCGCCCGGTGACGATGCTCGAGCGGGCGCTGGCCCTCTCGCACCGAGGGTTCAGCGTGATTCCCATCCCGCGGCCCGACGCCCACCACGACGGCAAGGTGCCGGCGATCTCGTGGCGGCAGTTCCAGCAGCGGCGCGCGACCGACGACGAATTGAGCGCGTGGTTCGCTGGAGCCGCCAGCAACCTGGCCATCGTCACTGGCGCCGTCTCCAACCTTGTCGTCGTCGATGCCGACTCTCGCGACGGCCTGCGCTGGTGCGTCCGGCACCTGCCGTACACGCCCTGGCAAACGAAGACGGCGCGCGGCTTCCATCTGTTCTTCAGGCACCCGGGGATCACCATCGGCAACCGCGCGAAGCTTGAGACGCGCGACGGCCGGATCGACGTCGATGTCCGCGGCGACGGCGGTTATGTCATCGGGCCGGGTAGTCTCCATGCGTCCGGCGTGGAGTACATCGCAGCCGGCGACTGGACCCGGGACGACGTGCCGCGGTTCTGGACTGGGTGGCTGCAGCGCCGGGGACGGCCGGCGGGCCCGTCGCCGCCAGCGGGGCACCCGTCCGGCGACATCGTGACGCGGGCCAGGCGCTACCTATCCACCATCCCGCGGCCGGAAATCGGGCACGGCTCAGACGAGCGGACGCTCTATGCCGCCTGCCGGCTTGTCCGCGGGTTCGGGCTTAGTGACGCTGACGCCGAGGCCCTGCTCTGGATGTGGGCCGGCGGCCGGCCGGGCTGGACGCGCGACTGGATCGCGCGCAAGGTCCAGCACGCCCGGCGATACGGCACCGAGCCGATCGGAGGGCTTGTCTCGTGACCCCGATTGTCGATGCCTTCGCGGAGCACGACCCGACACGCTGCGACCTGCACGAGACGTACGACTGCACGCACCACGACTGCCTGCCGCCCGACCCGTCCGCCAGGCCCGCGCTCGTGGTCACCGAGGATCGTCTCACCGAGGCCGGGGCGGCCGAGCGCTTCGCGCGCCGGCACGGCGACGACGTCCGCTATGACCATCGCCGCGAGCGCTGGATGCTTTGGGATAGGCACCACTGGGCCACCGATCGGGACAGCGCCATCACGCGCCTCGCGCTCGAGTTCGCTCGCACATACCAGCGAGAAGCGATGAGTTTGACGAGTCAGGAGCGCCGGCAGAAAACCCTGACCTTCGCCATGCGCCTGGAACGGCGTCACGCTCTTGCCAGCCTGTTGACACTGGCGCAGTCCCTGAAACCCATCGCGGATGCCGGCGACCAGTGGGACGCCGACCCGTGGCTACTGGGCGTGCCCAATGGAATTGTGGACCTGCGGACCGGCGAGCTCCGTGACGGACGGCGCGAGGACAACATCACCATGCAGACGGCGGTGCCGTTCGACCCGGACGCCCGCTGTCCGCGGTGGGAACGATTCCTCGTCGAAGTCTTCGCGGGCGACGCCGACCTCATCGACTACATGCACGCGGCCGTCGGGTACGCCCTCACCGGGATCACCACCGAGCAGTGCCTATTCCTCGCGTTCGGGACGGGCTCGAACGGGAAGGGCACCTTCATCAACACGATCGCGGACGTGCTCGGCGACTACGCGTACGCGATGCCGTTCTCGACCATTGAGATGAACCAGCGGGCGGCTATCCCTAACGACCTGGCGGCCCTCGTCGGTCGGCGCTTCGTCACCGCCAGTGAGACGAACGACGGCACGCGCATCAACGAAGCGCGCGTCAAGGCCCTGACCGGTTGTGACCCGATGACCGCTCGGTTCCTGCACTCAGAGTTCTTCACCTTCAAGCCCGTGGCGAAGTTCTTCCTGGCTGTCAATCACAAACCCGTGGTCCGCGACGACTCGCGGGGGTTCTGGCGCCGGCTGCGTCTCATCCCCTTCACGCAGGCCTTCGCCGTCAATCCGAGCCTCGACGCCGAACTGCGGGCCGAGCGCCCGGGCATCCTCGCGTGGGCAGTCCGGGGCGCCCGCCGGTGGCAAGAGACGGGCCTCGTCCCGTCGGCTGTCGTGACTGAGGCCACAAGCAGGTACGAGCGCGACAGCGACACCCTGAACGACTTCCTCGCTGAAGGGTGCGAGCTGGATCCGATGGCCGTGACGCGGGCGGGCGACCTATACGCGCACTACGTGCAGTGGGCCGATGCAGGTCACCTGCGGAAGGAGGACCGCCTCACCAAGACGATGTTCGGGCGCAAGGTGTCGGAACGGTTCCAGAAGGATTCAGACCGCCGGGGAGCCTTCTATGCGGGGCTCCGTGTGGTGAGTTTTTCTTAGGAAATGGTGAGTTTGACCCTTATTTCTGCTTTCTCTCTATGACAACGCTTACGCGAGAAAACATAGAAAGCACCCCCAAACTCACCACAACCCGCCACATCGGTGACCGGTGGGCGCAAGGTGGGCGAGGAGGTGACGACTGGGTGGACGGCGAATCCTCCCCCCGGTTGGCAGCGAACCACTCGGGGCGCGCTCCCCGCGCGGCGAGGCCGCCCATGCCTGACGTCGCCGCGCGCCAAGCCCGCCCGGCGGGTCATGTCCTGGCCGCGCGCATGCTCGGGGAACGGAGCGACTTGCACGATGGGGAGGATGCACGTTGAGCCTCTTGGAGTCCCGCCGGTACCTCACGGTCGAGCAGGTCTCGGCGCTCACGAGCCTCAGCCCGCGCACGCTGTACCGTTGGGCGGAAGAGGGCAAGATCCCCGGCAAGGCGAAGCTCGGCGGCCGTCTCGTGTTCCGGGAATCCGCCATCCAGCAGTGGCTGGACGAGGCCGAACAACGCTCGGCGTAGAATGGCGCCACGACGATGAGCATTCGCATCAAGGCTCGCGGCGACCGCTTCGAGGTGGACATCCGCTGGAAGGACGCGGCCGGCGTGAAGCACCGCGAGCGGGTCATCTCGCGGCTCTCCACGAAGAGCGCGGTTCGTCGATGGGCCGAGGATCGCGAGCGCTACGTCGTGCGCCACGGCAAGCCCCAGAAACCCGCCCCCGGCACTGATGACGCCGCGGGCTCGCGCGTGCCGACCTGCGCGGAGTTCTGGCCGCGCTTCCTCGAGCAGTACGTGCACGCCAACCGGCAGAAGCCCTCCGAGGTGCGCTCGAAGGAATCGATCTGGCGCACCCACCTGCAGCCCGCCATCGGGCACAAGGCGCTCGACGCCGTGACCACGGGGGACGTCCAGGCCCTCAAGGCCAGGCTCGCGGACCGGCGCCCGAAGACGACCAACAACATCTTGGCGGTCATCGCCACAATGCTGCGACAGGCGGTGAAGTGGGGCGTCATCGCCGCGATGCCGTGCGAGGTGGTCGGCGTGAAGGTGCCCGATCGCGAGATGGACTACTACGAGCCGGCCGACTACGACGCCGTGGTGACGGCAGCGGCCGCGATCTCGGCGACGACCTACCTGGCCGTGCTGCTGGCCGGCGATGCGGGACTCCGGGCAGGGGAGATACGGGCGCTGCGGTGGCGAGACGTCGACCTGAAGCGTCGGCAGATCCGCGTGCAGCAGGCGGAGTGGCGCGGCCACGTTGAGGCGCCGAAGGGCTGGCAGTCGCGGCTCATCCCGATGACCGCCCGACTGCTCGCGGCGCTCAGCGGCCATCGCCACCTGCGGCACGAGCGCGTGCTGGTGCATCACGATGGCGAACCGTTGACCGAGAAGGTCCTGCGCGTGCTCGTCGAGCGCGCCATCGCCCGGGCGGCCGTCGCCGAGTCCGCGCGCCCCGTGCACCGGTTGCGGCACACCTTCGGGACGCGGCTCGCGAGCCTGGGCGCCACGCCGAAGCAGATCCAGGTCCTGATGGGGCACAAGCACCTCAGCACGACCCAACGGTACATGCACCTGAGCCCGAGCAGCCGCGATCAGGCGATTCGGCTCCTGGACGGGGAGGGCGTCGGGGAAGCCTCCCCGACGGAAAAGAGGAAGCCGTGACGACTCAACAGGTTAGGTGGTGGAGGCGGCGGGAGTTGAACCCGCGTCCGAAGATACGTCGTCGCAGTCCTCTACGTGCGTGTCCCCATTCTGATGTCGCGACCGGTTAGGAACGGGGCCAAGTGCCCCGGCCGCCATCTCCGATAGGTCTCGCCATCACGCGTCGGAGCGGCACGTGACAGCCAGCCTGCTTGATGACGGTCATCCCCGGGCCACAGGCCGTCCCGGGGCGACCGCTCACTGGTTATTAAGCAGCGAGAGCGTAGTCTGCGTTC